>NZ_JAIQUM010000020.1 GCF_020075705.1 Metabacillus rhizolycopersici | reverse complement strand
CGTTCTCCATCAGTAAACGCTGGTTTTCCTTACGTAATCGAGCAAGTTCGTTTTCTTCTTCTGTTCGATTATCTTTCGCAGCGAACGAACCAGATTCACCATAGTTTTTAATCCAACGATCTAAAGCGGATGGTGTAATATCATATTCTCTGGCAATATCTGCGCGAGATTTGCCATTTTCATAAAGCTTCACTAATTGAAGTTTAAATTCGGGTGTAAAAGTTCGACGTTGACGTGTCATAGTAGATTCTCCCCAATAGTATTTACTGTAGTCTACTTGACCTTAATTTTTCTGTAGCCTATCCATTATATTTATGCTATGGAGGGGAAGTATAGATCCCCCTCTACCCTTTTTAATTATTTAATTGATTATCAAGACTTCATTTCATTCAATTATCAACATAGTTATTTAACAGAGCCAAATAAAAAATGGTGCTTGCTATAGATGTATAATGACAACCTTAATCCATTAAGTAGTCAATCGACATATCTTACAACAATTACATGGTATTGTTGATTCTTTTCCAGGTGTAGGAGTAATTTCCCATATACATATCCGTGGCTATCTTGTACGAACTAAATAACACCTAACGTGTATCATTTATATCGATTTTTCTCTTTTGAGATATGTTATCGTAGTTTAATAGATTTATTTATCCTTTTTAATAATCTGGCGTAAGAATTGTAATTACCAGTATTGTTTTTCCTTTTTTGAGGGGATCTTCATTAAAAAAGATTACAATTTGTTCAGTTTGATCGTAAATCCCTTTTCCTCCCTTAAAACCACGAACTGTAAATCCAAAATGAGGCCAACTATCCTTAGATTTAGGATCAAACCGGATTCTTAATTGCTCCAATCTGAATGATCTTTTTAAGCATTCAGCAATTTCATAATCCATGTTTTCATAATCCCAATCTCTTTCAATATAAATCTCAACATCATTTAATTTATCTTTATCTACATGAAAAGTGATATCAATAACCTCTAATTTTACTATTTCATCTACAGAGGAAAAATCATCCAAAATATTAGAAATTAACTTTATTACTTGAGCACTTTGTTCATCTGTAACAGCATTAATAGGAACTCCTATAAAGTTTTCTACTTCTGAAGATTCAATGCTCTGAATTTGCTCCTCTATTAATGAAATTTGTCCTTCATTTAAAGTTATAATATCTTCAAATATAGTTAGGTTATACTCGATTCCATCCTTACTTTGAATTGTTTTTATTTTTTTCAATCAATTCACTTCCCTGTTCGCTATATGGCCTTATAAATGTATAAAAAACACCATTCATTTTTAGCAGTATTCTCTTAACCAATCCTACATCTTCGCGTTCTTTTAAACAAAGAACTATTAATCCTTGGCGATTTTAAAATACGATTTAGTTATGTTTACACTCTCCGTGTTATTAGAGTTTATTTCAATAAATGTGATATTATTTATAATAAATTTATAATGATGACATATTTTTATTAGGAGTAACTATAAATTATCGATACAAAGAGGGATGAGCTTATGGAGAATTTAAAATATCCAAAATCCTATAAATGTGTGTGCGGACGTGAGGCTAAGTTATATTTAATAAATATAACGACTAAGTTTAAAGACACATATATCACTGTAGTAAATGTCCCGACATATGAATGTTTATCAAATCATGTAAAAATGGCCCAGTTAACTCGAGTGAAAATTAAGCAACTTCTAAAAGAAGCTTATAATCAAAACCTAAAAATTATTGAATATATAGATTAATCCTTGTACATAACAAGGAGCCAGAGTGTAGACAAACTCCTTTTTCAAAAATTCATCTGAAGAAAAAGGGGTTTTGTTTCTTTTTTAGTTACATATTTGGTTGTTCCTGTTGCGAAACAGCACCATATATTGATGAGTTAGTAATTATAAAAAACGGCTATCGACTTTGTCGACAGCCTGAAATGATCTTCCAATCGAAGATCATTTTTCTTTTTATACTGGTAATTCAAAACTATAAATAATTACTGTATATAATCTTCCGTAAAGATAGAAAAGTACCATTTTTGTTATCATAAAATACGTTGAATACGGCGGAAAAACATACTGTAGATAAGGAGTGCGTTAGTTGAAGAATTAAATTGATTTTATGAGTGAGGTCAGATTTTAATTGTTTTATTAAAGTGCGCTTTGCCATTCTATCTTTTAGTAGTGATAATTGTAATTTGTATTATTTTAGTATTCAAATTAGATAGATACAAAAATATTTTTAATATATTATACTAATGATAGATGATACGAAACGATATGTATCAAAAGGAGAGAAGGATTAATATCATCCTTTGGCAAATATAAGGAATGTAGGGAGATTTGGGATATGGTGAAACTTATTTTTCCATTGCTAGCGTTGATCGGTGGTATGGCACTAGCGGTCCAAAGTCAAATTAATGGGGGATTAGGTAAAAAAGTCGGCGTTATCGAGGGTTCGTTTATTAGTTTTTCAGTGGGGACATTGGCTTTATTATTTATTTTATTATTTTTTGGCAACGGTGATATTTCAGCGATATCAACCGTTCCAAAGTGGCAATTGATAGGTGGCTTGTTGGGAGCTTTTTTTGTAATAGTTCAAGTGATTGCTGTTCCTAAGATTGGTGTTTCCGCCACTTTAATGGCCGTCATTGTGGGACAAATTCTGATTGGAGCAATAATTGATCATTTCGGTCTATTTGGTGGAAATCGCTTTCCAATCGATCTAAAGAAAATGATTGCCATCCTTTTGCTGTTATTCGCTTTGTTTTTGTATTATAAAAAATAGTAAAGAAAACAACTTTTAACAAAGAATTAAAAGTATATTGTTATTTTGTTAAAGGGAGCGATTGCTGAATAACACTGAGATTTAAACGAATTTTTTGTTAGATGGATTAAGTGCTGTGAAGATTTTACAATTAAAATTAACAAACTTTACTTTAACCCCGTTCAAAATCAGAACGGGGTAATGAGTTTTTGAGGTTTTAAAATTAAATAACGTTATTATCACCTGGTTCATATTGTTATAATGTAAGTGGGAGCTGCTTTGTTCGGTGATATATTTCTTCAAAACGATATTCGCATAATTTTGCTTCAAGTAGCTTTGAATCTTGAATAAATTTCATATGACCTTTCATTTTAAAAACAATTCTAGCTTCCTAATCAACTCGAATTTCAAGTGTATGGTTGTATTGTTTCATATAGTGCATACCTTGTATCAAAAGATATTCTGGCTCTTCGGTTGTATCAAACAATAATGTACGTTCTTTCATTATTCGACCATCTTCTAGCTCTGTATGGGTTTGATTTACTGTTGTTTTTAAAGGAATTACCTCATTATGCGTTTTTATTGATACACGATCGAGCATCACATCATTTTCTGTTGCAATTGTGATTTCAACCCCTTGTACAGTCGTTGACACATCTTTTACCCACAGTTCCTTACTTTCAATTGGAATCGGCTCATTCTTTATTGTAGCGAGAGCAATGTTTTCTTCAAGCTTTTCATAGCCGACAAACTCGTTAATGACTAATTGGAGTGAATCTAACTGCTTTGGTAATGCATCATAGCGAACCTCAAATTCTTGACCTTTCAGTGATGATTGGTTGCCACTACCCATTAATTGTACGGGCCTTCCATTAGCAATTAATTCGATACCGTGTAATGCTGACGCGACTCTGTCAAAGTTCTCAACATTCAACGTACCATCAATAACTGTTGATGCTGGTGTAGCTGTAATCGAGTTGAATGTAAAAGTACCTTTGTCGACTGTAAATTTCTTCTTTAACGACTGCTTCATCTCCGTCTGTAATGCCTCGTTAGGATGATAAGAAAATGAAATGCTTCGTTCGATCATTTGGCTATTTTCAAGCTGTTGATCATAATGTAACGTCAATTTTTTTGAAAATGGATTGACAGGCTCAAATGACATTGTACCCTTTAATTCAGTTTGGTCATCATTCATTAATGATGAGCCAAATTCTGCATAAGAGTTCGTTAAAAAACCGGTCACTTTTGAAAGGCTAAAAGACATTCTAGTGTGTTCATCGATTCCATTAGGATTTATTAATGTATAATACAAAATCAATTGATTGGCATCTGTTATGATTCCGTTGATGATAAAATCTGTTCCATCCTCTAGTTTTGTTTGTTTCTCTATGATTTGTCCCATACCGTCATTGTTTAGTTCATTTAATGTGTCCGTCATCACTTCATCAAATCCGAATATCTTCTTACCATAATAAGCAAAAGCCTTGTAGTTGTATCCGGCAATAGACATGAATAATAGTGCGATTGCAGCTATCACCCAAATCGGTGCTCTACGTTTCGTTCTTTTGGGCGTATTGTTTAAAGCAGTTCTTAACCTAGCTTCTAGATCTTCGGGGACTGTTACCGCGTCTAAACGTTTCTTTTCGTCTATCAATCGTTCCTCAATTCGTTTCATCAACTTCACCTCCATAATGTTCTCTTAGCTTTTTCAATCCATGAAAGATCCTTGATTTAACGGTTCCAATCGAAACATTTGTCATAGTAGCGATGGTCTCATAATCGAGGTCATGAAAATATTTTAATTGGATGGCTTCTTTTTGATAGACATTTAAATGTTCAAACGACACTTGAATATCCATGAGCTGTTCACTGCTACGATAAGGATCACTCGTCAAATCTTCTCTAGGCTCTCGCTCATTTTTTATCTCCCACTCATCGATGAATACTAGCTTTTTTTGCTTACGAAGCAAAGCTCTACAATTATTAGCCAAAATCGTTTTACTCCAACTATAAAAAGCTTCTTCTTTCTGAAGCTGACCGATCTTTTCATATAAAACAACAATCATTTCATCCAAGGCATCCATCGCATCGTGTGTGTTTTCCATATACGTGAGAGCAAGCTTATAATAAGCAGCTTTTTCAGCCATGATTAATTGAAGTAACGCTTCTTTATTGCCCTTTTTTGCTTTTTTCGCTAATCGAACCACATTCATTTTTTCACCTCTCCTTTATAAGAGTAATAGCAGGGTAATAAAGTTCATTTTAGAAAATAGTTTAACATTGATTTCAATGCTGATATGAACGCCAGACACTTTTCTTCACCCTATTCTGGCACAATTGAGGATGGAGCATCAGTTCTAGGCGATTATTGGGTGAAAATTTAATAATAAAATACTAAACCCAACGTCTTTAGAATAATTAGCTAATCTATCATAGTGGAGAACGTGAATTCGTATTTTAAGAATGGTAAAATGAATGTAGTGTATAAAGAGAAAAAGCAGCTACTTTTCTTAAAGAATTGATTTAGGAAGGTTCTGATGACCTTTTTAATAATCAAAGGATGGGATTAATGAAGAACTCAATGACATTTATCCATGCAGCAGACTTGCATTTAGATAGTCCGTTTGTTGGTTTAAAATATTTGCCGACTCAATTGTTTGAAAAAATGAGAGAAAGCACGTTTTTAGCGTTTTCAAGATTAATTACGTTTGCGATAAAAGAGCAGGTAGATTTCGTGTTGCTCTCTGGAGATCTATACGACGGGGAGGAACGAAGTTTAAAGGCTCAATTGAGGTTGAAAAAGGAATTTGATCGATTGCATGCAGCGGGAATAGAGGTTTATGTGATTCATGGAAATCATGATCATCTGGGTGGGAAATGGCTTGATCTGGAGTGGCCCGACAATGTTCATGTTTTTTCTAGTGAACATGTAGAGATGAAAGTATTTCTTAAAAACGGGGCTCCGCTTGCCTATATTTATGGATATAGCTATCCCGCCCGTTCCGTTACAGAAAATATGACAGCACATTATGTAAAACAAGATAATGCATCTGTGTACCATATAGGAATGCTCCATGGTTCGATTGAAGGAAATAAAGAGCATGATGTGTATTGTCCATTTAAAGTAAATGAGCTAATCAATAAAGATTTTGATTACTGGGCGTTAGGACATATTCATAAACGCCAGCTTTTACATGAAAACAATCCTATTATTGCGTATTCCGGTAATATTCAAGGACGTCATCGTAAAGAATCTGGTGAAAAAGGGTTTTATCTAGTGGAAATGAACGAAGAGGCTTCTACTGCATCATTTATTTCTGCAGAAGAAGTGATTTGGGCAGATGTCGAAGTGTCAGTTGAGGGACTGCATAATGTATCAGAATTAATACAGCAATGTGAAGAAATTATTGGAGAAATTCGTCAAGATCGACGCTCAACTTGTTTAACAATTGAATTCACCGAGACAGGCGACTTGGCAACTTCTTTAGAAACATCACAGACGGTTCAAGATATAATGGATGCTCTCAATGATGATGAAGATGATAGCAGTCGATTTGTCTGGGTAGTGAAAATTCTTAATAAAACGCATCAACATAATGAAAACAATCCGAAGCTCACGTCTTTCTTTACTGATTTACATACAACTGTTGAAAATTATCATTCATTTGCAGAGGTGACGCAGCCGCTTATGCAGCACCCTATCTATAGGAAATACATAGAAGAGTTTACATTAGAAGAACAACAGCAACTTCTGAAGGAAGCAGAACGACTGTTGCATAACGAACTGCTCAAGCAAAGTGGGGTGAGGGATAGGTGAAGATTGAAAAGCTAATGATCTATGGCTATGGAAAGTTTGAAAATCAAAGCATTGAACTAGCTGATTCACAACTCCAGGTTATTTATGGCGAAAATGAAGCTGGGAAATCCACGATTATGTCATTTATCCATAGCATTTTATTCGGCTTTCCTACGAAGCAACAACCAGAAAATCGGTATGAACCTAAAATAGGAACTGCATATGGCGGGTATCTTTTAATTCGTACAGAAGATAACAATCTGTTAAAAATAGAGCGACTTCCTGGAAAAGCTGGTGGAGATGTAAAAGTTGAAGTAGAAGGTGGACGGGCGGAGGGTGAGGAGTATTTACAAGCATTATTCGGTGGAGTAGATCGCGAAACATATCGATCTATTTTCTCATTCGATGTTCATGGGCTTCAAGAAATACAAAAAATGAACGCAGATCAAATTGGGAAATTTCTTTTTCTTTCTAGTATTTATGGAGCAGATGCTCTGTTTACAATTGAAAATACGTTGATGAAACAACAAGATATCCTCTTTAAGCCAAGCGGCAAAAGACCGATATTAAATGAAGCACTTTCAAAGCTTAAAGAGAGCAATGGACAATTGCTTGAGGCAAAGCGGAAAAACAATGAGTATCAACAGCTTGTAACGATGCGTGCCTCTCTAGAAGAAAAACTTACATCGCTCTCTTTGACTAGAAAGCACTCGCTAGCAAAGCAAAGGGAGCTTGAAAAGTTACAGACGGTTCTTCCACTGATTAGAGAAAGAGACTGGTGTATCGAACAATTGCAGTTTCTCCCAGATACAACCGGGTTTCCAGAAGATGGTTTACAACAACTTGATCAATATGTCGTAACGCTCCAACCGATGGAAGCACAACTGCATTCATTACAAAGTAAAAACGGGCAGCATCAACTCGAGGAAGAAGAGCTTGCTGTCAATCATGACGTCATACATAGGCTGCATACTATTCAGGCATTAAAAGAGCAGCTTCCTCTATATAAAGAAAGAGTGAAAAGTAGTCAACAAAAGGAGCAAAGGATTGAACAGCTACAACATGAAATTATGTTGTATAAACAAAGGGTATATCCGCATTTAAAAGATGACGAAATCATAAAGATTCATGCAACGGTGCCAATAAAAGAGGCGATTAAGAAAGTATTAGCAGAGGAACAGAATTTAAAACAAAGAAAGAAAATCTTAGATGACCAATTTGAGCAAGCGAAAAGTTCTTTAGAAGAAACTGAATGGAAAATAGGCGAGCTTCAGAACGAAGCATTATCTGATGAGGACAGAACATCTTTGGCCACCGAAGTCTCTAAAAGAGAATCACTAAATCCATTACATGTAAAGGCAGAGCATCAGCAACTATTATCGCAGATTCAAAGTAGAAAAAAAGAACATAAACAAGAAAGCAAACAACGAGCGCTTCTTTTCGGTTGTTTAACGTTGCTATTATTACTAGGTACTGTATGGTTTATCAGCGAACAAAATTGGTTGATCGTTTTTATCCTAATAGCTGGGAGCATTTTTTCTTTCCTGCAAGTTAAACAGGTTCTAGCAAAGGAAGATCCTCTTATCGCACATTTATTGAGGAGAAGACAAATGCTTGAACAGGAAATAACTTTGTTGGAGGAGAACATGGCTAGTGACCACTCATTGCCAGAATTAATGATTAAACTCGAAAAAGACAATAAGATAAAGCAAGCATATCATCACGAGCAGCTTATGCATAAACAACAAGAGAGAGCATATGATCAAATTCTAAAACATTACGAAGAATGGGAGGAAGATCATTTTCAAAGTACGGAAAAGACCTCACGAATAGCTGAGCAACTGCAAATAGACAAACATATAACAGCAGAAGCTTTGTTAGAAGCTTTTGATTTGATACAGCATATCCAACAGTTAATTTTGAAAAGACAGCAAGAGCTAACAGAGCTTCAGGTAATAAAACAAGAGCTAGTTCAGTATGAAAATGTAGTGAATAAGACAATGGATGCCTGTGGGGTTAAAAGCGGATCAGTTGAGGAAGCTGTCTATGAGTTATTCAAGCTTTCAAGTGGAGAAGTAACAAAGAGTGAAAAGCTATCAAACGTAATGGAACGAAAAAATGAAGCTGAAGAAGCGATCAAAGCATTAGCTGATAAAATAAATTTCTTGAAACGAGCAAAGGATAAATTACTTGGAAATGTTGGTGTAGAGAATGAAGATGAATTTCGTAAATATGCAAAAATTCATCACCAAAGAGAGGAAATGACCAAACAGAAACTCTGGGTTGAAAAGCAGCTTACGACAGAAAAAAATATTGATCTTGTCTCATTCAATCTGGAAAAGAATGTGGATATTGAAGGAGAATTGCTTGAGCTTGAGAAAATGATAGCTATGAATGAACAGCGCGAAAAGGAAACACAACAGGAGTACTCAAGTGTAATCGTTCAGATTCAACAAATTGAACAGAGCGGAACGTACTCAAAGCTTCTCCACTCGTTTGAAACGGAAAAGACAGTTATAAGAGAGTATGCTGAAAATTGGGTGATTCGAGCATTAGCTAAGGATTTATTAAATCAAACAGTTGAACGACATCGAGAAACGAGGCTACCAGCTTTACTCGCTTATATCGAGAGCTACTTTAAAAAACTAACATCTAATCAATATCATCATGTATTTTTGCCGGATCATAAGCAAACATTTATTGTTGAACGAAAAGATGGAATGAGATTTTTTGCTGAAGAGCTAAGCCAAGCAACGGCTGAGCAGCTGTATTTATCTATACGGTTAGCATTAGTAAAAACAATTAATGATCAAATGAACTTACCGATTATGATTGATGATAGCTTTGTTCATTTCGACCATCAACGAACAGCTAATATTATGCAGCTTTTACAGGAGCTAAAGAAGGAGAATCAGGTTATTTACTTTACATGTCATCAGCATATTGCTACTACTTATCATAAAGAAAATACCGTCAACCTGTCAGAGCACGTTAGTTAATGGGAATGAGTTTTTCAAATGACAAGAAAGCATATTCCGTGATTAGATTTGAATGACAGGGTGTGTAATTGAAGTTAAGGTGTGTGGCTGTTACGATTTGATCTATTATAAAACCGGAGCTACAGTAACTATGCTATACTATTCTTAAAAAATGTTGATGGCACATTCAAAACTACATGATGAAATCACCCAATAGAATCTTTTTAAAAATGAGAGGAGCTTTGTTTATGGCTAAAGGAATACTACAATATGATGTTGGTGAACAAGTAGATGTACATTTGCTAATTAAGTCTTCTACAAAGGGGATCGCAAGTAACGGAAAGGCATTTTTAACACTAATCCTACAGGACACATCTGGTGAAATTGAAGCAAAGCTTTGGGATGCTTCACAAGAAGATGAAGGCACCTATGCACCTCAAAGTATCGTGAAAGTCTTTGGTGATATTCATCATTATCGTGGTCGCAATCAATTAAAAATTCGTAACATTCGTCCAAAGAATGCAGAAGAATCGATTGATATAGCAGACCTTTTAGAAACTGCCCCAATTCCAAAAGACGAAATGAATAATAAGATTACGCAATATATATTCGATATGAAAAATCCAAATATCCAACGTCTAACGAGACATTTAATGAAAAAACATGGTGCTGCCTTTATCGAGTATCCAGCGGCCACTAAAAATCATCATGAATTTGTTTCAGGATTAGCATACCACGTGGTGTCGATGCTCGATTTAGCGAAATCAATTGCTACTTTATATCCTAGTCTTGATACAGACCTTCTTTATTCTGGCGTCATCCTGCATGATTTAGGAAAAGTAATTGAGTTATCTGGTCCAATAAGTACGACATATACTGTGGAAGGTAATTTATTAGGACATATTTCAATTATGGTAAATGAAATTGCTAAAGCAGCTGAGCATTTGCAAATTGAAGGAGAAGAAGTGATCGTGCTTCAGCATTTAGTTCTAAGCCATCATGGGAAAGCTGAGTGGGGTAGTCCCAAACCACCAATGATAAAAGAGGCAGAAATTCTTCATTATATCGATAACCTTGATGCGAAAATGAATATGCTGGATCGCGCGCTTGAGCGTGTTAAGCCAGGTGAATATACGGAGAGAGTATTTGCACTTGATAATCGCTCTTTCTATAAACCAACCTTTCATGAGTGATCAAAAGTAAGAACGACTTCTTTGGTATATTCTTTGCTTTCCTGTCATAAGCTTCTGTAAAAGGGCTTGTCAGCAATCATTTGATAAAAGTGATAAAGGGGGAAGCATAGATGTTTTTATTACCATGGTGGATTTATGTTTGTATAATTGGAATACTTGTTAGCGGGTATATGGCGTTTAAAACATCTCGTGAGGACAAGATAATTGATAATGAGTTTATTGAGCAAGAAGGACAAGTATATCTTGATCGAATTGAACAGGAACGGCAAAAGAAACGAGAAATGATTGAACCACAGCAACATCTTCAAAATGATCAATCAGTGAGCTGATTTTCTAAATGACGTTCATCAAAAAAAGAAGGGTACCACTACTCAGGTAAGTGGGCCCTTCTTTTTTGTTATAGGAAACTATCTCTGCTGTTCGGATTACCCACATTCCAACAAATGTCGTTGTCATATGCCAAACAGAGCGTTCACAAATTAAAAACCGTTAACATGCGATGAAAATGCTTAAAGCAAAGCTCTATCAAAAGAGAATTGAAGAGCTAGAAGCTGAACTAGCTGAAATTTATGGTGAGTAAAAGGACATTGGCTGGGGAAGTCAAATGCGATTCTATGTATCCCACCCATATTCAAGGGTAAAAGATCACCGTACAAACACAGAAATCGGTAACGTGCATCCCTGTCATGGACGGAGATTTAGATCCATTTATCGATGCGTTCTTATGCTCTAAATTATCTTAAAAGGAAGCAATCCGGATTGCGAAAGTGCAAGTTGGGTTTCTTCCTTTTATTGGAATATTAACCTCAGGAGTGGATGCCGAAATTTGCTGAATGATAGATAAATCCAAAAAGTTGATAGATTTTCGTTCAAAGTCGATAGATTATCATCAAATACCAAGGAAGCCACCGTAATCACCAAAATTTATGTACTGTGGATAAACACAAGACGCGCCTAACCCCCTCGGGGGCATGCGCGTCTTATTATGCCGTATCTGAGGCTGATCAAGGCACCTACTCTTTTGTTCTCCTCGTTCGTTTAGGAATTAATTACTCTTTTTCTGTTTCGTGAGGCTTAAAGAGGTCTTTGAACTCCTGATCCTTCACCTCAACATTCGCGTCTTTTAACGCCTTATCAACCGCAGTTTGAATGATGTCAGGTTGTTGGATTTTTTGCTTGTGAACTGTCTCTTTTAAAGATTCTTTCATTTCATTGAATGGCTTAACAGTTTCTGTTACTTTTATTATATGATAGCCGAATTTAGTCTTAACTGGTTCGCTTACTTCGCCTTCCTTTAACGTAAAAACGACTTTGTCAAATTCCGGAACCATTTCATCTTTACCAAACCAACCTAAATCTCCACTATTTTGCGCTGCACTTGGATCTATTGAATATTCGTTTGCAAGGTCTTCAAAGTTCTCACCTTTTGCAAGCTTGTCCGCTACTTCTTTAGCTTTCGTTTCATCTGGCACTAAAATATGGCTAGCATGGACTTTACCATCAAGTGTCTTATAGTAAGATTTTAAATCCTCATTTGTCACTTCAACTTCTGCTTCAGCGACTTTCATTCGTAATAAATCAACTTTGATCATTTGCTTAACTACATCTTCACCTTGAACTTCAACAACATTTGCAAATTGCTCAGGAAATTGTGTTTTAAAGTTATCAAATTCAGTTTGAATTTCTTCATCTGATAGTGTGTATTTTTTACTTAACACCTTCTCATTAACAAGCAAAGTTAAAACGTCCTCACCGAATCTGTCCTTCATTGCTTCGTAAAATTCCTCTTTCGTAATATTGCCTGCTGTCGTTTCGACAACAACTTCAGAATCAGCCTTGTTACAAGCACTTAATATAAAAAGGCTTGCTACAGTAAGGATAATTGCTAGCTTTTTCATCTTTTCGTACAACTCCTACTTTCTGTTTTTGGGAAATTTTCACATGTAATACTATACCATAATGTGGCATGGGCAAAAAGTTTTTTCAAGTCTGCCGCTGTTTATCAAAGTCACACGAGCAGCAAGTTCTAAGTATTCTGTATTATGACAACGGAGTTTCTGTTTCGTTTTGGTCTTGGCCACTTCATATTTCGGAACATTATTGGTTAAGGACATCGCGTTGAATGACAACACTTAGAATGAGGTTTAAATTGGGTAAAAGTCCAATCATAAGATAAAAGTGTCCATAAGATACAGTGAATAGGTAAAGGAAATCATAAATTTTCTATCCATAGGATAAATGCCTAATCAAAGATAGGCGTTGATGCATAGGATAACATAAATAATAAGTAAAGGAGGTGGCGAAATGGGTGGAGGAGCATACGCAGGTGGATTCGCGTTGATCGTTGTACTTTTCATTTTGTTAATCATTGTTGGTGCAGCATGGTTATAAAATGAAAAAAGTGACTTATCTATAGGGATGAAATCAATCGCAGGTAAATTCCGGTAGATAAAAAAATAGCTGACAGGGATACCTGTCAGCAATCATACTTAATGACTATAAAGTAGTTTCAATTCTCTTAATAGTAATCTACGTAAATAAGATTTCTATATATGAGGAGATGAGTAAAATAGTAATAAGCACATTTATTGTTCTAAAAACATTTGTTTGGCGGTCTTCAGGAATCTCGCGAACTAGGCATAAAGCATTTGTAAGCTTGTTTATATAAAACAAGATAAAGACTGCAAACAAAATGAAGAAAATTAACATTTGAGATCCCCCTTCCTTCATTATACATATTACATTACCAAACTATTTATGAAAAAGATAGCATTGACTACTGATAAAAATTAACATTTAAAAGTGGTAATGAATACATCTCTACATTAAAATAGGTAATCAGATTTGAATGATGGAAACCAATCAATAACTTTAGGAATTATCGTTTTTTAGGAGTAAACCTGACTTCTGGGGATTAGTTGTGATTAACATAAAAAAGGTGATAAGGACCTTATCACCTTTTTTTTACGATCATGTTATCGTTGGACAAGTACTTCATATCCATCATCAAATTCCTCTATAAAACTCATTTTAGGTGCAAGTAGTATATGCTTACTAATTATAAAATCTGGTACACAAATGCCAATATGAAGGGCCATTGCGATACAGAAATAATGCACATAATCTGGGAAAAACATGCTACCTGAAAAAAGGGCAATTGTAAGAATTAAAAAAGGACTCATGAGAGATATGAGCATGTTTCTCTTTTTAATACTTTGACTTGCTTTCATTTGGATGACAGGAAGCAAGTAGAAAAATTTTATTTTCATGGAAACGCGATTTCCGCTTATAAGCAATGGAATTGCATGTAATAATTTATGAATTGGGAACATGCTAAGTAACAATAGTACAAACATGAAAAAATGTTCGTCTTTAAGATGAACGTTTGGTAATAGTAAATTAATAGGTAAATAGGTTAAAATAAAGATAAAGACCATCGTTAGCATTGATATAAATAGGATTCTGTGTTGACCAACGTCCTTTGAAAGGTTTATGGTTTTCCAGCAATTCATCATCTCACCGTCCAAATTTAGTGTCAGTCTTGACTACAACCATACTTTACGACGTTGTGAAGAAAAAATCAATAAGAAAATATGGTGGAAACGCTTAAATATAAAGGAATAAATTGATTTAGGTGGAAACAACGTTTTTGACTAAAAATAATTGTTCAGTGAAATGATTTAAAGAGCTTGCTTTAGAAATGATACCTTTCATAAATGCAGGAAATACTATACAATTAAGAACTATGAAGTGTAAAGGGAAAGAAGGTGCGGTATGAATTCCTTAGAAAAGCGTTTGGAGACTTTGGAGTATTATCAAACGTTATTATTGCAAATGATTGAACCAAATCGTTTTCCTTTCTATCGTTTAGTCATGGAAAAAAGATTAACAAGAGAGGAAATAGAAGAATTATATTCGTTATGTAATGACTTAAGCTTTCTCCATGAAGAACAAAAAGCGCAAGGATTAGTTATCTTTACTAATCTCCTTACGCAGTTTGCTGGTCAATTAAATGCAAAGCTTGAAATAGATGAAACTGTTTATGCAATGTCAAAACAAGGTTTGTATAGCTCCCTAATGAAAGATTTCCTTTTTATAATAAAGGAATCACTCAGGTAGATGTCAACTCGAGGATAATAACTTTTCTGACTTAGGTTGCTTTTTTGTAAGGCGTCCATTATCCTCATATAACGTATCCTCTATGTTATTAAAGGAGTGTTCGAAAATCTCCATAAAGTCATCTCCATAAATGTTGCGAATGACAATCATCATCTCCATCATTTCAGGGAATTTGCCATACAAATTTTGAAGGGGAAGGGACCCTTTCAAAATGGAGGTTCTGTCTGGACTAAAATCTTCATAGAGTTTTGAAAGAATATCTTCCCCTTGCTTTGTAAGCTTAATATACGTATTTCGCTTATCATTAGCCTTTTTTGAGAATTCTAAAAAGCCTCTTTCCTCCAACTTTTTTGAAAAGTTGAACGCAGTAGATACATGCATAACTCCAAATTTAGCAATCTCTGAAATCGAAGCACCATCTAAATGATCGGCAATCCAGAGAATATGGTGCTCGTTGATATTCAAGTTATAAGGTTTAATCCATTGCTGCCAATCCTTCTCTATTGTCTTCCATAAGGCTTTACTCAGCTGCGCAACTCGTTGACTAAATAATAACGCCTCTTTTACCGTATATTCCTTTTCATTATGCTTCATCATCGGTTACCCCTGCTTTCCCGAATGTATTATTCTCTATTATGCCAATAAAATAAAGATTAATAAAGATAAAGTTTACGAAATTTTTAAATATTTTCATAATTCCTTATTTACCAATAGTTTAGGGCGCAAAAAAAGTGTGAAGGGATTTTTCCAAACACACTTTTTTGCTAGATAAGAAAAACATTTTGTCTAAGGAAAGCGTAAGCGCCTTGTTCAGACTCGGGGAAATAAGACGCTCAGGAATTAGAAGGTGTTCTTTACCTTCAATTCCTGAGTGGCTGTAGACCCAAGAGGGGATGGATGCTTGCGCTGGACACGAAAACTAAGTCAAAAACTGCATACTCTTATCTTCTAAAAAAGAAGGGAAGGAGTTATTGTAACGCTTTCTCTAGTTGCTTTAATTTAAGCTCTACCTCTTCAAATTCTTTTTGTAAATCCTTTTTATGAGGTTCAATTTCTTGTTGAAACTGATTGATTGTTTTCTTTAAATCAGCAGAGACATCTTGTAATACTCCTGTGCTTTCTTTAGCAGTAATTACTATTTGGTCCTTTAAAGCAATGCTCTCATCTTTTATTTGTTGTAAAGTTTCTTCAAGCTTCTTACGGTTAATTTGTAACTGCCCGCGAAGTTCTTTTCCAGAAGATGGGGTAGCTAATAAAGTGGTTATTCCTCCAATTATTCCCCCTACTAATAGTCCGCATAATAATGCATTATTTTTTGACACAATCATCACTCCATTTAATATGAGATATTTGTAAAATTCTACATTAACAATTAAATGTCCTTCTTAACAACCTAACCAGAGAAGTCCTTATTAAACATTATACATAGATAAATATTTGTTCGCATAAGTATGGGTATAGATTTAGGAGAGTTTTTTTGTAGTACTATTGAACGATGTCCAGATAATAGTTAATTGTTTAAAAGGAGGGTGAGCATGGCAGGTGTTATCTTTTTATTTTTTTTAATAAGTTTATTATTTTTTATCGGAGCTTTTCATTATTTTAAACTTTTGCAGCAATCAGCATCTTATCCACCTAAAAAGATTATAAAGCAAAAGGTGTTGCTTCTTGCTTCAGCAGGAGGGGTTGCACTATTACTAGGAATTTTCCTCACCAATTTTCAATAAGGAAAGCGGTAGGCGGAGTTTGAATGAATGAAAGTTTGACAGAAAAACCCGATCACAAATTGATCGGGTTGGCATGATTATATGATTAAATAGTAGTTGTTGTTAGTTTAGATCGCTTAAAAATCGTTTTCACAATTGGTAGAATGATAATCATCGCAGCTCCATTAAACAATGTTGCTGGAAGTACAACAAGTAAGAACAGTGTTGTGAATGCGGCACCACCTGGTAATCCAACAATTAATAAAGCTGTTGATAAAAAGATTGTTCCGGAAACAATTGTACCAATAACTGCTAGAATCGTAGCTACTGCGACTTTTTGTGCAATTTTCTTTACAACTAAGAATAAACCATAGAACACGAATGCTGAAATAATTTTATCGATAACATTAGGAATTTGTCCACCTGGAAACGTAGTTGTTAATGCAGATAGTATCCCTGTTACAATCCCAAGTAAGGTTACATTTTTTATACTAGGAAATAAAATAATTCCAATAAACATCATAATAAGCATCATATCTGGCTTCATTCCATTGTAAACGGGCGGCATGATCATATGGAGCACGGCCCCAATTGCAGCAAACAACGATAGTGTAACTAAAACTTTTGTCTTCATTTCTCAACTCTCCTCTTCTAAACTCTTAATATTTCCCTCCAATAGTGAACTATTTTCCTATTGCGAGAGAAGTTATTTTATATTATAGCAGGTAATATGAAAAGCGCAAGCGCCTTAATCAGTCTCGAGTAAATAAGACGCTCTTGAATAGAAGGTGTTCTTTGCCTTCAATTCAAGAGTGGCTGTAGACCCAAGAGGAGATGGACGCTTGCGCTGGATACGAAAACTAAGTCAAAAAATTTATACTTTCTTATTTTTAGAAAAAAACGTACAGATTTTTTAAAGTAAAGAATTAGACCCTTAAGGAAGGGTCATCAGATTAATTTTGATTTTTAAATTCAGTCATGAAGTTAGCTAATGCTTCACATGCTTCTTTAGGTACTGCATTGTATGTTGAAGCTCTGCAGCCGCCTACAGAGCGATGACCTGCAAGACCAATAAATTGACGCTCTTTTGCTTCTTGAAGGAACTTTTTCGTTAACTCTTCATTAGGTAGTGTAAATGTAATATTCATTAATGAACGGCTGTCTTCAGTAGCGTGTGCTTTATAAAAACCTTCACTATTGTCAATGGCATCATAAATATACTTAGCCTTTTCTTCATTGTTTTTTTGTATACTCTTAACTCCACCTTGTTCTTTCACCCATTCTAATACAAGTGAAAGCATATAAATTGCGAAGGTAGGTGGTGTGTTATATAAAGAGTTATTTTCCGCATAAGTTGAATAGCTGAGCATTGTTGGAACATTTGTCCGAGCTGTTTCTAAAAAGTCCTTTTTAATAATCACAACAGTTACACCTGAAGGACCTAGGTTTTTTTGAGCACCAGCATAAATAAGTGAAAACTTCTCAACATCTATTTCTTTGAATAAAATATCACTAGACATATCAGCGATTAATGGAATTGGACTAGTAGGGTATTCGTTCCACTGAGTCCCATAAATTGTATTATTCGTTGTAATGTGTAAGTATGCCCCATCTTTAATGTCTTCTAAAGAGTAATCCGTAGGGATATGAGTATAGTTAGCATCTTTACTTGAAGCTAAAACACGAGTTTCGCCAAAATCCTTCGCCTCTTTTAAGGCTTTTTCAGACCAAGCGCCTGACAAAATATAATGAGCTGTTTTGCCTTCTTGAAGAAAATTCATCGGGATCATTGAAAATTGTAAACTACCCCCACCTTGCAAAAATAATACTTCATACGTATCAGGGATGTTCATAAGCTCTCTTAGTAAAGTAATCGCACGATTGTGGACTTCTTCATATTCTTTGCTACGGTGGCTAAGCTCCATAACAGACATTCCTGTATTTTTGAAATTTACTAGTTCCTTTTGCGCTTGTTCAAGCACTGGTAATGGAACAGCTGCTGGTCCTGCATTAAAATTATAAGCACGCAATGTAGTGTCCTCCTTGATTTTGTTCGTAAAATAATACTCATATCCTACCATGAAAAGAGAAGGAAATATAGACTGAATATTTTCATGTTTGTGACAGCCGTAAAAAAAGTTGGTCAGCAGATTAAATGGTAGGAAATCCGATTCGATAAAATCTTGCTTTTACGATAAGCTGGCGAAATTCTACAGAAAAAAACCAAAATTGCAATAAAATGCACCTTTGGTTTTTTAGACGTTATTCCAACCCATCTTTTATCGCAGTGGCAATCTCTTGTAGCTTTTCAGGTGTGTATTGATCTTCATGGGATTTCCAAACAGCGCCAAATCCGTCACCTTTTCCGTATCTTGGGATGATGTGCATGTGATAATGAAAGACAGATTGTCCTGCAAGTGCACCATTATTGTTCAGTAAGTTCAATCCTTCAGGTTGAAATTGCTTTTTTATTGAATTTGCAATTTGTGGGACAACCTCAAATACTTTACTTGCAATTTCAGGTGTTAATTCAAAAATATTTTCTTTATGTACTTTTGGAATGACAAGCGTATGACCTTTTGTTACTTGGCTAAGATCAAGAAATGCAAAGACATGCTCGTTTTCAAACACCTTAGCACTTGGAATTTCACCATTAACTATTTTACAAAAAATACAATCACTCATTTTCTTACATACCTCCAAAAAATTTTCAAAGAACTATTTTCAGCATCATTTGTAGTGCATGTTTATTCCTTATTAATTGGTAGAAACACCCATTGATAGGAGTCTCACTTTACTAGTGTTAACCGTATTTTACCATAATAAACGAAAAAAAGAACAGGGTGAATCGGATGATCACCCTGTTCCTGAAGAAGGGAAGTTAAAACTCAAGTTTATGGGATATTATCTTTGATAAACACCTCATTTAACATTTGTTATAAATGCTATTTGATGTGAAATCTCCATTGTTCAATGCGACCATCCCCTTGTTAAGTGTTATTTAGCCTAACAATATAGAGAAAATGTCTTTGTCTTTGACAAACACCTCATTTACAAAATGTGTAAAATGCGAGCGTCTAATTCAGAGAATTACGGCCCGTAGACACCTCATTTCGTAATGAATGGTTACACTAGTCTATTTTTTAGAAAAGGTTACCTGCGTTTGATAAACACCTCATTTAACATTTATTTAAATGCTATCTGATGTGATAATCACCATTGTCCAAAACGACCATCCCCTTGTTAAGTGTTTAAATAAGCCTAACAATAAATAGGAATAAAAGGTTGTTGTCTTTGCATTTACAATATGATGTAAAATGCGAGCGTCTAATTCAGAGAATTGCGGCCCGTAGACACCTCATTTCGCATTCAATGGTTTAGAATAATTAACTCCCTTTGAGTCAAAAAAGTTGTCTGGGACAAACACCTCATTTTAAGGTTTTCGTTTTGACAAGCTATCCCTTCCTCACTAATTATGATGTCCCGTTTATCGTCTTTTATACGAAAAAAAATAATCTCAATTAGGACAAGTGTATTTGATTTTGATAAGATAAAAAGAAAAAGGAGATCCACAAAAAATGACGTTGTTAAAAATAGATCACTTAACAGGTGGATATTCACGAAATCCTGTTTTAAAGGATATTTCATTTGAAGTAGATAATGGTCAAATCGTCGGACTGATTGGGTTAAATGGAGCAGGGAAAAGTACAACTATTAAACATATCATCGGATTAATGGAAGCGCAAAAAGGCCTTATTTCAATCAATGGAAAAACATTTGCGGATGATCCAGCAGCTTATCGCTCGAAGTTTAGCTTTATTCCTGAAACACCTATTTTATATGATGAGTTAACGCTTTATGAGCATCTTGAATTAACGGCAATGGCCTATGGCTTAAATAAAGAAATGTTCGAAAAACGACTTCAACCGTTACTAAAGGAATTTAGAATGGAGAAAAGGTTAAAATGGTTTCCAGCTCATTTTTCAAAAGGGATGAAGCAAAAGGTTATGATCATGTGTGCATTTTTAATTGAGCCTGCACTATATATCATTGACGAACCATTCGTTGGGTTGGATCCACTTGCCATAAATTCATTATTAGAAATGATGGAAAAGGCAAAAACACAAGGATCGGCAATCCTTATGTCAACGCATATTCTTGCTACAGCTGAACGATACTGTGATTCGTTTATTATTTTACATAATGGAGAAATTCGAGCTAAAGGAACATTGATGCAGCTAAGGGAACAGTTTAGAATGAAGGATGCAACTTTAGATGATCTTTATATTCAGTTAACAAAGGAAGATCAAGATGAAGAGCATTGATGAAATTTGGAAAAAGAGGGTTAATCATCATATAAATGAAACAAGAGCTTACCTGAAGTATATGTTAAATGACCATCTTCTTTTTGTGTTTATCTTCTTAGCAGCAGGTGGAGCATTAACTTACTCAAAATGGCTGGAAACAATATCACCGGATTTCCCAGCAATTATCATTATGACGATTGTGTTTTCATTTATTGTCATTAGCTCAAATGTCCGTACATTGTTGAAAGAAGCGGATATGATGTTCCTGCTTCCGATGGAATATAAGTTAAACAATTATTTTCAAAAAGCTTTTTCCTACAGTATGATTACGCAAAGCTTCGTGATCATTGTTGCCATCATATTGTTTGCACCACTATATGTTAAAGTTATTTCTGCGAACGGAAGTGTGTTACTCTATAGCTTAATTTTGCTTCTACTCGTAAAATATTGGAATTTACGCATAAGCTGGAAAATGGGGTTTTTTACAGAGGCATCGGCTAAGTGGAGTGATTTTTTTGTTCGATTTGCCTTGAATGCTTCTGCGATCTTTTTTATTTTTTCCGAGCAATATCTTTTTGTCTTGATCGTATTCCTACTTATGACGGCATATGATGTTTATTTTTCAAAACTTGTAAAGTCCAAAGGAATAAAGTGGGACCAACTAATCAAAAAGGAAGAAGAAAAGAAGCAATCTTTTTATAAAATTGCAAATCTGTTTACAGATGTACCAAAATTGAAAAAAGCAGCAAAACGCCGGAAGTACCTCGACTGGATATTGCAGCAAGTAAAGTATCATCAAAAGAGTGTATATGAATATTTATATGTACGAGGGTTTCTTCGTTCAGGCGATTATTTTGGAATCGTTATTAGGCTTACAATGATTGGCAGTGTCATTCTAACCTTTATCAATAATCAACTGGTTGGAAATGTCATCGTTGTTATTGTTTTTACGTTTTTAACGGGGATTCAGATTATGAGCTTATATAAGCATTTTGAATTATTGGAACTACCGAATCTTTATCCAACCGCAGAAAAGTATAAGCTAAATAGTTTCTTGAAGATAATATTCCGTATTCTACTAGCGCAAGTCATTATTTTTGCGATCGTTACATTGTTATTATCCACAATTGCCATATTTATCGTGACTTTAAGTGTCAATGCGATATTTGTTAGTTTGTTCGTTCTTGTTTATATGAGAAATCGATTAAAGAAGAGTGAAAAGGGTGTTTAAGGGATGAGTTATGAAACACAAATGTCAGAAGATGCAAGGCGCTGGAAGCATAAACAATTAAGAAGGCCATCCTTTTTTGAACGTTCTTCAAAAAAGGCCCAAGGTAAGATTAATCAATTGATTCCTGAAAAGGTCCACAATACGATTACTGAGAGTATTAAGAAAATGGTTCAGGCAACACTAGTAGGATCAAATATTACGACACAGCCTAAGGAAATTGAAAACCTTTCCTTTGAAGAACGCGAAAATCTAGTAAAGAAATCGATCGAGACATATAAAAAAACAGCAGCGATCGAAGGTGCATCAACCGGTGCTGGTGGTATTTTCTTAGGATTGGCGGATTTTCCACTGTTTTTAAGTATAAAAATGAAGTTTTTATTCGAAGTAGCAAGTATTTATGGCTACAGCACGAGGGAGTACGAAGAACGGTTATTTCTTTTATATGTATTTCAATTAGCATTTTCAAGTGAGACATATAAAGAAGAAACCCTTGATAAGATTGAACATTGGGAAACGAAAAAACATGAAGTGAAGGATTTAGATTGGCAAATCTTCCAACAGGAGTACAGGGACTATATCGATCTTGTGAAGCTACTGCAATTTCTTCCTGGTATTGGCGCGGTCGTTGGAGGAGTGGCTAATTACCACCTTGTTCAGCATCTTGGTGAATGTGCAATGAATTGCTATCGATTAAGGATTTTTTCTAGTCGTTGAAATTCGACTGAATCATTTTTATTGCAGATTAAAGTGCAGCAAAACCCAGATATTAGAAGTCTCACTTTATACAAGGAAAAAAATAGAAGCAGTGTATTTCACAATTTGATGAAATGACACTGCTTCTATTTTTTAATAACTATTATAATTTCCAAAGTTTTGAAACTTTAAGCGCTCCTATTCGTATTAGGTATATGAACATGTAAGTAGTTATGAAGGGTTTACTTAAAGGTGAATTTAAAGCGCTTATAACGATCTTTGTTAAATACTCTACAATTGTAGGGTTTTATAAAATAATACATACAGGAGGGGAAGCGAGAATGTTCAATTTTTTTGGAGCACTTATATTTTTAATTCCAGTGTTGATTGTTGCTGCATTAGGAGGTGTTGGGTATTTCTTTTGGGTAAGATATCGTTACCGAACAGCGAAGTCCAACGAAGCTTTAGTTATTACAGGACCGAAGTTAGGTGATCCTGAGAAAGAGTCCAATATTTTCTCTGACCAAGAAGGACGTTCAATGAAGATCATCAGAGGTGGGGGCTATCAATTAAGACGATTCCAAACATCAACACCTGTAAATCTTACATCATTTCAGTTGAAGTTATCAACGCCAAGAGTTTACACAAATGGTGGTGTGCCAATTGTTGCTGATGCTGTAGCAATGGTTAAGGTAGCAGATACATTAAACGGGATTGCAAACTATGCGGAGCAGTTCTTAGGGAAAGACCAAGATGAGATTGAAGCTGAAATCATTGAGGTGTTAGGTAGTAACCTTCGTGCAATTCTTTCTAAAATGACGGTAGAAGATATTAACAGTGATCGAGAAAAATTCAATTATGATGTATCTGAAATAGCACAAAAACAACTGGACTTAATGGGGTTCAAAATTACGTCCTTAGGTCTTACTGATTTACGTGATGCTGATGAGGAGAATGGTTACTTAGAAAACTTAGGGAGACCCCGTATTGCTGAAGTTCGTAAACTAGCAGAAATTGCAGAAGCTAACAATGAGCGTGAAACTCGTATTCATAAAGCACAAACTGACCAAGAGGCCAAAGAGGAAGAATACAAACGTCAAATTGCCATTGCAGAGTCAAAAAAGGAAAAGGATATTAAAGACGCTGCCTTCAAAGAAGAAACGGAGCGTGCTCGAGCGAAATCAGAACAGTCCTATGAGTTAGAAAAGGCAAAACTGGCGAAAGAAGTAAAAGAAGAGGAATTAACACTTCAATTTCTAGAACGGGAACGAGCTGTTAAGTTAGAGGAAGAGGAAAGTAAAGTTCGTAAAGCAAAAGCTGATGCTGAATACTATGAAACTACACGTAAAGCGGAAGCAGAGGCGCGTAAGCTTGAGATTGATGGGGAAGCAAAGGCTAAGATTCGCAGGGAGGAAGGTTCTGCTGAAGCTGATGTTATTCGCGAACGAGGTAAGGCTGAAGCGGAAGCTCGTAAGCTATTAGCTGAAGCGATGGAAAAACACGGTGATGTCATTATTACTGAGAAATTAATTGAAATGCTCCCAGTATTTGCTGAGAAAATTGCCCAACCACTTAACAATATTGAATCGGTAAAAATTATTGATTCGGGTAACGGGCAAGGTGTCCCATCTTTTGGAAGGAGCATTACAAAAACAATGGTTGAAATGCAAGAGCCATTGAAAGAAATGATAGGTATTGATGTAGCAGAATTAGTAAAGTCATACGCTTCAAGGTCGAATGGATTTACTAATCAAGGTACGATGACAAATACACCTGAGATTCGATTAGATCATGGCAAGGTCGATGAAAAAACTAATAAGGAAGAGTTCGTAAGTGAGTTAGTGTAAAATTCAAGAATGGACATTTTAGTAGCAGTTTAGTTTAGGCTATGTTCAAATAATTATTTGAAGGGTAAATTTAAATGGGTGAAAATGGAATAATATCATTTTATTAATTTGGCTTTTTTGGAATCGGGGTGGCCTCAGAGTGGGCCTGTTTTTTGAAAAATCGAGTAGTCAAAGTAAGGCTCAAACACGATTATGGAATGTATTAATCGTTTTAATAGTAATGGATAGCTTAAATAACCTTTTGTTCCATTTATTTTGGTTAAATATCATTACTATTTGTTTAATCATTGTATTAATCATGCTTTGCATAAGGGAAATAATGAAGAGAAAAGATAATAAAAGCTAACTTCTAGGATGCATTAAAGCAATTCTCACAGAAGGTCACCTTTCTTTTATATCAAGTAAGTATAGGTGCTAAACGATAAAACAACTTCAAAACTGACGTGTAAGTTGACATACGTCAGTTTTGTTATTAACTGAAAGATTATCGAACGAACTGAAGCTTATTAACACTATAATTTAAGCGTTTTTGATAAATTTAATGGAATATTACTAAGGGGATATTAGAAAATGGATATTCCTTTATTTTCCTTTAATAAGAATTTTTTCAATATCATTTGTAATTGTAAGCGTTTTCAGTTACAATTAAAGATAGATAGGATAGCATAGCATTAATGGCCGTCACAGCTTTTGTGGTAGGTGGAACCGATCCAGGGAAAAGATAAGCTTATTAGTCTGTAAAAAAAAAGAGTAAGGAGATGGTTTCCAATGGGGAAATTTTTACGTAGTGCGTCACAACAACCTAAAGTAGATACAGAAACTGTTAATTCTTTATATGTTGAAATGGTGTTAGATAAAGTTTCTCGTGATTACCGGAAAGATCAAATTCTTAAGGAAATTGACCGCTCGTTAAAAGATCGAAATAAGCAAGAGTTCCTCCGATTAACTGAGGAACTAAAGAGTTACATTACTACCTAAATCTAGAAAAATTGTTATGGATGTATAAGAGATTGATAGTTTGGAAAGGATGAAGATAAAAATAATTGTAAGGGTGGGGAAAGTGTCAATGAAGAATAAACTGATTTTAACTGACTTTGTTAATGGAGATCGTTTTGAATTAAATTCGTATTTAACTTATTTATTCAATCAGTTTAATGAGGATGCACGGGAACAGTCGGAAACAAAAATGGAAAAACAATATATTAACTAGTTAATAAACTGAAAGGGTAAAAAGTTATGAGTGAGGAAATAATGTAAGCGACCTTGTTATGTTCATTTAATTGACAAGGTCGCTTTTTGGTTTTTCTAAAAGCAAGCAAATGCGCCTAAGTAGTTATGAAGATGTTGTAACAAATGAAACGACAAAATCATTTGTTGAAGGGTTTTTGGGAAAAAAATAAGGGCCTCTTTAGTTAAAAAATTGAAAAAATGGTTATATTTTTTCAACTTGTAAAATGTGAAAAGCAGTGAGATTCGATTGGCGAATTCCACTGCTTTCATTTTTGCTACTAGAGATGTCTTTTTCTATGTTAATACATCATAAGAGAAGTAAGGGCCTAGAAGCCACTTTGAAATAATCTCTCTTATTGAACACTAACACTGTTTTTTCTCTGCCATTTCGAAATAACGAAAACCGCTACAATCATGAAGATAATAGCCGCTCCAAGGGATAGGACGCTTGAAGTCATACCAGCAATTAAGAAAGCAGCAAGTGCTGAAGCTCCGTTCATCAGAGCATATGGAAGTTGTGTTTTTACGTGATCCATATGGTCGGTCCCAGCTCCAGTTGAAGATAGGATTGAAGTATCAGAGATTGGTGAACAGTGGTCCCCGAAGATTCCTCCTGATAACACGGCCCCAATACAGATATAGATTGAAGCATCGAGGTGAACAGCCATTGGAATTGCAAGTGGCATCATGATAGCAAACGTACCCCATGATGTACCAGTTGCAAATGACATACATGCGCCACCCACAAAAAGAATAGCAGGGATCAAGTAAACAGGGATATTTCCATCCATGATTTCGACTACATAATTGGCCGTTCCTAAGTTTTTCATCACGGTTCCTAGTGACCAAGCAAGGACAAGAATAGCAGCGACAGTCATCATTCTTTGCATACCTGATAAATAAATATCGAAGACTTCCCCAAATTTTTTAACTTTATAGACAACCATCATGACAATTAGTACGATTGCTGCGAATAAGTAAGCAGTTGTTAAAGCGACACGGAAGGCACTGCCATCAATTTTTTCAAATGGAAATCCAAGAGGAATTAGCATTCCGAATAAAGTCACGAGTAATACTAAGAGCGGAACCAATATTAAGCTTGCCTTGCTCTTTGTATTCTGCAGTTCTACCATATTGTCGGGTTTTCTCATTGGTTTGGAGTTTGGCCAAAATATAGCGCCTGTTTCTTGTACACGCTTTTCAGCTCTGGCCATCGCGCCAAACTCGAGTTTTGTTAATGCAACAAGTGGTACCAATAATACCGCTAAGATTGGATAGAATTGAAATGGAATAGCTTGCATGAAAGCATCCCAATCTGTTTCAGTAATTTTTAAACTATCGAACTCTTTTTGAATAAGTCCCATGATATAAACGCCCCAGCCTATGAATGGGATAAGAACGGCTACAGGGGAAGAAGTTGAATCAATAATCCACGCTAATTTTTCTCTAGAAATTTTTGCCTTATCAAATACCTTTTCAAAAATAGGTCCTACTAAAAGTGGTGTACCGAGATCTGAGAAAAATATAATAATACCGCCAAACCAAGCGGCAAGTTGTGTTTTCGCCTTTGTATTTAAAAATTTGATGACCTTTTCAGCAAAAGCAGCGGCTCCACCTGATTTTTCCATTAGGGCCACAAACCCACCGATAAACACAAGTAGAACAAGTACTCCTGCGTTGTAACCGTCTGTTAATTGAACAAATAAATATTCGCCAATCATCGTTTTAGTTGCAGTCAGTGGCATCCCACTAGCTAAAATTAAAACTCCAGAAAAAGTACCTAAAAATAATGAAATAATAACGTTTTTTGTCACAAGCGCCGCCACAATTGCTAATAATGGCGGTATCAATGACACCCATCCTAGATGTTCCATCCTGATGTCCTCCTAAAATAATGTACATGAAATAACATCGACATAATTATGTATTAATGTGCATTATTATGCAATGGTTTTTTGAAAATAATTTCTGGAATTACACTAGAATGAATATCTAATTATCTACCTAGTAATATTATCTGAATATATCGTATAAGTGGATTATTTTCAGAAAAGTGAGAAGATATTTCATGTAAGTAATAAGGGTTCTGACGAGATGAACCATTTTTGCTGGTCATGAGGGAATTTCCGTGAAATCCTTTTGATTGAAGTGATAGATGACTCTGAAGTAATGGGCTGGATGCCATCAGACATTTTAGTAATGATAGATTTCTTTCTATATAAGGAATATCCATTTTCACTTATTACGATTTTTCGGAGATATTGACATGGGTGAAAGTAAAATCGGTAATATTAAAAATAAAAAGCCAGTCTATTAAATAAAAAGACCCCAGAATTATGGATACGTTAAAGGTCCATTATTCTGGGGATCTGTGTTCATTCTTATAATGAGACCTGATTACCGTTCACTGAATCGAGCTGATACTGAATAGCTGCTTTACATAGTGTTTTTGCAGCGATAAGTAGTGATTTTTCATCAATGTCAAACTTTGGATGATGATGAGGATAGGCGTGTTTTTCATTTGCTGGCATTGCACCGGTGAAAAAGAATGTTCCTTTCACATGCTGCAAATAATAACCGAAATCCTCCGCAATCATTTGTAACGGACTTTCTTCAATCGTATGAATTCCAGGAACGTGCGCGGAGACGTTTTTAAGAAATTCCGTTTCATTCGGATGGTTTACAACAGGTGGGTAACCTCTTAAGAATTGATAGTCGTATTGAGCTTCATTCATTAAGCAAGTTCCTTTTATAACATGCTCAATTTCCTGTTCAATTTGCGTTCGTACATCTTCATCAAATGTCCGTACAGTGCCGATTAATTTTGCAGAATCAGCAATGATATTAAAAGCATTTTCCGCAACGAATGAACCGACTGTTACGACCGCTGTTTCAACGGGATCGACCTTCCGGCTAACGATTTGCTGTAAATTACTGACGACTTGGGAACCAATCAAGATGGCATCCTTTGTTTGATGAGGCTGTGCTCCATGGCCCCCCTGCCCAAGGATTGTAATTTCAAATCGATCTGCGGCGGCCATTATCGGACCAACTCGGTATTCAATTTTTCCAACCGGCAAAGTTGCCCAAAGGTGGGTACCAAAGATCACATCGACGCCATCTAAACAACCATCGTTAATCATAGCCAACGCCCCGCCTGGAGCATATTCCTCAGCATGCTGGTGAATAAGGACAATATTTCCGTTCAGAAGATGTCGATTATTAAAGAGAACCTTCGCTAGAACAAGCAATGTTGCTGTATGACCATCATGACCACATGCATGCATTACACCTGGTACAGTTGATTTGTATTCGACATCCTTTTCGTCTTGAATCGGAAGTGCATCAAAATCTGCTCGTAAAGCAACAGTTGGTCCGGGTAAATCACCTTTTATTGTTGCGACAACACCGTTCCCACCTACATTTGATCTTACGTCAACTCCAAGCTTCTCATAATAATTGACAATATAGCTTGCCGTTTTTACTTCCTTAAAGGAAACCTCAGGATGCATATGTAAATAGCGACGAATTTCTACCATTTCTGAATAATGGGTATCAAGTAATGACCATAGATGATCAAGCATAGTTTTCCTCCTCTTGAGTGGTACTAGTAAAAGTCAGATAGATAAACGCTATGTAATAAGGGTATGGCATAACAATTAAAATAGTTTAAAATAAAAATGGGTTCACATTAGCTAGATTGTAGTTGTAAAGTTTAAAAAATTCAAGAATTTAGTCTGATTAGGAGGAAAAGTGTGAAAAGGATTAATTTATCATTGTTGTTAACTTTTCTATTTATCGTTTTAGTCATGTTAATTAAAACGAATGGTATTAATGAGTTCGACACATCTATTGGTAAGGGAATGTATACCTTACATGACCAATCTTTAATTCTGGTCCTAGAATGGATTGGAATGCTTGGGTCAACTGTAGGAATTATTGCAATTCTTTTTTTATCAATGCTATTATTTATCATTATTCAGAAAAACTTTCTCGCGGCAGCTATCTTGTTTTTATCCGTTCTTATTGGAAATGTTGGTAACAAGGTGCTAAAAGCAATAGTTGAAAGGGAGCGCCCATCCTTTCCAGAACATATAGAAGATAGCTTTAGTTTTCCAAGTGGACATGTGATGGTCGGACTACTACTATTTGGAATGATTACATATTATGTAGTAAAGGCAAGTCAAACCCAAAAAATGAAACAAATAGTGATCACGAGTACTAGCGTTTTACTTATTTTTATCGGTTTTAGCAGGCTAGTAGAAGGGGAGCATTTTTTCACTGACGTAATCGGTGGTTTCATAGCTGGGGGCCTTGTATTAATTGCGATGATCACAGTAGATCAGCTAGTACGGACGAAAATAGAACAAAGAAAAGTAAAAAACGACGTTTCTTTTTAACGTCGTTTTTCGCTTAAAGGTTGGTTAATTGTAAGAGAGGGGATGGTCACTTCATGAAGAAATTTTTGATTCTTTTCGGCCTATTCGTTTTATTACTTAGTGTTGTTGCGTGTTCTTCTAAACTAACTGTGCTGCCATTGGAGGAAAAAAGTGAGCAAGTAGAAATGAAACAAACCGATAAGATAGAAAAGGAAACAAAAGACGAAAATGGTCAAGTTCAAGAAGTGACATCTACGGGCGATATTCAAAGTAATCAAAGAGAATTAGAAAACGAAAATACCATATCCATAAATAAAGTAGATGCGGAGTCATTAGTTCGTGAGCACCTTGGCCTTGGGGATAATCATTTTTTGCATGTTGAGGTTGATCATGAAGAAGGGAATAAGTATGTTGTCCATATGTATGAGATTGTAAATCATGAGGATAGTTCACATACAGCTACTTATGGTTGGTATTATGTGTACAAAGATTCTGGGAAGATAGAGGATATGATGGAATAAAATCAATGGGGAGTAGGTGTTTTTTTTAGTTGTTACAGAAGATTTATTGAAGGAACGAGAAAATAAGAAATAGATTACTCAAAAATGAGCTTGGGGAATTCCTTCCAAGCTCATTTTTTATGAGAATTATCTGATCAAGCCTTTTTGTTTTAGTTATGTAATAGGCGCTTTTCTGTTGGACTTTGGAAATGTGATAGGGTTGTTTTTCTATATGGACTTCCATACCATAGATGTATTATAATGGGAATTACAACATAGTGCATTACAACAGTAATGCACTATGTTACAGGGTGTGTGAAAGGAGGTTTTCGCTTGATTCTGAATACAGATGGTACAAAACCAATTTATGTGCAAATTGCAGAATGGCTAGAAACAGAAATCTTGAGTGGGCGTATCAAACAAGATGAAAAGATCTATTCACAATATCAGCTCGCGGACATGTTTAATATAAATCCGGCAACTGCAGCAAAGGGATTAAATATATTAGCCGATGAATCAATTTTATATAAAAAGCGAGGACTGGGGATGTTTGTTTCAACTGATGCAAAAGAGATGATTCTTACTAAAAGAAAAAATCAAACATTGAAGCGTTTAGTAAGAGAAATTGTTTTGGAAGCAGAACGATTGAGTGTTAGTGAAAATGAATTGCTACAGATGATTAAAGAAGCAAACAAAGGTAAGGGGGAAGTATGATGAATGTTGTTGTTTGCAATAAGCTATTAAAAGTGTATGGCAAGAAAAAGGCGCTAAATGAACTAAGTTTTACGATTCAGGAAAATAAAATAACAGGGCTCATTGGAAGAAATGGAGCTGGAAAAACAACGCTTTTAAAAGTATTAGCTGGATTTTTACATGAAACAGCTGGAGACGTACAAGTATTTTCAGAAAAACCATTTAACAATTTAAAGGTGTCCGCAAATAGAATTTATATTGATGACCAAATGAGTTTTCCAAGCTCATTAACGTTGAAAGATATCCTTCACACTGCAGGGACATTTTATGCAAATTGGAACCAAGAGTTAGCTGAACGTCTTTTCGATTATTTTTCTTTTCACCCAAAACAGCGTCATCAACATTTATCCAAAGGAATGAAAAGTACGTTTCATATGATTCTCGCTTTATCGGCAAGATGTCCGTTAACGATCCTGGATGAACCGACGACAGGAATGGATTCAGCGGTACGAAAAGACTTTTACCGAGCTTTGCTAAAGGAATATCTTGAGCATCCCCGGACGATTATTTTATCTAGTCATCTATTAAATGAAATCGAGGATCTGTTAGAAGATGTTCTCCTTATAAAGGAAGGTGAAATGACTCTGCATATGTCGATTGCGGATCTGAAGGAATATGCGATTGGTTTAAATGGGCAAGAAGATGCTGTGAATGAAATCGTAGGAAACAGAGAAATCCTTTATGAAAAGCGGATAGGGTTAGACAGTGCTTATATTGTTGTGAAAAATAATTTTACAGATTCAGAGAAAGAACATGCTAGCTATAGAGGTGTTGAAATGACATCAGTCGCTGCAGATGACCTGTGTACATATTTAACGAGTAAAACGAAGGGAGGAATTGATGATGTATTTAGCAGAGGTTAAGTTATTCGCCGTCGTGAAGAACCAGTTTCTGTATAAGCTAAAAGCGCATTTAAGTATTTTTAGTTCACTGCTCATTATTCAAGTTGTTGGCATGCTCCTATCGATGAATGGAAGTGGCTCAATGGGGACGAGTTCTGATGGTTACTCATTGAATATTAGCTATTACACAGGGGATATCATCATTATATTTACAATGATTTGGTCCTTTATCAGTGCGATTATTATCACAACGAAGGCGTATCGAAATGATGATTTTGTGTTTGTAGCAAATCGATTTAGCAGCAACCTTTCCAATATCTGTTTTTTAGTATTTGCAAGTATCATTGGTGGGGTCACAGCAATGCTTTCCGGAATCTTATTAAAGGTTGTGATGTACTTTATTTTAGATGATGGAAATGTGATGGGAACAATCATTAGTTTTCAAGAATTGCTTTTAGGAATGATTGTTAGCACCTTTTACGTTTTATTAGTAGCTTCTCTAGGATATTTAGTTGGAGTGCTCGTTCAAATAAGTAAATGGTTCAGTGTGTTACTTCCGGCAGTATTTTTTGGTTATTTGTTTTTGAGTATAAACAAGAATGAGGAAGCACCTATTATACTTGAGACGGTTAAATTTTTTGTAAAAGAGACCTCTTTATTATTCTTTGTATTGAAGGTTATTGTGACAGCTAGTATCTTGTTTTACGGTTCTATTATTCTAGCAAATAAAATGGAGGTGAGACAATGATTATAGGTTCACTTATCCAAATTTTGCTCCTTATCATTATTATTGCAATCATTTATAAAGGTGTGAATGCGATTAAGAGAGGGACGCTTTTACAAAAACTTAACTTGAAATTGGTGTTAGGTGTATACGGAGCGTTATTGCTTGTAGCCGTTGTATTATTTTATCTACTTCCGATTGAGGAATCTCTAAATAAGGTTGTTGAAAATCAGGAGGAATTAGCAAAAGCAGAGCGGGCAGGCCACTTGTTAATCAATGCTGCATCTGAAGGAAAGCAAATAGAGAAAGAAAACATAGACGGTGTTTTAATTAAGAAGCAGTGGGATTTTCCTTATGAAGGGAAGCAGCTTGAAATCACTCAAGTAGACGAGCAATATAGTAGTGCTTTTATATTGGTAGAGAGAAAAGATGTAGAGGATAATCAGGTAGAGGTCACACAATATTATACAAGAACAATTATCGAGAATATTGAACTAACTGATGATATTGTCCCCTTTACGATAGAATTAGAAGAAGAGCGATTAACAATTAGTGATACTAATATGATAGATATTCATGTTGGCAAATTTGCTAAGGAATTTACGATTTCCCAATTCACATCAAGAAATGGCATCGATCTATTTTCTGATGTGAATCGCATCGGTGGAGAAAATGTCCTTTATATTCGTGTTCCTAAGAATGTAGAAGTAGAGGGAGCAGTCCAATTTGTAACGGAATAATCAATTTGTAACCGTGTGAAACATTATAATCTGAATAAATAAGTAGTACGAGTAAATCTAACAAGGACTCATTAAATGGAGGAACTGTTAGATTTACTTTTTTTGAGGTTATGCATGCGAGTTATCTTGTAGAGGAAATCCCTAAATCAAGAACATCGCAACAATCGTCGTTACAACAAGCCCAATCGACCCAGCAAGGGAAATACCTGAAAATCCTGAGCCATCAAGCCTTGTTAAAATCCCAACACCTGTTAATGTGATTGCCTCAACTTCTGGTGTTAACGGCACAATCGTTGCAAGTGCTACTCCTAAATCATTGACAATTCCTTCCGAGTTTTGCGGTAAATATTCTCTAATAATAGTATAGAAACCAGCATCCCCTAAATAGAAAAATGCTGCAATTGGAATGACAGGTCCAAATACCTTAAAGTCAAACTGAAATCCTTCGATTAGATAGTTAGTTGATTGCTCAAATCCTTGCTTCTTGTGTGCTAAACAGATTGTTATAATTAAAATGAGTACGCAGTACCTCCGATCAATGCTGTTGCGTCCCCACCTTATAAGTTTAGTGTGGACATGATAACAACATCTCCTAGAAAAATAATTGGGATCATGATAGCGAGGATTTTCTTAGAAGTTGGAGATAACAATTTCTCATCTATTTCTTGTACAGGTGATGCAATGGCTACAGTTGGAAATGTCTTTTTTAGCTTACTCTCTCTCATTAAAATGAAATACGCAGTGATTGTCGTCACGAGCCCCATTGTAAGTACAAGAGGAATACTCGCAGTGATAACGTCATCTACAGGAATTCCAGCAGCATCTGCCGTAAGCTTTGGAGCAGCTTGAATAATGAAATCACCAGAAAGAGCGATTCCGTGACCGAACAAGTTCATTGCAATGGCAACACCTAAAGCAGGGAGACCTGCTCGAATGGCAACAGGTAATAAGACAGCTTCGATTAATGCAACAGCTGGTGATGGCCAAAAGAACAAAGAGATGAACATCAGTCAACTACCCACCACTTAGATTCTAACGAATCTTGAAGTGGGGGCTTGAAAAAGCCTTTAGTTGTCTAGCCTAAGTTTTACGAGAACTACGTTGGGATGGTTATCACACCCTCGGATGATTCCCTAGTCCGTTGCTCTGTGTAGGCTCTGTAATAGTTCTAAATGGGTAGGAACGGTCAACCTAGTTTGGCGGTTTTACCGCAAAGCCATTCCAACATTGGCGAAGGGAAACGAACTCCAAAAGGAGGGAATACGTCATGTTCGTATTCGTACTTAATAAGCATGGGAAAGCCTTAATGCCATGCAAACCAAGAAAAGCGAGACTCTTGCTCAAACAAAAGAAAGCAAAGATCGTAAGCTATCAACCATTTACGATCCAACTTCTATATGGAAGTAGTGGCTACAAACAACCTATTAATGTTGGTGTAGATTTAGGTGCTAAACACACAGGGATAGCGGTTACGACCAATGACAAGGTACTTGCCAAAGGAGAGGTAGAAGTACGTCAAGATGTTAAGAGTTTATTAGAAACAAGACGTATTTACCGAAGAAGTAGACGTAACCGAAAATGCCGATATCGAAAGCCGCGATTTGGCAACCGTAAGCGCCACGAAAACTGGCTACCACCAAGTATACAATGTCGCCTAGATAACACGTTTCACTGGATCGATACGTTTTTATCTCTTGTATCCAATCCTCTGTTAACGATAGAAGTAGGTAAGTTCGATATTCAGAAGATGATGAATCCTGAGATACAAGGTGAAGAGTATCAACAAGGGCAAACACTTGGCTATCACGATGTCCGTTATTTTGTATTCGAAAGGGACCATTATACGTGTCAAGTGTGTAAGAAAAAGGGCGGTATTTTGAATACGCATCATATTGTTTATCGTTCACATGGAGGCAGTGATCGAGCTGATAACCTCATTACAGTATGTACAGATTGCCATACGCATGAGAATCATCAAAAGGGTGCAATCTTATGGAAGTGGATGGAAGAAGGCAAAAAATTACCGTCATACAAAGAGGGAACGTTCATGAATATCTTCCGTAAACGGGTATTTACAAAGTACCCGGAGGCTAACGTGACGTATGGGTCAGTCACTACACCACGAAGAAAAGAGTTAGGACTAGAAAAAACTCATGCGAATGATGCGGTTGCGATAAGTAGAATAGAAACGATTCAGCAAATGAGTAAATCCGTCTTCTATATCAAGCAATTTCGTAAGAAAAAACGTTCGTTGCATGAAGCCACAGCTAGAAAAGGCCGGAAGACAAAGAATATCGAGAGCAAGCGAAACAAAAAGAATGTGAAACAACTGAAAGGATTTTATCTGAATGACCGAGTACGAGTATATGGGCAAATTGGATATATTACAGGATTTACTGGGACAGGTATGGGGTATATCAAAGATATTCATGGGAGCTACATCACGAAGCCTAATAAGTCGTACAAACAGGTCAACCTAAAAGATTGCGAGTTTCTCAGTCACAATAATAACTGGCAATATGTCGAGAATCTTTAGGCTAACGCCTAACCGAAATTCATCCCATCCCTACTCACTTCGTTCCTTGAGGAAGGGGACTTCTTTCGGAAAACTGTTAAAATTCCGACTGTCCAGAAAGCTGTTGTAGGATTTTTAATGACTTTTGCGAAAGGTGAAATCATCACCTCATTGATTCCTGATATCGTTAATATTTTACTCATTGCGACAATAATTGAAATGACAAGAATGGTTGGTAATAGTTCTGTTATCGCAAAGATAAAGCTATTAAAAAGACTACTAACAGAATCACTGATGGACAATGTAGATACTGCAGCTAGTGAAAGAATGCCAACTATACATACAATGGTTGTATCGCGACGAAAGAGCATAAAACCGATGATGGCTACGATGAATACTAAATAGATCCAATGTATGAGTGTAAGTGATACTTCCAATTTCATCACTCCTCAACAAAGCCCATGGTGGGTTTTATTATTACTGTATGAATGAGAGTAATTAGAGGTGAGAAGTGTGAAAAAAATTTATTCAATGCAATCTATGGAACAACAGGTTTAGAATAATTCTTCATTATGTAGAAAGACGATGTCATTTCCATGGAAATATTGTCAATTATGCACATGCTGTCAAAATATTGGAGAAGCAATATGGTCCTTTTAGGAGTAATGATGATTGAAGAGGTAGGTATCGTATAAAGCTTTCTATTAAAAAAATCCCCTGCAATTTCTGCAAGGGAGTGGAGTGTTTTTAGTCTTCAATGTCGATTGAAGAGTATGTTGTGATATAGGATGGACGTGGGAAGGTATGTTGCTGCTCAATTCCCGCGAGTGAATCCTGCCAAGCCTTGAAGAATTGCTCGTTTTCCCATAATGTTAGAATGATGTATGTATCACTTTTCTCAGGACGTAGTACTCGAATAGCTGTAATTCCACGTTGTTTTTCAAGTAGGCGTGCTCGATCACTAAACCGTTTTTCATAAAGAGGTCTTCCTTCATACGAAACAGGAATATTGTTTACTACAGCGAATTTTCCATGCAACAAATTGCCGGTAGATTCTAATACTTCATATCTTTTTGGGACATTAAAGATGGAGGCTCCATCAGTTTCGTGAAATAAGACTGCTGTATCATTATTCGCCATAAGTCGTAGCCTTTTATCGTTATGCGCTTTCACAAGTTTAGCTAAATAATCAACAGTTCCATAGGTTATGTAAAGCATCATCTTTTCATCACCTCATCATTAAATATGCTATCAGATCGATTTAGTATACCAAAAAATTAAAAATTATTTCCATTTTTATTGTTTTTAACACATATACCTTCCTATTATTAACAATACTAAGAAAAGCGCAAGCGCCTTGTTCAGCCTCAGGCTTAGACCCAAGAGGGGCTAGGCGCTTGCGCTGGACACGAAAACTAAGTCAAAAAAATTTATACTTTCTTATCTTTTAAAGAAGGACAAAGGGGTGATCTCATTTGAAAAAGAAACTTCTTTTATCAGGACTTATATTTCTATTGGCCGTAATCTTCGCTTTTATCGGATATTTATTTATTATTTTTATAGGGGATTACGTCATTGATGAAGAAAAATTAGTCATGAATACGGCTTCAAAGCTAGTTGACATAGATGGTAATGAACTAACAAAGATTTATGTAGAGAATAGGGAACTTGTTGATCTATCTGAAGTACCAGATTATGTTCAACAGGCGTTTGTTTCTGTCGAGGACCAACGCTTTTATGAGCATCATGGCATTGATATGAAAGCGATAGGACGAGCAATTTATAAGGATATGATTGCTGGTAGTAAGGTAGAGGGTGGAAGTACCATTACTCAGCAGTTAGCGAAAAATATCTTTCTTACAAATGATAAAACATTCCTTCGTAAAACAAAAGAGGCCATTATCGCGATTAATTTGGAGAAGCGTTATAGTAAAAAGAAATTACTAGAAATGTATTTAAACCAGGTTTACTTTGGGCATGGTGCATATGGAATTAAGTCGGCAGCTAAATTGTATTTTAACAAAGATGTTTCCGAGCTAACATTGGAAGAAGGAGCGTTACTAGCAGGAATACCAAAGGCCCCTTCTACTTATTCGCCCATTACAAATGTAGAAAAAAGTAAGGAACGGAGAGATGTCATTTTAAGTTTAATGGGTGACCAGAAATATATTACCTATGATGAAGTAGTCAGAACACAAGGGAAAACTGTGAAATTACAGGTAAATAAAAAGCAAGAGAGCCCGTGGTTATCGACATATATTGATATGGTTTTTGATGAAGCAGAGGAAAAATATGCGCTTTCTAATGAGGAATTGTTAAGAGGTGGGTATACAATAACCGTACCTCTTCAAGTCAAGCTTCAAAAATCGGCTTATGATTTATTTCAAAGGAATGAGTATTTTCCAGGTACAGATGAATTAGCACAAGGTGCGTTTATTCTGATGGATAATCAGTCAGGGGGAGTTCTAGCAGCAATCGGGGGACGAGACTATGTTCCAAAAGGGCTTAATCGCCTAAATGTGCCAAGACAACCAGGTTCTACTTTCAAGCCAATAGCAGTATATGCACCAGCAATTGAGTCAAAGCAGTTTCAGCCCTATTCTTTGCTTAAGGATGAGAAGCTCACGTACGGGGATTACACACCGGAAAACTATGATAATCAATATGTTGGTGAGGTCTCAATGTTTGATGCGATTGTTGCTTCTAAAAATGCCGCAGCTGTATGGACGTTATCTGAGATAGGGATTACGGAAAGTAAGGAATATTTACAAGAAGTTGGCATGCCGATTAACGATCAGGGCTTAGCAATTGCATTAGGTGGTTTATCGGAAGGGGTAACTCCTACACAAATGGCGAATGCCTATCGAACATTTACAACAGATGGGAATTATAGTGAGTATCATCTTATTCAAAAAATAACAAATCAAGCTGGTGAAGTGATTGCTGAAAACCTTCCAGAAATAAAACAAGTGTATTCGCCACAAACTGCTTGGGATATGACAAGAATGCTTCAACATGTTGTAAGTGACGGTACCGCGCAAAATGGGCTGTTTCAAGGAGAACTAGCTGGTAAAACAGGTTCAACGTCTTTTACTGGTATAGAAGGAGCGACAAAGGATGCGTGGTTTGTTGGTTTTACAGAAAATGTCGTTGGGGCGCTATGGATGGGCTATGATCAGACAAATAAACAACATTATTTAAAGCATGGAAGCTCGTATCCAACAAAACTATTTAAAGATATTTTAACGACTGCGAAGTGGGAGCAAAATGTGGCATTTTCTATTCCAGATGGAGTCAATGATTTAGAGAGCCCAATAAGAATTGAGGATATCAAGAAAGTTAATTCAAAATATACGTTTAAGCCTCTTGGTTTAATTACGTTAACACTTGAATGGGAAGCACAAAATGATGACCGAGTGGAGTACCGGATCTATGAACAAACAGAAAATGAACAAAAGTTAGTTGGCACAGTAACTGGAACGGGGTTTTATGAAATTCCGTATATAAATGTTTTTTCTGAAAGTACGTATAAAGTGGCACCGTTTAATGTTCAAACGAATGAAGAAGGTGTGGCAACAGAATTCATAAAGCCTAGCTTGTTTAGCAGTAATTAACCATATCTAATCAGAAGAATAAAACCTTGTAATAACCGTTAGACAACTAGCTTAACACTTTGATATCATTGATTTCGTCTATTTTTCGACATTTGCTCCTCTTAGCTATACATCGTCCCATGAAAACGTTATAGTTGAAAGGGATGAAGCTTTAATATAGAATAGTTATTATATTGTAATTAATATTATTTGATGACAGAGGTTTCCTCTTTTTATATAGAAAGGTGGACTTTTTGGATGGCTGAAAAAAAAATCAATGATACGTTTTTAAAAGCGTGTCGTGGAGAAAAGACGGACTATGTTCCAGTTTGGTATATGAGACAAGCAGGTCGTTCACAACCTGAATATCGTAAGATAAAGGAAAAGTACGGCCTATTTGAAATTACACATCAGCCTGAGCTATGTGCATATGTAACGAGATTGCCAGTGGAACAGTATGATGTAGATGCTGCAATTCTTTACAAAGATATTATGACACCATTGCCAGCGATTGGCGTAGATGTTGAAATCAAACCAGGAATCGGTCCGGTTATTGATGACCCAATTCGCTCATTAAGCGACGTTGAAAAATTAGGCGAAATAGATCCAGAAAGTGATGTTCCATATGTGTTAGATACGATAAAGCTTCTTACTCAGGAACAGCTTGAAGTTCCACTTATTGGTTTTGCTGGAGCTCCATTTACATTAGCTAGTTATATGATTGAAGGTGGACCTTCTAAAAGTTATAACAAAACAAAAGCCTTCATGTATTCAGAACCAAAAGCGTGGTTTGCACTTATGGACAAACTTGCCGAAATGAGCATTACTTATGTAAAAGCGCAAATTCATGCAGGTGCAAAAGCGATTCAAATATTTGATTCATGGGTAGGTGCTCTTAACGTAGCAGATTATCGTTTTTATATTAAGCCAACAATGGAAAGAATTTTTAGCGAATTAAAAAAGGAAAATGTGCCTTTAATTATGTTCGGAGTAGGAGCTAGCCACTTAGCGAAGGAATGGCATGATCTTCCTATAGATGTTGTCGGTCTTGATTGGAGATTGCAAATTAAAGAAGCGCGTGCAATAGGCTTAACGAAAACACTCCAAGGTAATCTGGACCCAGCGATTTTACTTTCGCCTTGGGAAGTGATCGAAGAAAGAGCAAAAGCCATTTTAGATCAAGGGATGGAACATGGTGGTTATATTTTCAACTTAGGGCATGGGGTTTTCCCTGATGTGAATCCAGAGACGTTAAAGAGACTAACTGCGTTTATTCATGATTATTCAAAAAAAGCAAGGGTATATGCTTAAATGAAAAGTGTATCAGATTAACTGCTAGTGAAACCTTAAAGGTGGGAAAATCATTTTAATGAAATAGAAATAAAGCAACCAGAGGTGAATGCATTTTGAGTAAGAAAAAAGTGGGATTATTAGTCATGGCGTATGGAACGCCTTACAAAGAAGAGGATATTGAACGCTATTATACTCATATACGTCGTGGTCGCAAACCTACACCGGAAATGCTTCAGGATTTGAAAAATCGTTACAAAGCAATTGGTGGAATCTCCCCACTTGCAAAAATTACAATGGAGCAAGGCAAGAAGCTTGAGCAACATTTAAATGAAATTCAAGACGAAATTGAATTTACCTTATATATTGGCTTAAAACATATTGAGCCATTTATCGAAGACGCGGTAAAGCAAATGCATGAAGATGGCCTAACTGAGGCAGTGAGTATCGTATTAGCACCCCATTTTTCAACATTTAGTGTTAAGTCCTATAATGGACGAGCTAAAGAAGAAGCAGAAAAGTTTGGGATAACAATGACCTCTGTTGAAAGCTGGTACACAGAGACGAAATTTATCACATATTGGGCGAACCGTGTGAAAGAAACATATGACCACATGACCGCCGAAGAGAGAGAAACGGCTATACTAGTTGTTTCTGCTCATAGCCTTCCAGAAAAAATTATTGCAAGTGGTGATCCATATCCACAGCAATTACAAGACACAGCTAACCTAATTGCTGAAGCTGCTGGAGTAAGCGATTATGCTATCGGTTGGCAAAGTGCTGGAAATACACCAGAAACGTGGTTAGGGCCAGATGTCCAAGACTTAACAAAAGAGTTATTTAACAAAGGTCATAAAACCTTTGTATATATCCCTGTTGGATTTGTCGCAGATCACCTTGAAGTGTTATATGACAATGATTATGAATGTAAGGTAATTACAGATGAACTTGGAGCGGGCTATTACCGACCAGAAATGCCGAATGCAAAACCAGAATTTATTGATTGCCTTGCATCTGTTGTTTTAAAGCAGTTGAATGTAAGCAATTCAATTATGAACGAAAACAGTTACCAAGTGTAGTGAAATAGTGTAAGCGACCACGTTATTTTCATGAAATGAACATGGTCGCTTTTTTGCGTTTTTTGAAAAGATCCATATATATTATCCATCGCTTTTATATTGTTCCTTAAGATGATTAAAAACCAAAAGGTCAAACTCTTTTAGTGCGTTTTCTTTATCTTCACCAAATCGCACTAAGTTTGTGGCCTCAATGTTCTTTGTATTGTAAGCTAAATAGCCTTTTCCTCTAATCCACATTAATTGTAAATGGTTGTATTCTTTTAGTAATTCAGCTGACAATCCTTTTGATTGACTTAGCATGATTTTCACCTCTCCTAAATACTATTCTTTAGTAGTATGATGAACGAAAATTCAGAATTTTATACAATGTTTGCGTGAATCTTTCAAAGTTGACAGTGTCTATTGGACGAACATGTATAGTAAAGGATGCCAAAAACAAGGCGTTAATTCATTAGAATAAGTACAATATAAACTAAAATGTTTAACTGATAAGATGCTATCTACATAATGAAGCAAGTCAGTTATCTAGAAAACTAATAAGAAATAGGTAGATCAGTAACCAATTAATTTCTGAATAAATGATATGTAAATCATATTTTGGAATCTTGTTTATCTGTCTGTTTAGTTACACTGGAAGCAGAACGTTTTTGTCTCACTTTTCCCACTATTAATAATAACAGCGGAAGAAAAAAACAGACCGTTAAGGAGTAAGGTGTCCACGTTAAAGAAGTAAAGTCATTAAAATGCACTATATTTGGATGGGCAAAGATAGAAAAAGTAAGGATTAAAAACGCTAATGGGAAAAGCAAGATTTTATAACTTTTCAATCCAAGGACTTGAGCTAATCCAATCGAGAGCCCATAATAGCAAAGCGTCACCTTAAAATAGATTGTTAATACCCAAATAATTGCTACAATGACTTCAATCCGTTCTAGAAAGCCGCCAATGCTAATTCTTTGCCCTAATGCATAAGAAGGATAGGCATTTATTGAGGAAGTTTCAGTACCCAAAATTAAAATGCTGAAAATAACCAAGATGGTTAAGACGATTCCTCCAATTAATGTTCCTATATAAAAGGCTTTATTTATTTTTTGTTTTTTCTGAAACATAAGGTGTGATCATTAAAATGATGACAAGCTCTAAATAGGGAAGTCCTAAATTGCGATATACGCTCTTAATAATTGGTTTCAATCCGTCTCCTAAAATAGGTTGCATATTTTCCAGCTTGTTTCTGGGATAAGAAATAAGATTAATATGGAAAGCAAAGCTATTATCCAAGGGAAAAAAATTAACGCAGTCCGACTGATGACCTCTAATCCTAATTGGACACCGAATAAGCTAATTAATAAAAAAAGAATCATAACTACTTCAATAGGTGTATCAACCAATATATCCGAAGTAAAAAAATTCCCGATATCTCTAATCATACCTGCAGAAAGATAATAGAAATAAAAAAGATAGAAAAGTACTAGGATTTTACCAATCCATTTTCCGAATACTTTTTCATTAATTTCGACATAAGTCCCGGATGAATAGAGTGTGGCTATTTGGTTATAGATGAAGATAAAAGATAAACTAAAAAAAGTCGTTAATGCGGAAGCAATCCATGCATCCTGTCTTGATATGCCTATAAGTAAGGAAGGTAGATCAAGTATCGTACTTCCAATTGTAAATGCGATGACTAATATAAGAAATTCACCAGAGTTTATTTTTCCCTTTTCAAGCATAATTGCCCCCAACACTATTTATTACTAATTAATCTCCCATCAAATTACTATATTTATGAACAAAAAATAGAAGTAGTTTTAAGTGCAGGCGTTATTCTTACAATTGACAGCAAATGCTATCCATGATATATTTATTTCGAATTAAAGATATTTTAATTTGAGATAAGGGAATCTGTTTAAAAAACAATTAGTCAATACAACATATAGGAAAATAGATTAGTGACTCGAGTAGTAAATCTACACAAAAGAAGCGAGCATAAAATAATGATCAATTGGAGGAAACAATTATGAATGAATTAAAAGGAATCCATCATGTAACAGCCATTACAAGTAGCGCAGAAAAAAACTATGAATTTTTCACTTATATTTTAGGTATGCGTTTAGTAAAGAAAACCGTTAACCAAGATGATATTCAGACATATCACTTATTTTTTGCGGATGATGAAGGTAACGCAGGTACAGATATGACTTTCTTCGATTTCCCTGGTATTCCTAAAGGTGTGCATGGTACTAATGAGATTTCAAAAACATCTTTTCGTGTACCAAGTGATGCAGCGATTGACTATTGGGTAAACCGTTTTGATCGACTAGAGGTAAAACATACAGGTGTAAAAGAACAATTTGGTAAAAAGACACTTTCTTTTGCTGACTTTGATGATCAACAATATCAATTAATCTCAGATGAAAACAATACAGGTGTTGCAGCTGGTACACCATGGAAAAAGGGACCAATCCCATTAGAGTATGCTATTACAGGATTAGGACCAATCTTTGTTCGGATTGCAAATTTTGATTATTTTAAAGAAATGCTGGAAAAAGTTCTATTATTTAAAGAAATAGCGCAAGAAGGAGCATTCCATTTATTTGAAGTTGCTGAAGGCGGAAATGGTGCGCAAGTTGTTGTGGAATACAATGCAGTTCTTCCTCAGGCACGACAAGGCTTTGGTACAGTTCACCATGCAGCATTCCGCGTTGAAGACAAATCTGTTTTAGAAGAATGGATGAAACGTCTAGAAAGCTTCCACTTCCAAACGTCTGGCTATGTTGATCGTCATTTCTTTGGATCATTGTACGCAAGAGTTGCACCACAAATATTATTTGAGTTTGCAACAGATGGTCCAGGATTTATGGGAGACGAACCATATGAAACTCTTGGAGAAAAATTATCTTTACCTCCATTCTTAGAACCAAAACGTGAACAAATCGAGAAATTAGTTCGTCCGATTGATACTGTAAGAAGTACAAAAGAATTCATTAAAGAATGATAGAAGAAAATTAAACAAAGATGTTCAAAAATTGGGTAACAAAGAGTTCACTATGAGATTATTAATAATAAAAGAACCATTCTCATCATAATGTGCGTGAGAATGGTTCTTTCGGTGTTTTGTTTGCATTCGAGTTATTGTTTCTTTTTTTGATTTTGTTTGACGACTATTTGGATTCAAAACTCCCCAGCTTCCACGTCTGATTGTTACATCGATTTTTCCTTCTCTGACCAGTTTTTCCCTACTTTTTCTTGCCTTTGATTTAGCCATATTTTACACGCCCCTAACATAAATAAAGTAATTATCAAGTTTCTTCTATTATAATATGATTATTTTAATTTGTGGAAAGTAATATTTTGTAAATTAGTTCAACAACCAGGACCTGATTGTAAATGCATGTATCTCGCAAGTGAATTTAGTTCGTAATCTTATATTTTCATCCTGAACTATAGTATAATAGTAATAACTTAAAAAAAGGGAGAGATTTACTGAATGAACAGTTCTGCTGACCCCGATAGTTTTATTATTGGTCAACTGATCTTAATTGCGTTTTTAACTTTATTGAATGCGTTTTTTGCAGCTTCTGAGATGGCATTAGTCTCACTGAACAAAAACCGCATCGCACATTTAGCGGGAGAAGGAAATAAAAAAGCAATTCTCCTCGAAAAACTCATAGCAGATCCAAGTAGCTTTATCGCAACAATACAGGTAGGTATTACACTTGCTGGGTTCTTTTCAAGTGCTTCGGCTGCAACAGGATTAGCTAAATATTTTTCTGGTATTTTAGGGGACATCCCGTATGCTAACGAAATATCAGTGGTTGCTATCACCATCATATTATCCTATACCACACTCGTATTTGGTGAGTTATTTCCTAAACGGGTTGCCTTACAAAACGCCGAACGAATTGCGATGTTTTCGGTTAAGCCTATTTTGTTTATTAACAAAATTGTGATGCCATTTGTGAAATTATTATCGTTCTCGACTAATATTTTAGTCAAGTTAACAAGGCTAGGAAATAATCAAGAGGAGAAAGTTTCTCGTGAAGAAATAAAAATGTTAGCTCAAGCTGGGCAAGCAGATGGTACTATCAACGCTGAGGAACTTGAGATGATTAAAGGTGTATTCCAACTTGATGACAAAATTGCTAGGGAAATAATGACACCTCGTACAGCTACATTTGCGATTGACGTGAATACTCCAAAGGAGAAAGTTGCTGATTTACTCTTATCTGAAAATTATACACGAATTCCAGTGTATCAAGAAGATTATGATACGATCATTGGAATCCTTAATATAAAAGATTATTTTGCGGAAGCACGTAAAGTGGGCTTTGAAAATGTCGATATCATCCATTTATTACGTGTCCCTTATCTTGTACCTGAAACAAAATATATTGATGACTTGTTAAAAGAATTACAAGCGACACAGAATCATATTGCGATCCTAATTGATGAATACGGTGGATTTTCTGGAATTGCGACATTTGAAGATCTGATTGAAGAAATCGTTGGCGAAATTGATGACGAGTATGATGAAATACAAGGAGAGCTTACTCGGATTAATGAGAACACATTTATTGCAAGCGGATCATTATTAATTGATGACTTTAATGAACAATTTCAAATGAATATAGAAGTCCCTAGTATTGATACAATTGCTGGTTTTATTCTTAACCACATCGGTACCATCCCTGAAGAAGGGGAAAATACTGTGCTAGAATATGACCAATTTACATTTACAGTTCAAACGATTAAAGATAATCGTCTAGAAAAAATAAAAATAGAGAAAAAGCTTCATACAGATGTACTAGCTTTTCAATAAGTAGGACAATTAAAAGATAACAAAGAACCTCTAGCTGATCAAAGCTAGAGGTTCTTTGTTAGCCAGAGAGCAAACTCAATTTTACTATTCGGCAGAATAATGAGTGGCCAGAACTTCAGAATGAATTCCGTGATGAAAAGGAAGACATTTATTGAAAAGACAGAAGCATTATGTTATATTACATTCATACTAAATGACCAAAATGATCATTTGGTCATTTTTAAGAGCAGGAGTGGTCGTATTGAGTAGCAACCGAAAGCAACATATTCTCGATGCCGCAACCAGATCTTTTACTCAATTTGGTTACAAAGCGACAACAATGGATCAAGTCTCCCGTCTGGCGAATGTTGGAAAGGGTACCATTTATACCTTTTATAAAAACAAGGAAGACTTATTTTCTGAAATCATAGAAAGATTACTAGCTGATATGAAGGAAGCAGCGGATGAAGCGTTTGAACCACAGCAATCTTTTTTTGAAAATGTGCATCGAGCGATTTATCGTATTTTAGAATTTCGCAAAACACATCTACTAACGATAAAAATTTATCAAGAAAGTAATGAATTAGGAACAAAAGCGGTAAAAGAAGGCGTGCAAAAAGTTGAAGAGATGGTTTTAAACTATATTAAACAAAAAATCATCCTAGCAATTGACAACAAGGAGATTAGAGCATGTGATCCAGAGCTTACGTCATTTATCTTCTTAAAGCTTTATGTATCACTCATATTTGATTGGGAAAAAAATCACGAACCACTTGAAAAAGAAAAAATTGCTCAGCTACTTGAGTTGTATGTATTAAAAGGATTGTCGATCTGATGATCCTCTTCTTTTTTGCGAAAATATGACCAAATTGATATATTGGTCACTTTGAAATGTAGGAGGTTGAAATAGATGTCTTTAATAAAACAAGAATGGAAAGCATTATTTAAAAATAAAAAGGTTCTCATTGCAGTAATTGGAGTGTTGTTTATCCCGTTAATGTATAGCGGTGGTTATCTTAGTGCTTTTTGGGATCCTTATGGAAAACTTGATGAGTTACCCGTAGCTGTTGTGAATAATGATCGTGGTGCAACATATGAAGGAAAAGAGTTAGACGTTGGGAATGAACTCGTTGGAAATTTAAAGGAAAATGCTAGCTTTGACTGGAATTTTGTTGATAAAGAAGATGCAGATAAAGGGCTTGAAAACCATGATTATTACATGGTGATTGAAATTCCTGAAAACTTCTCTAGCAATGCAACAACATTACAAGACGCTCAACCACAGCATTTAGAACTTTCTTTTAAAACGAATAAAGCTTATAACTTTATTTCGGGACAAATTGGTGAAAGTGCTGTTACGAAAATAAAAGAAGAGGTTGCGTCGTCGCTAACAAAGACATATGCAGAAAGTATTTTTGACAATATCGAATTAATGGCAGATGGAATTGGTGAAGCAAGTGACGGTGCGAATAAAATTAACGATGGAGTCGGCGAGCTAAAGAAAGGCTCTAGCACTCTTGATGAGAGTCTTCATGAGCTGGTGAAAAGTTCAGTCACATTCAAAGATGGTTTACAGGAAGCATCAACAGGTTCATCAGAGCTAGCAAATGGCGTTAGTAGTTTAGATGAAGGATTAGCTACCATGAAGCAAGGTCAAGATGAATTATATAATGGTTCAGTGAAGGCTGAAGCTGGCACATCAGCATTAGTAACAGGCTTAAATGAGTCACGATTAGGAATGCAGGAATTACAAAAATCGCTACCAAGTTTAACAAGTGGAACAGAGACGTTGAAAAATAGTGCTTCAAAACTAGTCGCTGGCACTAATCAGCTTGCAGATGGAAGTATTGATGCAAGTGTGGGAGCAGCTAAGCTGTCACAAAATTTATCGCAAGTGATGACAGACGTAAATGACATGATGACAGAATTGCAAGCAATGCCTCTACCTGAACAAAATAAACAGGAGTTACAAAAGTTAGCTGAAGCTCTCAGCTCTTTAGATCAAGGAGGAAAACAATTAGCTTCAAATCTTAATCAATTGGCAGCGGGAGCTAGTGAGCTTACCAAAAACGTAGCCGAGTTACCAGCAAGTACTGAAAAAATTTATAATGGTACTGTTATAGTTCAAGATACGATCGATCAATTAGCAGCTGGTCAAGAAAAGCTATACAATGGTGCAGTTCAGGTGAATGAGGGACAATCCAAAATTACATCTGGCTTAAGTGTTTTCGGCGACAAAATTACGGAAGCGAAAGTAGGAACGAAACAGCTAAAAGACGGTGGAATAGCGCTCGAAAAAGGGATCAGCCAGCTAGCTGATGGGTCTGTTGCTTTAGAAGCCGGATCAACGGAACTAGCAAATGGAGCTGATCAAATCAATAACGGATTAACAGTGTTATCTGATGGAACAAGTGAGCTTTCGACGAAGCTAGGAGAAGCATCTGAGGAAACGAAAGAGACTCAAGGTTCTAATGAATTATTCGATATGGTTGCCAATCCAGTTGATCTTCATACCGAAGAATTACATGAAGTGCCAAACTATGGAACTGGTCTTGCGCCATACTTCTTGTCGCTAGCATTATTTGTTGGAGCATTACTATTAACTGTAGTCTTTCCACTAAGAGAATCATCAGGGATCCCAAAATCAGGATTTACATGGTTTTTAAGCAAATTCAGTGTTTTATTCTTTGTTGCAGTCGTTCAAGCAATTCTAGCAGATGTCATTCTTTTATTTGGATTAGGTATTGAAGTGAAAAGTGTAGAATTGTTTATCTTGTTCAGTATATTAACTAGTTTAACATTTATGGCAATTGTTCAATTTTTGGTGACAACGATGGCTGATCCTGGTCGTTTTGTTGCAATTATTGTATTAATTTTGCAATTAACAACAAGTGCTGGAACGTTTCCGTTAGAGTTAATTCCAAATATATTTCAGAAAATAAATCAATGGTTACCAATGACATATTCAGTTGCTGGATTTAAAGCAATTATCTCAAGTGGAGATTTTACTGATATGTGGTCACAAGCACTCGTTTTAGTTGGATTTTTAGTTTGTGCGGTAATCGGAACAATTGTCTACTTTACGTTGAAGGTGAAGAAGGAAAGACATATTCTAAATGAAGATATACCTGCTTAATACTATTGACACATGTAAGGGAAAGAGATAATTCTTTCCCTTACATGTGTTCTACTCTCAATGTTAATTAACTATTTTTGTAAAAGGGGATTGAATTTATTGTGATAGTTTCATATAATTAAAATAAATGAAAACGTTTCCATATATAAGATGAGATGGGCGACAACAAAGAACTAATGGGGAGGGAGAACATTGTCTACCATAAAAGATGTTGCGAAGTTAGCAGGATTATCAAGAACGACTGTATCCCGAGTTTTAAATGACCATCCATATGTATCAGTGGAGAAAAAAAAGCTTGTTCAGCAGGCGATGGAGCAATTGGGGTATGTTCCAAATTCTGCGGCAAGAAGTTTAAGAAATAATAAGACAGGGATCATAGCTGTCTTAATTCCGAAAATATCGACGCCTTTTTTTAGTCAGCTTATCGAAATACTTGAAATGGCTGCATCTGCAAAAGGCTATCAGCTAATTATTTGTCAAACACAATTCTCCAAACAGAAGGAACTAAATTACTTAAATCTCCTTAAAACCAAGCAGGTGGATGGAGTAATTATGACTTCGATTGAAAATGATTGGTCTATCATTGATGCTTATTTAAATTATGGTCCAATCGTGCTTTGCAATGAAATGATTGAGCATGCTCAAATTCCAATGGTGTATATGAATCAAGCTTCAAGCGGCTATAACGTGGCAAAGCATTTACTTGAAATGGGCCATAGACAGATTGCTTATTGTTCTAACGGTATCGTAAGCGAAGGAATGAAGGCGAGGGAGAAAGGATTTAAAAGGGCATTATTAGAGTCTGGTTGTACCTTTGATGAGAATTTCCACTTTGAAAATGTTGCTAGTATTGAAGATGGAAAACAAATTTTCAGAAAGATAACGGAGATGAAAATCAAACCAACAGCAATTTTTACTGGTGGAGATTCTGTCGCAGCTGGTTTCATTTCGGAAGCAAAAAAACATGGATGGAATATTCCTGAAGACTTTGCTGTTGTTGGTTTTGACAACATGGAAATTTCAGAGCTATTTGACCCAAAGATTACTACAGTGGTACAGCCAGTTGAGGAAATGGCTATAAAATCAATAGAGGTCGCCTTTGAAAAAATACATAAAAGACAATTTCGTTCTACCGAAAAACATATATTCTCTATGAAACTAGCTATCCGTGGATCAACAATGAAGAAAAGGAAGCTAGTAGCGACATCTTAAAATAGGACTTCCATCAGTCTTGTTCAGCTGAAGACGGTCGGATAAGTCTAAAAAATATTTTATCTTTCTACACAAAAAGGATGACGATGTTTCGTCATCCTTTTTGTGTGAAGAAAAGTTTTAATGGGAATTATGTGTAATAGTACAGAACGTAAATTATCAATGATTTTTAAATATCTGTTACATGTTGGCACTCATCGCATGTGTTGCCATAGCACTCATGTTGCTCTTCAATTTCATTTCCACACTCTTTGCACTGTTTTTTTGGCAAGTTTCTAAAAAAGTCATTAATTTTCATGATCATTTGGAATCGCCTCCATGTCATTTATTGTTTTTATTGTATTATAACAGATGGTATATGTCAACAGTTGTTTTGTAACAACTGGTGGTTAGATTGAAAAAAATTTGTATTTTAAATTGAAAGAATAAGTTACCCACTTTTTAGTGGATGGTCATATAAAGTTCACGTCCTATTGACATTTCCATGACAGAAATTCCTACTTGTTGACTATACTATAAATGAAAACTAGAATGTTGTAGGTACCTCTTAAAGGTTTAATCGCAAATAAACTGCTGGTAAAGTTTCGAAAAGACTAACATAAAAAAGGTTTATTTGAGAGAAATTCCCGAGCAGGGACGTTTTTTCGTATAGAGAGATAACCATGAAAATGTATGAGGTGAAATGAAATGAAAAAAATGATGTTTTTATTTGCAATCCTGATGCTTGTACCTACTTTGGTATTTGCTCACACAGGATTAGAATCCTCCAATCCAGCGGAAGGCTCAGAAGTGATAGAAAAGCTAGATAGTATTGAGTTAAACTTTAATTCATCTATTCAACAAGGAAGCATTGTCACAGTAATTGACGAAAGTGGCCAAGAAACACCTGTAAAAAGCATTGAAATTCATGATAATATCCTTAATGTTTATTTCGAACAACCACTTTCAAATGGGGAATATAAGGTAAAGTGGGATATCATTAGTGCTGACAGTCATCCTGTCTCAGGTGAATATTCTTTTACTGTAAATGTGGAAGAAGTTGAGCAAGAAACTCCTCTTGAGGAAGCAGATACGAATCAAGACGAAATAACAGATCAAGAATCAACGAGTGATCAAGTAGAAAATGGCTTGAATTCAAAGACAGAAACAAAAACGGACGAAAGTCAAGGTAATGTAGGTGTATTATTAATTGGTGCTGTCATAATCGTCATTTTATTATTTGTACTTATTGCTAGAAGGAAGAAAAAATAATGATTTTGGTAACAACTGTGATAGATACGCTTCTCTACATCTGTTTTGCCATTGTAGTTGGAGCACTTCTATTGCATGCAATTCCCAATGGCTATAAGCCAGAAATAAAAATGCCCAAAAGATTAATAAGTTTTTTGGCATTATTAATTGGAATTCTTTCATTTGGCCCACTTCTCCAGTTATTTGTTTTCTTTTATGGGAAAAGGGATTTCTTAACATTAGTTCATACACTGATCCTTACGACAGATTCTGGAAGAGTTTGGTTAATAACTTTCCTGATTTCAATTGTTCTATCTCTATTTTTGTATTTTGTTCCGTTAGATCGAGTAAATAGCATCATTGGGCTAGGCGTTACGTTCTTTTTGATTATCCTTGTAAGCTTGAGCGGTCATATAGCATCGCATAGTAAAACAATAGGGCTTCTCTCACAAACTCTTCATTTCTTCTTAATGGCTGTTTGGTTTGGCGTTCTTATTGTGATTAGCTTTTTTTCAATTAAGAAAGAAAATTGGAAAACATTTCGATCTTGGTTCACACCTTTATCGATCATAGCAATCGTAATCATCGCAGTCTCAGGGCTAGTGATGATGAAATATACTGTTCCTGAATATCAAAGCTCGTGGTTATTGCCATATGGTGAAGCTCTTTTGCTGAAGCACTTACTTTACTTTGTGATTATCCTATTTGGTTGTATAAATGGTTTTCTGTTGAAAAAGGACATGAAGTTGGGCTGGCTTAGAGCGGAAGCGATCATCATCGTAATTGTTTTAATTATAACTGGCTTTATGACTAATTCATCTCCACCTTATATTGTGGCAGAAACAATTGAACACGGGGGAATTTCACCTTTATTCGAAAAGTTTTATCAAGGTGCATGGGTACCAGAAATGTCTGTAGCTTTACAAGGAACCTCAAATTCTATTCCATTATTTGTTCTAGCCGTTGTCTTACTAATTGTTCAGTTAATAACTTTTATTACAGGAAGAAATCCATATTTATTCTTAGTTTTAAGTTTAGTGTTAGTCTTGGTAATATTTTTGGCGTTATTGCTTTCGATTACGCCAAGCTTGTAATGGAATTGAATTTTGATGGAAGAAGTTAGTTGGGTACTAGCTTCTTTTTTTGTCTAATGTTTTTCTCCAGCGCTTTTCTAGAATACGACATATTTATTTTGTATAATGGAGATAGTTTAAAAGTGCAGGAAATGGAGAATTCGAAAGGATGAAGAGTTCATGAAACTAAAGGTTATCGGGTTTTGGGGTGGTTTTCCAGCAGCGAATGAAGCCACATCAGGTTATTTACTAGAATCAAAGGGCTTTCGATTATTAGTTGATTGTGGTAGTGCTGTTTTGTCAAAGCTTCAGGAGACGATTGAGCTAGACGAATTGGATGCCGTTATTTTATCTCATTATCATCATGATCATATTGCCGATATTGGACCTTTACAATATGGATGCTATGTTACATCGATTTTGAAAGGTGTAAAAAAGGCTTTGCCAATCTATGGTCATGGCATAGATCAAGAAGCTTTTAACAAGCTATCCTATAAAGAGGCAACAAAAGGAATCGAGTATGACCCTAATCAAACCTTAACAATTGGACCATTTACTATTACATTTTTACGCACGATCCATCCTGCTCCATGCTTTGCTATGAGGATATCAGATCAGCGTTCAACAATTATTTATACTGCTGATTCAAGCTTTCAAGAGGAATTTATTCCTTTTTCAAAAGGAGCAGATCTTCTTATCGCTGAATCGAGCTTTTATGGTAATCAGGATGGAACAAATGCTGGACATATGAATAGCAAGGAAGCGGCACGTATTGCTCAGCATGCTGAGGTAAAACAACTGTTATTAACGCATTTACCACATTACGGGGATCACGAAAATTTAGTCAAAGAAGCCGCACAGGAATTCGAAGGACAGGTTGTCCTTGCGAGTTCAGGATATGCGTGGAGCAATCATTAATTGGAGGAATTTACATGCTTTTTATTGATAATAAAGGAATAACAGACCCAAGAATGAACTTGGCGATTGAAGAATATGCACTTAAGTATTTAGATTCAAGCGAATCTTATTTATTATTTTACATAAATGAACCATCGATTATCATCGGTAAAAATCAAAACACAATTGAAGAGATAAATACTGCTTATGTTGAAGAACAAAATATTCATGTTGTGAGAAGACTTTCCGGTGGTGGTGCTGTTTACCACGATAAAGGGAATTTGAATTTCAGTTTTATTACGAAGGATGATGGGGAAAGCTTTCACAACTTTAAGAAATTCACAGAGCCAGTTGTTCAAGCACTCGGAAAGCTTGGAGTGAAAGCCGAGATGAGTGGAAGAAATGATATTATGACAAGTGACGGCCGAAAGATTTCAGGAAATGCCCAATTTTCTACAAGAGGGCGAATGTTTTCACATGGGACATTGTTATTTGACTCAGAGATTGACAGTGTTGTTTCAGCTTTAAAAGTTAAAAAAGACAAAATTGAATCAAAAGGGATTAAATCAGTTAGAAGTCGTGTTGCGAATATTAGTGAATACTTAGAAGAAAAAATCACGATTGAACAATTTAGAGAATTATTGCTTCATAATATCTTCGATGGCACCGAACCGATCCCAACCTATGAACTGAAAGAGGACGACTGGAAAAAAATCAATGAAATCTCGCAGGAACGCTACCAAAATTGGGATTGGAATTATGGGAAATCACCAAAATTCAACTACCAGCATTCACATCGATTCCCAGTTGGTCAAATTGATGTGCGTCTTGAGGTCCAAAAAGGCAGCATTCATAATTGTAAAATATATGGCGACTTTTTTGGAGTTGGCGATGTAGAAGAGGTTGAACAAGCTTTGCTTGGGACTCGTTATGAAAAGGAAGAGCTTGAAAAAGCACTTAATGAAATAAATGTGAAGAAATACTTCGGAAATATTGAAAAGGCAGATTTTATAAATCTTCTTTATTAAAGAAATAAACCAAAAATACTTGACGATGAGCTGAATGATCGTCAAGTATTTTTGGTTTCATGATAATAAAGTTGTTTAAAAAACGCCCGTCATGCTATTCAACAATCGGGCCATTTAATTGAAAAAAAATATCCGGTATTTAACAAAAAACGATAAAATGATTATATAAAAAGAAAGGTGATTTGTTTGGTTTTGAACTATCAAGAATATGGAGATAAGAATGCTTCATTGATGCTATTTTTACATGGCGGAGGAGTGAGTGGTTGGATGTGGGATAAGCAAATTCAATAATTTCACCCATTACCATTGCGTTGTTCCAGGTTTGCCAGAGTGAGACCAATTTCATTTGCAAAAAAGTTGATTAGACCCTCTATTAGATTAACATTTCCATTAACTAAAAATAAGTCATTTTCAAAAGTTCAAGCAAAAACACTATATGTACATAAAGACTATTTTGAAAAATAATATAAAGATAGTTGTCAAATGAAATCAGATACTCTTGTTAGAATATTAGAAGAGAACATGTTATTTGAAATACCTGACCATTTAAAAAAAGCAAATGGAAAGATACTAGTTACTGTAGGAGAAAGAGAAAAAGCTGTGATGAAAAAGTCGTCAATTGATATAGTAGAAAGTAACCCGAATTGTAAAGGGGTGATTATATCTAACTTTGGCCATGGAATTCCTTTGGCAAAGCCTGACTTCTTTAATCATATGATTGAAGCATGGATATATGAAGGGAGTATACCAAAAGAAAGGAAAGTAATTAGTTGAACTCTGCTAGACGGGAGATACAATTTAGTGGTTTGATAATACAAATAAGATAGTAATTCGAAGGGAGGATTAAAATGATTGTTGATTGCCATTTTCATGTGGATGAAACAATGCTGACTCTAGAAAAAATGATAGAGGGTATGGATAAAAATGATATAACTAAAACAGCACTAATCGCCCCCATGAACGAAACAATGTTTGAATTGGATAGCACTTTTCAACAAAATTTACAACACTTATTCCGTTGCCTAATACTAAATGCACCTCAAATTGGGCTCAAAATTTATGATGGTCTAGTAAAAGGTGGCTATTTGAAACTTTATGGCAATTCATACAAGATTTTTACCAAGCCGAGCAATGATATTGTTGCTACTGCAATTGATAGATTTCCAGACCGGTTTCTAGGCTGGGTAGCTGTGAATCCAATGATTCCTGTATCAGTAGAAGAGGTAGAATTATATCTTAATAAACCTAGTTTTATTGGAGTGAAAGCTCATCCGTTCATGCATGAATATAGTATTAAGGCACTCGATCCAGTTGCGGCTATGTGTGAATCAAAAGGCATACCTATGATTATTCATCTATCTTCAGAACCAGAATCCTATAAATATTTACCTGAAAATTACCCTAAACTTAAATTGATTTATGCTCACGCGGGTCTTCCTTTTTGGAAAAAACTATGGAAATACATTAAGGATCAACCAAATGTATTTGTTGACACATCAAGTGATTATCTTAATCCATCTATTGTAAAAAAGGCAGTGGAATCTTTAGGATATCGTAAAGTTCTTTATGGTTGCGACGGACCATATGGAATGAAAAAATTTAATAAATATGACTATTCGGCAAAGAAAAGTTGGATTGATTTACTTCAAATTCCTGATAACCAAAAGGAATATATACTTGGAAAAAACTTTTTAGGATTGATTGATTAAATCAAAACTCTATTAACAGATCAGTTAAAAGATTATTTAAGAATATGTGAAGTCATGAATAATATAAATTTACTCGTTATTATTAGGTTTTTAAAAATTTAGCTCTTGGATAAATATTTTGGCTACCCTTATATTATAATCAGGCGCCTTTCTTGAATAAAAGAAGGATGTTTTCTACTGGATATTCAAGAATAGGGCGCTTTCCTGCAAAAAAGGAATAGCGCTTATTTTCATTTTAGGGCCAGATTGTGGAGCAATACCCTTTAAGAAAATTGGATGTCTATGTTAAAGTTTAGATGAGATTGTGAAGGTTTCTCTTAAATTAATGGATGCAGTTTAGTTGAACAAGTGTAGTAAGTAATTACAGTTGATAATAGGGGATGTTTATATGAATTGGAACTGGAATGAAACCTCGATTGACCTTCCGCATTCATTTGAAAACTTAAAGGAATTGTTAAATATCATATGTAGAAAAGAAAATAAATTCTCACAATATGAGTTCGCGAAGTGGTGTGATAACCTCACAATGGCTTTCGACGATGATGAGACTGAAGAATTGAATGAATTTGATAACATAGCGTTTGGGATAGCACAAGATATTGAATGTCAATGGGATTTATTTTTGGTGAATACTTACTCATTAGAAGAATTGCAGAACTTAGACCTCTCAAAAGTAAAGTTACCTCAAGATTGGTTTATAGAGTGGTTAAAGCAATTAAACGGGAAATAAAAGGTAACTCCTTCTTCAGCTAAAGGGCGCGATTGTGGTAGAACGCTTAGGTTTAAATGACTTTATTGTTATATTTTTAAGTGCATAGAAGCATTTACATCAAAAATTAAACAACTATATTTTAACCCCGTCCTAATTTAGTAAGGGGCTATGCTTGTTTGAGGTTTTAAAATTAAATAACTTTATTGTCACTTTACATTTTTAGGTTGTTGGAAATAGTAAATGGTTAATGTTTAATTCTTATTAAATACATAGGAATAATCAAAAAACAATTGACTGATTATTTAGATTTCTGTTAAGATTATTTTATAAAATAATCTGCGTTAAGACATAGTCAAATTTAAAAAATGAAATGAATCAACTGGACGACCAGAGATTCAATAAAGAGTAGCCTAGGCCATACTCTTTGTTGGATCTCTTTTTGTTTTTTGTGATTATTAAACACACTAAATCAGTTGGTTAAGTGAGGGATTAACCAAGGGAGTGAGCACATGAAAAAACATCACAAGCATTTGTTTTTAGGCTAACACCTATATGTTCAAAGGATGAAACCAAAAGTAAAAAAGATCAGCCAGTCAATCAAATCATGTTTGGAGGAGAGGGAATTGTTAACTAATGTAAAGAATAAAACATGGATTCTATTATTATCTTTAACTTTTTTATTTGTTTTAAGTGCATGTAACACTTCAACATCAAATGAAGAAGCTTCGTCAAAAGATGAGCAAAAAACGATTCAAATTGGTTATCAAAAATTTGGTACGCTAAATTTTCTTAAAGCTCAAGAAACATTGGAAAAGGAGTTAGAGCCGCATGGATTCACAGTGAAATGGACAGAGTTTCCTGGTGGTCCACAACTGTTAGAGGCTTTAAATGTAGGTAGCTTAGATTTCGGTCATACCGGTGAGGCTCCCCCAATATTCGCTCAATCAGCTGATGCTCCGTTGATCTATTATGCAAATGAGCCATCGAATCCAAGGGGGGAGGCGATCATTGTTCCGAAGGGTTCCTCCATTAATAGTGTTGAAGATTTACAAGGTAAGAAAATCGCTTTAAATAAAGGATCAAATGTTCATTATTTACTCGTAAAAGCTTTAGAAAAATATGGTGTTCAATATGAAGAGATTGAAACAGTCTTCTTACCACCAGCAGATGCCAGGGCTGCATTTGAAAAAGGTGCTGTTGATGCATGGGTGATTTGGGATCCATTTTTAGCAGAGGCTGAGAGAAAAACGGGTGCACGTATATTAGTTGATGGGACAGATTTAGTCAATAACAGAGAGTTTTTCTTAGCCTCTGAACAATTTGCAAAAGATCATTCTGATGTTTTAGACATTATTTATAAGGAAATTGAAAAAGCAGAACAGTGGGTTAATGAAAATCAATTGGAGGCAGCAGAATTTTTAGCTCCGCAAATTGGTATGGATAAAGAAACATTAGAAGTTGTCCTAAAAAGAAGAGCTTACGGAATCGAAAAGATCACGAATGAAGTCGTTAGTGATCAGCAACAAATTGCAAATCAATTTTATGATCTGAAGTTAATTCCTAAAGAAATTGCTACGAAAGATGCTGTATTAAAATCTGAAAAATAAAAGGAGAGGAAAAAAATGAACGTTTTTTGGTTTATTCCGACGCATGGTGATTCACGATATTTAGGTGTAACAACTGGGGGGAGAGCAGTAAATTTACCCTATTTACAACAAGTCGCACAGGCTGTCGATAGTTTAGGCTTTACCGGGGCTTTGCTACCTACTGGAAGATCTTGTGAAGATGCATGGGTCGTTGCATCATCATTAATCCCGTTGACTTCGCGTATGAAATTTCTTGTGGCAGTTAGACCTGGCATCACTTCTCCGTCTCAAGCTGCAAGAATGGCAGCAACATTTGATAGATTATCTAACGGGCGATTGTTAATCAATGTGGTTACTGGTGGAGACCCTGTTGAGCTAGCTGGAGATGGGGTGCATTTATCTCATCAGGAACGTTATGAACTGACAGATGAGTTTCTAACAATTTGGAAGGAACTATTAGAAAATGGAGAATCAAATTATTCGGGTAACTATTTAACTGTAACAGATGGAAAACAACTATATCCTCCTGTTCAAAGTCCATACCCGCCACTGTATTTTGGAGGGTCTTCAGAAATAGGGCAACAAATTGCTGCCGATCACGTTGATGTGTATTTAACATGGGGGGAACCGCCTAAGCAAGTAGAGGAAAAAATTAAGAAAGTGAAGCAATTAGCAGCAGAAAGAGGAAGAACGGTACGATTTGGAATCCGTCTCCATGTCATCGTGAGAGAAACTGAACAAGAAGCTTGGGATGCTGCTAATCGTTTAATTAAGTATGTGGACGATGATTTGATTGCGGAATCACAAAAGGTTTTTTCGCGTTTTGACTCTGTTGGACAAAGAAGAATGTCAGAACTTCACAATGGCAGAACAGAAAATTTAGAAATTAGTCCGAATCTTTGGGCTGGTGTTGGTCTTGTCAGAGGGGGTGCCGGTACAGCTCTTGTTGGTGATCCGGAAACTGTTGCGAAACGTATGAAGGAATACGAAGAAATTGGAATAGAATCATTCATTTTGTCAGGTTATCCTCATTTAGAAGAGGCATACCGTGTGTCCGAATTATTATTTCCTCATTTAAATTTAGAAGAGACAATAAATGATTCTAAGCAATCAAATATTGTTAGCCCATTTGGAGAAATTGTTGCGAACGGACTATTACCAAAGAAATTAAATGCAACGAGGTAGCGAAAATGATATATAAACGAATTTTACCTTGGGTTATTCCAATTATTTTGATAGGGTCTTGGCAGTTATTTTCATCACTTGGCATTCTATCTACAAAAGTGCTGCCTAATCCACTGAATATTTTTACGGCTGCTGTAGAATTAACACAAAGTGGGCAATTACCATCTGATGTGTGGATAAGTACGAAACGAGCTTTCTGGGGATTTGTCATTGGTGGAGGAATTGGCTTTATTTTAGGATTGGTGAATGGACTTTCAAAAATATCAGAAAGTTTACTCGACACTTCCATCCAAATGATTCGAAATATTCCACACTTGGCTTTGATACCAATTGTTATTCTTTGGTTTGGAATAGAAGAAGAAGCAAAATTATTTCTTGTAGCCTTAGGTACCTTTTTTCCGATTTACTTAAATACGTTTCACGGGATTCGGTCTGTAGACAAATCTCTAATCGAAATGGCGCATGTATATGAACTAAAAGGATTTTCATTGTTTTGGCATATTATATTTCCAGCAGCTCTACCTTCAATTCTTGTTGGAGTTAGATACGCCCTAGGAATCACATGGGTCACGTTAATTGTAGCAGAAACGATTGCTGCAAATTCTGGAATTGGCTATATGGCTATGAACGCAAGAGAATTTATGCAACTTGATGTCGTTGTGTTAAGTATTATTCTCTATGCATTATTAGGAAAACTATCTGATGTAGCTGCAAAAGTAGCAGAAAAAAGATTTTTAAAATGGCATCCAAGCCATCAAAAATGATTCGGAGGTGTAATTGATGGCAAAGGAAAGCGGAACTGATCTGATTCTAAAGCTTTCAAATATCAGTAAGTCATTTGATAATAAGGAAGTTTTAAGGAAAATAGATTTACAAGTTAATAAGGGAGATTTTATTGCGGTTGTAGGGAAAAGTGGTTGCGGGAAAAGTACATTATTGCGAATTATTGCTGGGCTAGAAGCAATAAGTTCAGGAAGTGTGACTGTTAACGGTCAAGAACTTAATGGCAGGAATAAACTAGCAAAAATGATGTTTCAAGATGGTCGCCTTCTTCCGTGGAAAAAGGTTTATGACAATGTAGGGCTAGGCTTAAAGCTCGATTGGCAGAAGAAGCAGATTCCCAAAGTACTTGATCAGGTCGGTTTATCCGAACGTGCACAAGATTGGCCATCTGTATTATCTGGTGGGCAAAAACAAAGAGTGGCACTTGCGAGAGCTCTCATCCATGAACCGCAACTACTTTTATTGGATGAACCACTAGGGGCTCTTGACGCTTTAACAAGAATTGAAATGCATGAATTAATAGAAAATCTTTGGAGAGAAAAGCAATTAACTGCGATTCTTGTTACACACGATGTGGAGGAAGCAGTTGCTCTAGCAAATAGAGTGCTCCTGGTTGAAGCGGGTGAAATTGTGTTAGATCTGCCGATTCGTTTACCTTACCCGCGGCAAAGAGATAATCCTTTGTATTCAAAATTAGTCAGTCAAATTTTGAATAGGATAATGGGTGAAAAAAGAAACCATGTAGCAGATTTATCACTTACAAAATAATTCATACAGCTAGTAAGTTTTGATCAGAAAGTTATCCATTTTTAGATGCATCCCAGTGGAAAATAGTATTAAAGTGGCCATAGCAAAACGATCTAAATATATATAACAAAAAGGAGTCCATCGTATATCGAGGACTCCTTTTTGTTATAAAGCATCACCATTTCATGCGAGTGAGTGTATAGGAAAGTTATCTTACCACAACTGAAATGACATCGTTTACAAACTGAATTTTGGCAGTTACAATTACATTATCGGGGCATAAATCCATATTTTACAAGGATAGTATTTTGATAGAATGCAAATCCGATAAAATAACAATGTTGTAAACGTAAATAACCGTATTCTATCAGTGTTTTGATTTAAGAAGGGAGAGAAAATACAAGATAAATATTCGAATAATATTGAATTAATTTTATTTTCTTGTATAATTTAATCAATAAAAGCGTAGAAGCATAAAAGCGTAAAAGCGATAAAAAGGGGGATAAAGAAATGAAAAAGGGTTGGAAATTAGGAGCAAGTATGATGTTAGCTAGTTTTGTAGCATTAGCCGGTTGTGGTAATAGTGAAGGTACTTCAGATGAAGCTAATAAGGGTTCAGGTTCAGAAGGGGAAAAAACATATAAAGTAGGTGTAAATCAACTTGTTGAGCATCCTTCACTTGATACAGCTTTAGAAGGATTCCAGGCAGCGTTAGAAGAAAAGGGCTTAGATGTAGAATATGATGTCCAAATCGCACAAGGTGATCAAAATAATAGCCAAACAATTGCAAATAATTTTGCTGGCGATGGTGTTGATTTAATCTTTGCAAACTCAACACCAAGTGCTCAAAGTGCATTAAATGCAACAAGTGAAATTCCGATTGTCTTTACATCTGTAACAGATCCAGTTGGTGGTGGATTAGTAAAAAGCTTTGAGGAACCAGGCGCAAACATTACAGGAACAACGGATAACCATCCGGATGCAATTCCGAATACCGTTAAATTCATTGCCGAAAATATTGATGGAAATAAAGTAGGGATGATTTATAACTCAGGTGAACAAAACTCTGTTGCACAAATTAACCTTGCTAAAAAGGCAATGGAAGGTACTGATTTAGAGGTTGTTGAAGCATCTGTTTCAACATCAGCAGAGGTAAAACAAGCTGCTGAATCATTAGTAGGCCAGGTAGATTCTCTCTATATTATTACAGATAACACAGTTGTTTCAGCACTTGAAAGTGTCATTGGCGTTGCAAGTGATTCAGATATTCCGTTATTTGTCGGTGAATTAGACTCAGTTAAACGTGGTGGTTTTGCAGCCTACGGATTTGACTACTATGATATCGGATTTGAAGCGGGAGAAATGGCCGTTAGTATTTTAACAGGTGAGAAAAAGGTTAGTGAGATTCCAGTGCAATATCCACAAAATCTAAAACTGCAGATTAACGCAAAAGCAGCAGCTGACATGGGCATTGAGATTAAAGAAGAATGGAAAGAAGCAGCAGAAATTATTGAATAAAGGTGAGAATTTATGTTTACAGCCGTATTTGGATCAGTAGAGTCAGGATTAATCTATGCGATAATGGCTCTTGGAGTATACCTAACATTTCGAATTTTAGACTTCCCAGATTTAACAGTTGATGGTAGCTTTGTGACTGGTGCAGCAGCAAGTGCCATTCTAATTGTTAATGGTGTTAATCCTTTCATAGCCACTTTAATTGCATTAGTAATTGGCTTTTTGGCAGGCTGTATTACTGGGGTGTTGCATACAAAAGGAAATATAAACCCGCTATTAGCGGGTATACTTATGCAGATTGCTTTATATTCTATTAATCTTAGAATTATGGGGAAAGCAAATGTACCACTTTTACAAGAAGAAACCGTGTTTACTCATTTATTGGAGGGCTGGAATAAGCTTGGGATTGATGCTGCCCTCCAGCAGCTTTTCGTGTCAATTGGTCTAGAAGGATTTGTACCTAAAACATGGTCGATTGTCATAACGATGTTACTAGTGATTATAGTCATCAAATATCTATTAGACTATTTCCTAAAAACCGAGGTTGGTCTTGCGATTAGAGCAGTTGGTGATAATCAGACAATGATTAAAAGCTTTTCTGCGAATACCGATATGTTAAAAATCGTTGGGCTTGGACTTTCAAATGCTCTCGTTGCTTTTTCCGGCGCTATTATTGCGCAGTACAATGGATTTAGTGATGTAGGTATGGGAATTGGGTTGATTGTTGTCGGCTTGGCTTCAGTAATTATTGGGGAAGCATTGGTTGGTAAAAAGACGATTGTACGTGCCACAATTGCTGTCATCATCGGTGCAATTATTTATCGCTTAATTGTCGCATTGGCACTTCGCGTGAATTTCTTGGAAACAGGTGATATGAAACTAATCACTGCATGTATTGTCATCGCAGCACTCATTATTCCGCAAATGGTTGATAAGCAAAAGGGTAAGCGGAAAAAAAGCTTACGCTTAGGAAAAGGGGTGTAAGTGATGTTACAACTAAAAGAGATTTACAAGGTATTTAATGAAGGTTCTGTAGATGAAAAAATTGCTTTGAATCAAGTATCATTAGCGTTAAATGAAGGCGACTTTGTTACAGTTATTGGTAGTAATGGAGCAGGGAAATCAACGCTCTTAAATGTCATAGCTGGGCGGATTGTTCCAGATGAGGGCGAGATCCTCATTAAGAAAAAGTCGATGCATGGAGTACGTGAGCATCAACGCGCAAAATATATTGGCCGCGTATTTCAAGATCCAATGGCTGGGACGGCACCAACATTGACGATTGAAGAAAACCTAGCAATTGCTTATTCTCGTGTCCATAAGCGTACATTAAAGCCAGGTGTTTCGTCAAAGCGCCGACTATTTTTTAAGGAACAGCTTGAGCTTCTAGGTCTAGGCCTTGAAAATCGTTTGACTGCTAAAGTAGGTTTGTTATCTGGTGGGGAACGACAAGCTCTTTCATTATTAATGGCAACCTTCACTAAACCTGATATTTTATTATTAGATGAGCATACAGCAGCACTTGATCCATCACGTGCCGAGCTCATAACAAATCTAACTAAAAAGCTTGTTGAGAATGGTAATCTCACAACTCTAATGATTACTCATAATATGCAGCAAGCAGTAGATCTCGGAAATCGACTGATCATGATGGACAAAGGAAATATTGTCTTTGAAGCAGAGGGAGAAGAAAAGCAAGGTTTAACAGTCAAATCTCTGTTAGAGGAATTTTCTAAAATTAAAACGGATAGCTCTTTATCTGATAAGACGTTACTAATATAAAAGGTGTCTGTCCCTCGTTGGGGGCAGACACTTTTTTTAATACTTCGCGTAAATAATATGGATTTAACCTAAATTCCTCAAAAAAGAGCCTTATGAAAGTGGATACTCTCAGGCCGCCTCTTTTTACTGACCAACTTGGTCAAAATACTCGCCAAGCTCCATGAACGGAGGATCAAGATTTTTTACTTAAATAAACTGACATTCTTGACACCTAATAACGCTTTTTCATCTGCAATGACGGTAGCATTTGGATGTTGTTTTAAAATAGATGCAGGGAAGCTTTCTGTTACGTCACCATTAAGCAGTTTAGCCATGGCATCTTGTTTTTCTTTTCCAGAAATCAGAAGTAAGATCTCTTTGCTTTTAAATATTGTTTGAATTCCCATCGTAATGGCTTGTGTAGGAACTTCTTCAATCTTGTTAAAATAGCGAGCATTGGCTTCCCTTGTTGATGGAGCCAAGTCTACTACATGGGTCTTTGCTTGAAATGAAGTCCCAGGCTCGTTAAATCCAATATGTCCGTTACTTCCAATACCTAATAGCTGTAAATCAATCCCGCCTTGCTCAAGGATTTTGCTTTCATACTCATTACACACTGCCTGTAAATCTAGATTCATTCCAGATGGGATATGTGTATGCTCCGGCGCAATATTGATATGCTTAAATAGATTTTCAACCATGTAATGATAATAACTATTTGGATTGTCCTTTGCTAGTCCGATATATTCGTCTAAATTAAAGCTAGTGACGTGAGCATATGACGTGTGATTTTGTTTATAATCCTCAATTAATTGCTGATAAACTCCTGTAGGTGTGCCTCCTGTTGCTAAACCAAGTGTTAATTTTGGTGAGTTTTTAACCTTATTAATAATATACTTTGCAGCTGTCTGACTCATTTCTTGATAGTTTTTAACTTCAATAATCTTCATAGCTATCCTCCTCTTTTTTGTATGCAATTTTCCCTTTACATAAGGTCATATATACTTCCATTTGTTTATCAAGGACAACAATATCTGCATCCTTACCTAATGCAATGCTGCCTTTTCGATCAAATATATTTAATTGTTTTGCCGGATTTTCTGATACCATTTTTATGACGCTTTTTATATCACAATCTGTAAATTTCTGAATGTTTTTAAAGGCATCCTTCATTTTTAATACACTACCAGCTAATGTGTCTTTATCTAATAATGCTTTACCATCCTTCACTGTTACCATTTGCCACCAAGATCATATTCCCCATTTTTAAGCCATTTCGCTCTCATTGAATCAGTTATTAAAATCATTCGTTCATCTGTAATTTGTTTGTAAGTAAGATTAACCATTTCTGGACTCACATGGATACCATCTACAATGATTTCTGCCATTAAGTTATGATTTAGAAAAGCAGCTCCGACAATTTCAGGATCACGGTGGTGAAGGCCTGTCATTTGGTTAAAAAGATGGGTAACATGACTAGCTCCATTTTCGATTGCTAGTAAAGCTTGAGAATATGTCGACCCGGAATGTCCGATTGAAGCAACAATGTTTTGCTTTTTTTAGTGTTGGATCAGTTCATTCGCTCCTGGAAGCTCAAGGGCAAGTGTTACGACCTTAATATGTCCACCTGATAATGCTTGCCATTCTTTAAAGGTGTCTAAATTAGGATTTAACATATGCTGAATTGGTTGTGCGCGAGCTTTGTCTTTATGAATGAAGGGCCCTTCTAAATGAACGCCTAGAATTTCTGCCTGGGCTCTAATTGAAAGGATTCAATATATTCGCATGCATTTATTAATGCTTTCTTAATCGCATTTGAATCTTCTGTCATTGTCGTAGCTAAAAAGCTTGTTGTTCCTTCTTTAGGTAAGGTTGAGGTCATTACATTCAAAGCTTCTTTCGTTGCATCCACCGTATCTGCACCGTTAGCTCCATGAATATGAATATCAATCATCCCAGGTATCATCGTAAAACCATCAGGTAGTTTAATCACCTGAAAATCTGATTGGTTAGAAAGATGAGTTAAGGGGCCGATTTCGATTATTTTTCCATTAACTATTTTAATATAACCATTAGTTATCGTTTGATTTTCTGCGTTGTAGTAGAATGATTTTTTTTGATAATGAATTCATCGCCTTGTACTCCCTCTATGACAAACATATAGTTTGAGAATACCCAACGGTAGTTAGATCGTTTAGCTTCACATTGATTTTATCTCATTTGTAGCAACAGTACCCCCCTACCTTAGGATACAGAGAGAAATAAAGAAGCACTGCCCGTAAAGCTAAGGTAAGTCTCGCTTAATAAAAATGTAGTTGTTGGTTATAATATACAAATGTATACTATATCATACAACGGGCAGAATCGGGGAAATGAATGAAAAATATACACGAGCAAATAGCACAGAATTTAAAGAATATCCGAAAAATTAGAGGGTATAGCTATGATCAATTAGCGAATGTAACAGGTGTTAGCAAGGGGATGCTTTCTCAAATTGAAAAAGGGGAATCGAGTCCATCTGTTAATACACTTTGGAAAATTGCGAATGGATTGCAAGTTTCCTTTTCCTCATTAGTGGAGAAAACGGAACCGAATGTTTCGGTTGTTCGGCTTAAAGACAAGACTGCAGTAACTGAAAATAATGAGCTGTTTCAAGTATATCCATACTTTCCGTTTGATACCTCTAAAAAGTTTGAGATTTATTATATTGAAATTTTGCCTGGATGTGTCCATACGTCCGCTCGTCATCACGGTAGCGTAGAAGAGTATGTCCTTGTATGTGACGGAGAGTTTACGATTTCGCTTCATGGTGAGGAATATTTGTTAAAAAAGGGCGAGTCCATGCGTTTTCAAGCAGATGGGTCACATACATACGCAAATCATACAGAAATAACAACGCGCTTTTACTTACTCATTTATTATTCGTAAGAAGTGTTGGGAAATCTAAGGATAAAAGGAAATCGACATAACAATGAAAAGGAGAGAGTAAGTTGGCAACAACAACTCTAGTAAAAAAACAATCTAGTTTTCTTCAAGGAATTCAAAGTGGAATCAGTATCGCAATCGGTTATTTACCAGTTGCCTTAACGTTCGGGCTCCTTGCTAAATCTACTGGTTTAGTATTTTCAGAAACTGTGCTAATGAGTTTAATCGTATATGCAGGTGCTGCACAATATATCTCTTTAAGTTTAATTGCAGTAGGAACAGGCGTTATTGAAATCATTTTTACAACGTTTATCGTAAACATCCGTCATTTTTTATTGTCTGCCTCATTAAATGAGAAAGTTGAGGATGACTCTGGCTGGAAAAAAGCTCTTTATTCATTTGGTTTAACGGATGAAACCTTTGCTGTCGCTTCAACGAAAGAAGGGATAGTAAATACAGGGTATTTGTTTGGGTTAATGTTAATTTCGTATGCGAGTTGGGTTGTAAATTCTGGGATTGGATATTTAATCGGGGCAAGTCTTCCGACAACTGTCCAAGAAAGCATGGGAATTGCTTTATATGCAATGTTTGTTGGATTATTAATCCCTTCATTGAAAAAACATCGAAAGGTACTTTACTTAGCGGTAGTAGCAGCTATTATTAATTCGCTTTTTTATGCATCACAAATGATCTCAACTGGCTGGTCAATCGTTTTATCCACATTGGTATCTGCTGTTATTGTTGAACTCTTCTATTCGAAATATGAAAAAGAGGTGGACCAGAATGGATAAAACAATTTTGTTCATGATAATAGGGATGGGAATTGTTACATATATTCCACGGATGATTCCACTTGTCGCATTAAGTCAAGTGAAACTGCCAGCTTTTGTGCAAAATGTATTAAAGAATGTCCCGTATGCAACATTAGGGGCTTTAATTGTACCTGGCATTTTTCTGATCAGTGATGATATCATGTTTGGCATTGTTGGTGCAATTGCAGCTACACTTATTGCGTTTACAGGAGCAAATGTTATTTTTGTTGTCATGGGTTCAATTGGCACGCTTGTATTGTACAGTATGTTTTTTTCGTAAAATAAGCTTGGATGTAAGGTAGGTAGTAAGCTGTTCCTTATTATCCCACTCTTAACGGGCAGTAAGACTCCGACCTCAGGCTTCTGAGTGTACAAATACAAAGAAGATAGGTGGGAGATTAACTGCCCGTAAAGGTCCGATAAGTGCGAACTAACCATCAGTGGGGG
>NZ_JAIQUM010000019.1 GCF_020075705.1 Metabacillus rhizolycopersici | reverse complement strand
TATATAGAGTATTATAATATCAAGCGTATAAAGAAAAAATTGGCAGGCATGAGTCCCGTTCAATACCGGATTCATACCAGCCAATTAGCTGCTTAATATAAAACTCTAACTTTTAGGGGTCACCTCATTCTTGGCGGTTTTTAAGAAATAAAGAAATTTCATACTTCTATCTCATCATTCTAAAATTGTAACTTTAGCGTCATATTAACTCACTTTTTGTTTTGAATAAATATCGATCCCCGCTTCATTTAACATCCATTCGATATGAACGCCATATCCACTAGTCGGATCATTAACAAAAACGTGCGTTACAGCACCGATTACTTTTCCATTTTGAATAATCGGACTACCGCTCATACCTTGAACAATTCCACCTGTTTTTTCTAGTAACTGTTCATCGGTAATTTTGATGACCATTCCTTTTGTCGCAGGGAATTTCTGTGGGACTGTGCTTACAACCTCAACATCAAATTCTTCAACTTTATCATTGTCAACAACAGTAAGAATTTTTGCTGGGCCCTTTTTCACTTCATTTGAAAGTGCGATCGGCATTGCCTTATCTAAAATACCATTGCTGATATTTTCTTTAAGCTGACCAAATATACCAAACGGACTGTTCCGTGTAATGTTTCCGATGATTTCGCTATCAGCAGAGAATCGGGCAAGTTTTTCTCCCGGATTTCCATTGCTCCCTCTTTCAATTGACGTTACGGTTGAGCGAACAATTTGTCCATCTTCAACGACAATCGGCTTTTTCGTATCCATATCTGAAATAACATGTCCTAAAGCACCATATTTCTTTGACTTTGGATCATAAAATGTCATTGTACCGATGCCAGCGGCTGAATCGCGAATATATAATCCGATTCGATAGGAATGATCATTCTCATCCTTTAGTGGAACAAGCTTTGCCTTCATTTCTTTGTCTTCTCTAGTTAGAACTAAATTAAGGGGCTCACCCGTTTTTCCAGCATCCTGAATAAATGGGGTTACATCACTCATTTGTTCAATTTTCGTTCCGTTAATCTTTGTAATGATGTCTCCAATCTGCACACCTGCAAGTTCACCTGGAGACTTCTTTCCCTCAGAAGTATTTATTTGATGATGTCCAACCACCAATACGCCAAGAGTATTCAGTTTTACACCGATGGATTGTCCACCAGGAACCACTTTAAAATCCGGAAGAACATTAATTCCAATCTTTTTTACCGGAAAGCCAGCTAGGTCGAAAACAACTGCGCCTTCACCCGCCTTTTTTCCATGAACATCAAGGGTTTTACCATCGCTATTTTTTTGAACTGTAAATGCTTCTTCTGTATCACGGGAAGCATTCACAGGAATCGAACTTTGCACGCTCACTGTTTGTGATTCAAATACCGTCAAATTATTGGGTATTTTAACGTATTCCTTTACTTCTTTTACAAATCCTAAACTCATCAATGAAACAAGGAGAATTACACCAATTATTTTTCTGATTTTATCTGTCTGCAAAAAACTTCACTCTCCTCGCTCCTAACACACACCAAAACTATATATGGCTACAGTTTTAATGTAGCCTTATGAGCGATCATTTATAACTTGAATAACTAGAAAATTGAAGGATATGTTGTAAGTTTTAGCATATTTACAAAAGGTTTTCCTAAATGTCTGTTAGCTGTCTCTAATTATTCGTTAATCAAGGACATAAGGAGCATGCCGTTTTTAGTTTTAGAGCCAGAGTAAAATGTCGGCACTAATCTCTAATAACCAAGGAGTTTATTGTTTTTTGCTAGACAACAAAAAAGTTGCCAAGAGTAAAATGGCAACTTTTTGTTTATTTCTTTGACGAATGCGCAAGTAAAAGAAGTTCTTTTGCATGTTCTTTCGAAAGCTCTGTTACTTCAACTCCAGCTATCATTCGACCAATTTCTTTAATTTTCTCTTCTTCGATTAATGGCTTAACACTCGTTTTTGTCCGACCTGATTTCGTTTCTTTTGCAATATATAAATGTGTATCTGCCATTGCAGCAACCTGTGGTAAATGGGTAATACATAATACTTGTGAGCCACTTGAAACTCGATAAATTTTTTCGGCGATCGCTTGAGCCACGCGCCCGCTAACACCTGTATCAACTTCATCAAAAATGATGGAAGTAATTCCTTGATGTTGGGAAAAAATACTCTTCATTGCAAGCATGATCCTTGAGAGTTCACCACCTGAAGCTGTTTTATTTAGTGGCTTTAACGGTTCACCAGGATTTGTTGATAGATAAAACTCTACTTCGTCAACGCCAGTTGCTGTAAATTTAGGTTCATTTTCAGTTGTTTCCTTCGTAGAAAAATTTACGTCAAACGTGGTTTTTTCCATATAAAGCTCTTTAAGCTCGCGATGAATCTCATCAATTAACACTTTAGCAAAGTTTTTACGTATGCTTGTAACATTCTTTGCTTCAATCGAAAGATCGCTCAAGATCGAATCAAGTTCCTTTTGAAGTTTAGATAAATGACTGTCACGGTTTTTGATCGTATCAATTTCATCTTCAATCTTAGCCGAATACGTCAAGATATCTTCAACAGATTGTCCGTATTTTCGTTTTAAAAGATTTATTTCGTTCAGACGACCTTCAACAAAATTCAGCCGTGCCGGGTCAAACTCAAGTGATTCTAGTTCATTCCGCAGTTGATAAGAAAGGTCCTCAAGTAGATAATACGCATTTGAAATCGTTTCTGACAACTCCTTCAAAGTAGAGTTAATTGAGCCTATATCCTCTAAATTGTTCATCGCATGCCCAACCCAATCCAGCCCTCTTTGTTCACCATGAAGGGAATTGTAGCTAGTATGTAAGGAATCGTAAACTTTTTCATAGTTCGAAATTTGATTTTTTTCTTCCTGAAGAAGTTCATCTTCTTTCGGCTGAAGTTCTGCACTTTCAATTTCTTCAAGTTGAAATTGAAGTAAATCAAGACGATGGGCCATTTCCTGCTCATTGTCGGAAAGCTGTGTAATCTTTTTTCGCAATTGATCAAAGCTTTTATAAATTTCTAAATAAACTTCAAGCGCTTGCTTTATTTTTCCCCCACCATATTGATCAAGTAATGATAAGTGATTTTCTTCATTCATTAGCTCCTGATTGTCATGCTGGCCGTGGATATCGACCATACACTGTCCGATTTCTCTAAGGATGGCAATTGTAACTAGTTTTCCATTTATCCGACAAATACTCTTACCTGATGAAGATAAATCCCTTCTTAACACGATCATCCCATCACTTACATCAATCCCAAATTCATCACATTTCCTATATACAGGGTGATGATCATCGTCTAAAAGAAAAAGCCCTTCTAACTCAGCTCGCTTTTCTCCATAACGAACAAATTCAGACGAACCTCTAGCACCTGCTAAAAGATGAATTGCGTCAATAATGATTGATTTTCCTGCACCAGTTTCTCCAGTTAACACCGTTAACCCTTTTTCAAAGGAAACTGTTAATGACTCAATTATGGCAAAGTTTTTAATAGATAATTCCGCTAACAAACAGAATCACACCTCTTATTTAAATTGTTTCGGCACTTAGTGGCAAAGTAACGGACGAGTGAAATCGTGCCAACGAATTATGTCTAGCCGTACAGTACCTTTCAGTGCTTTTCAAAGTATATTTCTACATTACAGCATATTCAAAAATCTTTCTGAAATTATTTCGGTATCATGTGGTGTTCTACAAATAATTAATATTGTATCATCGCCACAAATTGTTCCTAATACTTCATCCCAATCAAGATTATCAATCAGGGCACCAACTGCATTTGCATTTCCAGGTAGTGTTTTCATCACGAGCATATGCCCTGCTGAGTCGATTTTTACAAAGGCATCCATTAAAGAGCGTTTTAGTTTTTGTAATGGATTAAACCGCTGATCTGCAGGCAAACTGTATTTATAACGTCCATCCATCATTGGAACTTTAACTAAATGTAGTTCTTTAATATCACGGGAAACCGTTGCTTGAGTAACATTAAAGCCCAATTCTTTTAATAAATCAACTAATTCGTCTTGAGTTTCAATATCATTATTCGAAATTATTTCTCTGATTTTGATATGCCTTTGCCCTTTATTCATAAAAGCACTCCTTCGTCTATGATGCAGCGTTTATCGTTTTTTTGTATTTTTATACTTCTAATCTTATATGAAAACCATTGAAATGTACAGATTAAAGTCAAATCCGAATTGTTAATACTGCATAAAATGATGATTAAAGGAGTTTAATCGAATTAGGAAGATGTAAACCGTTTAGTCATGAAATGCATGAATATACAGATAATTCCGACTAAAGTGAAGTCATTTTTAGTTGGTCAACAAGGAAAAAACAGGATCATAGCAATCGCTATTTTTCCTGTTTTTCTTGTCGTTTATTTTCTTTTAATTTTGCATGTGCTTCTTCAACAATTTCACTCGCGAGTTTCCCGAAGTGATTTGTTCCTGGTTCTTTTTGACCTTCCCATCGTAGATGTAATAAAAACTCAATATTCCCATCTCCACCAGTGATAGGTGAATAGGAAAGGTTATAAATATCATACCCTTCCTTTAAAGCAAAGTTCATCATTTCTGTTAAAACATGTTCATGAACACTTGGCTCGCGTACAATCCCTTTTTTACCGACGAGTTCTCTTCCAGCTTCAAACTGCGGCTTTATTAAAGCAATCGTATCACTGTGAGTGACAAGAATCGTTTTTAATACAGGTAGAATCAGTTTTAACGAAATAAAGGAAACATCAATTGAAGCAAACTCTGGCATCCCTTGCTCAAAATCTGCAGGTGTACAATAGCGAAAGTTCGTACGCTCCATAACGACAACACGCTCATCTTGACGCAGCTTCCATGCTAATTGATTGTAACCAACATCTAATGCATAGGAGAGCTTTGCACCATTTTGAAGTGCACAATCTGTAAAGCCTCCAGTTGAAGAACCAATATCAATCATGATTTTCCCTTGTACATTGATATCAAATTCATTGATTGCCTTTTCTAGTTTTAAGCCGCCGCGACTAACATAAGGTAAGGTGTTTCCTTTAACCGTGAGCACAAGGTCGCGTGAAACTTTTTCACCTGGCTTATCTAATCGTTCTTCGTTGCCGTAAACTAGGCCTGCCATAATGGCACGCTTCGCTTTTTCTCTTGTCTCAAATAAGCCACTTTCTACAAGCAAAACATCTAGTCTTTCTTTTTTACTACTCATGATCTAAGTACCTTTTTCTCTTTTCCAGGCATCATTGCCTTTAGTTGGGTTACAACATTCTCAGTTGTCATACCAATTTCTTCAAGCAATTTCGTTACACTACCATGCTCGATAAACTCATCTGGAATCCCAATACGTGATATTGGTGTATTCAAATAATTATTTTCCTGTGCAAACTCTAAAATAGAACTTCCAAAGCCACCTTGAAGCACCGCTTCTTCAATCGTAAGGATCGGAATACCTTCTGCAAATATATGATGGAGCATATCAACATCTAAAGGTTTAATAAAACGGGCATTAACTACACGGATAGACTTGCCTTGTACCGCTAATTGATCGGCAGCTTCCATCGCCATTTCAATCGTCGTTCCAAATGTAAGAATAACCGCATGGCTACCTTCTCTTAATACTTCCCATGAGCCGATCGGGATTTCCTTAAGCTCCTCGTCCATTTTAACGCCAATACCGTTGCCACGGGCATAGCGAAGAGCAATCGGTCCATCATTATATTTTAAGGCCGTATTCACAAGATGCTGACCTTCATTTTCGTCTTTCGCCATCATAAGGACCATTTTAGGGATATGTCTAAGAAACGCTATATCAAAAACACCTTGATGCGTTTCACCATCTGCGCCAACAAGCCCCGCCCTGTCGATACCAATAAATACATTTAAATTTTGACGACAAATATCATGAACAACTTGATCATATGAACGCTGCAAAAACGTTGAATAGATAGCTAAAAACGGCTTCATATTTTGCGTAGCTAGTCCTGCTGCCATCGTTGTAGCATGTTGTTCAGCAATCCCAACGTCAAACATGCGATCTGGAAATTCCTCAGCAAATGCTTCCAATTTAGACCCAACTGGCATCGCTGGTGTAATTGCAACGATTCGGTCATCAACACGTGCAAGCTTTCGTACCGTTTCGCTTACAACTTTGCTCCATGCAGGTCCTATTGCTTTTGGTTTTACAAAATCACCTGTTTCAATTTTGTATGGTCCAGTACCGTGCCACGTACCGATGGTATCTGTTTCTGCCGGCTTATACCCTTTGCCTTTTTTCGTAATAACATGAAGTAAAACAGGTCCAGATGTCTTTTTAGCGTACTGGAGATTTTCAAATAATGCATCGTAATTGTGTCCGTCAACTGGACCTAAATATGTAAAACCCATTTCTTCAAAAAACACACCTGATACGAGCAAGTATTTTAAGCTGTCTTTCACTCGTTCCGCTGTTGAAGCAAGTTTCCCCCCTACTGCAGGAATCTTCTTCAATAAATATTCAAGCTCATCCTTTGCCCACTGATATTTACCAGCTGTTCGTAACCGACCGAGGACATTATGAAGCGCACCAACATTAGGGGCAATAGACATTTCATTGTCATTAAGAACAACGATAATATCCTTTTGCTCATGCCCAATATGATTAAGAGCCTCAAGCGCCATTCCCCCAGTTAGTGCTCCATCACCTATGATTGGAATCACATGATCCTTTGTTTTCTTTAAATCTCTTGCGATCACCATGCCCATCGCAGCAGATAATGAAGTTGAACTATGACCGGTTTCCCACACGTCATGTATACTCTCATCACGTTTTGGAAAGCCAGATAAGCCTTTGTACTGTCGTAATGTATCAAATTCATTTGCACGACCTGTCAAAATTTTATGAACATAGGATTGATGACCTACATCCCAAATAAATTTATCCTTTGGACTATCAAAAACCTTATGAAGTGCAATTGTTAGCTCAACAACACCAAGGTTTGGGCCGATATGTCCTCCAGTTTCTGAAAGTTTTTCAATTAAAAATTGGCGCACTTCAGCGCTAAGTTTTTCAAGTTCATTGATCGATAATTTTTTTAAAAAACTCGGGTCTTTTATGGATAGAAGATCCAAATGGATCACTCACTTTCAATTCAGTTTGATTCACCGTTCGTCTATGTACAACTCATTCATCATTAAATTAGATTGTCATTTCACTATTTTAACGTAAATTTCTTTTGATTGAAATCATATCAGATTTTTTATTGATCATTTGCACTTTTACATTTAAACTACATGCAGTCAAAAACTTACCATAAAATAGCTTTAATTACAATGTAATATGTCAATAACGTATTAGTGAGTATACTAGATGATGGGACAGATAGAATAAAAACCGCTGCCATTTGGAAACGGTTTTTATTCTGTAAATAGCCATAAACATTTACAGAAATACTATATTAGTCAATCTGTTTAATGATCTCGCTCAGCAATCATATCACAAATTTGTACGAGTAAACCAGAAGGAACGGATATGCTATTTAGTGCAGCCTTTGCATAGTCAATGTGGTCATTGAGCTTTGCTTTTGCACCTTGCATCGTTAGGATAGAAGGATATGTTGTTTTTTCATTTGTCGTGTCAGATCCTACTGGCTTACCAATTGTTTCTTGGTTTCCTTCAATATCTAAAATATCGTCACGGATTTGAAAAGCAATACCTAGATGATAAGCATATTGACGTAGTTTTTCAACATCTTCTTCAGGAGCACCTGCTAAAATTGCCCCAGAGATTATACTAAATCCTAATAGTTTTGCTGTCTTGTTTTCATGAATATACTGAAGCTCATCAAGGGTTAAACTCTTCGCTTCTCCTTCCATATCAGCAACTTGTCCACCAACCATTCCCTCAGCACCAGCCGCTTGAACTAATTCAGAAACAACACGAATTTTGTTTTCTGCAGAAGGATGTGTATCATTTACAATCAAGGAAAAGCTTTGTGTCAGCAATCCATCACCAGCTAAAATGGCCATTGCTTCACCAAATACTTTATGGTTAGTTGGTTTTCCACGTCGTAAATCATCATTATCCATTGCTGGTAGGTCATCATGAATAAGGGAATATGTGTGAAGCATTTCAACGGCACAGGCGGTTGCTATCCCTGCATCCTCAGGTTGTTTATATGTATGAAGCAAAGCTAAAACCAAAATAGGTCGTATTCGTTTTCCGCCCGCAGCTAACGAATAATTCATAGCTTCCTTTAACGTCTTTGGTGCATGAAGCTGTTCGATATATTCAGGCATTGCCTCTTCAATTCTTTGTTTACGTGATTCTAAAAATTCGTTCAGCTGAATCGTCAAGATTTCCCCTCCTCCTGTAACTCAAATGGCTTTAATTCCCCATCTTCTTTCAAAATAAAATCCATTTGCTTTTCTACATGCTGTAGTTTATCATGACAAAGCTTGGAAAGCTCCATTCCCTTTTGAAAATACTCTATTGCTTTTTCAAGTGGTACATCACCTTCTTCAAGCTTTCCAACAATTTCTTCTAACTTTTGCATTGCTTGTTCAAAAGAAACTTTCTCATTCATTTGTTCTTCTTTACTCATTAACAGTTCGCTCCTCTATCCCTTGTACTTGACAGTCTAGATTGCCATCTTTAAGCTGTACTTTCAGAATCTGGCCTGCTTCAATTTGATTTATACTTTTGATGAGCTTTTTCTCATGATAAACAAGACTATATCCCCGGTCCATCACCTTTAATGGACTTAGTGCATTTAGTTTAGCAATTGTTTCTTTAAATTGCGAATGTTTCTGTGTTAATACAGAACTCATCTCTCGATTCAACTTATTCATTAAAGATTCATACGCTTCCTTTGAACGATTCACCTGATCTTTTGGATGTACATTTGCAAGGCGATTTTCCAAATGTCTGAAAGTGTCTTTTTTATGGATTATTGCCCTTTGTCCTTCTTTATGGAGACGCTCAACTACTAAATCTAGCTGTTGCTCCTTTTGTAAATATAGCTGTTTTGGATATTTGAAGGCATAGGATGTTTGGTAATGGTTCAATCGATTTTTATTAGAGGTGATTTTTTCCTGAATTGATCTTTTTAATCTATTTTTACGTTCTGAAATACGATCCATTAATTCAGAAAAATGAGGTACAGCTAATTCGGCAGCACCTGTTGGGGTTGGAGCTCGTAAATCTGCAACGAAATCCGCGATCGTAAAGTCCGTTTCATGCCCAACAGCCGAGATAATAGGTATTTGCGATGCAAAAATTTCTCTTGCTACGATTTCTTCATTAAATGCCCAAAGTTCTTCAATCGAACCACCACCACGACCAACGATTAACACATCTAAAGTACCTAATTGATTCGCCATTTTTATCGCTTCCGCTACAGAAGCGCCTGCTTGAACTCCTTGAACAAGAGCAGGAATTAAAATAACTTTTGCAAGTGGGTACCGACGATTGATCGTTGTTAAAATATCACGAATCGCAGCCCCGGTCGGTGAGGTGATAACCCCAATTTGATCTGGATATTTTGGAATCGGCTTTTTATGTACTGAATCGAATAGACCTTCTTTTTGCAAAGTCTTTTTTAATTCCTCGTATGCTAAATATAGACTACCTATTCCGTCCGGTTGCATTTCCTTCACGTATACCTGATAACCGCCACTTTGTTCGTAAACAGAAATTTCACCGCGAAGTAACACTTTCATTCCATTTTCAGGTTTAAATTTAAGTGATTTATTTGTTCCAGCAAACATGACAGCTTGAATTCTTGCCTTTTCATCCTTAAGTGTAAAATACATATGTCCACGGCTATGTAAATTAAAATTTGAAATCTCACCTTTGATCCATATATCCGTTAGATGTGGGTCAACATCAAATTTACGTTTTATGTACTTGGTTAAGGCTGTGACCGTTACATATTTTATTTCACTCATTTCCTCCAACCTCCTTTTTCAGGTACTTCTAGCTTTATTTGAAGGATCGGGAAAGGGTAGAACTGAAGCACTTAAGTAAGTGTGCGTCAAAATCATTAATCCCCGTCCCGATTTAATACTATTACATTTCATCCTTCAAAAGAAACGTTAAGAAGGCTTATTTGTTACGAACAAAAGCGCAAGCGCCTTGATCAGCCTAAGGCAGGCATAAGACGCGTATGAATAGAAGGCGTACTTTGCCTTCAATTCATACGTGGCTTGTGACCCCGAGGGGCTAGGCGCTGGAGCTGGATGTCGTGCACTTCTCCACAGTACAAGTATTTTATCGTTTCCTATTCGACAAGAAATTGCTTCGCAGATTGAACAGTATTATGAGCTAACATCGTAATTGTCATTGGCCCTACTCCACCTGGAACTGGTGTTAGGAAACTCGCAACTTCCTTCGCTTCATCAAATACAACATCTCCACATAACTTTCCACTTTCGAGTCTGTTTACACCGACATCGATAACAACAGCACCTGGTTTAATATCTTCGCCTTTAATAAAATTAGCGCGTCCGACAGCAGCAACTAAAATGTCTGCTTCTTTTGTAAACGATGATAAATCCTTCGTTTTCGAATGACAATATGTTACTGTTGCATGCTCATTGAGTAGCAATTGACCAACTGGCTTTCCAACAATATTACTACGACCAACAACAACAACAACATTCTTTCCAACCATATCAACGCCAACTGATTTAATCATCTCGACGATTCCTGCTGGTGTACATGGAAGAAATGTATCTTGACCTGTCATCATTCGTCCGATATTAACTGGATGGAAACCATCAACATCTTTAAGTGGTGAAATTTTTTCAACAACAGCTGTTTCGTTAATATGTGCAGGTAGTGGAAGTTGAACTAAAATCCCATGGTACTCATCATTGTTATTGTAGTGCTCAATGACTTCAAGTAATTCTTTTTCAGAAAAAGATTCAGGGTAATTCTCTAACTTAAAGCCAACTCCAATTTCCTCAGCGGCCTTTTGTTTACCTCTAATATAAGATAGTGAAGCAGGATTATCACCTACTAAAATAACAACTAACTTAGGAAGTAAGCCTTTTGCTTTAATTTGTTCTACTTCTTTTGCAAGTTCACTTCTTTTTGTTTTTGATAACTCTTTCCCATCAATAATCGTTGCAGTCATTCTAAATTCCTCCAAATATTTAATTAACCTTCAAGATCTTTTTTTATTTTAGAGAGGACACCGTTCACGAATTTACTTGAATGATCATCACCAAACGCTTTTGCTAACTCTACTGCTTCATCAATTGTTACATTAGACGGAACATCTTGCTCATATTTCAGCTCGTATGTTGCCATTCGTAAAATCGTTTTATCGATGTTAGCTAAACGATCAATTGTCCAATTAACGAGGTGAGGGGTAATTAAGGCATCTATTTCATTTTCATGCTCAATTGTACCGAAAACAAGATTGTTCATAAATTGATTCGGAGTTTCTTCGCCCACTGCATGTTCAATTGCTTCGTTTGGTTCTGTTTTACTAACATTCACCTGAAATAGCGACTGTAGTGCCTTTTCTCTTGCTGTTCTTCGTTTCATACTTTACTTGCTCCTTTAATGTGCAAAAATAATGTCGAATGTCATACAGTGATCATACCATATCTCGCTATTAGATTCATTCTGAAATTGGATTGTTTTTATGTAATAACGAATAATATAGTTACAATCACCAAAAACATTCGTCATTTATACCCTTTTACTTCTTTTTGTTGCTTACGGACTACAGAGGTTCATTAGTCTACATTTTTCTTAACTTTTTTTCTATATTATCAATATAACCACTCTATGAAAATTTATAAAGCGAGACTTATCTGATCATTATGGGCATGTAATCCCACATCTATCTTTATTGTTTTTCTTGAATCTCTGAGGTAGGGGCTACGGTTCATTAAGAATGGACAAAACGCTAAATAATGTTTTCAGAAAACAAAAGAAAACCAAAGGGCGCTAACCCTCTGGCTTTGCTTTTAACTAAGATAAGTAAGTATATATTTTTGTACTCAATTTGGAGTCAAATCAAAAGCAGCCAAGTCACTCATGTCTTTTACTTGCTTAGTCTAGACAAAGGCACTTCCATTATCTCTTACATTTCTTGATCGATTTCGACTTCTTGTGGTTTTGTTTCGAATTGAATGCCAACTACATGAATATTCACTTCATTAACTTCTAAAGCAGTCATATTTAGTAAAGCCTGACGGATGTTATCTTGAATTTGTTGTGCAACGGTTGGAATAGAAACTCCGAAAGTCATCACACAATATACTTCAATAACGATACCTTCTTCAGTAAGGTCAACTTTAACTCCCTTACCGTGATTCTTCTTACCAAGTCGCTCTACAACACCAGTTGCGAAATTTCCTCTCATTGATGCAACACCTTCAATTTCTGAAGCAGCGATGCCAGCAATCACTTCGATTACCTCTGGAGCGATTTCTACCTTACCTAAAGCATTATTCTCTTGGTTCATTTCCAAAACGTTATTAGTTTCTTTCATGGGTCGGCACCTCCGAATAAATTTACGAATCCATGACCTTATACAATTCTAAAAATTTCGTGTTAAAATCACCTGAAACAAATTGTTCGTGCTCAAGTAGTCTTAAATGGAACGGAATTGTCGTAGCAACTCCTTCGATGACAAATTCACTTAATGCCCGCTTCATTCGAGCAATTGCTTCTTCTCTTGTCGCACCATAAGTGATCAGCTTTGCAATCATCGAATCATAGTACGGTGGGATTGTGTATCCCGGATATACTGCAGAATCAACCCTAACACCGAAACCACCAGGCGGCAAATAATAGTTAATTTTTCCTGGAGACGGCATAAAATTCTTTTCAGGGTTCTCAGCATTGATACGACATTCAATTGACCAGCCATTAAAGGTTACCTCTTCTTGAGTAACAGATAATTTTTCACCTGAAGCGATTTTAATTTGCTCTTTTATTAAGTCGATACCAGTTACCATCTCTGTAACTGGGTGCTCCACTTGAATGCGCGTATTCATTTCCATAAAATAAAACTTCTTCTTATTATGATCGAAAATAAATTCAACCGTTCCTGCACCAGTATAAGCAACAGCTGCAGCTGCTTTAACTGCTGCCTCACCCATCTGTGCACGAAGCGTTTCATCAATGGCTGGTGATGGTGTTTCTTCAAGTAGCTTCTGCAGCCTACGTTGAATAGAACAGTCACGTTCACCTAGATGAATAACATTCCCATGTGAATCAGCTATCACTTGAATTTCAACATGGCGGAAATCTTCAATATATTTCTCAATATAAACACCAGGGTTACCAAAAGCAGTAGCTGCTTCTTGTTGTGTAATTTCAAGCCCTTTTTCAAGTGCTTGCTCATCTTTCGCAACACGGATTCCTTTTCCTCCGCCACCTGCTGTTGCTTTTATTATAACAGGATATCCCATTTCATTTGCCAATTTTTTTGCATCATCGATGTCCTCAACAATCCCTTTAGATCCAGGAACGATCGGCACACCTGCTTCACGCATTGTTTCTCTTGCAATATCTTTCGTCCCCATTTTTGTAATGGCGTCTGCGCTTGGACCTACAAAGATAATATTACATTCTTTACAAAGCTCGGAAAAATCAGCATTTTCAGCTAAGAAACCATATCCAGGATGGATTGCTTCACTTCCTGTTATGTTTGCAACACTTATAATATTTGTAAAGTTTAAATAACTATCTTTCGAAGCAGTCGGTCCGATACAGTAGGCCTCATCCGCTAACTGTACATGTAATGCTTCACGATCTGCTTCAGAAAAAACAGCAACTGTTTCTATCCCAAGTTCCTTACATGCTCGAATGATTCGAACAGCAATTTCTCCTCGGTTGGCAATTAGTAATTTCTTAATCATCATTTTAGCTCCTTACTCAGGCTTTACAAGGAATAAAGGTTGACCGTACTCAACAAGCTGTCCGCTTTGAACAAGTACTTCGACAATCTCACCCTTTACTTCTGCTTCAATTTCATTAAAAAGTTTCATTGCTTCTACGATACAAACAACTGTTTCATTTGTCACTTTCGATCCAACTTCGACATAGTCGCCTGCTTCAGGAGACGATGCAGAGTAAAAAGTTCCTACCATTGGAGATGTAATCTTATGTAAGTTTGCTGTATTAGAATTTGACTCTACTACATTTCCTTGTTCTGGAGCGTTATCAACTTGAGCAGCTGCTTGTACAGGCTGAACTTTTACTGATTCAGCTACTGGAGCAGTGACAACATTATGTACAACCGATTCAACTTCTTGTGTTAGCTTTTTCATTTTTATTTTTGAACCTTCATGTTCAAATGAAAATTCATTAATAGAAGAACAATCAATTAATTTAATGATTTCTCTAATTTCTTGTATTTTTAGCATGCATTGGCACTCCTTCAATCATATGTTCATGTACAAACAAACATGAACTACTAATTTATAATCTAGTACTAAAACTTAGTATTATTATAACATCTTACGATACATTACTGTAGAAATTCAACCACAATTATACCCATATAGGAAGGTTTCTAACACATATCCCCAGTATCTTCTATAGTTACCCTTTATATCCAACTCATAACAACTCCACTGAAATTCCTGTACATCTTATCATACCATTTTGTCTTTCTTATGCATAATGGAGATTGATACCTGAGATTATCCGGAGGAGGACTAGTTCAAAATGGTCTGCTTAATCTGGCAAGATCAGTAACTGAAAGAAATACCGTACGATTACATTTAAGACTTGATATACATTTCAATCGATTTGTAGAAAAAGATAAATTAAGGGAGATTTATTTTTCTCAATGTGAACCTAGATCAATCTGGTAGAAGGTGATTCAATTCTCACAGAAAAATGTGGCGGAAATAAGAATATGGTTCAATTAATAAATAATCCACATTATGCTGCCGTTTCCAAACATCAAATAAGACCAATCCTATTTCGGATTGGTCCACTATTGATTAATAAGCTATTTATTATTGTTGAAATGTAACGATAACATCTTCCATATTTTCCATTTCATCTCTTACAAGTGCCATGATTTTATTTGCAGATGATTTGTCATGATCTTTTGCTTTTACTGTTATTTTCACATTGGTTCCGTCAGCTCGAACAAGTGCATCATCATAGCCTTGAGATTTAATTAGAGTTTCTAGTATTGCTTCTTTATTTGCAGCGTCATTTAATGCATCCATTTCATCATATGCATCACTTTTTTCATCAACCGTCGCCTCATTGCTTGCTACAATCGATTGTAGTTGTTCTTTTACTTCGTTGCGTTGGTCGTCCACTTGAAGGCGTAATTGAGTAAATAGCTCATCACTTGAAATACTAGATATCTCTGTACCATCTTTAAACTTTTCCGTTTGTACTTTGCTTTCCTCAGCCCCAGTTTCACCTTCTACAGCACCTTTATCTTCCGTTTCACCTTGATCCTCAACCTCTTCTGTAGCTGCACCATCAGTACTTTCTTTTGCTGGAGTTTCTTCAGCCATTTGCTCTTCCATTGCTAATTCATCTTCTGATTTTATCTTTTCATCTACTGCCGTTTCACTTGACTTTTGATTCTCTTCTGATTCTATCTTTTCATCTACTGCCGTTTCACCTGACTTTTGACTCTCTTCTGTCATGACCATATCACTTGTTCCACCTTCTGGAGATGTTACGTAATAGACAGATAATACCACCACTAAACTTAGCATTGTTAAAAGCCAAACTGTTTGTTTTTTCAACATTATCTATTCATCCTCCTTCATTTTTTTCGATGCCACGGCTACACGATGACTAGGTACACCTAATACTCGTGTAACTGATTCAATAATTGTTTTCTTTATATAAATGTTGTCAGCACCTTGGGCGACGATTAACACTCCGCGAATTTCAGGCTTTTTTGTTTGCACGACAATCGGAGTTTCCTTTTCACCGTCTTGAATGATGACAACTTGTTCATCTGTTGATTGATCTTCTACTTCTCGCTTGCCACCTTCACGGTCAGTTTCTTTCGTCACCTGATTCCCCGTTATCCTATTTTTCTCTACAATTTTTTCGCCAGCTGATTCAACATTTACAACGACAGAAACAGTTCCAACACCAGATATCGTTTCTAGTGCTTCTTTTAATTGATTTTCATATTCTGCTTCATAATCAGAGATGGAGTCAGTACTTCTACCTTTCGATTGCTTAAACACTTCAGTACTTTCTTCCGAGGAAGTAGACGCAACTGGTAAAACATTATTTGCTTGTTCTTCCCCACTTGTAAAAAGGTTACTGACAAGCATAAATGCCACCCCTAACACGAGAACAAGTATAAAGTATTGATATTTTGATGGTTTCTTAGAGTTTGATTGACCTAATATTGACTTTAGCTTTTGAATGAAGCCTTCTTTATTGCTCATCTAATGACTCCTCCCCCCCTTCCAATTCTAGTGTGATTTTTTCTTCTTTTACTTCCCAAATTTTTGCTAAGAAAGCTGCAATTTCTGCAGAATTTAGATTATCTGCTTGATCGTCTGTTACTTGCTCCTTTTTTGTATCTATGGATATTGACTGGACGTCTTCCACAGCTACAGTACCTACTACTTCCGTTGCTGCATTACTTTGTAAAATAACTTGAATATGTTGCAGATCCTCATGAGAATAAATGTCGACTGCTTGTTCTGATTCGGAAAGAAGGATTTGATCGATTGTTACTTCATATTTTTGCACCAGCTCCTCATTCGCCATCGTCTTCATTTGGACAGCCATTTGTTCTAAAATATATGCACGTTGTGAGGCTTGTATTTCATTTTTCTGCAAATCTATTAAATTTTTTGTGTCATTTTCTTGTGTGGAGTCTCCCAACTGGACTTCTGCAAGGAATTCATTCATATCTGCAGAGAAAAGTTTAAAGATTGGATTGATAATGACCATAATTAATAAAAGACTAATGACCATTTTTGCATACTTTTGCATTGATGAATTTGGTAAAAGCAAATCAATAATAACGGCGAGTAAAATAAATACGATAATATTGGTAATCCATTCTGTTAAAAATGACACGGTAGATCCCCCTTCCCATATTAATGGAAGTTTCGCTAACCATTAGAAAAATCTTACTGATGGAAGTCTCGCTTACCGCATCATAATTGTTAGATTACTAGCGACAATGATGACTGTTAGACTTAAAAAAAACATAAGTGAGACGATGGCCAATGCTGCGAAAATATAAATGACACTTTTACTGATTATGTCCAAGCATTTGATAACAGGTCCTCCACCAAGTGGTTGTAGAATCGCGGCAGCAAATTTATAAATGAAAGCAAGTGATAGCACTTTAAGTGCGGGAAAAGCAGCAATAAATAACAGGACGGAAACCCCGATCACTCCCACCGTATTCTTTAATAAGACAGAAGCACTAATGACAGTATCTGTCGCATCGGTAAACATTCTTCCGAGGATAGGAACAAAGTTCCCCGTAATAAACTTTGCTGTACGGATTGTAATTCCATCGGTGACAGCTGCTGAAGCTCCTTGTACAGAAATAACTCCAAGGAAGATCGTTAAAAATGAGGCTAAAAGCCCGATACTTATATTTCTTAACATGCCTGCAAGCTGGGTAACCTTATAATGATCTGTCATTGTACTTACAATGCTTAGTAACGCTGAGAGAAATAGAAGTGGTAACACGACATGCTGAATTAAAAAGCCGCTTGTGTTCGTTAAAAAAATAATGACCGGATGAAAAAAGGCTGCTGAGGCTAGTCCACCTGAGGATGCCATTAAAGCTAACAGAAGAGGAATTAACGCAAGGATGAAATTGGTCATCGATTGTATGGCATCGTTCGTATATTGAATCGCAACATGAAAGCTATTTAAGGCGATAATTATTAAAACCATGTATACGAGTGCATAAGCAACCTTACTTACCGTGCTTTGATTAAACGCATTTTGTAATAATTGTAAAAGCATACTGAAAACAGTTAACAAGATTAGCGTTCCTAACAGTTTTCCATTGGCAATTAACTCGTGAAATAAAAATTTTAGAAACGCCATCATCCACTCTTGGAAGGACAGTTCTTTTTCCCCACTTAAAAATTGAAGTAAGCTTCCCTTTTGGCTTTCAGGTAAAAATCCGCCATATTCTGTCATTACTTCGTCCCAATATTTTTTAATATCACTAATTTCAAGTTTTCCAACCTGCTCCTCCACAATAATATCTGCATTGGGTATGTCAGGCTGTTGGTTTTGTTGGGGTGGCTCCTGGGCTTGTACATTTAACGAGTTTGCTAGAAAAATTAAAACAAGAATCGTAGAAAGGAAAGTTCGCATTCACACACCTCCAATGGTAAGGGGACGGCACCCGCTTACATATTCTTTGCAGTGGAACAAATCTGCAAATAGATTGGCTTTCTTAAAACATCATCATGTAGCTTGCACGTTCCACTCCTCATTGGAATGAATCTTCAAGACAATACTAGGTTTCCCTCTACGATTATGTTCCTGGGATCATTCCAAGTACCGTTTCAATAATGACAGTTAATATAGGGATTGCCATTGTTAGGATAAGAATTTTCCCTCCTAGTTCGATCTTTGAAGCAATCGCACCTTGGCCGGCATCTTTCGTGATTTGCGCGCCAAATTCGGCAATATAAGCAATCCCTATTATTTTTAAAATGGTTTCTACATAAATGAGATTAACACTTGCATTAATCGCAATTCTCTCTACCATTCTAATAATTTCATATATTTGATCGACCAAAAATAAAAAAATGACACAGCCAACAAAGACAACTAACATAAAGGCAAAGGTGGGCTTTTGTTCTTTTATGATGAGGGCAAGAAAGGTCGCAATTAACCCCAGGCCAACGATTTGAATGATTTCGATGAGAAGCCCCCCTTACCCCTGAAAAAGAAACACCGATTTTATCTTATTGAATAAATCATCTACAATCGAAGCGACCATGAACAAAATATAGATGAAGCCGATAAGTGTTACCCATTGTGCATATTCTTTTTTTCCCATTTGATCTAAAATTGTGTGGAGGAATGCAACAACGATTCCTATCCCGGCAATTTGAAAGATTGTGTTAATATCTACGCCCACCTAAAGCCAACTCCCTTCTACAACTACATCAATAAAATAACTAGGAGCACTCCGGACAAAACTCCTAGGCTTTTCATCATTCGTTCATATCGATTTTGGCGATCAATTGCATCCGCTTCTTCTCGTTCTAAATGCGAAAGCGTTAACTTAATATGTTTTTGCTGTGAAATGCGATCATGCTGACCAAGTGTTTCACCAAACTGTTTTAACACTTCATACTCACCTTGTTTAAATGCGGTGTAGCGCCAAACCTCTTGAAGACTTTCCTCCCATGCACCTTTCACACTCGTATGACCTTTGACAAGCTTTTTGGCAAATTGGTCAAAAAACAAAGATAAAGGCTTCGGTAATTGCTTTGAAATATTTTGCGCGGCCACAATTAATGACGTATGACCAAACATAATCTCAGCTTCTAATGATTGAAGGGCAACTTTAAGCTGCCTTAGCTGCCGAGTTCTTTCACTTAGGTGCTTGGCTGCTTCAAAACCGGCCCAAGTCGTTGCAACAATAATTAGTACTGCACCCATCCACTTGATCATTTAGGTCACACTTCTTTCTATCATAAAATGCTGACCATGCTGATTCAGAATTTGCTGGACGGTCCCAGGTCCATTCTTTCTTGACAATTCCATGTAGCGTTCGAACACATTTGCTTCAAATAACATTTTTAACGTAGGACGTTTAAAAAGTTCACTAGCTTGATAACCATGGACTGTGACAAATAACTGTACACCTGCATGGACAGCCTCCATTACTGCATCTGCATCTTCCTTCGTCCCAATCTCATCGACAATCAACACCTCAGGACTCATTGAACGAATCATCATCATCATGCCCTCAGCCTTTGGGCAAGCGTCAAGGACATCAATCCGTTCACCGAGTTCATACTGTGGAACCCCTTTCACACATCCAGCGATTTCAGATCGTTCATCAACGATACCTACTTTTTTAGAATCAATCTCTTTATACCCACTGCTGATAACTCTTGCAAAATCTCTCAGCAATGTTGTCTTCCCTGTTTGTGGCGGTCCGATAATTAATGTATTCAACCACTTCTTCTCATAAAGATATGGAACATATTTCTCTCCAATACCTATCTTTTCTTTCGCAATCCGAATATTGAATGATGTAACGTCACGAATCGCTTTAACTCGTCCATTTTCAGTAATAACTCTTCCAGATAGTCCGACACGATGCCCTCCACGAACTGTTATATAGCCCTTCTTTAACTCTTCCTCTAACGTATAAATTGAATAGTGGCTTAGCTCGTTTAGCAGGTTAATTGAGTCCTCGTATGTCGTCACATAGGAAAGAAATACAGGTTTGCCTGAAATGATGACTTCAACCCGCTTCATCACACGAATCCGAATTTCCTCAATTCGAGCTAAACTTGAAGGATGAAGTTTCACTAATTGGTTACTGAGTGATTCCGGAAGCATCTCGATTATTTCCTTCATATCGCTTCCTCCTATTTGCCATTTCGTTATTTCCAATGTATGCAAGCTTGGCCTTATTCATGACATAATTGTCAGGATGATTTCCTCATCATTCATCTGGTATTTTACTTGTAAATTCCAAACAAAATAAAAAATACTCCAAGTCCTATAAAAATCAATTTTGCGTAAGATAATTGATCAGCAATCTGGAAAATACCAATCGTCATCGTCGCAATAAAAATGACAGGACCTACGATTGCTAATAATGAATTGATCGTCACTGCTTTTTTTACATCATTGAGCATGAGCATTAAGATAGCTGCGGTTAATTCAATCGATGCAGACAAGAAACGTAAACCTGCCATCGTTAAGACAGTTGAATCGATGTGTGAAAAAATTCGTTTCATGGGTTCCTCCTCAGATACGGTTTGTACACCATATGCTTAAGTGAAGAGTTTTAGACAAAGAAGGCTGAGGGAAATATAATAATAATGAATAACAAAAACGAGGAGTATCAAAATGACGATTGTTTCATTGCTCTCATCTCAAGTTGGAGAAAAAACAGAAGAAGGAAATCGATTCGTTGCTAAGGAATGTATCCAAAACCCTACCCTTCTAAAGGAAATTAAAGATGGCTTAACAAGTAAAGACAAAGCACTTATTGGTGATTGTGCGGAAGTATTTACAATGGTGGCAGAAAAGAAACCAGAATTAGTTGTCCCCTTTACTGATCATTTACTACCATTACTTTCATCAAAAACAACACGTATTCGTTGGGAAGCTATTCATGCAATATCGTTAATCACGACAAACATACCAACGCAAATTTCTCTTCTATTACCAAAAATAAAGAAACTCATTGAATCTGACAAAAGTACAATTGTAAGAGATTACTCAGTCCAAACCGTTTGTAATTATGCAGAAATCGGTGAGCAAGAAGCTCTTACAGCCTTTCCGATTTTAAAGGAAACACTTTTAATGTGGGAAGGAAAACATCGTGGTCGAGTTCTAACTGGACTATTAAATGTATGTAAAAGTGCTCCAGAATGTATACTTGAGATCAGAGGAATTGCTGAAGAATATGTTGATGATCAACGAAGTGGTGTAAAAAAAGCTGCTAAAGCTTTGATGAAGGCAATCGATAAAGGTACTGCTTAATGTAAGTTACATTCAAAAACGCATGTCCTGTGCTACTGGGTTTGGAGAGTAAACTTACTAATTGGGTAAGTAAGCATTAATGCTCTACTCTTTTAATGAGGAATTAGTCTAATGGATCACGAAGTTTACAAGAAAGAACCCTTCGAAAGCGATATTATTTTAAACATTCATTTTGTTTCATCGCAAATTCCCCATAAAAAAAAGAAGTTAACTACCTATACTAAGTAGGCGATTAACTTCTTTTTCACATCTCTATTTTGAGTTTGATTGTTTACGCACGTGAAACGTAAGAACCTTCGCTCGTATTAATAATAAGTTTATCCCCTTGGTTAATAAAGAATGGAACTTGGACAGATAAACCAGTTTCTAAAACGGCCGTCTTCGTACCACCTGATGATGTATCACCTTTAATACCAGGTTCTGTTTCAGCAACCTCTAATTCAACTGATTTTGGTAATTCCACACCTAAAGTTTCAGTACCGAACATCATAATTTGAATTTCCATGTTTTCTTTTAAGAATTTTAACTCATCTTCAATTTGAGTTGATGGTAATTCAATTTGATCATATGTTTCTGTATCCATGAATGCATGTTGATCGCCATTTGCATATAGATATTGCATTTTACGTGTTTCAATTTGCGCTTTTGCTACTTTTTCACCTGCACGGAATGTTTTCTCTTGAACAGCTCCTGTGCGTAGATTACGTAGTTTCGAACGGACAAATGCTGCACCTTTACCAGGTTTTACGTGTTGGAAATCCATTACACGCCAAATGCCGTTATCAACCTCAATTGTTAGTCCTGTACGAAAATCATTAACTGAAATCATAAAAAAGCCTCCTATAAATAGCTTAAATAAGGAATTAAGAACAAAATATGCTTATGTTAGCATAAATCGCTCTTAGAAAAAATTTTCATTCTTATATGTAAAGAACATGTCTTCCCTATTACAAAATAATAAGTTCTTTTGACGAATGAGTTAGTGACTCATTCCCATTTTCTGTGATAACAATATCATCTTCAATTCTTACGCCACCGAGACCAGCAACATAAATGCCAGGTTCTACTGTGACAACCATTCCTTGTTCAAGAACAGTGTCAGATCTAAACGATAATGCAGGACCTTCATGAACTTCCATTCCCAAACCATGACCTGTTGAATGTCCGAAATATTCTCCATACCCTTGTTCTTTTATGTAATCACGTGTTAGAGCATCTGCCTCTTTACCTGTCATTCCTGGTTTAATCCCATCCATGCCACGTAACTGCGCTTTTAGAACAGTCGAATAAATTTTCTTCAACTCATCACTCGGTTCTCCAACTGCAAACGTTCTAGTGATATCGGAACAGTAACCTTTATAGTATGCACCAAAATCAAGCGTTACAAAATCGCCTTTTTCAATTAATTTATCGCTTGCTACCCCGTGCGGTAATGCCGAACGATAACCTGAAGCAACAATAATATCAAAGGATGATGATACAGCACCATTTTTTCTCATAAAAAATTCAAGTTCATTTGCAACTTCAATTTCTTTTAAACCAGGTTTCACATACGTTAGAATATGCTTATATGCAGCATCAGCAATCTCCGCTGCTTCCTTTAATATCTTAATCTCTGAAGGGGACTTAATCAAGCGTAACTTTTCAACTGCACCTGATACAGGGACGAATTCGGAGTTCGACAATTCCTTTTTATAGGAAGCATAAGCCTGATATGTTAGATGATCCTGCTCAAATCCAAGCTTTTCAATCCCTAAATCATTAACAACCTTTGCAACTTCCTCGATGATTGGTCCTGAATGCTGGATAATTTCATAACCTTGAATTTGCTTGGCCGCTTGCTCAGTATAACGGAAATCAGTAATAAAAACAGCCTTTTGTTCCGAAATAACTGCAACACCTGCAGTACCTGTAAATCCAGTCATATACCGTCGATTATAATCGCTCGTAATTAATAATCCATTAATAGAAAGTTCTTTGAATCGATTACGAATTTTTTCTAATTTCATCGATTTTTCCCTCCTACCTGTTCTTTTAGCGCAAGCATCGCTAATTCATACCCTTTAAACCCTAATCCAACAATTTGACCACTAACGACAGGAGCCGTTACTGAAGTGTGCCGGAATTCCTCTCTGGCATGAACATTTGAAATATGTACTTCGATGACAGGAAGTGTTATGCTTGCAATTGCATCACGAATAGCATAGCTATAATGGGTAAAAGCACCAGGATTTAAGACAATACCATCGAATTGACCTTCTGCTTCATGGATGGCATCAATGATATCTCCTTCATGATTTGATTGAAAACAAGCGACTTCCACTTGTTCAGTTTCTGCGAACACTAACAAGTTTTTTTCTAAATCGGTTAATGTGTTAGATCCATAAATCGTAGGCTCGCGTAAACCAAGTCGGTTTAAATTTGGTCCATTTATCACTAAAATCTTCATAATAAATACTACACCTCGTTTCATTAAAAAATCGGAGACTCAGCAGAAGCCTATTGCAACTAAAATCTTCACAATCAGAAGACATGTTTCACCTTCATCTTATAAGTGCCTAGTGCTCAAGCAAGACTTTTAAACTGAATAGTACAGGAACAAAAGCGCAAGCGCCTTGATCAGCCCCGACAAGCATAAGACGCTTTTGAATAGAAGGTGCTTTTTGCCTTCAATTCAAAAGTGGCTTAGACTCAAGAGGGGCTAGGCGCTGGAGCTGGATGCCGTGCGCTTATCCAAAGTACAACAATTTTATAATTTCCTAAACTAAAAAAAGAATGTTCAGTTATTGAACATTCTATCATAAAGAATCACCATCACACTATGTTTTCCTACGGTTTTTCAACATCAGCATTTAATTCATTGTAATCAAAGGAGATCGAATAGCCAACAAAAACCCCAAATAAAATATAGACACATACGGTCGTTACAACTGTTCCTCGCGGTAGTTCAAAAACAGTTTGTAAATTAGGAAAGATTGGATTTAACAGAAAAAAGACAAGCGCAAACAACATCACACCATAAATGATTCCAACCCACATTGAGGTAAATCGCTTTAAAATAGCATAATAAATCAACGCGGCCCCAATTGAAAGGATGCCGATTAAAACAACTCCTATGAAATTGCCAAGCGTTCCATTCTTCCAATCTCCTAATGCAAACGGTTGGAGGATAAGATTAGGACTAATTTCAGTAAAATTCAATATATGCGCTAAGTATGCCAATAAGCTCCAAAAAATTCCACCGATAAAACCTGTTACAATCGCTTTATTAACGGACGAAACTGGGGGCTCCTTTTTGTTCTGCTCTAGGTTTGGATTAGCTTTCTCATTATTTTTCCTATCTGTTTTATTTTTTTCATTTGACATCTACCTACACCTCCATTACTACTATGTCCATTTTTTAAAAAGTCATGTTTTTCATTAAAATTTTTATAACATCAAAATTAGAAGTCTAGGAAGTGAAAGCCTGGGTATAATGTAAATAAAGGGATTATTTCCAATCAACACCTAAAATCGCCTTTATTTTCAAATTAATCTAGCAAAAACAGACTCCAACAGAATTATTTCTATAAAGCGAGACGTATTTGAACTTTACAGGCAGGTATCCCCACCTTCGCTACATCATTCCCTTTGGAGTAGGTGATGGGAATGACCGTTCGTTAATGTGGGATCAATTCGTTTGTTTGAAATCATTTTCCCAATACTCATCATCTTTGTAGAGGATTTCGATTTGATTCTGTAGAATATAGATAATATTACTTCTAATGTACCAATGCTTTCTGTAGCAATGAATTAGAATTGAGTGGTTAATGTTGTTTACATGCTTGCAAATAGGGGGCTAAAGAAGTGATAAAAAGTATTGTATTTGATGGAATGTAACATATTCGAGTGCCGATTCACAGCATCGAATCCGTTAAATTGATTAGGAAGTTTAAACTTTTGTTATTACTCGCATATATATGCTATATCCTTTAAATCATTAATTGGTCATTTGTTTTCAGCTTATGGGACTAATTTTGAAGTCTTTGTTGAAAACATTCAGCGTAATATCTGTTAATATGACTGAAGCGGAAGTAAGTTACTTCTATCATGCTACCCGACGGTAAATTCGTAAATCAATTCGTACAACTATGAACCTTACTACGGTTATCATTAGAATAATGACAGGAATTGAATCAACTACGTGAAATTCTAATATTACGTTTTCCAGGCTATCACAGCCTTTCAACTGCTACTAACAACTAATCAATTAAATGTTGAAGTAGCTAACATAGGTTTTAATAAGCTCTTTGTTATGGATATCGAAGTGATAGCAAAATTAACAAATCAGCTTATGTCATGTATTTGTATAATGATTGGTATCTTTTCTTGGAGGTGGGTTTAGATGAATCGTCGTGTAATGAACGGGATCGTCTTGGCAATTATTATGTTAGGTGCAATTGGACTGATAACAACCCTAGTCACAAATCCACTAGGGTTCTTTAAACAAATTGCTATCTATGCTGCAATAGCCGGTGTCATTTATCTTCTCTACCGACTATTTATAAGAAAAAGCACCGGCTCAGTATATTCCTCTTATACAAAAGCCGCTAAGAGGTCCAAAAGACGTTTCGACGACAAAAAGTCCCGTGGAACAAAAGTAAGAAATATTGCACACGCTAAAAAGGCAATAAAGACGACCGCAATTAGGAAAAAAAATCCAACAACACATTTAACAGTGATTGAAGGAAAAAAAGGCAAAAAGAAAAACCGAGCGTCTTTTTAGAACGTCCAGTTCGTAAGAAAATCATTCGTTCGATTTCGACCTAGCTCTAAAAGGGCTAGTTTTTTTTCTTCATTCAACTGAAATTCGGTGGAAACGATGTTTTCCACAGGGATAAAAATAATATCCTTTTCATGCCTGCTAGATATATGTCTTTCATCATGAGCATCTTTCATTGTCTCAAATAAGCCGCTAAACATCTCAATCGCATTACGAATCTTTCTCTTCGGTCGTTCCTGTTCGTTGGAGCTTAGCTTAATGCCAAGGACAGGTCTTTTTTTATTGTGTTTTTTCTTTTGATAAAACAACCAAATCGGGAAATTACTTAGTACTCCACCATCTACAACAAGATTGAAACCTGTTGATGACGCTAACCGAACTGGTTCAAAAAAATATGGTAAGCCACAGCTCATTCTAACGGCTCTCGCTACTGAGAATGAAGCAGGATTTATTCCATATTTAGGGAGATCATCTGGTAAGACAATCAATCTGCCATTTGTTAAATCAGAAGCAATGACCCGTAACGCTCCCTGCGGAATATCAGCAAACGTTGAGATCCCTCGATCTTTCAATTTTGCGATCAACCATTCTTCTAGCTTAACCCCTCTATATAATCCCAGATTCCAATATAACGAAATCCATTTTGTTAGTGAAAACGGTAAAAACATTTTACGGGCATCTAAAAAAGTTTTCAAGTCAACCTCATCCATCATTTCTAATATTTCATCCGCTGTATAACCAGCGATAATAAAAGCGGAAATAATCGAACCAGCACTTGTTCCAGCAATACGCTTAAATGTAAATCCCTTCTGTTCGATGACCTGATAGGCACCAATAAGCGCAAAGCCCTTAATGCCACCACCTGAGAAAACACCGTCAATTTCCATCTCGACTTCCCCCTCTCAGCCTTCCTACATTATAGTGTAAGAATTTTGAGGGGAAATTAGACCATTTTATGAAACGGACAACGATAACATAAGTCTTCTTTTTTGTTTATTTACATTATTAGCGAGATCTCTATTAAGAACAAAAGCGCAAGCGCCTTGATCAGCCCCGACAAGCATAAGCCACTTTTGAATAGAAGGCGTACTTTGCCTTCAATTCAAAAGTGGCTTATGACCTCGAGGGGGCTAGGCGCTGGAGCTGGATGTCATGCGCTTAGCCACAATACAAGAATTTTATAGTTTCCTAAACAAGAACAAAATCTCTGGATGTGGATGTCGTGCGCTTAGCCACAGTTCAAGAATTTTATTGTTTACACTAAGCAACAAAAAAAAGAGACTACTACTGTCTCTCCTTCATTTATTCTTCATTATTTTTTTGTATGCTCCGCAAAGTATCGACTCTTTGTTCATTCTCTTCAAAATATTGAACAAGATCACCAATGCGATCAATCGCATTCCAGCTTAAGTGATGCTCGATTCCTTCAACATCATTATATATTTTGTCTTCGTCTACTCCTATAATTTTCAAAAATTGCTCAAGTAAATCGTGACGAAAAACGAGTCGTTGCCCCATCTTTTTCCCCTTATTCGTTAAAACAAGTCCACGATATTTTTCATAAATTAAATATTCATCTTTATCTAATTTTTGAACCATCTTTGTGACTGAGGAGGGATGGACAGCCAATGCTTCTGCTATGTCTGAAACACGAGCATATCCTTTATCTTCAATTAGTATATAAATTTGTTCTATATAATCTTCCATGCTTGGTGTTGGCATGCGTTCTCCTCCAAATAGCCCATCTTTTTAAAACAAAATCAACCTTAATTTTACATGAGATTGTTCATCATTACAAGTGGTAGAAGAGCGTAAACACCTTGGGCAGTCTAGGGGAAATAAGATATTCAAGAATGAAAACGTGTTTTACACCTCCAATTCCTAAGCGTCAAATGACCACAATCTGTTAGGTGTTTGAACTAGTGATTAAGAGGGTCTGACAAAAGTCAGACCCTCTTTGCAAACGATTCCTTATAGCCCACATTTTAGCTGTGTGCCACAGCTAGTGCATGTATTACAGCCACCCAGGTCTTCTATTGTACCCTCTCGACATACTGGACATGTATTTCCTACTTCATTCCCGATTGTTACATCTGTTGAGCGTAAATCATTAATTGTATCAACAAGTACGACTTTCCCTTTTTCTTTCGTCACTTCGTTCTCAGTCTCATCAAAAGTATTTTCTTCTGCTTTTAACGTTAATACTTGTGTGTCACGACTTCCGTCTACATAAACAGTACCACCTTTGGCACCACCTTTATATAAACGCTCATACACTTTTTCAACTTGCTCAACTGTATACCCTTTTGGAGCATTTACAGTTTTACTAATTGAACTATCAATCCAGCGTTGGATAATACATTGTACATCAGCATGTGCCTCTGCAGGTAATTCCATTGCTGAAATAAACCAAGACGGTAAATTAGTTGAATCCACTTCTGGATGCTGGTCCAAATATTCTTGAACAATATCTGCTTTCACTTCAATGAATTTCCCTAATCTTCCACTACGGAAGTAAGAAAATGAGAAGTAAGGTTCTAAGCCTGTTGATACGCCAACCATGGTCCCAGTAGATCCAGTCGGAGCAACAGTTAATAAATGTGAATTACGAATCCCAAACTTTTTCACACCTTCTAAAATATCAGAAGGCATTTTACTCATGAAGCCAGTTTGTGTAAATGCTTCACGAAGACGATTTGTTTCTTCGCCTTCACCGACTAAGAAAGGGAAGCTTCCTTTTTCCTTCGCCAATTCAATCGAAGCACGGTAAGCTGTTGTTGCAATTGTTTCGAACACTTTGTCAACAAGCTTGTTTCCTTTTTCTGAACCGTACTCCGTTTCACAGTAAATGAGCAAATCATGTAAGCCCATTACACCTAAGCCCACGCGGCGTTCGCCTAATGCTTGCTTTTTATTTTCTTCTAAAAAGTATGGAGTGGCATCGATCACGTTGTCTTGCATTCTGACTCCGACTTCAACTGTTTTTTTCAGCTTTTCAAAGTTAACTGTTTTAGTTTCTTTGTCAGCCATCTCTGCTAAGTTTACAGCAGCTAAATTACAAACAGAAAATGGTGCGAGAGGTTGTTCACCACACGGATTTGTTGCAACAACTTGTTGACCGTATGCTTTTGCATTCGTCATATCATTTGCGTTATCGATGAAGAAAATACCTGGCTCTGCTGAATAGGTCGCACAAATGTTTATAAGGTTCCATAGCTCTTTTGCTTTGATTTTCCGATACGTACGTACCTTATAGCCCTCTTTTTCCCACTCGCGGACATCGCCAACTTTATGCCAGTTTTCATTGTATGCTTTCATGTTTTCTTCGTTGTAGCTTTCCACATCTGGGAAACGCAGTTCATAGTCAGCATCTTTTTCAACTGCATCCATAAAATCTTTTGTTAACGTGACAGAAATGTTTGCACCAGTTAAAAATTCCGAATTATGGACACTGTATGTTCCACCTGTCATTAGCTTTAACTCTGCATCTTTAATAATTTTTTCACTGAATCCACCTGTGCCAGGAATTTGCTTATAGTTCACAATACCTTGATACATATCAATTTCTTGTTGCGTTAGTGGAGTGAATTTTAATTTATCTTGAGCGTATTTTTTAATCGCTTCATCGTTTGTGTTTTCGATTAAATAACGTAAAATTCTTGGGTTTTGCATCTTTGAGATAATGAATTCAATGATGTCAGGGTGCCAATCTGATAACATAATCATTTGTGCCATTTTGTTACGTTGATTCGTTAGATCAACTCTCTAAGTCACCATAGAGTTCAGACCATATCTTACACTCTTTGTGAGTGCCCTCGCACTTCGGAATCACTTGATTCCTACTCTACTTGCTTCCGTCATTCTAGACGTGCTTTCGATGGTCGTTGAACCTTCTCCATTTAAGGAGCTTGGCTGCTGATTGTCTTTATCCACTTGCTGTTTTTAAGCATTCACGCTTACCGTTTCCAGTTACGTTGTAGCCAGTAAGTCATGTAAAGATTTCCCAGCAATTCACGAGGTTTTTTTACGCAGGAGCACTTGAATGATCTACATACCCCTGCGACTTCCACCTTGCTCAACAAGATGTGTCAATTTAGCAATATCATCCAACCAAGATACAGATCCTGATGATTTCCCGTTTACGCCACGCGCTAACGTATTTCGTGGACGTAATGTTGATCCATTTGTTCCGACACCGCCACCGCGACTCATGATTTCCATGACCTGCTTACGATGCTCCGAAATACCTTCTCGTGAATCTTGCACAAATGGCATAACGTAGTTCCGATAGGTAAGAACAGTCCTTCACCATTACATGTAAGGCGTTCTTTTCCCCCGGTTAGCACCGTGCGTGCGACTTTCACCGCACACGGCGCCCCATCTACCGATAAATTATCTAATTGTTGTTACTTTAGCTTTTCTCTAAACTTTTGAACGTTCTTCTTCACTTTTTCTTCAAGAAGATTAAGGTTTACATCTTCATGGATTAATTTGTGACAGGCTTTGTGTACAGATGCTAAGTTCACCACTCTGTTGACCTTGTCTAAAGGCAACTTCGGATCTATGTGATGGGTATGTGTTTCCTCTGGAAGTAGAAATTCCTTACAGACCCTACATTTCCCTTTGTCTCTGTTAAATGCATAACAACTGTTCATCATATATTCGAAGTTGTATTTAGCTTTTGATGCTATACGATTTGAGTATGCTATCGCATGCGAAAGTCGGTGTTTGAGTAAATCATCTGCCCTATGCAATGGTTGCCTCTTGAATGTTCTTTTGAAATATATTTGCCTTCCCTCTTCTGTGTATGGGGTTTCTTTAACTCTTTTAAGTTTGGCTTGTTCCCATCTAATAAATGATAAGTTAGTTAGACCAATCTTAATTTTGTTGTCCCCATATTCGATAGCAGGAATGCCGGTTGTATATTCCCCATGCACACTTCTAAGATTATCCACGTGGTTGGCTGGAATCCATTTCGCTCCTATTGGTGCTAGAGAGTTCCACCCTGCATAGCTCAGTACTCTTGAGTATTTCTTAGCCTCCACACTTATCCAAGTCGCAAACTTGTAATAATTCAAAATCCCTCTAATTTTTGAGTTGACTATGATTAAATCATTGATTTTCTTTTCAATTGTATCTCGTTTTCTAATCATATAAATGTCATTTTTAATCTCATTAATCTTACTAAGGAATCTTTCTTTATTGGGTCTGCTTCTTGATATCCATCCAAATTTTCCATTTCCTTTAACCTTTTTATAATCGAAACCAAGAAATGTTATGTGTCGTTTTCTGATGTTTGTTATTTTAGTTTTCTCCATCGACAAGGTAAGTTTTAACTTTTCACTTAAGAATTTTTGAATCTTGAGAGTTAGCTTTTCGGCGTTTTTCTTACTATTTGTGACGATAACCCAATCGTCAGCATATCTAATTAGAAAACATGGTATGAGATTGGTTTTCTTTAGCTGTGCATATTTACCGTCTATCCTACTATAGTTATGTCTAGTACGTTTAGTTTCCCATTGGTTGGATATCCAATGGTCGAAACTATTTAAATATACGTTTGCTAGTAGTGGAGAAATAATTCCACCTTGTGGAGTACCAAGCTCATTAGTTTTAATTTCATCCATGATTCCTGCTTTTAGCATTTGCTTAATTATCATTAGAACTCGTCTGTCCTTAATCCCCATTGAATAAAGCTTCTTTATGAGAATAGTGTGGTTGACTTTATCGAAGAATTTACTGATATCTCCTTCAATTATCCAATGATAATTTGTCTTTTGGGTTATGTCTGACACTCTCTCAAGGGCCATACTTGCGTCTCGCATAGGTCTAAATCCATATGAGTGTTTGAAGAACTGTGCCTCTAGAATGGGTTCAATTACTGACCTTACACATTCTTGTATGACTCTATCTTCAATATCAGGTATCCCTAGTGGACGTTTTTCACTTTTACCAGGTTTGGGAATCCACTTTCTTCTTACATCTCCAGGTTTATAATGGCTTAAACTATTTTTGATTTTCCCTATACTTACCTCAAGGTCTAGTTCTAGAAAAGAATCTCTAATATTTTTCCCATTACTTCCCGGTGTTTGGCTCCCCTTGTTGGCTTTTAGTTTGTGTATGGCACTAATAATAACTGCATCAGAAGTTATTATTTCCATTAATCCTTTAAATGAAATTCTGTTACCCTTTTCCATACATTCCAACGTTTCTTTATAAAATCTATCTTGAATTTTTCTGAATTCACGCTCACCGTTCGGATAGTTAAGTTTTTGTACCATTTTGCACCACCGCCTTTCTTTGGTGGTATGGCTTTAGTCAGGTTTGCACAACGGCTTCCTTAACAAGCTTCAATTAGATTACTTATTATTAACTTTTAATAAAGTTCGGTAGACTATGCCCCTTCGCTCCATAGGAATTACCCTATTTCTACACTACTACGGGCTAACCGCCACCAACATTCAACAGTCATTTCCTACTGTTTAGAGACTTTGGAAGTACCATTCCTTAACATTCTCTTGTTGGCTTCCAACGTTCCTTAGAGACTAGCTTTACATAAAGACTTAGGTGCCATCCTTTAACCCGTCAGCCGTCTTTTTGCCCATTACTGGTGGACTCAAGACTTTTATCCTCTAAGGGATAAAATTAGTCAAAGCAAACTGCAATACTTTAACCAAGACTGAACCTGCATTTACAGGTGAAGATGTTCATTTTCATCTCCCTACTTTTACGAGCCGTACATTCGGAGGTTCGTCAGTTCCTTAGGAACATTCTCACCATATCTTTTTTATAGCGCCACGACTACTTCCCTACCATCTCAGGATCGGTTTTCGCCTAGTTAACGAGCTTCAGACAAAAATGATAGTACTCATTATGCCTGTCGTACCCTCAGGCTTAATTTGCCAGTATTCAAACTAGTTAGGAACTTCCCCTAATAATTCATCTCTAAAGTTAGACATTAATTTTATGTCCGCCTATTTTGAGGAGTGATTTCTCACGTCCTTTGTATTAGGCAACGTTGCGCGCACAATTAAAATAAGTAACGTCCGTACCAGCACCAGCTCCATACAATACACGTCCAGCTGGGATAAAGTTTAAACTGACTAATTCTTGATAAAACTTCTCGAACCATTCGTTGCGTTTCTCTTCCGTAGATTCTACAGATGCTAAGCCAGTTGCGTTACGTTTGGCAATTTGTTCGTAAAAGATTTCAAGTGGCTTCTCAATGACGTCTAATGAGCGTTTTACGAAACCTGTCTCTACTTCCTCAGGTTTGTCTAATGAATGACGATATTCATCATCTACAAGAACGATTGCTGTTTTTGCTTCCCAGTCTATTTCTTTAATATAACCAAGTCCACGCGCAGGGAATTTTGGATCCTCTTTAATTGTAAGAACAACAAAGTCCCCTTCAGATAAGGTAATCTTCTCCGTATCCTTAAACGTATAACGATCAAGCATAACCAGTCTTGATACACCTTTATGTGTTAACTTCATATCCTCTGTTATTGGATGAACCTGTGGAAATGCGGAAATATCTTTATTTAGTTTCTCAACATTCAGACTCATCTTCTGCTCAGTACCAACAGTCATTGTACCAACTCCTCTATCTATCCTTCTAGTAAAACATCTGATTAAATTTACCATACCGCATCTCACAATTCAATATATAGCAATTACATTCCACCACCAATACCATATATAGATTTATAGGTCAAATAGTTGTTGTTTTGTCAAATCAATAACTAGTTAAAAAAAGACGAAAACTTGAGTTTGACCAAGATTCTAAACCGTAAATAATGGTTTTTGAAGAATTTTGTAACTTGCATAGTTAAATTTGTCGTAGATTGTTGATAAAACAAGGTTTCTAACTGGATTTGTCGAAAAAAATTTTTTTCAACATTTTATTGTTAGTAGAGATAAAAAAAAGATGCGACCATTAAGATCACATCTTTGACTATTCTTCCTACTTTAACGCTTAAAATTCCATTCTTCACTTTCATACTTTTCCCTAGCAATTTTCTTTACATAATCAAGTTCTTCAGATGATAACTCATAAGGTTCTAATTCAATTTGTAAGCCCTTTTCAAAACCAGCTTTAAACGCCTTTTTCGCTTCTTCAATTGTGACAGGTTCTTCTCGGAGCATATTTGCTGCAACAGCCTTACCTTTAAATGCTCGTTGCATTCTTTCTCGTACTTTGTCATTCGAATAGTTAAAACAGTCAAATAACATATCCTCATCAAGATCTAGCAAAATAGAACCATGCTGTAAGATAACGCCCTTTTGACGAGTTTGTGCACTTCCAGCTACTTTACGTCCTTCAACAACAAGCTCATACCAAGAAGGTGCATCAAAACAAACCGCTGAACGATGAGATTTTAATCCTTGTTTTTCTTCGTCTGACCGTGGAATCGCAAAGTATGCATCAAGACCTAAATTTTTAAAACCTTCTAAAATCCCCTCAGAAATGACACGATAGGCTTCAGTCACCGTTTGAGGCATTTCCGGATGCTCTTCGGAAACAATGACACTATATGTAAGCTCTTTGTCATGCAAAACTGCACGACCACCTGTAGGTCTTCTGACAAACCCTAGGCCATATTTTTTAACAGCGTCTAAATTTATCTCTTTTTCAACCTTTTGGAAATACCCAATCGAAAGTGTGGCAGGGTCCCAGCCATAAAACCTAATTGTAGGAGGAATTTCCCCTTCACTATGCCATTTTAATAACGCTTCATCCAATGCCATATTAAAGGATGGTGAGCAATTGCCTGAATCAATATACCGCCAAACTTCTTTCGTCATCATATAACCCTTCTTTTTTTGAATTTTCTCCCGCATTAACGAACTGTAACATCCAAACCATAAACTTTTAGTGAATCTACAAAGTGAAGGTTATGAATTTTGAAAACTGCCCGTAAAATCCAAGGTAAATCTCGCTTACAAACAGTGGAGGATAAAGAAAACACCCACTGATGAAAGTCGCACTTTATTATTTTAGTCTAGCAGAATTTGGGATGGATGGGAATAATATTGCATGTTATCTGATGACAATTTAGACAAGCTTCTATATAATAATAGAAGTCTACATTAGAGTTTATCTGAGGATACAAACAAGAAAACAACATATAAAGGGGTCGAACATTTTGACAACAGTTTTGTTACTAGTTATTTTAACATCAGCGATGCTTATTTACTCTGCGATTACTTTTTTCTACCAACGGAAGATAATGAAACAATTAACAGAAGAAGAATTCCGTTCAGGCTATCGCAAAGCGCAATTAATTGATGTTCGTGAACCTAATGAATTTGAGGGCGGTCATATTTTAGGTGCAAGAAACATACCACTTTCCCAATTACGTCAACGCTATAAAGAAATTCGTCCAGACCAACCGGTGTACTTATATTGCCAAAATACAACTCGCAGTGGCCGTGCAGCACAAATGCTAAAACGAAAAGGCTACAATGATTTAAACTACCTAAAAGGTGGATTTAAAGGTTGGACAGGAAAAATAAAGGTAAAAAACAAAGTGAACTAAGTATTGCAGTTTGAACTGGAAGAACAAAAGTGCAAGCGCCTTGATCAGCCTAAGGCAAGCATAAGACCTCGAGGGGCTAGGCGCTGATCTGGATGCCGCGTGCTTATCCACAGTACAAGATCCTAAACAAAAAGTAGAGCCATTGTGATTCGGTATTCAACCTGAGCACAATGGCTTTACCTTTTATAGTAATGTCTCTGTTTATAATGTTAATTTTACCGGCAGTTATTCCCACTCATCTTATTTGTTGCTCATGAATGTTCTTTAAGATGGATACTTAACTTTACCCGTTTCAACTAATTGTTTTAACCCTAAAAACATATAATACCAACCTTGTTCGGTTTGACTACTATATTCATTATGTGCTTTTTCAATGTCTCCCTCAGTCCAACCTTCTTCGTGAGGAATGACAATTATTTGTGTGAAGGTCATCTCGCAACCATTTTCAACAGGTTTAATTTCAACGGAAATTCTGTCCTCCATATCACTGAATTGCGGCATTTTAAATGTGAAAACCAATTTACTTGGTGGATCAACTTCTATGTACTCACCGATTGCCCTGTAATCTTTCCCTTCTCTATGGTCAACAATTTCCCAAGATCCACCCACACGAGGATCATTTTTTGTCACTTTATTCGTTGGTTCCATTGTAAAAAACCATTTTTTCATCATTTCTGGGTTCAGCCAGGCATCAAATACTTTTTCCGCAGTCACATCAAAGCGACGAGTCATCGTAAGTGTTGTTGATGTATTCTCCATTTTTATCATCCTTTACTAAATAATTTGATTTTTACAGAGAGAGTTCCATCAATGGAGGTGTTACCACCCGTTAACTATATTGGATAAAACAATATAGTTCAATCTTCCTGTTTTGTCATAGAAAAGCCCCCTCCAAGCATTAGTGTAAGACCGCATAATTAAAATGGTCTTATAACACTGTCTACCTGCAGGGGGATATTCTCGCCAATCGACTTGAACGACCTTTTTACAGTTTATTTAGCAAAACCGATAAATTGTTTAATAAACGACAAGCCTGTTGATCTTTGCTCCTGTTTAATGCGCTCTTGTCTGTTTTGGTGCTGTTTAATAAAGGCCAAGAATCGTTCTTCTCGCAAATCTGTTTGATTTCGGAAAAGTTCGCGTTCACGGTGAACTTCTTCCTTAAATACTTCCCGTTCAACTACAGAGGCATCAGATAAAGATGAGATCATTTCCTGAACATCAGAAAATTCGATTCTTGCTACTTCCGTTTGCAGCTTAGCCGTTTCATTCACTTGTTGACTAATGGAAAACACAATATTTTGCTCTAGTTCTTTTAAGCGTGCATTCATTTCCAGAACTTGTTGCACCTCTGTCGAATCGATAAATGCTGTAATTTTCGAAAGAGACTCTTTGATTTCTGTGACGTCTTCCTGATCTACTTGAGTTTTCGAGGTAGCTATTGATCCATTTTGATTTTGTAAAAGCTGCTTTATTGTTTGTTCATCCATATTGCTATCTTTAAACGATTTGATTTTCCGTAAAATTTCGATATTTTCCATTGTTAATCTTCTTGCGTTCTTCTCATCTCGCTCAATGGTAATAAACTCTGAAAAATCTCTTTCCCACTCTTTTAATAAATATGTTTTTTCTCCAATAAGAGAAGCAGCTTTTGAAATCGTTACATACTTAATAGCCAATCTACCTCACCATCCCTTTATTTTTTCTTACTCTACTTATTCTTCAAGGGTGGTACCGTTTTCCTCCAAGTCGACAAAGCTTCTAAAAACTAGTCATAATGTTTGTGATTTTTTTGCTTTTCGCCAAGGAACCACAAAAAACTGACCTACTGTAAGGGTCAAACCCACACAGCAAGTCAGTTCTCACTTTATCCCACCTTAACGGGCAGTAAAACTCCCACTTCAAGATTCGAGAGAAGCAAAGAAGATAAGCGGGAGATAACTGCCCGTAAAGATCCGACGAAGGACAGGACGTCCAAGTCAGGCGAAGCCACAGGATGTGGCGTTTTGAGCGTGATAAGTCTCGCTAACCATCAGTGGGAGATGAAGAACCCCCCACTGATGGAAGTCTCACTTTATCGTTGGTATCTTAAAATTGGTTTTCTTGCAGCAGTTGTCTCATCTAAACGTTTTATGACGGTAGTATGTGGTGCTTCCTGAACGATTTCTGGTGTTTCTTCCGCTTCTCTCGCTATTTGAATCATCGCCTCAATAAATGAGTCTAGTGTTTCTTTTGATTCCGTTTCTGTTGGCTCAATCATAATACATTCTTCAACATTTAACGGGAAGTAGATTGTTGGCGGATGATAGCCGAAATCTAGCAAGCGTTTAGCGATATCAAGCGTACGCACGCCTAGCTTCTTTTGACGCTTTCCTGATAACACGAACTCATGTTTGCAATGCTGATTAAACGGCAAATCGTAATGCGGCTCAAGACGACGCATCATATAGTTTGCATTTAATACCGCATACTCTGTAACAGCCTTTAAGCCATCAGGTCCCATTGAACGGATATACGTGTAAGCACGAACATTAATACCAAAGTTACCATAGAAAGGCTTTACGCGGCCAATTGATTGTGGTCGGTCGTAATCAAAATGATAGCCTTCTTCTGTTTTAACAAGCACTGGCTTTGGTAAATATGGGATAAGATCTGATTTTACGCCAACAGGGCCAGATCCTGGTCCACCACCACCATGTGGTCCTGTAAATGTTTTATGAAGATTAAGATGGACTACATCAAAGCCCATGTCCCCTGGTCGTGCTTTACTTAATACTGCGTTAAGGTTCGCACCATCATAATAAAGCTTTCCACCTGCATCATGAACGATTTGTGCCATTTCTAAAATATTTGCTTCGAACAAGCCAAGTGTGTTCGGATTTGTTAGCATTAAGGCAGCTGTATCTTCACCAACAACACGTTTTAAATCCTCTAAATCAACTAAGCCATTTTCATCTGATTTTACAGTCACTGCTTCATAACCTGCAACTGTAGCAGAAGCAGGATTTGTTCCATGTGCAGAGTCAGGTACGATTACTTTTGTTCGTTTCGTATCATTATTTGCCTCATGATACGCACGAATCATCATTAATCCTGTCCACTCACCGTGTGCTCCTGCTGCTGGTTGAAGAGTTACTTCATCCATACCAGTGATTTCTTTCAAATGCTCTTGTAGATCAAACAATAACTCCATTGCACCTTGGACGGTTTCTTCTTCCTGCAGTGGGTGTACATGGGCAAGCCCTGCAATACGCGCGACATTTTCATTGATTTTCGGGTTGTATTTCATCGTACAAGATCCTAATGGATAAAAACCTGAGTCAACACCATGATTACGGTTTGATAACGCCGTATAATGTCTCATAATATCTAACTCAGATACTTCTGGTAGTTCAGCTTCCTCACTTCGAATATAATCATTTGGAATGAGATCATGTAATGACAATTCTTCAACCTCAAGCTCTGGTAAGCTATATCCGATACGGCCTGGTTTGCTTAATTCAAAAATTAATGCTTGATCTTGATTACTCATTGCCATCCCCCAATTCCATCACTAATGTGTCGATTTCTTCTTTCGTACGAAGCTCAGTTACAGCAACAAGCATATGATTTTCAAGCTCAGGATACACTTTACCTAAGTCAAAACCACCGATGATTCCTTTTTCTAGCAACTGTTTATTTACTTCACGAACTGGTTTTGTTAGCTTTACTACAAATTCATTGAAAATTGGTTGTGCGTACGGAACATCGAGTCCAGCTTTTATACATGCATTTTTCGCATAATTTGCTTTTTGGATATTTTGAATCGCCATTTCTTTTACACCTTGTTTACCAAGCGCAGTCATCGCTACTGATGCAGCAAGTGCGTTTAATGCTTGGTTTGAACAAATATTAGATGTCGCTTTATCACGACGAATATGCTGTTCACGTGCTTGAAGCGTTAAAACGAAACCACGCTTTCCGTTTTCATCTGTTGTTTGACCGACAAGACGGCCTGGAACTTTTCTTAATAACTTATTCGTTACGGCAAAATAACCACAGTGTGGTCCACCAAATGCAGTAGGAATTCCGAATGGTTGTGCATCACCAGCTACAATATCTACTCCAAATGCGCCCGGTGGTGTTAATGCCCCTAATGCTAAAGGATTTGAAGACACAACGAACATACTTTTACCTGTATGTGCAATAGGTTCAATCTCTTTTAACGGTTCAATCGCCCCGAAGAAGTTTGGATATTGAACGAGAACTGCTGCAACATCATCAGACATTTCCTGCTTTAGCGCCTCTAAATCTGTTACACCATTCTTAACTGGAACCTCAACAACTTCAATGTATTGTCCCTTCGCATATGTTTTAATTACATCACGTGATTCAGGATTTACCGCTTGCGAAACAAGAATTTTCTTCTTTTTCGTTTGACCAGCTGCAAGCATCGCCGCTTCAGCTAAAGCAGTACCTCCGTCATACATTGATGAGTTCGCAACATCCATTCCAGTTAGCTCACAAATCATCGTTTGAAATTCAAAAATAGCTTGCAGTTCCCCCTGAGAAATCTCTGGTTGATAAGGTGTGTACGCAGTATAAAACTCAGAGCGTGAAATCACATGATCAACAATGATTGGCATGTAATGATCATAAACACCAGCTCCTAAAAACGACGCATTGCTTCGTAAATCCTTGTTTTTAGCTGCTAATTGTGTGAGCTCCTTTAAAAGCTCCGTTTCAGATTTTGCCTTTTTAATGTTGTATTCGCCTTTAAATCGAACACTTTCTGGAATATCTTGAAACAGTTCATCAACTGATGGTACACCGATTACTTGAAGCATTTCCTGCTTATCTTGTTCCGTCATTGGTAAATAACGATGATTCATGCTTGTGAACCCCTCTCGTAGGTGAATATATTTAAATTTCATTGAAAATCCGGTCCAATACTGGGTGTGGAGAAGGTAATTTCTAAAAATACCTTCTTTCCGGTTAGACCAAACCACTTATGTTTATTTTTTCGGGCGTTTGTAAAAAGGTGTTGCCACCACAACAGCTTTCAATCTCTTCTTCCGAATTTGAACCTCTACTTCGGTTCCTAATTCGGAAAAATCAGATTTCACTAACGCTAATCCGATATTTTTCTTTAGCGTTGGCGATTGAGTACCTGTTGTTACTTCACCGATTTGCTCATCGTTAACAAATACTTCATAGCCATAGCGTGGAATTCCTTTGTCCAACAATTCTATCCCAACTAATTTTCGTGCTGGGCCATTTTCCTTTTGTTCCTTTAATACAGCTTTTCCATTGAAATCTGCTTCTTTATTTGGTTTTACAGCAAAGCCAATCCCTGCTTCAATCGGAGTAATATCCTTCGAAAGCTCCTGACCGTACAATGGTAGAGACACTTCAAAACGCAATGTATCACGTGCACCTAATCCACAAGGGACGACGCCTTCTTCTTTTCCAGCCTCTAAAATCTTCTCCCACAGTTCTATAGCATTAGCTGAAGCACAGTAAATTTCAAAACCGTCCTCACCTGTGTAACCGGTTCTTGATATTAATGCATTAACACCTGCAATTTTCACTGCATCATTAAATGTAAAAAATTTAATGTCAGATAAGTTTGTATCAGTTAGCTTTTGAAGAACCTGTTCAGCTAGTGGACCTTGAAGAGCAAGTAATGCAACGTCATTTGAAAGATCTTTAATCGTTACTTCACCAAAAGCATTTGTTGTGAGCCATTCTATATCTTTATCAATATTAGAAGCATTAACAACGAGTAAATAATCATTATCTGCTTTTTTATAAATAAGTAAATCGTCAACTGTACCGCCATCTTGATAGCACATTGCTGTGTATTGCGCGCCACCATCTTTTACTAACGAAACATCGTTTGTCGCAATCTTTTGTAAAAAGGCAAGACTGTCTGCCCCACGGACCTCTACCTCACCCATATGCGAAACATCGAACAGTCCAGCACGCGTACGAACTGCTTCGTGCTCTTCTTTAATAGAAGAAAATTGAACTGGTAAATCCCAGCCACCAAAATCAATCGTTTTTGCACCGTAGTTTTTATAAATTTCAAATAATGGTGTTCGTTTTAATTCTGACATGTTGGATAACTCCCTTCTATTTTTAAAATTGGAATGCTCACGAAGAAAATTTAGGATCAAAAAAAGGACATAGAACCCCCACTTAGTAATATGGAAGTCTCTGTCCTTTTAACCTGAAAGTTTACTCTATGTGACAGTGTTTTTTTAAAAGTATCTAGTTGGAAAAAATTTCCAACTAGATAAATAAAAAACACAATGTCTACATAAAGCTTTCCCCTTTGGTAGTTTGCAACAAAGGCAAACATTCTCCAGAGTCGCGTCAAATAAGAGTCTTTTTGCCTGAGAGATTCACAATTGTTTGCTCCTTCGGCTCTATATCACGTACCTATAGTATCTCCCCTTATTCTCACCCGCACATATTTAATTATCAAACTGGTTATACTTTTTATAACAGACTTTTCGACATTCAGACATTTTGACATTTTGACATTTTGACATTTCAGTACACATTAAAAGATGAAACACATTAGTAAGCATATGAAGAACAGAACTTTCTTACTTAATTAACATCCTACCATGTGATTTTCGTTTCGGCAATCCCTTTTTTTCTTAATATTTAAGATAAAATTAATCTATAATGTTCGTGTTTAAGGAAATATAAACACTATGTAAGGATAATATTTCCCTTTCCTATAGAAATAATGAATTTTTAAAGTACAGCCTAGAATATGAAAGGACTGTCATATTATGAATATAAAGACTAACTTTGATTCGTCATGGCAGGAAGGCTTTTTTGAAAAGCTTGAAAGTGATGGGCCTTGGTCCAACTGGGAACTCTATAAACTCAGCTTTGAAGTTCAACAGCATACGACAGTTCCCTCCTTTAAAGGCTTACAAGCACCAAAGCACCTTCCACACTTCACCCCACTACCACATCAATTAGAGGTTGCAGAGCGCGTCGTTGAAAAAATGAACGGGAAAGCTATTTTAGCTGATGAAGTTGGTTTAGGTAAAACGATTGAAGCTGGGCTGATTTTAAAAGAATATATGATACGTGGCCTTATCAAAAAAGTCTTAATTTTAGTTCCCGCTTCCCTCGTTTCCCAATGGGCACGCGAATTAAATGAGAAATTTTTCATCCCAGCGGTTGAACAAAAGAAGAGCTACGTATGGGAATCTTGTGATGTTGTTGTGTCTTCAATTGATACAGCAAAACGAAGCCCACATCGCGAAATCGTCCTTGATCAATCCTATGACCTTGTCATTATTGATGAAGCTCACAAGCTTAAAAATAATAAAACGAAAAACTATGAATTTGTCCAAAACTTAAAAAAGAAATATTGCTTATTGCTAACCGCGACGCCTGTCCAAAATAAAGTGGAGGAAATTTTCAATCTCGTTTCGCTGTTAAAGCCTGGACACTTAGGTAATGAAGCCTATTTTAATGAATCCTTTTCAGCAAAAGATCGGTCTCTGGAGGACCACGAACATTTACGTGAGCTCGTGAACAAAGTGATGATCAGAAATCGACGTGGTGACACTGGAATCGATTGGCCAAAACGCCATGTAGAAACAGTACCAATTGATTTTTCCGAAACAGAGCAAAATCTATACAACACAATTACAGCATTAAAATCGTATTCACAGTACGCTGCAAATACGTTTTCTATCATGACTTTACAACGAGAGGCATGCAGTAGTCGTGAAGCCGTTTACATGACATTAAAGAAAATGCTTGATCGTCCAGAGGAAGATGAAGCCGTTTTATCAATTGATGTCATTAAAGACATCATGATCGCTATCGATGGAGTGACACAAAACACAAAGGCTTTAAAGGTTGTTGACCTAATAAAAAGCATCGATGATAAAGTAATCATTTTCACAGAATATCGCGCTACTCAATTTTATCTACAATGGTTTTTACAGCAAAATGGAATTACGTCGGTTCCATTTCGCGGCGGCTTTAAACGTGGAAAAAAGGATTGGATGAAAGATCTCTTTAAAAACCGTGTCCAAGTGTTAATAGCAACTGAAGCTGGTGGTGAAGGAATTAACTTGCAATTTTGTCACAACATCATCAACTATGATTTACCCTGGAATCCAATGCGACTTGAACAACGCATTGGCCGTATTCACCGCCTAGGGCAGGAACATGATGTCCATATCTACAATATGGCCACAAGAGGCACAGTGGAAGAACATATCCTAAAACTGCTCTATGAAAAAATAAACTTATTTGAAAAAGTCATTGGGGATTTAGATGAAATTTTAACGAAACTAGAAATCAAAAATTTCGAAGATCACATCCAAGACATTATGTACCATTCGAAAAGTGATGGCGAGATGAAGATCAAGATGGAAAACTTAACCTCCATCCTTGATTATGCACAATATGCCCAGGAGCAAAGGAAGGTAGCTAAGTGAAAAGCTGCAGCGCCTTGAAAGGGCTAGGCGCTGCAGCTGGACGTCGCGCGCTTATCCACAGTACAAGAATTTTATAGTTTCCTATAATAGCACAAAACTATATCCAAAAAAGCCTTATTAAATATCATTGAAAGGTGGCATCCTCATGCAACAAGAGCAGATTCATCATTTTTTAGAAAGCTTCTTCACTGCGAATTCCTGTAATATCGTCGAAAATGAGCCTGGCTATCTAACCGTTCAACTAACAATCGAAATGGATAAAGAATTAATGAATCGACCTTTCTATTGGCATTATCTTGAAAAAACGAACGGTGCCCCTAATCCAATGAAACTAACATTAATCACCAATAAGCATCAAGTTCCTGACGATTTGAAAGGTGAGGTCATGCATTTCGGTGCCCCCCGCCTTCATCAAATTTTTCACTCAACCACAAGACTCGGAAGCTACATTCGCTTATTTGAAAAAGTCTCATCTACTGATGGAAATATTCCATTACATCCATGGCTCGGTGTCAATATCATCGTATCCTATCAATGCGATATGAAAAAAGATCAACACTACTCGATTGGCTTACATTTAGTAAGTGGGACATTAGTAGAAAACTTCCAAGAAAAACTAGAAAAGATCGAACTTACACCGAAAATTCCTGATCTTTGCTTTAATGTAATTCCGCTCATAAAACCACAAAGCGGTCTGAAACGAATCGAGCAATTTATTGAGCAAAGTATTAGTAGAGACAATCATTCCTGGGCAGATGCTGCAAGACAAAGATGGAATGATGACCTCGAGCTACTAGATCACTTCTATGAAGATGTAGATGAAAAACCAGACTGCTACCATTTGGAGAAAGAAGCTTTGCGCGAGCTCTATGAACCACAAATTAACGTGTCTGTGCAAAGTGGTGGAATCTTTTATTTAACCCCTCAAGCGATTTTTAGATAAAGCGAGACCATTAGTTGGAGTTTTCTTTATCCTCCACCTTCACATCTTTGATTACTCAAGCTTAGAGGTGGGGATATTACTGCCCGTTAATGCCGGATAAACGATTACTTTCTTTGAAGCGATTGGTTGAGCCAATTGCTTTATTTGGTTTTTATAAATGAATTGCATACCGTCCCCTATTCACCTTCCAAAAATTAACAACAAAAGTCGAAAATGAACTTTTACTATTATTAATTTTTTGTAAATTTCATGTTAAATACTAGGAAAAAATATCGTTTTTCAAAGAAAAAATTGGTATAAATGCCTATTTTATGTTACGATAATGTTACAAATTACAAATATTATTAAAAATTTAAACCCTTCGACATGTTTCTACATACTTCCTGATAATTCCTTTTTATAATAGAGTAGGAACATAGACACACTTAGAAAAAGGACTATAAGTAGAAAGTAATTATAATTTAATAACGTTTACATCAGTTAAAGGGCAAACCTATTGAAAAATAGGGACGCAAAGTCACAGGTCTAATGTTACTACGATGACGGCTGGACTGCCTGAAATACAGTCTAGTATTTTAGGAGGGAATAAGGTGAATATTGAAAGAATTAATAGACTAACGAAGGACCACCAGCTTGATCGTGAATGGGTTGAGATGATTTTAGAGGCGCTTGAAGTAGGTATTAGTGTAGATGAGATAAAAGACTTTTTCGCCAAAAAAGATCGCTCTGAACTAATAGTGAAATAAAACTTACCTATATATATTCACTCTTAGGGATCCTTATAAATTTTTTTAATAAAGCGTTCTCCATATAAAACATTACCTTCTTTATATGTTATACTAGTATTAATAAGGAAGGTGACTTGACGTGATTGGTCCACGAATTAAAAAATACCGAACTCAAAAGAATCTATCTTTATCTGAACTAGCTGAACGAGCAGGAGTTGCAAAATCATACTTAAGTTCGATTGAACGCAATCTCCAGTCAAATCCTTCTGTACAATTTTTAGAAAAAGTTTCAACTGTACTCGGTGTATCCGTGAACACATTACTCGACGAACAAAGCGAGACAGATCCAAAGGAACTTGACTACGAATGGACAAAACTCGTTCAAGATGCTATGAAATCAGGCGTCTCCAAAGAACAATTTCGTGAGTTTTTGGAATTTAACAAATGGAAGCTAAAGAATGATACTGATAACTAAGAGCATGTTTGGTGATTTTGATCGCCAATGATGCTCTTTTTGTTTGTATTTTTAAAATCCCCACAACTTATCTATGAATTTTGTCAAAAGTCATATTTTTTTGTCGGAAGATTTTTCTTTTCATACTATCTTTAGCCCTTTATAATCTGATATAGAACAAAAGGGCATGGATATATCAGATTATTGCTAAATATTTTTTACATTTGTTCTTAATAGAGGATATTTTATTAGGATACTAGTTCTCTCCAAATCTCTCATATAGGTTGGTGCGACATGCAGTTTAATAAAGACACAATTGACCTTTTCATTCAAACAATGCGAAATTACGGATGGATGGATTTACCTTCCTACAGTATGACCATGTATCCTTTTATTAAAAAGGGAAACATCTGCAGGTTTGTTGCTTTCGAATTAGATAAGGCTAAAAAGGGCGATATTTTACTATACCACTCTTCCTCAGGACAATTAGTTGTCCATCGTTTTTTGCAAGTTCAAGAAAGTGATAACCAGCTACAATTTGTTTTAAAAGGAGATTCAAACACTCATATGGATGAACCCATTGGTTCGGATCAAATTATTGGAAAGCTGGTTACGATTGATAACGATAAAAGGAAAATATATACGAGCGATTACACAGCGATATTTTGGGGCTATCTGATCTCAACTTATCCTATTTTTTCTAAAGCTCTTAGAACTTACTTATATTTTAAAAGAAGAGTCAAAACTAAATTTAGTGTTTCACTATAAATTTGAGCCAATACGAGAGAACAACGGTTTACCGGTTTGTCTTTACTGCCATGCTCTTTAAAAACAGGTTTGGATATTGAATCACTATCTAAACGAATTCTAGTATGTACAATATTTTGTTTGGTCTTATGTAACTATAATGGCAGGTTAGTTCAAGAAAGCAAAAAAACATTGGGTTATAATCCCAATGTTTTTTTATTATCTTAATGTTGTTTATCTAAGGCTAACTTTAATCCAAATCCAATTAAGACAAGAGCTGTTGCTTTATCCATTATCCTTTGCACTTTCGGAGACATAAGCCATACACGTAAATAGTTAATTAATAAGACGTAAACAAAAAACCAAGTGATGGATAGCACTGTATAAATAACGCCCATCATAATAAGTTGTTGAGTTGCATCTTCCCCTGTTTTCACAAATTGGGGTAAAAATGTTAAGAAGAACATTGCGACCTTGGGATTGAGTACATTCGAGAAGAGACCTTGTTTAAAAGCTGACTTCTTTATTTCTGGATTATTTTCATTTTCATCACTAGCAACTTTCTTTTTTGAGATGAGAGAAGATAATCCGAGGTATATCAAGTAGAGTGCACCAATATATTTAACGATTTCAAAAGCAACAGCAGATTGCATCAAAATAGCTGAAATCCCAAAAGCAGCAGCAAATGTATGAACCAAAGAACCAGTTGATAAACCTAGAGCCATTTTATATCCATCTTTTCTTCCATCTGAAATGGTCCTTTTTGTAATTAATGCTGTATCGATACCTGGGCTCATTACAACAAATAATGAAAGGACTAAAAATGTAAAGAAATCATTCACTTTCTTCACTCCTGACTTGTAAAATATTATATGATAAAATATGATTTAACAAACGTTAAATATAGTTTAACATAAATCCAATCGATTATTTATTTATATTTAATAAAATTAAATTATTTTTAATATTAACTTTAAGGAGTTATGTGATGGAAAACATAGATATTGGTAAAAAAGTTGAGAAATACAGAACAGCCAAAGGTTTGAGCAGTAGAGAATTAGCAAAAAAAGCTGAAATAACACCTTCAATGTTAAGTCAAATTGAACGGGGTTTGGCTAACCCTTCAATCCAGACTCTAAAGGTTTTGGCTAAAGCCCTCGATGTTCCTACCTTTAGTTTTTTACTTGAAGAAACAAATACCGAAGATTTAGTTGTTAGGTCAAATGAACGCAAAAAAATGGTTGTTGAAAACCTATCGTATGAGTTATTATCACCTGATTTTACAGGAACACTGGCTACTGCAATTATGAATGTTCCTCCTAATACATCCTCGTCTGACAAACTTTTGGAACACAAAGGAGAAGAAGTTGCTTTTGTATTAGAGGGGAAAATTAAAGTGTTTTTAGATAATGAAGAATACATATTAGAAACTGGTGATAGTGTCAAAATACCAGCATTTATGAAGCATAAATGGGAAAATAATTTTAATAAAAATGCTGTGATACTTTTTTCTGTGACCCCACCGGCTTTTTAAGTTTCTTGTTGAACAAGGGCTTTAATTGAAGAAATTAAATAGCTTAATTAATCGTTTTTAAGGATAAACATAATTGTATAATTTTAAAATTATACAACTCTAAAAAGCCTTGTTACATAAAGTATGTATAGCAAGGCTTTTATTTTAAAACTGATAAATTAAACAACTTTATTATCTTTGTACATCAGAAAAGATTAGAATATGTATCCTCCAAGTCTTTCCTCATTTATCTTAAGGGTAAACGTGCAAGCCTCATTGAATTGCCTTAGGTAATTCAATGAGGCTTTTGTATCTAATAGACACTCCTTTATCCTCTATCTCGTCTTGAAGATGGGGGTCTTCTAGCTAGAAAAGATAAATTTAATGCCTACAAATCGATCATAATTAATACTTTTAAGAAGACTTTACTTCCAACTACCATGAAGTTTATTTAAAAGTGAATCAATAACGTTAGCCTCATCTTTTGTGACTGGTACAAGCGGTAATCTAACAGACCCGACAGGGATTCCATATTTCTCTAGAGCATATTTCACTGGTGATGGGCTCGTGGTAATAAACAAACCTTCAAAAATTGGCAATAGCTTTCGATGGATTTTAGCCGATTCTTGAACCTTCCCATCCAAAAAGGTTGTCATCATCGTCTTTATTTCTTTTCCAACAATGTGACTTGCTACACTTACAACCCCGTATCCACCTATGCTTAGAATAGGTAATGCTAAACTATCATCTCCAGAATAAACTTTAAAGCCTGGTGGCGCCTGCTCTAACAAATAGGCAATCTTAGAAAAATCACCACTTGCTTCCTTAATAGATGTAATATTTTTGATTTGAGACAAACGTAGAATCGTATCTGCTGTTAAATCTACTACTGATCTTCCTGGAATATTATAAAGCATAATAGGAAGATCAGTAGATTCAGCAATAGACTTAAAATGCTGAAATAACCCTTCCTGAGAAGGATTATTATAATATGGAGCAACAAGTAAGATTCCGTCAACCCCTATATTTTGAGCTTCCTTCGTTAATTTAATTGAAGACCTCGTATCATTTGACCCTGTACTTGCCATCACTTTACAGCGTCCTTGTACTTGTTCAACTACAAACTTGTATAACGACAATTTTTCTTTATTTGATAATGTTGACGGTTCTCCTGTCGTTCCACATACAACAAGTGTTTCTGTTCCTGTATGAATCAAATGCTCAATTAATTGTTTGGCTTTTTCATAATCAATTTCAAGCTTATCGTTAAATGGTGTTACCATCGCAGTCATTAGACGTCCAAAATCAGTCATAGTTGTTTTCACTCCTTTTATCACTATATGCATTCTGCGAAATCTCGTTTTCTTTTTTCTTTTATTAGATCAGATACTTGATTACCGTCCAACTTCTAATTTTGTTGTTAGCTTATTCCAATCAATAAATTTTTCTAAAAAGATTGATAGTATGACACCCATAACGAGACCATTTGTAATGAAGGGCTGCAAAAGAACCGGAATACTGCGGAATAATGCAGGCGGGACATTCATAATACTGACTCCAATTAATACTGGGCCCGCTAAGCGTAATATCGTTTCTGAATTAAAAAATGTTCCTTTTAAGCTGTTTAAAGCTGTTCCAAACAATTGAAGGTAAGCGACAAATAAAACAGCGTTACCTACTGTTAGTGGCATAGTTCCTAAAAACTGGCCTAGTGGCGGAATAATTCCAAGAAGAGTAAACAGGAATCCACTAATAATAAACGGTCCTCTTTTCAATAATTTTGTACTTTGTAAAAACCCTATTGTAGATGTAAAGGGTGTAAAAGGAACCAAGCCAAAAATAGCAGTAATAAAAGCAAAAATACCTGTAACAAAAATGGATCTTCTATATTGATTCTGTTCCACCTTTTCCTTATATACTTCAGCAGTTGCTTGAATGGTAGCGAAAGAATTCGTTAAATTCAAAAGGACTGCAAAAAAAGAAACCAATATGATACCTATCTCCAAGTTTGGAGTCCCAAGAGGAAAGAAGGTAAATGCCATACTAGAAGAGCTTTCGATCAGAAGATTTGACGGAAAAATAATATGATAGAATAACCATCCTACAATGATTCCGATCAGGATTGAAAAATTGCTGAGCACTTTTCCACCTTTAATCCTTAATAGACTTACGAAAATGACAATTCCAATTGAAAATAGACTGACAGGGAGATCAATTGTTCCACTTTCTGTTATCTTAAACATTCCTTTAAAGAAAATAAAAATGAGCTGAAAGGTTAGCAAAAATAGATATACACTCATTACCATCGGCTTAATGATTTTCTGTATAAAAGAAATGAAATTGAACGCCGCAATCAGAACGGTTACAGCACCTGCAAGTAAAATACCTGTTGCAATGCCTCCTCCAACCGTTGCAAAATCCATCCCAAGCGCAGACGCAGAAACACCCATATTTAATATTAAGCCCCACATTAGCCCCGAATGGCTGTCTAATAATGGATAACGATGTCCAATTAGGGCCTGTAGAATACAAGCAATTCCTGTAAGGATAAAGGAGCATCTTATTGTCATTTCAATCGTTTCTGAAGGAAGCTGGAAGGCAGCACCAATAGATATTGGAACAACAACGGTATTGGCAAAAATAAATAAAAGCCACTGTAAAGAGGACATCACTGTTACAATAGCCCCTTGCTTTGTCACCTTACTCATCACCTCTTTGAAAAGCAATCGTTGTGATAAAATCTGTCTAAAAAGTGAAACTTCAGTCAGAGGGTTATACATCAAGTTTTTATCTAAAGCCCCAATCTTCACTTTTACAATTATAAAATTAAGCGAAGCGACTGTCTTAATAACAATCGCTTCTCCTTAATCACTTATTTTCATAGTTGTTTGAAACAATAGCAGTCTATCATTGTTTCATATCTATAGCTTCGTCCTAGTATCTCGTAATATCCATTGGTAATTCACCAGCGGCAATACCTACAAACACAAAGCGTTCTGTTCCTGTATTTCGCATTCCATGAATCTGATTAGGCTTAGCTAATAATACCATTCCCTTACTAATCGGGATTTCATTTTCTAGGTCTGGAAAGTATGTTCCTTCTCCTTCAATGCAAACCCAAATATCATCAACATTTGAATGAGAGTGTAAATATAAATCTTGTCCAGGCTCAAGACACCATATTGCACCAACTGTTTTATCCGTTTCATAGAAATAGTTTTTTTGTGCTTCATTTGGATCAAACTTTGCAATCTTATCAATTTCAAAAACTCTTTCCGCCACTATATCTTTTACGTTTACCACTGTTGCTTTCTCTCCCACTTCTGAACACCTCTTATTTTATAGTTTTTCGGATACGTATTAATATAGAGAAACTACTTTAGATTTACCTGATGATACTTTTTACAGAGCTGCATCACGGTTACAATCTTTTGAGTAGACGTATGTTAAGTTTTCTCTACCTACTGCATAGGCGGCCTGATGTACGTATGGCCCCATAAAAATATAATCTCCTTTTTTCACTGGAACCCATTGATTGTCTAAATTGTACATACCTTCGCCTGATAGTAGATAAGCTCCATGCTCTTGAACATGTGTCTCAATAAATGGATGACATGCTGCAGGATCAAAAGAAAGAATGTGAAAATTCATATCAAAATCGAGGTCCGCAGGTAAAAGGTCTTTAATATTGACATTATGCATGTCATCATAATTTCTATATTCAATCTTGTTAGCATGGTCTGAATAAACCCATGGCTTTCTTCCTTCAAGCGGACGATATTTTTGCTTATAAAGAAATAGTTTAGAATCTCCGCCCCAGTTGTTTTCTAAATACATTTTTGTTCCTGGAGGACAGTACAAATAACCGCTTTCTTCAAGAATAAATCCTTGATCACCTGCAGCAGCTTTAATTTTCCCCTCAAGAACATAGACAAATGTCTCTACATCTTCTTGCCCACCAAATCCTTCTGTATTCTTTCCTCCGTTTTTCATCGTTACAACGTAATCGACAAAACTTGCTCCAAGTTTTGGTGAACCCAAAATTGAGATAACACAATCCTCAAATCCTGGAATAACATTATTAACTAATCCTTCTGGTGCAATTAATGCATACTTACCATGTTCAATTATTGATCTGCTTGATAATAAATCTTTAGGATAACCCATCTTTTTTAACTCCCTTTTTAATTATTATTCTTTGTTGGCTAATTCATAGAGGACACTATTAAACGATTTAATCCTTTCTACCCGATCGGTAAACTTTATACATTTTCGCAATTTAGCGAATAATGCGTTTCCAATTCGAGTGAAAATGACAACGTATCGGAGCCTACTCAACTATGAATTAACTACTAATTCAAACTATCTTCTTATGTTTATGATTAAATTTTACCTGTTTTTAATTCATTAATCATTATCACTAATGAATAAAATAACTTTTCGCTTTTGTCTATTATGAATAAAGAATCTTCTCTCTTCGTTTCTAATCATTCAATCACTCATCTCATAATTGTCTAATACTCTCTATGTAATGAAAATAAGCTAATAAAAGGATTTAGGAAGACCCTATATCCTTTTATTAGCTTCAATTTTATAGTTCTAAATTTAAGTCCTTCTCTTAAACATTACTTTTCCACTTTTTCCACAGAAGTAATGTTTCCATTTTCAAAGACAACCTGACCATTAACGATTGTTGTTGTAACCTTTCCTTTAAACTCCTTACCAATATACGGAGAATGCTTATGGCGATAAAATAAATCTTCCTTTTTTAGCTCAAAGCTTTCATTTAGATCAACCATGACAAGATCTGCGTCACTATTAACGGAGATTACGCCTTTTTGAGGATAGAGTCCAAATAACTTAGCAGGATTCGTAGATGTTAATTCTACAATTCTTTCTAATGAAAGCTGACGATTAAAATGCCCCTCTGTCAACATAATATTTAATGTAGACTGAGCACCTGAAATTCCTCCCCAAGCTACGAAGTAATCTCCATCTACTACAGTTTTCATATCAGCTGGTGCGGGTGAATGATCTGATGCAATGACATCAATTTCACCATTTGCTATAGCCTCCCATAATTGATCGACCTCTTGATCATCTCTCAATGGAGGGCAACATTTTGCCACCCCACCCTTTTCCTCTAAGTCCTTTAATGTCAAAGATAAATAATGAGGACATGTTTCAACTGTAATATCTAATCCCTTTTGTTTTGCCTCATTAATAATTTCTACAACTTTTCGACTGCTAGCATGTACAACATGCAGCTTACAACCTGTTGCTTCAGCATATGAGATGATTCTTCTCACCGCTTCAATTTCAGAGATAATTGGTCTTGAGTCCGCAAAATCCTTTGCAGATGTACTATTTTGACGTTGTTTCTCTTCGGCAAGCTGATCACAAATAATTGTACTTTCAGCATGTACGGCTAAAAGAGAACCGATGGAAGCAATTTCATTCATCCCTTTAAAGATCGTAATATCATCGACATGATTGAAATCGGCAATTCCACTCGGTGACATAAAAGCTTTAAAGCCAATGACTCCATTTTCATGAAGCTCCTTAATATCCTCAATATTTTCTGGTACTAATCCACCCCAGAAGCGAAAATTGACAATCGACTTTTCTTCAGTACATGCTCTCTTTAACTCCAAATTTTCTTTATTAATTGTTGGAGGCGTACTATTCAACGGCATATCAAAATAGGTTGTTACCCCACCCGCTGCTAAACTTCTGCTTCCTGTCTCGACACCTTCCCACTCAGTCCTACCTGGCTCATTAAAATGAACATGAGTATCAATTAATCCAGGTAGGATATGCTGGTCTTCAGCATTAATTTCTCTCAATGCTTTTGCATTAAGATTTGTACCGCGAGAAATCTCTTTAATTTTCCCTTTGCTAATTGCGATATCTCCTTGAATAATCTCATCTGATGTTACAATATTTCCATTTCTAATGATCAAGTCATACATTCCCATAAATTACCTCCTAATATTAATATCATAGTTGAAATTTCTGATTTTTCTTAATGGGGGAAAAATCAGAAATTTTAGATCAAATTTTTAAAACGCTTTCAACATTCTTGAACTTTTCATTATAGAAATACAAAATTTAGTATTTTTTAAATTGTATTGCAAGGACTTAACCTAGGCCTCTTTAAGTAAATCTTGCTGCTCCTGCTCTTTTTTAGAAACGAATAACCGATTCTTAACAAGAACAATATATACTATAAATGCGAGTATTGTACCTGAAAAAAAGGATAATTCATATACTGGTTTTAGGGTATGTACAAACTGGCCTATTAAACTAAAGGCTCCTGCAATAATAGTGGCAACTATAGCTGGAATATGAAAGCCATTATTATATGTATACTGTCCACCAATCGAATACAACGCTTTCATATTAAGCTCTTTTTTCTCAATAACATAGTAATGAGCAAGCATGACTCCAGATACAGGACCCAGTAGACCTCCAATAATATTTAAAAAGATAAAAATACTAGTAGGGTTTTCCATTAACTTCCACGGCATAATCATAACTCCAAGTACTGCCGCAACAAGGGCACCTGTTTTAAATGTAAGTTTTTTCGGGAACAGCGCTGATAATTGATAACCAGCTGGAATAATATTCCCTGTAATATTCACAGATAATGATGTTAAACAAATAGTTAATACTGAAATGGCAATGACAAATTTACTATCAAATTGTTCGATTACATCCAATACATTCCATATTGGTGTGCCCAATGCAATTTCTGAACCAACGATAAGCGAAATACTTGTAAACGCAAATAATAAATATGTAAAGATAAGTCCCAATATTTGTCCTTTCGCCTGATCACTTTGCGATCTAGCCTCTCTTGTAAAATCAGATACATTTACAATAGGGGAAGCCCATGTTGCTAATATTACACTTACACATCCAAGGAAAATAATGATACTATTTCCTTCAATCCCTTTAGGCGTATATTGAAGAATTGGAGTAATTCCCCCTGCCATGTTAATTGCCCAGATTGCCATTCCACCAAAAACTAAATAAACTAGAGGTGATAACACTTTCAAAAATTTACCAAGTGCAGATATTCCTCCGTATATAAATAGCACATTCAATCCCCAAAATAATCCAAATGAAATTAGTCCTGGAAGATTTAGACCGAAGAGATTCCATCCTCCACCTAGTTCTAAATAGCCAGGCCAAAGCTTCCCAATTAAAACAGTAAAGGCAATACTACCTGCGTAAGTTTGAAAACCAAACCACATGATTGCTGCAATACATCCACGTAAAATACCTGGCAATAATGCTCCTTTTACGCCATAAGATGTCCTTAATAGTATTGAAAATGGTATGCCATATTTGGCACCTGCATGTCCGTTTAATACCATGAAAATTGCAAGAATAATAGACGCTGTCACAATCGCCCAGAACACCTGCCAAACTGATAGTCCAAGCGCAAAAAAGCCGCCGATTGTAACATAAGTAGGAATATTGTGAACAGAGCCCATCCAAATAGAAAAATAATTACCAACTTTCCATTCTCTTTCTTCAGGTTTTGTTGGCAATAGGTCTTTACTAAATTCTAACTTTTGTTTAGTATAATCCAAGTTGTTTCCTCCTCATTAAAAACACACAAATAATAGCGCTTACTATTAAACAAGAAAAAACAGAAAGTGTGATTATTAAGATATGTAAGATCAAAGGATGCTCCACAATTTCCGCATGTAAATACATGGGTTGTATTCGTTTTCATTTTTGGTATAATTATATATAAATAACTTTTTGCGCAGTACAAAAGTTAATTTATTTTTAATAATATACCATATTTTCTATTACATACCACCCCCTACATTTTTTTAATAACTACTCTTTTAACGGCAAAAATTCCCATATCCATAAGCATCTCCTTAATTAAGTTCTAAAATTTTATTAAAAATAGTTTCATTAAAGATTCTTTATTTATACAATTGATTTTATATGAATTTCTTCCCAAAATCATTATTCAAAATAACTAATTTACATTTGATTTTTTGTCTAAATAGTACATTTAATTACTCGTACCTAGGTCGTAAAATAAAATGGCTAAAAGATTGATATAGAGGTGTATGATGAAAAAAGTTGAAGATTTATTTATCGTGGATGTATTACAAGAAGCAAAAATTATTGCTGGTCATGCCGGACTTACTAGAGAAGTAGAGTCAATAGAGATTTCAGAAACACCTGATGTTAGTCATTTTTTGGCTGAGAACTCCCTATTATTAACAACAGGGTATGCCTTTAAAGACGACCCTCGTACATTATGTAATCTTATTTCACAAATTAATGAACGCTCCTGTGCAGGTATTGCTATAAAACTAAAAAGGTTTATTGATAAAATTCCGCAAGAAGTAATTGACTTAGCTAATTCGCTAAATTTTCCAATTATCCAAATTCCAGCGTCGCTAACATTAGGTATGGTTGCTCACCAATTATTAAGCTTCCTATGGGATAATAAGATTGAAGAATTATATTATGCGATCCATGTGCACAAGAAATTTACTAATATGATGATAAAAGGCTACAGCTTACATTCTTTAATCGAAAACCTTGGATCTTTATTAAAATGTCCAGTTCTTCTACTTGATCCTATTGGAGATATTACTTCCTTTTCCCACCATTTCCGTACGGAGACGATGAAAATGGCAATGGAAAATGTTGCGGAGCACCTTAAAAGTGATATTGGTAACTACCATAAAAAAAGTGAACTAACACTCGACATCCAGAATTCACACTATTCAAGTATTTCGATAAAAATGTTCGAAGTAAAAACAATGTATCAATATCCATACTTATTAGTTATTTTTTCCCCTGAAAAGCTTGCATATCCTTCTTCACAAATAGCTATAGAGCAAGCATCAACAATCATTTCATTCACGCTACTTAAAAATGAAGCGATTAAAGAAAACAGTCGTTTGCTACAAAATAACTTTTTTTCTTCCCTAGTTGATGGAAACATTGCTACTAAGCAGGAAATGATTCTTAGGGGAAAGCAACATGGCCTAATCGACAATCTGAAATATGTTTGCATTGTATGTAAAATTGATAATGATGAGCAAGAAGATTTACAGAAAAGTACAGATTTTATGAAAAGTTTATACGATTATTTATATAAATTCTTTAAAAAATCATTTTTAAAAATAGATACAAAAAACATCGTCTTTATGAAGGATGCTTATTTTGTCATATTAATGCAATTACCTACGAATATTGATGACCCTATTAAAAGCATAATAGAAGAAAGACTAAAGGAATTTCAGAATGAAGCTTGTTCACATTTAAAAATTTCACTTTCATTTGGTGTCGGCAACGTATTTAATGACATTACCTATATTCCGATTACTTACGAAGAAGCAGTGAATGCATGGAAACAAGGTGAAACATTGTTCCAAAACAAATTCATAAACTTTTACGAAACAAAGCAATTAAAAGAACTGATGCGATTAATTCCCGAAAAAGATCTTCGGAAGTTTTATGAAAATACATTGCGCTCACTGGCATACCCTAAAAGTAGAGATGATGAAGACTTAGTAAATACATTATTTGTATATTTGGATAACAATTGTGAAATTGCGATTACTGCCAGGAAATTGTATGTTCATCGTAATACTGTCAAATATCGAATTGCAAAATGTGAGGACATTTTAAATTATTCCGTTCATGATTCACAAAACACACTTCATTTACGCATTGCTTTACTTTTACGTTCAACGTTCACTTAAGGTGCAGCGTTTTAATCAAAAAAAGCGCGCTTGATGTCGTGCACTTATCCACAGTAGTCTCCTATAGCATAAGAAAGGGCTGTCCCATAAGTCACTTAAGTTGACTTATGGGACAGCCCTTACAAAATTACTTAGAGGACATGTAAACATGTGTATAATTGTTCAAGTTTAATCTAAATCACATATTCCTCTTCGTTTCTTTAAAATAAGCGTTTACTACCTTTTATTTAATCTGGGATAAAGCCAGACCCTCATTACCGAGAATAGCTGCTCTATGTTCACCGGTTTACTAATATAGTCAGATGCACCAGCTTCAATAGATTGTCTACTATCATCTTTCATCGCCTTAGCTGTAAGTACTATGATCGGGATATCCTTAAACTCTTCCATTTTTCGTATCTCATTAATCGCCTGAAGTCCATCCATCTCTGGCATCATAATATCCATTAATATGAGATCAATTGTCGGGTTCTCGATTAGCTTTTGAATCCCCTCTTTACCATTTTCCGCAAAATCAACCTCGACTTCACGGCTCTCTAAAGCTGTAGTAATGGCAAATATATTACGTATATCATCATCTACAACTAGAACTTTTTTACCTTTGAGCGGCATTTCCGAATCAAAATGCTCTACATATGCTTCATAATAATCTTTTCCAAGTTCGTTTTTATCAGAGAGTATGTCACTTTCGGTCGAAACACCAACAGCTACTTCATTTAACGCATTATAAATCTCTTTCTCTATCCGAGGTTCTTGACTAGGTACATATAAAGTAAATGTGCTTCCTATTCCCTTACTACTGCTTACTTTAATTTCTCCATCCAACAAACGGGCAATTTCTCTACTAATTGACAGACCTAAACCTGTGCCACCATATTTTCGACTAGTAGTTCCATCGGCCTGATTGAAAGCCTCAAATATTGTAGGCTGGTTTTCTATTGAAATCCCCACTCCTGAATCTTTAACAGAAAAAGTAACAACATCATCCACCTGTTTTTCAGCAATGACATTACTCTTTTCGCTTCCAATAAATAAAGAGACTTCGCCTTTCTCTGTAAATTTGAAGGCATTTGATAATAAATTCATTAAAATTTGCTGTAGACGTTGTTTATCCGTCCAAATAAATGATGATAAATGAGATTGTAACTCAATCTTAAACTCAATTCCTTTTTGTTGTGCAACATGGTTAAATTGTTCTTCCACAAATCTTATAATTTCATCTATTTGTACTTTAGCATAATAAACTTCCATTTTCCCAGCCTCAACTTTTGCTAGATCTAAAATGTCATTAATTAAATGTAATAGATCATTGCCAGAAGAATAAATCGTTTTAGCATATTTCATTTGTGTTTGGGTTAAATTATTTTCTGAGTTTTTGGCTAATATTTGCGCTAAAATGAGTAAGCTATTAAGCGGCGTCCTTAGTTCATGAGACATATTAGCAAGGAATTCCGATTTATATTTTGAGCTAAGTGAAAGTTGATTTGCTTTTTCTTCAAGTATTTTTTTTATTTTTTCTAACTCTTTCGTTTTTTGCTCAGACTGTTCATACTGTTTTTCCAATTGTTCATTTACAATTCTTAATTCCTCTTGCTGCACATTAAGCTCTTCTGATTGAGCTTGCAGTTCTTCAGTTAAAGACTGAGATTCTAATAGTAGCATTTTCACTTGATTCTGTCTTATGATACTTTGTATATTAATACCTATATTTCCAATAACTTCTTTTAATAAAGCTTGTTCCAATTCAGTAAAAGAATGAAAAGAAGCGAGCTCAATCACAGCGAGAACTTCCCCTTCATAAGATACGGGAATTGTTAAAATATAATTTGGAACTGCATCACCTAAACCAGAAGTAATCTTAATATAATTATGTGGTACTTCCTTAATCTGTATTAATTTATTTTCTAACGCACATTGACCAACAATTCCTTCTCCGTATTTAAAGCTTTGTTTCCCAATGTTCTGATTGTTGTCTGCATAGGACGCTAGCTTTTCAAAACGTTCTCCATCCCCACTTCTCTTCTTAAGATAAAAAATTCCAAATTTAGCACCAACCATTGGCGCTAGCTTTGTAATTAACTTCTGTGCAAGCTGTTCTAACTGATCTATTCCGGAATACATCGTTGCAATCTTGGCAATTCTAGTTTGCAACCAACTCTGTTCTTCTGCATTATTTTTTAATTCTTTTTCTTTTTTTGTATATTCTTCGATCTCTTGTGCCATCCTATTATAAGCTACAGAAATCGCACCAATTTCATCTTTACTCTTCACTTCTATCCTTGGTAACTTTTCGGCACTTTCAAATGTAACCGAAGTCATGATTGATGTTACATGATTTAAATTTTTTGTCATACTTCTCATTATCCATATCAACAGGAAAATAAAAGCTAAAAAGCCAATAATCGCATAAACAACTATTAATATTACAGCTAAGTTATAAGTATCGCTTGATCGTTTTAATTCCGTTTCAACTGATTTTTCTTGTATTTTCTGCAAATCACCTGCAGCTTTGTCCATTGCATCAATAATATTCCAGCTATCGAACCAAAATAACTCCATTGCTTCTTGGTGTTTCCCCTCACTATTAAGCTGGCTTATTTCAGCCTCAATTTCACGTAAACTATTTAATAATGTTAAAAGTTCATTTGCTAATTTCTGAGATTCTTCACGATTATCTATTTGCAGCAGAGACTTAATGGCAATTTCAGCATCCGCTAAAGCTTTATCCTTTCGTTCTTGAAATGATTTTCTGAGTTTTTCAGGTGGATTAGCAATGAGGCCCCTAGTTTCCCTACTATTAATATATACTGAATTTTGAATTGTATTAGCTAGCTTTGAGTATTCATAGTTTTTGACTGTATTAGTCATATTTTGATTAATTTGACTCATCATCATAATAAGAATGAGTAAGAGGACAATAAATAAGGCGAGAAAAAAGCCAAAACCTAAATATAATTTTGTTCTAAATTTCATATTGGATCTTTCCTATCAATATTTTTGTAATAGCTTTTCGGTTTTAGGTGAGAACGGATGCTTCTGACATTTCATCTATTGTATGACTAATATTCTTGTAAGCTTATTTTACTTTTTCCCTCACTAACTTAATCATCGCTGACATATCTTCTTTACCAAGACCCGCTTCAAGCGCTTCACTAAGTTGGGTGACTACCTTATCCCCTAAAGCTAGATCAACATTATACGTTTCTGCCATTTCATTTACAATTGTAACATCCTTATGTAATAAACCTAATTCAAATCCAGGCTGATAATTATTGACAGAAATAAAATCTGTATAATGTCTCGTTAATATTTTACTTTGCGCATAACTTACGCTTAAAATTTCATGTAGTAATTCTAAATTGATTCCTGCCTTTTCTGCAAGAACAAAAGCCTCACTGACAGCCTGTGAATGCACACTTACCATATATTGATTTAATAATTTAATACTTGAACCACTACCTACATCACCAACATGGTAAACATTTTCACCTAATATATCAAAAACGGGAAGAACTTTATCAAATGTAGTCTTTTCTCCGCCAACCATAATACTAAGAGTTCCAGCGTTTGCCCCTATCGTGCCTCCACTTATGGGTGCATCAAGAAACTCAATTTTTTTTACTTTTGCTTTATTATTAATCTTTTTATTTAAATTAGGTGAGACCGTACTAAAATCTATTAGCACTAAATTTTCTCTTCCATGTGTAATTAAACCTTCCTCACCAAGATAAACATCCTCGACATCGCTCGGTAAAGGTAAGCATGTCATAATGACATCCATTTCGTTAGCGAGTTCTTTAATCGTTTTACCGACAAACCCACCTATTTTCTCAAACTCGTTTTCTCTTTGTTTACTTCTGTTTACACCATAAACGCTATACCCAGCGTTTACTAAATTACGCGACATTGGGAAACCCATATTTCCTAAACCAATAAACGCAAGCTTCAAAGTAAGTCCTCCTTTAATTAAGTGCTGTTCTTAAAAATATTGTTCGTTACTATTCCTTAATTGATAATAAGGTTTCTTTAGACATTATTATGATCCAAGTGATAAGTTCTATATCACCGATTAAATGCTTTCGATTAACTATCACACGCATATCAAATCTTTCTAACTAGCTAGTTAGAAAAAACTTGTGACTCGAACAATCGAATCACAAGTTTTCATTTAAGTTCTTTTTAATAGATTGACTTATTCGTTATTGTTTTGTAGCTATTTTAATGACTGTGGAGTATAGAACTTTAGCTCCGGCGCCCATATCTTCTACAGTAACGAATTCGTCTGGGTGATGACTAAGTCCATCTTTACAACGAACGAAAATCATTGCAACATTAGTTACATCAGCCATAGCCATTGCATCATGACCAGCACCACTCACAAGTCTGACAACGCTTCCACTTTGCTCACTAATGGACTCTTCGATTAATGTAATCATTTGTTCGTTACAGTATACAGGATCGGCTTCCATGACTTGGTCAAACGTAATTTGAAGTCCTCTAGCTTCTGCTACTCTTTTACTTTCAGTTAAAATAGCATCAATAGCTTTTTGTTTACGTTCAACATTTAAATCACGGATATCTAGCGTTCCTGTTACAAGACCAGGTATAACATTACTAGCACCCGGACCAACCGTGAGTTTACCAACCGTTGCAACTAATGGTTCATTTTGAATGGCAATTTTCTCAATGTAAGATATGAGATCACTTGCACCTAAAAGTGCATCTTGTCTAATCGCAACAGGAACTGTCCCTGCATGTCCAGGTTTTCCGATAATTTCAAAAGAAAATCTAGTAGCACCAGCAATCCCACTAACTACACCAACAGGTTCATTCTTCTTCTCAAGGACAGGCCCTTGTTCGATATGAAGTTCTAAATAAGCGAGAAGTTCTTCTGGAGTACGACTAGCGTTTTTATAAGCATAAGGGTCAGCGATGCCAATTCCTTTTAATGCTTCTGCAATTGTTATTCCTTGCTCATCTGCTCTTTCTAAATCTTCAGCAGTAAAAGTTCCTGCAATTGCCTTACTTCCAAGGAAAGTTGAATGAAATCTTACTCCTTCCTCATCACAGAAACCAACCACTTCGATTGGATTGTCTAATATAATTCCATTATCTTGAAGAGTTTGAACAACTTCAATTCCAGTTATTACTCCTAAAATCCCATCAAATTTACCTGCTTCGATCACGCTATCTAAATGGGAACCGATCATTAAGACTGGAGCTGAAGGATCTTTTCCTTCATAACGACCGATTATATTGTTAAGGCTATCTTTTCTTACTGACATACCAGCTGCCTTCATCCACTCTTCGACTAGTTTTTCTGCTTTTGTACTTTCCGCAGTAAATGGTAGTCTTGTGACACCAACAGATGTAGATGAACAAGTAGCAAGTTCTTCGATTCTAGCACTAATTCTTTTAGCATCAACGTCCTGCTGAAGTTTAACCAAACAATCACATCCTTGCCAATTTGATCTAAAAAAACTTTATATTGTTAATTACAAAACTTCGTTATTTTCTAAACAATGATAACACCCTAGTTAGATGCTATACAATATATAATTCTGAATAATTAACCAACTAAAATTTAGATTAATTAGCGACAAGTAAAAATACTTGTCGCTAAATTAATGCAAATAATATCTATTTAGATAGGCTAACTAAACGACCCTTTTTTGAATGTAATAATGACCATGCATCAACGAGAGTACGTTTTGATTGTGCAATTACAATATCTGATGATTCTGTACCTACAGGTTTTACTTCAAAAGCAACCATGTTCTTATTTCCTTCTCCGATGTAACCAATTTCTAGTAGAGCTCGTAAGTACTCTGCTAATTCTGGAACATCAACTTCACTTCCTGGATAGCCGAAACGTGGATGCTGATCACCGTAAGCAGGGTCAGAAGTATCTTTAATATAGCAATTCCCGATATGAGCATGATTAATATAATCACGAGCAACAGTTAATGCGTCAATAGAAGTTTCGCGTTGCATTGGTAAATGACTTAAATCAAGCATTAAACCGAAAGTAGGATCTACTTTACGAACTTCTTTTGCCACTTCAACAGCAAGTGCATTCGAACCGATTAAACATTTTTTATCTGTCTCATCATCAAATGTTTCAAGTGAAAGGACTAAATCACCTTTAGATTTTGCATATTCACATAATTCTTTGATAGAATCCGTTAGTAATTGTAATGCAACATCTTGTTGAGTATCTGGTTTAGCACCACTTAAGAAACCAAATTTAGAAGCATTTAATTCGTAGGCTTGATCAATTCCACCTTTAACTAAATCGACAGCTCTTCTACGCTCAGCTTCATCAAAAGAGTTAAGGTTACCTTTGTTTCTTAATAGAATCGGTTGTGCACCAAATCCTACAGTCATTCCACCAGATTGTAGAATTTGAGCTGCCTCTTTACGATCTTCAAGATTGTTAATAGATGTAATTTCAATTCCAGAGAAAAAGTCATCTTGGACAATTTTCTTAATTGTTTCAACTGTTGGACCGTCTCCACCCATTGTTTCCGGGTAAGCCATAAAATGAACAATTCCGACTTTCATAGAATTATGAAGATTAGACATTAATTCGCCGATAGATCGGCTTCCCTCCCTTAATAATTCGAATTTTTTTATCATTTCATCACACTTGAGTAGCAATCAACTTAACACATATAACATTTTTCTTACTATTAGATATTTATTAGCGAGATTTGAAGCAATCGGTGATTAACCCATCGCTTCAAATCTCACATATATTAAGAGCAATGATTATTAAGAAAAGTTGATATCTTTAGAGTATTTGAATCCGCTAATTGCACCGTTATTAGAGAATTCGCATGCTTTTTCTGGATCACCATCTACAATAACTTCGATGATATATGGTTTGCCTGAATCAACTGCACGTTGTAATGCTGATTTGATATCATCATAATGAGTTACACGTTCGCCACGTACACCCATGCCTTCTGCTGTTTTAACGAAATCAATTCCACGTGCATTTTGATCTTCAGATAATTCGTTGATATATTCTAAGTCTGTAGAAATACGACGGTTATCATAGAACCAGTTTTGTTGTTGACGAATTAATCCAAGTAATGAGTTATTCATGCAGAAAATAATTACTGGAATATCATGTTTTGCAGCTGTCGCGATATCTTGTAATGACATACCTAAGCTTCCGTCACCAAGGATGTTTACACTTTGTCTTTCAGGGAATGCAAGTTTCGCTGCCATTGCTGCACCAAGACCCCAACCCATTGTACCTGCTCCACCAGTTAGTAAATAAGTACGTGGTTCGTAAGTTTCGAATAATTGGCAAGACCAGATTTGGCTGATACCGCAGTCATGTGATACGAATGCATCGCGATCTAAGAATTCACGAAGTTCGCGTAATGCACGCTCTTGTCTGATTGGAAGTGATGTGTAATCAGTTTTACGAGCCCATTTTTCACGCTCTTCTTTTAAATCGATTTTAGTACCCGCTTCAGCAGTTGCAGCTACATAAGCACCAAGTGCTTTATGCGTTTCTGTAAGTTTAACCATGAATGTTTTTACATCAGAAACGATCCCTAAAGCAGTTGGTACAACTTTACCAATCTCTTTATTATCAAGGTTTATGTGGATAATTTTCTTACCGTTTTGTACAAATACAGAAACATTACCTGTAGATCGGTCAGCGAAACGTCCACCAAGGTTGATTACTAAATCAGCTTCAATAATTGTTTTGTTACCGAATGGCGTATCAAGCATTGTTCCCATACGTCCAGCGAATAATGGATGATCGTTAGGGAATGTATCCATACCCATACCAGAAGTTACAACAGGTATTTGAAGCTCTTCAGCTAAAGCTTTTAATTCAGCTGTAGCGTTTGCAAGGTTAACCCCACCGCCAGAAAGTAATACTGGTTTCTTAGCATCTTTTAATAGTTCTAACGTCTTCTCAATATCAGCGTCAGTAGCTTGTGGTAAGTTATCTACTGGAGTAGATGCGATAAGTGCATCAATATCGACTTCAATTTCAACTTTTTGTTGGTCTACTGGTAAGTCAATAAGAACTGGACCTTTTCTACCAGTTGTAGCTGTTACCCAAGCTTCATGGATAAATTCAGCAGCCTTTGAACCATCAGTTAAACGGTATGAAGCTTTAGTAACAGGCTTAGCCATTTCAACGATTGGAGCTTCTTGGAATTGCATTGTTCCAATTAAACTATTTTTTTGTTGGCCAGTGATAGCGATCATTGGGATAGAATCCATCCATGCACTGTAAAGACCTGTTAAGAAGTTCGTTCCACCAGGACCTGAAGTCGCGGCACACACACCAACTTCACCTGTTGCTCTTGAGTAACCATCAGCCATGAAAGCACCTGTTTGCTCATGACGAACAACAAACGATTCAATGTTCGTTAATTCTTTGATTGCATCGTAGAATGGAAGAATTGCAGCACCTGGTACACCGTAAAGATGCTTAACCCCTCTTTTTTCTAAGTATCGTGCGATTAATTCTGCAGCAGTCATTTTTTGTTTAGCCATTTAAATCTCTCCCTTTTGATTGTTTTTAATATTTTCAAAGATTTGAGCAATCGATTCTTTTTCCCCAACATTGCCCGGAAATACTATATAAGGTGTATCTTTAAACTTTGCTTCACTGCCAGTTAACCATACTGGAACACCGGCAATTGCTTGTCCTAAGATTTTTGCATATTTTATTCCCAAACCTTCAGTTGCGACATCACTAGAAGTTATACCGCCTTTGGCAATGATAAATTTTGGTTTAACTTTTAATGATTGAACAACTTCAACTAATGAACCTGAAACAGATTGACTAATTTTTAAGTTCTCTTCTTTATCTTTTGCGATAATAACATCCCTACTTGTATAAACGAGAGTATCGCGACCAGAAGAAATATTTTCATCAACCAATTGACAAACACGGTTTAGTTCTTCAGCTCTAGTTGCTTCATCTAAAACTTTAGGAACATTAATCTCAATTTGTTCAATTGGAAAACTCTTTATTAATTCATTAATTTGACTAGTCGTTTTATTTGTATGTGAACCGACAACAATAAAACCGCCGTTGTTTTTACTTTCATCATCTGCAACGATTTCATTAGCAGATAAATAAGGTCGATCACTAATACCAGCAATTGACTTCACTAATGAAGCAGCAGTTCTAAATAGGAAATGCTTTCCTGAATCAATAGCTTTTAAGACTGCTAGTGATACAATATCTAAGTCATAGTAAGATTTAGCATTTACAATAATAGGAGTGTTCTCTTTCGCTGTAAGCAGAATTTCATAAACTTTATCTACTCCGCCATTATGAATATCTTCTAATGAAATAATCAATGTTGCGTCAGATTTAACCTCACCATTCGTTTTCTCTTCAACCCATGCCGGTAAATTAGCTGTGCTAAAACCGAACACGGAATCGTTTGCAAATTCTGTTTCACTAACAGGTACAAGATTGCCGTCTACTCCTAAATAATGTGTATTATCAAGTGTATAACGATGTCCTTCAAAAAAAGCTGGAACGATTATATGGCCTGAAATCTCAATGTTTGCAGATTTCAACATTTGGTCTTGCATCACATCAATTTCAAGTGGATAATGTCCTCTTAATGTGGAGTCACCTCTACTAATAAATGTGAAGTCAATGCCCATTTCTTTCGTTACTGCCACAACATTTTTGACAATCTCTCTATTAATACTTTCAGCTTTTTCCCCGTTGTAGCTTCTTGTGTTTGTTAAAATATAAAGTACACTTCTCTCATCAGATAAGCCTTTTCTTATCCAATCTTTACTCCAATCCGTAATAACATAAATATCATGTACAGTTTGAACTCCAGTTGGATCATCATCTAAAACGATAAACTTATGTTTTGTCTTTTTTAAATGATCTCTGATCTTGCCTCTTAAACTATCATCTGATTTAGAGAAGAGAGGATTTTCTAATGCATCCTTCATATCTTGATAATGAGTTGCGTTTGTCAAAAAACCCTCCCCCTTTCTATATCTAATTAACAATTAGTTAGTAACTTTAGCCCCTAATAATTCATTAGCTGTTCTCACGATACGGCTAGCTCTTAATTCGAAGAAGTCTAAAAGCTCATCCATTTTACCAGATACACCGAAGCGGTCGTTTGTACCAATTCTTCTTAATGCAGCTGGGTGATTTTCAGCTAATACTTCAGCTACTGCACTACCTAAACCACCAATGATTGAATGCTCTTCAACAGTGATTACTTTATTAGTTTTTACAACTGAAGCAAGCACAGCTTCTTTATCGATTGGTTTAATTGTGTGAATATGTAATACTTCAGCGCTTACACCAAGAGCCTCTAATTCATCAGCAGCTTTGAATGTTTCATCTAGCATAATACCAGTTGAAATAAGTGTAATATCTGAACCTTCACGGTATTTAATTGCTTTACCGATTTCAAATTTATCTTCAGGTTTAGTAACAATCGGTACAGGTAATTTACCTACACGAAGGTATACAGGACCGTCGAAATTGTATGCTGCTTCTACTGCTTTTTCCATTTCAAGTGAATCAGCAGGAACGATTACAGTCATTCGTGGAAGTGAACGCATTAATGAAATATCTTCAAGTGGTAAGTGAGTTGCTCCTTCTTGAGCAGCTGAAGTACCAGCATTGTGTCCACAAATTTTCACATTTTGGTTCGAGTAGCATACTGAAATTCTCATTTGGTCGAACCCACGACCAGTTAAGAAGTTTGCATAAGCATTAACGAATGGCACTTTACCAGCTACTGCCATACCTGCTCCAGTACCTACGATGTCACATTCTGAGATCCCAATATTGAAGAAACGATTTGGGTATTCAGCTTTGAATAAGTTTGTCATATTTGATTTAGCGCAGTCTGCATCAAGAACTACTAAATCTTCATGTTGTTTACCAAGTTTAATTAACGCGTTAGCGAAACCTTGACGAGGTGCTTCCATTTTAGTCATATTATGCCAACTCCTTTAAAGCGATTTCTAATTGCTCATCATTTGGAGCCATTCCATGCCAGTCATGTGTATCTTCCATGAAAGAAATACCTTTCCCTTTAACCGTATGAGCTAAGATTGCTGTCGGTTTACCTTTCGTACGTTTAGCTTCTTTTAAAGCTTCGTCTACTTGGTTAATGTCATGTCCGTCAATTTCGATTACATGCCATCCGAAAGCTCTATATTTGTCACCAAGATTCTTAAGACCTTTAACGTTTTCTACAAAATCATCAAGTTGGATTTTGTTCCAGTCGATAATTGCACAAACGTTATCAAGGTTGAAATGTGCACTTGTCATTGCTGCTTCCCATAATTGGCCTTCTTGAAGCTCACCGTCACCGATCATTACATATGATCTTCTGTTGCTTCCATCTAGCTTTGCAGCTAAAGCAACACCGTTTCCAACCGATAAACCTTGGCCTAATGAACCAGAAGAAATATCAACACCAGGAATATGTTCTGCACATGGATGGCCGTGTAATCTACCGTCTACATCTCTAAATGTCATTAACTCTTCTACTGGGAAGAATCCTTTTTCAGCTAATACAGAATAATAAACTGGAGTACAATGCCCTTTAGATAGGAAGAAACAATCACGATCATCCCAATCTGGGTTCTTTGGATCTATGTTCATGTGGTCATTGAAAAGAACAGCTAAAAGTTCTGTTGCAGATAAGGAACCACCTGGATGTCCACTCCCAGCATGATTCGTCATTTTTACAATGTGCCGGCGTATACTCTTAGTTAAATCATAATAAAATTCAGTCTTTTGTTTCGAAAAAGCCACTAATAACCCTCCTATTTGTTTCTTATTATGCAACAACGTTTCTATTTTTGATTAAAAAAATATCGTTTAATTATTGTTGCTTATTGGCTAATATCTGTTGCTTATTAGCTAACTGTGTTCCGTAATTAAATACTAACACCGCTTTCTGAATATTTCAAGTATTATTTTATAATTTTTTGTTGAAATCTATCAAATTCTTTTTTTAACAGAGAACGCTTTCAAAAAAGAATACACTTTATGAATTAGCAAATAGACTTTACCTTCTATGCGAGGGCACTAAAAAGGTCCATGTAAAGAGAAAAAAAGCTAATCACCTACTGTATAGGTGGTTAACTTCTTTTTGTTATATATTGATAAATATGCACATGACTTTCTCAAAGTAATCCCTTTTTCAGTGGCCCCAGAAATGCACACGTCATTTCTATTATCTTCTACAGGTTTTACCCTTCTTAAAGAAAGCTTTTAATCATGACTACCTGCGCTTTTTCACTTATACATGTTTTCTACCTCGGAAAATTCTTATTATTGAAAAGGACAAAAGTGGAAGCGCCTTGATCAGCCTAAGGCAAGCATAAGGCGTTTTGAATAGAAGGTGTATTTTGCCTTCAATTCAAAAGTGGCTGTGTAGACCCAAGAGGGGCTAGGCGCTTGGAACTGGATGTCGTGCGCTTATCCGCAGTACGAGAATTTTATAGTTTTCTATAAAAGAAGGCTGTTTTCGCAAACTTTGTTGCTATTGTCATGTAGAGTGCCACCAACAGTGACCGATTCGGCTCCATATTTCAGAAATTGGCCACGAAAACACATTAAAGTTGTCCGCTAAGGCTCCATATTTCAGAAATCGGTCACGAAAACACATTAAAGTTGACCGCCTAGGCTCCATATTTTAGAAATCAGTCACGAAAATCCCTTAAAGTTGTCCAATTTTGCTTTTTTTCCTTGATTAGGGCTTCTACCCACCAAAAACAACAATCATTTAGAAAACAGCAAAAAAAAGACGGATTCGTATAGAATTCGCCTTAAAATAAACTTAGTTTTTACATGTCAAATACGTTTCGATTCAATCTGTTTAATTATCTATATATCCGAGTCGGCTTGAAATCTTTTTGCCTATCTCAATCAGAATTGGCTTAATTTCAGTCAATCTCTCATCTGACATTCTCATACTTGGACCAGAAATACTAACTGCTGCAGTTATTTTCTTCCGATTATCGAAAATTGGGGCTGCGATACAAGTAATATCTGACTCGTTTTCTTCAACTTCAGTTCCATATCCTTGATCCTTAATCTTTTTCAATTCTTGAAGTAAAACGTCTTTATCTGTAATTGTATGTTCAGTATGTTTTGGTAATCCATTCTTATCTATGAGTTCTAATATTTCATCACTTGGAAGATGTGCCAAAATGACTTTACCAACACTTGTACAGTGCAACGGAGCCCTTCTACCCACTCGTGAATGTGTTCTGAGAGTTTCATTTCCCTCAATTTTTTCAATATAGACTACTTCTCCTTGGTCATAGACCACTAGGTGAATCACTTCATTAATATGCGAATTTAATTCTTCTAGAAAAGGTTTTGCCTGAGTTCTAAAATCAATGGATTCTAGTAGCATTGAACCTAATTCTAAATATTTATAACCTAGTCGATATTTTTTCGTCTCAGGATTTTGTTCAATAAATCCATGTTTGACAAGTGTGCTTAACAATCTGAATATTGAACTTTTATTTATTTCAAGATCAGAAGCTAATTCAGTTACACCTACACCTTCTTTATGTTTGCTTACTAGTGTAATAATTGTTAATGCCCTATCTACAGACTTAATCATTCATTTCACCTCCGATAAAACCCAAAATCACTGATCTTATTCCATTATATTACAAAACAAGCAGTAAGATCGGTATCTATAATCTATTTGACATTTTTATATTCTATATTTCATTCTATCAGAAAAAATGTTACTTAAGAAACAAAATTATTCAGTCAAATAATCACGTACTTTTGTCTTTTGTTAGGAGTAAGCTGGCGTGTCTATTATGCTTTTCTAAAACTCGCATTAATACGTCAGATAAGAGAACGAACTGATTATCGCTTATAAGTGATAGGTTTACTCGAATTGTTTTAAATAATGATGACTTTTAGAAAATGACTATGTCGATAATGTACCTTAAACCTATTTTATGCTAACATGGCCAAACTGTTCATTCACTTGTCCTTAAGGATAGGGCTACACATGAAATTTCAGCTAATAATGTGTAACCTTCATTAAGTATAAATTAGCCTATGAAATTTTAAAACACTTGGAAAGACTTGCATAAAGAAACAGAAATGTGGCTAAAGGAGTCTATGTCATGAAAGTCATCTAAGGTTAACCACTTAAGAAAAGCACTGGAGCTGGACACGAAAACTAAGTCAAAAAATTTATACTTATCTTAAAAAAAAGAGCCCTAATCTACTAATCTATAGATTAGTAGATTACATACTGTTGAAAAACAAAATTGTCTATGGACAAAATGCGAAAATCTCGATAAAATCCCTCGTAAATCAAATGAAAACGAGGGATTTTTGTATGTATTTCACCTATTCAAATGTAGAGATTGAAGAA
>NZ_JAIQUM010000018.1 GCF_020075705.1 Metabacillus rhizolycopersici | reverse complement strand
GTTGACGGTGGATTCGGAAGCATGACCATCTAATCCTAGGTAATGATAGAGATTTAAAATTAATACACTCTAGAGATGATGTTTAGTAAGAAAGGAGAAGACAATGATAAACGAAAAATATCAGAAGTTAGTGTCGATTCTCCGAGAAATGAACTCAGTCGTTGTGGCATTTTCTGGCGGGGTAGATAGCACATTCTTATTAAAAGTCGCTGTCGATACATTAGGCACTGACCGTGTATTAGCTGTGACCGCTGATTCTGAAACCTATCCATCCAGTGAGCTATTAGAAGCGAAGGAATTAGCTAAAAAGATTGGAGCAAATCATCGTGTGATTGAAACGTCCGAATTAGCGATTCCAGGCTATACAGAGAACGATAAAAATCGCTGTTATTTTTGTAAAAGCAGTTTATTCGAGCATTTAATGCCCTTTATGGAAAAAGAAGGGTTTCAAAATGTTGTCTACGGCGTCATTGCGGATGACCTCAATGAATTTCGTCCTGGAATGAAAGCAGCCAAGGAGAGAGGCATACATGGACCGCTACAAGAAGCAAACCTCTTCAAGGATGAAATTCGTGAGCTTTCCCGTGAGTTTGACTTACCAACTTGGAATAAGCCTTCGTTCGCTTGTTTATCATCACGAATTGCATATGGTGAGAAAATTACGATTGAAAAGCTAACAAAGGTAGAAAAAGCAGAAGCCTTTTTAAAGTCGCTGTCGATTCGACAAGTACGGGTACGAACGCATGAAGAAATCGCAAGGATTGAAGTCGAGCCAGACGATATGAAAATCGTTTTAGAACATCATGAATTGATTTCAAATGAGCTAGTAAGTTACGGCTATAAATATATTACATTAGATTTAATCGGTTATAAGAGTGGTAGTATGAATAAAGTTCTTTTATAATAGTAAAATGGCCTTGGGGTATCCAAGGCTTTTTCTTAATATCAGAATTTATAAGTTTAGACTTCGAGAATTGTCCAGCGCAAGCGTCCTAGCCCCTCTCGGGTCTAAGCCACTAAGAATTGAAGGCAAAGAACACCTTCTATTCCTTAGATTCTTATTTGCCCGAGGCTGAACAAGGCGCTTGCGCTTTTCTTAATTAAGAAAAGGTGACGGTTAACGCAATAGATATTTTCGGGAAAAATCAAGTTAGTAAGAATATTTGTGGTAATAGTCCAATCAATGAGAGGGGCATGTATATTGAGCACTCACCGTCCTCCTAACGAAGAGCATCTTGATGATGAAATGATCAAAATGGAAGTGAATCTTGATGACATTTCAGGAGAGTGGCTTGGTTATGTAATGGATTTACTTTTCGAGGCTGGAGCAAATGATGTCTTTTATTCACCGATTTATATGAAAAAGAATAGACCCGGGATCTTACTTCAACTACTTTCTTCTCGTAGTAATCTTAATAGGATGAAGGATATATTATTTAAAGAAACTACGACGCTTGGGATAAGATATTATCCTTTAACAGTTCATCGGCTAGAAAGAAGCTTTAAAGAGATATCAACTGAGTGGGGATCAGTGACAGTGAAAGAGGGCTTTCTCGCTGGAGAGCTCGTCCAAAGATCACCAGAATTTGACGATTGTAAAAAGATTGCCAGACAACATAATGTACCTTTGAAAAAAGTATATGAACAGGTATGGAAGAAGTTCGAAAATGAAAGTTGATTTATCCCGCGTTAACGGGCAGTAAATCTCTTACCTCTAAGCTTGAGTAATCAAAGAAGCGAAGGTGGGGGATATAACTGCCCGTAAAAGCCCGATAAGTCTCGCTAACCATCAGTGGGGGATAAAGAAACCCCCACATGGAAGTGTCTCGCTTTATCCCATACTTAATGGGGAGTAAAACCCCTAATTATTTCTACACTACTAAGTTCCACAACACCTAGATCTATTTTCCTATTCCTTTTTTCTTAAAACCTAAAAAAATCACAAAATTCTCTAAAAAACGTAATATTCCAAAAAGTTAAAATATTATTTACAATTAAATAAATGAAAACGTTTTCTGGTGAAGAGGAGGGGAGATAGAAATGAAGTTTATCATAAAGATAGGTAAATTTATTGATAGTGTATTTGAAAAGTTCGCGCTCGTTTCACTTGTTGGATTAGTGCTTATCGTCACAACCCAAGTTATGACTCGTAAATTATTTAACTTTGTCTTTTTTTGGTCAGAAGAGGTCACGTTGTTGTTGCTGGCTTGGTTCGCTTTAATGGCGATTGCCATTGGGTTTCGCGAGAATATTCATTTGGGGATTGATTCGTTTACGAACCTTTTCTCTAAAATCTTCAATAAAGTGTTAGATAAAATTATTAGTCTAAGTATTTTCGCTTTTGGTTTGTATCTAGTCGTTCAAGGTTGGGACTTTACCGTATTAATGTTTGATTCAACCCTTCCGGCTACAAAACTTCCAAGTAGTGTTACGTATATCGCCATGCCAATTACTGGAGTCATGATCTGTGGATATGCGGTATTACAATTATTCAATATCAATACAACGCGGCATAAAGACATAGAGGAGGGTATGTAGGTTGGATACAAACACCATTGCAATTATCATTTTAATCTCAAGTTTTATCTTATTAATACTACTTCGTTTTCCAATTGCATTAACGCTTATTATCTCGTCCTTGGTAACCGTTATCTATTTAGGTGTGCCATGGGCAGTAATTGGTCAGCAAATGACTCAGGGAATGAACTCCTTTTCATTACTCGCCATTCCATTTTTTATTCTCACTGGACAAATTATGAGTGAAGGTGGACTTGCACATCGAATCGTGAATTTAGCTCGATTATTAGTCGGACGAGTTCGCGGCGGTTTGGCGATGGTAAACAGTGTGGCATCTTTGTTTTTTGGTAATATTTCCGGATCTGCAGTAGCAGATGTTTCTTCTGTCGGATCAGTGATGATTCCGATGATGAAAAAGCAGGGCTATGAAGCAGATTATTCTGTTGGTGTAACGATTGCTTCAGCGATTCAAGGGGTAGTTGTGCCGCCGAGTCACAATTTGGTTTTATATTCATTAGCAGCTGGAGGCGTCTCGATTGCGAGCCTGTTTATGGCGGGAATCGTACCAGGAGTGATTATGTTAATTGCCCTTATGACAACAGCTTATATTATCGCAAGAAAACGCGGATATCAAAAAGCAGAACCTGTTCCAAAGGCTGAAATTGGTAGCGTTTTACTTCATGGGATCTTATCATTAAGTCCTGCAGTAATTATTTTAGGTGGCATCTTGAGCGGTTGGTTTACTGCGACTGAATCAGGAGCATTAGCTTGTTTATATTCTTTTATTCTAGCATTCGGCATTTACAGAGATGCTCCTCTAAGGAGCCTTGGGAAAATATTGATCCGTACTTTAAGAACGGTTTCAATGGTCTTTTTCTTAATTGCTGCTTCTGCAGCCTTCGGTTGGATTTTAGCTTATTTGCAGGTACCGGCAATGGTAACAGACTTATTCTTATCTGTATCTGATAATCCACTTGTCATATTATTGATTATTAATATTTTATTGCTACTTCTTGGTGCACCAATGGATATGGCACCGATGATCTTAATTATGACGCCAATCCTACTTCCGGTCGTTACAAGCTTTGGAATGGATCCGGTTCATTTTGGAATTGTGCTTATATTAAACGCTGGGATTGGGTTAATCACACCGCCTGTCGGAACCGTACTGTTCGTCGGCTGTGCAATTGGAAAGGTTTCGATCCAACAAGGTACAAAAGCGATGCTTCCATTTTTCTATGCATTATTAATCGTTCTGTTAATTATCACTTATATTCCAGAGGTTGTCATGTGGCTTCCAAATATGTTAGCTAAGTAATGGATGGAATAGGTGGATATATAATTAAAAAATCAAAGGGGTGTCTAAGAATGAAGAAAAGAAAGATTGCAGGTTTGTTTGCAACAGTATTAATGGCTGGTTCTGTACTAGCTGCATGTGGAAATAAAGAGTCATCAGAACCAACAGCAGGATCCGAATCAGAAAAGGCGGAGTATACATTCCGTTTAGCTGATAACCAACCAGCTGATTACCCAACGGTTATTGGCGACAAAAAATTCGCTGAGTTGGTTAATGAGAGAACGGATGGCCGTATCAAAATTGAAGTATTCCCTTCTGCGCAACTTGGTGATGAAAAATCAGTTCTTGAGCAAGTTCAGCTTGGAGCAATTGATTTTACAAGAATTAATGCTAGTCCGTTAGCAGAATTTAATGATCAGTTTTCAGCACTAAATCTTCCATATGTATTTGATAGTGATGAGCATTTGTGGAATTTTCTTGAAGGAGAAGCAGGGAAAAAATTACTTACAGATCTAGAGCAATCAAAGATGAGAGGTTTAGCTTATTACGATTCAGGATCTCGTAATTTTTATTCAACAAAACCATTAAAAAGTATTGAGGATTTAGAAGGGCAAAAAATTCGTGTGCAGCAAAGTAAGATTAATATCGATCTTCTTGATGCTTTAGGAGCAAGTGCTACACCTATGCCATATGGTGAAGTATTTAGTGCCCTGCAAACAGGGATTATTGATGGTGCGGAAAACAATCTACCAAGCTTAGATTCTTCTAACCATTATGAGGAAGCTAAAAGCATCATCATGGATCATCACCAACGTATTCCTGAAGTATTGTTAATGAGTAAGGCAACTTGGGATAAACTATCAGATGAAGATAAAGAGATTATTCAACAAGCCGCAACTGATTCTGTCGTCACTCAAAAAGAAGCATGGGCTAAGTTGGAGCAGGAATCTGAGAAAAAGTTAAAAGAAGCAGGAGTTGAATTCATAGAAGTTGAAGACATTACTCCTTGGAAAGAAGCAACGAAAACGGTCCTAGATAAATACGGAAAAGATTATCAAGAAGTTTTAGATGCAATTGATGAAGCGCGACCATAAATAACGAAACTAGACCTGCTCGGTCATTTACCGAGTGGGTCTTTTCAGTTAAGATGATGAGTAACAGGAGAAATTATTCATAGGGAAGGTCGAACAATGAAGTCAAAACGAAGTAAGGTCATTGAATTTTTTGAGCGTTACCTTTTATTGAAGAATCGCTCTTTTATGACAAAGCTAATTGTATTCGCTAGTTTATTGATTATTATTCCGGTTTCTTCCGTAGGAATTATTTCGTATCAATATTCAGCAGCCGAGTTGGAGGAAGAGGTTAGACAATCGAGCCACCAAGTCATTGAGCAGGTAGAGTCACATATTGAATATTATTTACAAGACTTCGAGATTACCAGTCTACAAATTATCAACTCTCCTGAAGTCAATCAGTTTCTTCAAATGGATTCCTTAGAAAACCAACATTCCCAATTTATTAAAGAGTCGCTCCGAGATTATTTAGAAACGCAAGAATATTCAAGAGCAGATATTTCAAATATTACGGTTCTTTCCGACCACGGGCTTGTAATTGATACGCTTGGAACAGAAAATTATTATCCAGCTTCCAATATGAAGGAAGAATATTGGTATTCAGCTGTTCCCTATCAATCCAGGACGATGTTAGTGAGCAGAACGGTAAAATTAAAAGATAAAGAACAACCTGTGATTTCGCTTGTCAGGCGCTTGTATAATCCGAAAACGATAGAGCCAGTGGGAATGCTGGTGATTGATATCAACTTCAGAAGAATTGAAGAAATTGCAAAGAAAGTAACGGTTAGTAAAAATGGAATCTTTTTTATTTTAGATGCAAAAGGACATTATGTTTATCATCCTGATTTTTCAAAGTTAGGGAAAAAAGCTGAAAGAAATCTAAATGCAAATTGGCCATCAGAAGAAAGTGGATCTATGGTCTTGAAAAATGAACAAAGAGATTTCATAACCTATACGCAGTCTCAAAATCTTGGGTGGACGTTTTTTACAGCGGTTTCATACTGGAGTTTAACCGAAGGTATCAGACATATTGGCCAAGCGATTTCCTGGACGATTGTGATTTCCTTACTGATTGCTTACTTGCTTGGCTCTGGTTTTGCTACATCGTTAATTCGCCCGATTCGCCGATTACAACATTTTATGAAAGAAGTAGAAACAGGTAATCTAAATGGACGAGTCGTCGTAGAATCAAAGGATGAAATTGGACAGTTATCGGCAAGCTTTAATCATTTAGTGTGCAAGCTTTCTCATTTGATTGAAGAAGTGTATTTTTCCAAGTTAAGAGAAATAGAAATGTCGCTTAAACAAAAAGAAATTGAATTAAAGATGCTGCAATCACAAATGAATCCACATTTTTTGTATAACTCACTTGAAACAATTAGGGGCATGGCATTAGAGGAAAATCAAGAACATATTGCAACGATGTCATCAATGCTTGGGAAGCTCCTTCGCTATAATCTTAAGAATAATTCAGCTACCGTAACCTTAGAAGAAGAAATGAAGTTTTGCGAAATGTATTTGCAAATTCAAAGCTTTCGTTTTGAAGATCGTTTTGAACATACGTGGGATATTCCACAATGGGCAAGGAATCTTCAAGTCGTAAAGTTCTCACTGCAACCGATTGTCGAAAATTGTTATGTGCATAGCATAGGCTGTAATGTAAGGAAAATTACGATAAATATTGCTGCGTTTCGTAGTTCTAAAACTTCTATTGTGGTTCAAATTTCAGATAATGGCGTTGGCATTCCCGATAACATAGTAAAAGAAATAACAAAGAAAATGGAACAAATGACAACGTCTAATAATGGAATGAACATCGGAATCATCAATGTGCATCAACGAATTCGGAATTTATTTGGGTCAGAATATGGAGTTTCCATTGAAAGTAATAAAGGAGTCGGTACAACTGTAAAATTGCATATGCCAATTTTAGAAGATGAAAGTGAGGGGGGATTGGATGAAAAAGATTTTGTTAGTAGACGATGAAAGATGGGTTCGTACAGCGCTTAAATGGACAATTACTAAACTAAATCTCCCAATACAAGTAGTCCACGAATGTGAAAATGGATTAGAGGCTCTTGATTGGATCAAGCATAATGAAGTGGATTTAGTATTAACCGATATTCGAATGCCGATTATGGATGGACTTTCGTTTGTGAAGGAGCTTGATTCATTTAAAGAAAAACCAGATGTTATTGTCATCAGCGTACATGATGAATTTCAATTTGTCCAAAAGGCACTTCGGAGCGGTGTATTCGATTATTTACTTAAACCAATCGAAGATGATGACTTAAGGTTATGTCTCCAAAAGTGGCTCGAAAAACGAAAAGAAGAGATAAAGAACCTCGATTCTTCATTAGATGTAGAAGATCTTCCATCCTCAACAATTGATCGGGTTTTAGCATACATTGAAAGAACACCATTATCCCAGATTACACTCAAAGATGTGGCAAACAATGTTCATATGAATCCAAGTTATCTAAGTCAGTTATTTAAGCAACAATTAAATAAGAAATTTGTTGATCATATTACTGAACTTCGAATTGAAGAAGGAAAACGATTATTAGTAACTACATCTTTAAGAATGTCTGAAATAGCCGAACGAGTCGGATATTCGGATTTAGCCTATTTTAGTAATAATTTTAAAAAGATAGCTGGATGTTCTCCATCAGATTTCCGAAAATCCAGACTTCAACTAGTAAAAAGCAATCATTCATAAAGAACGATAAAAAAGGAGTTTAGTAGTGAGTCTATTGACTCTTTTTTTTGTTATCTTAAAAAAACACAAAAATACCTAAAAAATACCGCTAATCTGAATTTGATCTTTGACTATATAATGAAATTTAATGAAAGCGTTTACCTATTTTATTATTTTTATTTAATGCAGTAATTATCAGTTTCGAACTACAAACTTTTTTCTATTAGGGTCATATCCAGATTGAAAATACCCTTTTAACCTGGATATGAAGGTGATCTATTAATAAATTCTATCTATAATTTTCGGAATATTCTTACTAAACAAAGTTCAACTAAGGAATTTTATTGATAGATTTTGGACAAGCTCAAATTAAATATTTTCATTACCTTTTATTGTTTAAGGGGGGTGGTCTTGTTAGAAATAATTAATTAAGGAATGATTAATTTATTTAATAGGGCAAAGGGGATGAAATAATGGCTTCAGTTGTAAAAAAAATAAGAAAAGGTAAAAAACTGAGAAAAGTCATGACAGCTACACTTGCTTTATCATTGTTAGCTCCAGTTATGGTGCCACAAGCAAGTGCTGCAAATAGTAATGAAGACTTAGGGTATGTAGAGCCAGGTACGAATACGAACCCTGGGGACTCAGGAGCAAACACGAATACATACCGTGTATTAGCTAACAAGAAAACTGGTCAACCAGAAATTGAAGCGGCAAATAAAGGGGTGCTTAAAGTAAAGGGGCTGCAGTTTAGAGATTTAGATGGAGACAAGTCTCTCGACACGTATGAGGATTGGAGAAACCCTGTTAAAAAGCGGGTAGCCGATCTCGTATCAAAGATGACACTTGCTGAAAAAGCAGGATTGATGCTAATTAACACACATACTCCGATAGCGAACCCAACTGATGGTCGATATGTATTAGATAATGATCCGCTAATTGTGCAAAAAAATATGAGATATGTTATCTTCCGCCAAACTCCGACTGTAGATGTTATCGCAAAATATACGAATCAGCTACAAGAATTAGGTGAGGCTTCAAGATTAGGTATCCCGGTTGTCGTCACTTCAAACCCGAGGAATCATGCGTCAACAGATTACACGAATATTTCAGCTAGTGAGGGGCAACATTCATTTTGGCCGGGTCCACTAGGATTTGCAGCAGCGGGCGATGAGGAAGCAGTAGGGGAATTCTCAGAAATCGCTGCACAGGAATGGAGAGCTGCTGGAATTCGTAAAGTCTACGGGTATACGGCTGATATCGCTACAGACCCACTATGGGCAAGAATTGAAGATACATTTGGTGAGGATCCTAAAGTTGCTTCAGATATGATTTATAACGTTATCAAAGGTTTTCAAGGCGATAAACTTGGTACAGACAGTGTTGCAATTACAGTGAAGCATTTCCCAGGTGGAGGAGCACGTGATAATGGTTTGGATCCTCACTTTGTGGAAGGTAAATTCAATCCATATCCAACGGAAGGAAGTATGCTTAAGTATCACATTCCACCATTTAAGGCAGCTATCAAAGCAGATGTATCGTCTATCATGCCTTATTACGCATATCCAAGCAATGATAGTGCTGATCAAGGATTGCCGTGGTTTAGTAAAGACCAGCAATTTGAAGAAGTTGGCTTTGCACTTAACAAAGCAATTTTAGATGGCTTCTTACGTGGAAAACTTGGTTTCAAAGGATACGTTAATTCTGATACTGGTGCAGTTGGCAATAATGCTTGGGGTGCCGAGTTTTTAACCCCTGTAGAAAAAGTTGCGAAAGCAATAAATGCAGGAACAGATATCATTTCTGGATCATCTGACCCTTCTCTTATCGTCAAAGCAGTCGAACAAGGCTTACTAAAAGAATCGGTAGTGAACGAATCTGTATCATTATTGCTAACAGAAATGATGAACTTAGGTCTTTTTGAAGATCCTTATGTAGATCCACAGCATGCACTTGATGTTGTAGCTAATCCAAAAGCACAAGAACTAGCATATGAAGCACATCTTAAGTCAATCGTTCTATTACGCAATGATAATAATCTATTGCCTTTGAATGATGCAAAATTGAAAAATGTAAAACTTTATGTTGAGATGTTCCCTGGTGGAACGGATGGAGCGAGTACTAAGGGGTTAATTGAGACAATTAAAAAGCATGATCCTACTATCACAATCACGAATAAACTTGAGGAAGCAACACACGCGTATATTTATGTTAAACCTGTTCAATCTAACTGGGATAATAATCCACGAATTACTGTAGGTCCTGAAACAGGCATCACGAATGTCGATCGAATTATTAGTATTCAAAAAGCAGTTCCGACAATCACTGCGGTCAACATGACCAACCCATGGGTACTTGATCAAATTGAACCAAATGCAGCAGCATTTATCAGTACTTTTGGTACTAAGGCTGAGGCAATCGTTGATGTTATTCGTGGAGACTTCAATCCAACTGGAAAACTTCCATTTGCCCTTCCTGCTAGTATGGCAGCAGTGGACAATGAAGTCGGCGATGTTCCTAGTTTCGCACCAGAAGAAGATGCATCTTATGCTTATCTTGCAAAAAGTGGAGATGCATACGCGTACAATTTTGGTCTTTCTTATGACTCGAAAGATGGACAAACAACGATCAGTGAGCTGAAACAGCTTATTAACGAAAAGCTCTCAAAACACGGGTATCAAAAATCTCTATTAAACCAAATCGAAAAAGCAGAAAAATACTTGGCTTCAGGTAAAACTGCACGCGCAATTTCAACTTTGAATGACACGAAGAAAAAAGTTGATAAATTACCGAAAAAACATGTAACAAATGAAGTTAAGCAGGAAATTAATCAGGCAATTGATGAAGTAATTGCCAATCTAAAAAAGTGAAGACTAAATAAAGTGGTCGGGCCGCTAGTATTTATACTAGTAGCTTTATTTTGTACTGTGTCATAGTAAACGATAATAAGAAAGAGTTTAATAGTTAGCTTATTGACACCCTTTTTGGTGGTGTAAAATACCTTTAATTAATCTATGAAACAATTTTAATCAGAATACAGGGAGGACGTTGTGTTTTAGTAATTTAATTGAATAAAAGTACTTATCTAAAAGAAGGGAAGGAAAACAATGTCTTCAATTTTGAAAAAGTGGAGAAAAGGTAAAAACATAAGAAAAGTCATGGCAAGTTCACTTGCCGTTTTGCTGACAATTCCGCTCATGGCACCACAGGCAAGTGCTGCAAGTAAAGGAAATGCTGACATGGAAGTCGAGACACGCATTAAAGACACGCTTAAGATTAAGGGGAAAGAGTACAGAGATTTAAATGACAACGGAAAATTAGATTCTTATGAAAACTGGACGCTTCCTGTTGATAAGCGAGTAAAAGATCTAGTCTCAAAGATGACACTTGAGGAAAAGGCAGGAATGATGCTTATTTCCTCACACTATATGAATGAGAGTGCAGAAGGAGATAACTTACTTAGTGAGGCAGACCGTTGGAGTGAAACGAATCGCTGGGCTCAACCAGGTGATCCTAATTATGAATTTGATGAACCAGTTCTCGATGCGTCAGGGACTACAAACGGTATCCTTGATCGTAATTTGCGCTACTTCATTATCCGTCAAAACCCAAGTGCGGATGTTTTAGCAACATGGATTAATCAAATACAAGAAGTAGCAGAGAGATCAAGATTAGGTATCCCAGTTGTCATGACATCGAACCCACGGAATCATATCAATACAAGTAAGACATTTGGTATTAGTGAGTCTGTAGGCGAATTCTCTGTTTGGCCGGGTGAATTAGGACTTGCCGCAAGTCGTGATACTGAACTTGTGAGGGAATTTGCAGAAACTTCTGCACAAGAATTTACGGCAAGCGGAATTCGTAAGGGCTACATGTATATGGCGGATATTATCACAGACCCATTATGGACAAGAACTGAAGGTACCTTTGGAGAACATCCTGAGCTTGCAGCAGATATGATTCGTGAAATTGTCTTAGGTTATCAAGGCAAGGAACTTGGTCCAAATAGTGTTTCTCTAACAACGAAGCATTTCCCTGGTGGAGGAGCCCGTGACGATGGGAAGGATCCACATTATTTGAATGGTCAATTCAATCCGTATCCAACTGAAGGTAGCTTACTTAAATATCACATTCCGGCTTTTAAGGCAGCAATTGAGGCGGGAACAACGTCTATCATGCCTTATTACGCGTATCCGAGTAATGAACATAGTGCGCCTAACCAATTAGGAAATGGAGAAGAATTTGAAGAAGTTGGATTCGCGTATAACAAAGCTATCATTGAAGATTTATTGCGTGATGATCTTGGTTTCAAAGGTTATGTTAACACCGACACAGGTATCACTACATCAATGCCTTGGGGTGTTGAAGAGTTAACCAAGGAAGAGAGATATGCAAAAGCACTAGACGCAGGAGTTAATATTTTCTCTGGAGAAGCTGACCCGACTTATCTTATCAATGCAGTTAATGATGGTTTGGTTAAAGAAAAGAGACTAGACGAATCGGTCACATTCCTGCTGACTGAAATGATGCAATTAGGGCTGTTTGAAGATCCTTACGTAGACCCAGAAAATGCGCTCGCTGTCGCAACTAATCCAGAATCACAGGAACTAGCGGATGAAGCGCATCGTAAATCAATTGTTCTATTACGAAATGATGATCATTTATTGCCATTGAATGATGATAAAATTGAAGAGATTAAGCTTTACGTCGAGATTTTCTCAAATGGAGATGATAAAGAGAATACTGCAGGATTCATAGAGTCTATTCGTAATTATGATAAATCTGTCACAATTACGAATAATATTGAGGAAGCAACACATGCATTTGTTTGGGTCCGTCCTAGCACACCAAAGGCTAGTAATCCCCAGTTGACAATAGGGCCAGAAAATGGAATCGATGATGTGGATAGAATTAATGAAATTCAAGATACTGTTCCGACTATTCTTGCATTAAACATGACGAACCCATGGTTGATTGATAATGTGGAAGGAAAAGCAAAAGCTGTCATAAGTACTTTTGGGGTGAAACCTGAGGCGATAGTTGATGTCATTCGTGGAAAATTCAATCCTACAGGGAAACTTCCGTTCACAATTCCTGCTAATCAGGAAGAATTAGACAAAGAGAACGGAGATGTTCCTGGTTATGATGAAGATCCTTCTTATGTTTTCCGTGATAAAAATGGTGTAGCATACGCGTACAATTTTGGTCTCTCTTATGATTCGAAAGATGGACAAACAACGATTAGTGGGCTGAAACAGCTTATTAACAAAAATCTCTCAAAACACGGGCATCAAAAATCTCTCTTAAACCAAATCGAAAAAGCAGAAAAATACTTGGCTACCGGTAATACTTCACGTGCAATTTCAACGTTGGAAGACTTGAAGAAGAAGGTCGATAAATTACCAAAAAAACATGTGCCAAATGAAGTCAAACAAGAGATTAATCAGGCAATTGATGAAGTAATTGCCAATCTATAAAACAAAAGGTAACACAGCAAAGGCCACTAGCATTTATGCTAGTGGCCTTTGCTGTGTTGGAAACCTCACTTATCTAAAAGCTATTTTTACGAAACCTTTCCCCTTGAGTTGCTTAATACATAAACATAGAATAAAGTTGCCATACTAAAAAATATAAAGTAGATATTGGAAGAATTAGGATTAGTTGATTGTTGATCGCTTACAAAAAGCACTCTCAGTCAATTTATGATAAAATTCAAACAGTTTCAGGTAACGTAATCAGAACAATTTTGGTATAAACTAATAGTAGTTTCATTGAAAGGATTGATTCATTTGAATGGAACGCTGCTTGTAAGCTACCGAATGCAAGGACTGGGTGGGCACTCGTATGACTACCATTCACATCAAGAGTATGAGGTTTATTTTTTCCATTCTGGATCATGTAGGTATTTAATTCATAATCAAATTTATGATTTAGAACCTGGGGATATTTTGCTCATGGATGGCTTAACTTTGCATAAACCGAATATTAACCCAAATAGTGAGTACATTCGAAGTGTCGTTCACTTTTCACCACATTGGATTAAAGGTTTACTAGTAGAATTAGGTAGTATGTATTTAATTGAGGTGTTTCAAACACTTCACCATTGTTTAATTCGAACAAATGGCAATGAAGAATCGAAACGTTTAGAAGAAATAATTCGACGTCTCGATATGCTGCAGAGGTCTCCAGAACTTCATGATAAGTTTGCAGAAACTGAAATGAAAGTGCTTTTATTACAAGTGTTGATTAGTGTGCATCGTCTTGGAGAGGTGGAATCGATTAAAATTCCGAATCAAAAAGGTGACAAAGTAGAGCATGCTGAAAACATAGCCTCATACATTCAGTTAAATTACATGAAAAAAATGACGCTGGAATCGATTTCTGAAGCACTTAATTTAAGTAAGTCGTATGTATCACATGTATTTAAAGAAATGACAGGGTTTACAGTGATGGAGTATGTCATGGGGTGTCGGTTAACACAAGTGAAATATTCGCTTGAAATGGAACCGAATAAAGCTTTACATGATATTGCTCATGATTGTGGCTTTGAAAGTGCATCCCATTTTAGCCGGTATTTTCGAGAGAAGATGGGCGTTACAGCAAAAGAGTATCGTCGATTACGTCTAAAAAAGTAGATAAAGGGAATGTTTAGAAAGTGCAAATTTTATTACATTCCAGCAAGGGAGGAACATTCATCAATGAATAAAGACTTAAAGATTTCAGGATTTTCAGATGAAATTTCGTCTGATTTTGATACCCAATTAGAAGTAGTAACAAAGCTAGGCATGAATTATATTTCATTACGAGGAATTGATGGAAAAAACATTGGCGATTATTCCGTAGATGAAATAAATGAAAATGTACTACCACGTTTACAAAAAGCAGGTGTAAGTGTTTCTTCAATCGGATCACCAATTGGTAAGGTGTACATTAATGATGAAGATGGCTTTACAAACCAAAAGATTATGTTGGACACGCTTTGTCAAATTTCCAATCTATTAGATTGTAAATATATACGTATTTTCAGCTTCTATATCCCTAAGGGTGAGGATGCTGATCAATATAAAGATGATGTTATAAGCAAACTAAGGGAATATGCAGCAATTGCAGAAAAATACAATGTTATTTTAGTGCATGAAAATGAGAAGGATATCTATGGTGATATTGCACGTCGTTGCCATGAGATTTTAACGCTTGTTGGTTCTCCGTACTTTAAAGGAATTTTCGATTTTGCTAACTTTGTGCAGTGTGGCGAAGATACTGGGGCGTGCTACGATCTGTTAAGAGATGAAATCGTTTATATCCACATCAAGGATGCTGTAACAACCGATAACGAAAACGTTGTGTGTGGTACTGGAGAAGGAAAAATACCTGAGCTTCTAGCACAATTTATTAATAGCGGCTACAAAGGCTTCCTAACACTTGAGCCACATTTAGTTCGATTTGATTCCTTAAAGGATTTAGAACTTGAGGATGCAACAGAAATTATTAAGGATAATAAAGAACTTGATGGTGAAGGTGGATATAAACTTCAGTATGAAGCTTTACTTGAAATTCTAGAAAAAATTGAAAGTGAGGAGAAATAATAATGAAACAAGTTAGATTAGGTATTATTGGTATTGGTGCACAAGGTGGAACTTACGCTGGATTTATCTCAGAAGGAAAAGTTAAAAACATGGTAATTGGAGCTATTTGTGACATTGACCCTGCTAAAAAGGAGATGTGTGCAGAGAAATATCCAAATGTTCCATTCTATGATAATTATATTGAAATGCTTGAGAGTGGTGATGTTGACGCAGTTGTTACGACTGTACCACATTACCTTCACCCAGAAATGGGAATCGAGGCGTTAAAAAGAAATATCCACACATTACTAGAAAAACCAGCTGGTGTTTATACAAAACAAGTAAAAGAATTAAACGAATTTGCAGCAACAAAACCTGAATTGACATTTGGTGTTTTCTTCAACCAAAGAACGAATCCACTTTACCAAAAATTGAAAGAACTTATTGATAATGGTGAAATTGGTAATATTCGTCGTACAAACTGGATCATTACAACATGGTGGAGACCACAAGGTTACTACGACCAAAGTGCATGGAGAGCAACTTGGGGCGGTGAAGGTGGCGGTGTCCTTGTAAACCAAGCACCACATCAAATCGATTTGCTTCAATGGATTTGTGGAATGCCTAAAAAAGTATATTCTAATGTGAAATACGGCTACCAAAGAAATATCGCAGTTGAAGATGAAGTAACAACAATACTTGACTACGGTAATGGTGCAACTGGTGTATTTATTACAGCTACGCATGATATTTTGGGTACTGACCGTTTTGAGATTTTGGGCGATAAAGGAAAAATCATTGTTGATGATAGCAAAAAAATTACAATCAAACGACTTAACACACCTGAGCCTGAAATGAGCGCTACGATGAGTTGGGCAGATGTAATGAAAATTTTCACTGGTCAAGGCCCATCAGAAATATCTACTGAAGAAGTGATTGAGTTTGAAAGCGTATGGGGTGCTCAACATTGCTCTGTATTAGAAAACTTTGCTGCAAATATCTTAGATGGTACACCTTTAATTGCACCAGGAAGCGATGGTATTAATGGTGTTGCATTAGCAAACGCAATCCATCTTTCAAGCTGGTTAGATAAAGAAGTAGAGCTTCCAATTGATGAAGAGCTATACTTTGCTGAATTAACTAAAAAGATTGAAGAAGAAAAAAAGAGTCCTGTTAAACAATAACGAAATAAAATCAAAAGAGCTCATGGCCACCTAGGTCATGAGTTGTTTACAAAGGAAGTGCTCTAATGCTGAAAATAGCCGTAATTGGTCTTGGGGATATCTCTAAAATTCATTTACCAGCTATACAAGCTAATCCAAGTGTTGAGTTAGTAGCTGTATGTGATCGTGATGAAACATTAAAGGATAACGTACCTGGTGTGAATTTTTATACCGATTATCACGAGATGCTAGAAAAAGAAGCATTGGATTGTGTTCATAATCTTTTGCCCCACTATCTTCACTACCCAGCAACGAAGGCTTGTGTCCAAAAAGGAGTTCATGTTTTTCAAGAAAAACCTTTAGGATTGAACACTGAAGAGGGATTAGAACTAGTCAAATTAGAGGAAGCCAATAAGGATATTAAAATTGGTGTATGCCTTCAAAACCGCTATAATGAATCCTTTGAAAAGCTGCAAGAGATTGTGAATAGTGGAGAATATGGCAAAATAATTGGTATCAAAGGGTTAGTAACCTGGTTTAGACCAAAATCTTATTATGATGTTAAACCGTGGCGGGGAAAAATGGAGTATGCCGGTGGAGGGGTTATGATTAACCAGGCGCTACATACTCTCGATTTAATGCAACTGATTGGCGGAGAAATTGCGTCCATAAGAGGGACTGTTGATCAGTTATTGGATTATGGCATTGAAGTAGAAGACACGGCTACAGCCAATATTAAGTTTAAAAACGGTGCATCAGGATTGTTCTTTGCGACGAATGCGAATGCAGGAAATTCCAGTGTTGAACTTCAAGTCGTCTTTGAAAAGGGAAAATTCACAATTAAAGACAGCACTCTTACTAGACTAAATGAAAATGGTAAGAAGGAAGAAATCATGGAAGACCGAAAGCTTCCTGGTACAAAATTCTATTACGGTGCAAGCCATACAAAAATAATTAATCACTTCTATTCTTGTATAGAAAATGATACTCAAGATTATGTTCACGCTAAAGATGCACTTACATCGATTCAAATAATTGATGCAATTCTTAAATCGTCCGAATTAAAACAAGCAATGACAATGGAGGGGTAAACATGAATAAAGGTAAAATTGGCGTTCAAATGATGATGCTAAAAGGCAAAGTAGAAGAGATTGGTGTTTATGAAACAATGAGAAAAATAAACGAGCTTGGATACCATGCTGTAGAAGTATCGCAAATTCCAATGACAGAAGAAAATGTCTCTGAGTTAAAAAGAGCAAGCGCAGATTTTGATATCAAAATTGCCGCTATGTCTGCAGGACTTGAGCCAATGCTACCTGGAATGCCTGGCGAGACATTATCAGCTGATTTTGAAAAAATTGTCAATGATTGTAAAACGCTTGACTGTAATTTCTTACGTATTGGTATGATGCCGCTAAACTTAATGGGCGATAAAGATCAAATCATGGCGTTTATCGATCGAGCTGAAGCTATGGCAGTGAGATTAGCAGAGCAAGGTATTGATTTATATTATCACACGCATCATCTTGAATTCCAAAAATATGATGGTGTCTATTTATTAGACATGATCAAAAATAATACATCTAAGCTTGGTTTTGAGTTAGATGTTCACTGGATTCAAAGAGCAGGCGAAAATCCTGCAGAGTTTGTTAAACAATACGCAGGTCGTGTTTCTTTATTGCATCTGAAAGATTACCGAGTAGGACAAATGGATTTAACTGATGTTGACTTTAAAGACATGGCCAAATTTATGCAAATCTTCACAAATACAATTGAATTTGCTGAAGTCGGTGAAGGTAACCTTGATATGAAAGCAATTATCGAAGCTGGCCTTGAAAGTGGCGCACAATATTTCTTAGTTGAGCAAGATGATGTATACGGAAAAGATCCATTTGATTGCTTGCAAACATCTGCAGAAAACTTACGAAAATTAGGTTATGCAGATTGGTTTTAAGGTAAAGCTGAAAATGAATTAGGGAATTTAAAAAAGGTCTGACTCTGTCAGATCTTTTTTATCGTTCTAGATTAATACGTAATTGATTAATAAAAGAAACAAACGGACATTAGAAAGCGCTCTCAGTAAATTTCATTTGAAATATCGACAGTTTGAGATAATGAAGTTCATAGAAATTTATATTAAACTAATAAGAGATTCGTTAGTTAATATTGATTAAAACACATGAGAGCTTTACTGAGAGAAGTAAGTAAGAATGAATTTTTTTGAAAACGTTTACCATGCGAGTCATAGAATTTCTCTTAATATGATAAATGTATATTAATGAAGATGTCTAGTGTTATTCGTCGTTAATCAGAAGTCACAAGGAAAATGAAACTGGAGGCTATCGAAAAATGAAAAAAGGCAAACTTGGCGTTCAAATGATGATGGTTAAAGGTAAAGTTGAAGAATTAGGTGTCTATGAGACGATGAGAAAAATAAATGAGCTTGGATATCATGCAGTTGAGGTTTCACAAATTCCAATGACAGAGGAAAATGTTTCTGAGTTAAAAAGGGCGAGTAAAGATTTTGATATTAAAATTGCAGCGCTTTCTGCAGGTTTAGAGCCAATGGCATCTGGTGCTCCAGGAGAGACGTTGACAAATAATTTCGAAAAAATTGTAAGTGATTGTAAAACGTTAGATTGTAGTTTCGTACGTATCGGCATGCTACCGGTAAATGTAATGGGCGATAAAGAAAAAATAATGAAATTTATCGAAAAGGCTGAAAAGATGGCCAATCGCTTAGCGGAGCACGGGATTGAATTATATTATCATAACCACCATATCGAATTCGCAAAATATGATGGTGAATATTTGCTTGATATCATGAAAAATAGTACCTCAAAGCTTGGCTTCGAACTTGATGTGCACTGGATTTATCGAGGTGGCGAAAACCCTGTTGAATTTATTAAAAAATATGAAAACCGCATTTCATTATTACATTTAAAAGATTACCGCATTGGTCAGATGGATTTAAGTGGAGTAGATTTAAAAGATCGAGCTAAGTTCGGCGAAATTTTCACTAATGTTATCGAATTTGCAGAAGTTGGTGAAGGGAGCCTTGATATGAAAGCAATTATTGAGGCGGGTCTTGAGAGTGGCGCACAATATTTCTTAGTCGAGCAAGATCTGCAGTACGGGCGAGACCCCTTTGATTGCTTAAAAACTTCCGCAGATAACTTGAGAAAACTGGGCTATGAAGATTGGTTCTAATGGAAAGATAGGGTTTGTTTTTGGAATTAAATGAAAATTATGTAATATAATCGAGAGAACAGAAATTGTTCTGTCGATTATATTTGTTACCGAATGAAAATAGATGGGAAACTTAATGAAAAGAATAAAACTAAACTAGGCGAGCTTTCATTAAGATAGAAATTAATCACTCCTCGGTTTATGTGTATTCATACCATCATTCATAACGATTGTAACTTTTAGCTATTTTATGAATGAGGTCTAGTTGTAAGAGAGTAAGTTACTCTTAACTAAATGGATTAAAAATTAATGAGTAACCACTAATTTAATTAATTTGAAAAACAAATTAAGAGGTGCTTACAATCTACTTGTGATCGAAAGAAGGAGAAAATCGAAATGGAACACAAAGATGTACCTGTACTTTGGTCAAAATCATTTATTTTACTAATAATAGGAAACTTGTTTTTGTTTATGAGTTTCATGATGTTATTACCTACTATGCCGCCACAAGCGAAAGCACTTGGAGCATCTGATATTCAAATAGGATTGGTCACAACTCTATTTGCTGTGTCAGCGATTTTAATTCGACCATTTATTGGATTTGTCTTAGAATCTAGTAGTCGTAAATGGTTAGTTATTGTAGGGGCTTTAGCTCTGGTGCTTTTAACGATTAGCTATTTGTTTACTTTTGCGATTCTACTATTCCTCATAGTGCGTTTTATTCATGGATTTGCATGGGGATGGTCCACAACTGTAAATGGTACAGTAGCTGTTGAACTAGTCCCCTCTAAACGAATCGGTGAAGGGATGGGGTATTTTGGCTTGTCAGCTACTATTGGTATGATAATCGCCCCTAGTCTAGGAATTTTAGTGTATCAAAATTTTGGCTTTCAATTACTTATCATTTGTGCGACAAGTTTAGCTTTGATTGCTATTGTGACTCTATCATTTGTTAAGTATGAAACGCCAAAATCAGTTCAAGAAACGACATTCAATCCTAAGGAATTTACTATTTTGGGCTCTTTGTTTGACAAAAATAGTTGGTATCCAGCAGTGATCGTCATTTTAGCGACATTTGGCTATGGTGCGATTGTTACATTTATCGTCATTTTTGGGGAAGAGCGGGGAATTGACCAAATCTTTTTATACTATTTTTGTAATGCAGTTATGGCTACAATCGTTCGACCTATCTCTGGGAAAGTATTTGATGCAAAAGGACCATGGGCATTGATCGTGGCATGTGCGATCTTAACAATTGCCGGGCTATGGGTGTTATCTTATACGTATTCTGTGGGAATGCTTATTCTCGCAGGGGCTTTATTCGGAACAGGTTATGGCTCTATGCTCCCAGCACTTCAAGCTTGGATTTTATCAAAGACTGATCCAGAACGACGCGGTATTGCCAATGGAATGTTTTACTCCTCAATCGATTTAGGACTTGGTGTAAGTGCCATCTTATTAGGAGCTGTTTCAGCATATGTAGATTTAGGAACTGTTTTTCAAATTTCAAGTATTTGTTTTGTGATTATCATCTTGATGACATTGTATGATAGCCTCAAACAAAAAAAGCAAGTTCAGAAAAAAGGTAAAATGTTTCTACTAGAAAATAAATGAAGCGATTAGTCTGTAGGTAAAAGTATCGAACGCATGCTACTTATGTCTTTCTGTAGTGTGCGTTTGTTTTCTTTTTTATAAATCTGCATTGTGCTAATAGTCAATTCGACTCGTGTAACTCTAGGTAAATAAATGTAAAATATGGATAATGATGGACAATTTTCACAAATTGGAGGGGTTTATTTGAAAAGGAAAATGTTAGCGTTTACTATTTCTTCCTCACTGCTTTTTACGATGAGTTCATTTATGCATAATCTTCCACATTCATTCGCGTCACAAGGCAATAAAGGTATTCCTGGAGCTCATAATGTTACGACTACTTATTTTGACGGTGTCGATGGGAATTGGTTAACAACGAAAAATCCTGCACAATATGAACAAGCAATTTTATATGGAAACCAGGCGCTTACCCCATTCAATTGGGGAAAGAAAACGGACAATTCAGGATGGCATCAAATGTACAACCCTGCTGAAATTACGGGTACACAGGTAAATGGAATCTTTGAAGATGCACACTTTGTTATTCGTATTCCCGATCATTGGAATGGAAAGCTTGTTGCCGCTGGCATTCCAGCCACTCGAAATGAAACGTCAACAGACCTATTATTTAGTGATTTTGTTTTAGAGAAGGGCTATGCATATGTAGCGACTGATAAAGGTACTCAAGGAGAAAGTGACCCAAGTGATCCACTCGCAAAAGTGAAAAATGCTCTAGTAAACGATGATGATACTGTAATGGAATGGAACTTTCGCTTTCGACAAGCAACGAAAGCAGCTCAAAATTACTTGCTTAAACATTATTCTCATCGCCTCATTCGTTCAACTGACGCTACAAATCCAGCAAGTCATTTAATTAAAAAAAATCATCAGGTACCTACATATGCAATCGGCCTATCGAATGGAGGTTATGTGGTTCGTTATGCGCTTGAACATGATGGAGCCCAAAAAACGGGAGAACCGCGTCTCTTTGATGGAGGAGTTGATATGGCGGGTGTTTTATGGTCGGTAGAAGCTCCCAATCTCATTAGCTCATTAGTACCAGTTGTTAATCATGCAGAAAAAGCGATCTATGGAAACGGAAAGGAAAGGGAAAAAGCAGTGAAGGAATTGTATCGAGCCGGAGTGCCAAAAGGATCAGAAAACCTTTGGGGTTACCATGATCAAGTATACTGGTTCGTTACATTAAATATCTACCGTGATCACTTTGATCCTACTGCTCCCAATAAAATTGATTGGAGAAACTATTTAAACTTTACGGAAGCTGGTCAAAGAGACCGTACCTATGATTCTATCTTTAAAGATTATCATTATAATAGCCGTAAAAAAAGTTTGAAAGAAAATGTTAAAAAGGTTGCCAATACAGGAGATATTGACGTTCCTCTTATTAGCATTGCGGGTTCATTAGATACGTTAATTTTTCCAGATGTTCATGCAAAAGGATATGAGAAACTAGTAAAAAAGGCAGGGAAAGAAAATTTGCATCGCCTCTACATGATTGAAAATGGAAATCACGTTGAGAGTCTTGTATGGAATCCATTAACAGATGCAAAACAAAAGCTACAACCGCTACTGCCATATGCTCACCAATCCTTTGATTTACTTGTTGATTGGGTAGAAAATAAGCAATTAGCTCCAGCAAGTCAGGTAGTTCCTGTTCCTAAGAATTCTGTAAAGGTGATTGATTTAAAATCAGGGAAAGAAAGAAATCCACTTTAAAAATGTGAATTTACCCACTGCTCCCTTTTTATTTATCAGTGCTCACATGTTTTGTGCATTATTTAATCGAAGAGGAAAAAATAGGCTGCCGAGCGGTTTTGCGGCAGCCTAAGTTAATGAAAAATGCATCTAGATCCACCTTTTTCTCTAGAGGTTAATAGTAAAATATTTAACAGTGAAACTTCCATAAATGGGGGGTCTTCATCCTCCAATTATGCTCTCTTTATTCCTCTGAAGTAGGAGCTTTCTTACGCCTATTAATCTCCGAAAAAAATTTCAAATCAACGCTACCGAACATGTGATAAAACCCTATATAACCTATGAAGGATTATATAGGGGCAGTCATATATGAAGAAAAAGGAAATCACACTTATCGCTTGTACAGATACTTATCAGACATTAAGTTCATTTTCATCATTTCATTAATCGAGATTCTTTTAGTATCCTTTTTGATATAATAAGAATATATGATTTGACTACTTAATGTTGATAAATGAAAAGACGAATAGTACATTTTGATTTAAATCGGAAATAAAGTCTAGCTGTATTCTTTATGTTTATGACAGATTAACGGGCAGAAAAAACCCGTCTTCTAGACTTCGAGGAGAAGAAGAGCTATAAGTGTGGGCTAAACTACCTGAAAGATTAAGATAAGTTTCGCTAACCATCCGTGGGGATAAAGAAAACCTTCACTGATGGAAGTCTCACTTTATGTTATTGAAAGCATTTGGAGGAAATGGAATGAAGCCTAAAATTAGTGATGTAGCAAAGCTAGCGGGTGTTTCGCCAACAACAGTTTCGCGGGTATTGAACAATCGTGGCTATATTAGCGAGGAAACAAGAGAAAATGTTCAGAAGGCTATGAATGAGCTTAATTATTTTCCAAACGATGTTGCTCGTTCATTATTTAATAAAAGATCTAATCTGATTGGAATCATTTTGCCTACAACAAGTAATCCTTTTTTTGGTGAGCTAACCTTTCATCTTGAAAATATCAGTGCTTCCCTAGGGTACAAGGTGTTACTTTGCAATAGTTTAAATCGTATTGATAAAGAAGAAAAATATTTAGAGATGCTTATGCGCAACCAAGTTGATGGAATTATTGTTGGTACACATAACCGCGGTATTCTAAATTATCATAAGCAAAATCTAGCTGTTGTGGCGATTGATCGAAATCTATCAGAAACAATTCCAGTTGTAAGTTCTGATAATTATGAAGGCGGAAAAATAGCAATAAAGCTTTTAATAGAGAAAGGCTGTCAGACTATTATTCATATTAATGGACAAAAGGAATTGGAAACACCGGCAATGTTAAGGCGAAATGCGTATGAAGATGTCATGAATAATAATGGAAGAACACCAATCACATATGAAGTTCCGGATGTTTTTGATCGACAAAGTCAACAACAAGTCATAAGTAAGATTTTTGATGATTATCCCAATGTAGACGGAGTTTTTGCGAGTAATGATTTATTTGCCGCATCTTTTATAACGGAGGCAAAAAAACGAGGTTTAGATGTACCAGGTCAGGTAAAAGTGGTCGGCTATGACGGAACAGAAACTACTCAAATATTACTGCCAGAATTGACAACAATTCAGCAGCCGATTGCATCAATTGCAAAAACAGCAATTGAATTATTAGTAAAAGAAATAGAAGGGGATTTTAGTGAAATCCCACTGGAAACACGTCTTCCTGTTAAATTAATAGAAGGAACAACAACGTAAAAACATTGCTGAGGGCAATGTTTTTTATTTTTTCATATGTCAACGGGTTGACATATGAAACCGGTTGACATAAAATGATGTTGAAAGTGCTTTCAGAAACGAAAAATTTATTATCCTATCTAAAAGGAGCAAATGCTATGAAAGATTCAAAGAGTCTTTATTGGAAATTAAGTGCATATTTTTTCTTTTTCTTTTTTACTTGGTCATCTAGTTATTCCTTATTTTCAATTTGGTTAGGACAAGAAATCAATTTAAGCGGGGCAGCAACGGGGATTATCTTTTCTGTAAACGCTATCTTTGCTTTGTGTATGCAACCAATATACGGTTATATTTCTGACAAAATAGGATTAAAGAAAAATATTTTATTTTTTATTAGTGTCATGCTCGTATTTGTCGGACCATTTTATATTTATGTATATGGACCATTATTACAATACAATGTCATCTTAGGAGCAATTGTTGGGGGACTTTACTTAGGGGTTGCTTTTCTAGCAGGTATCGGAGCGATCGAATCGTACATTGAAAAAATCGGTCGTAAATACGACTTTGAATATGGGAAATCAAGAATGTGGGGCTCATTAGGATGGGCAGCAGCTACATTTTTTGCAGGACAACTATTTAATATCAATCCAAACATCAACTTTTGGGTGGCATCAGTTTCAGCGATCATTTTAGTTGCCATCATTCTATCTGTGAAAGTTGAAATGACAGATCAAGAGTTAGAGAGAGCTGATTCTGTTAAATTAAAAGATATTGGGCAGCTCTTTCTATTAAAAGATTTCTGGTTTTTGATAGTATATGTGATCGGAGTAACATGTGTCTATAGTGTATATGATCAGCAATTCCCACTGTATTATGCATCATTATTTCCTACAGAAGCATTGGGAAATCAAGTATTTGGTTATTTGAATTCGTTCCAAGTATTTTTAGAAGCAGGAATGATGTTTCTTGCCCCATTTATTGTCAATAAATTAGGAGCGAAAAATAGTTTACTATTAGCAGGATTTTTGATGGCGTTTAGAATAGTAGGATCTGGGATGGTAGAGGGGCCAATCGGAATATCAGGGATGAAATTAATTCACGCTTTAGAATTACCGATTATGCTCATCGCTATTTTTAAATATTTAGCAGCAAATTTTGATACGCGTTTATCTTCCGTATTATATCTAGTTGGTTTCCAGTTTGCTTCCCAAGTAGGGGCATCTATTCTTTCACCAATTGCTGGTAAATTATACGATAGTATCGGTTTCCGAGATACGTATATGGTAATGGGAATTATGGTTTTATGTTTTACGATCCTATCAATCTTCACTCTCGTAAGCTCTAAAAAAAGTAAAGGGATCAATCACAATAAAAATGAAGTTCAAAAGGCTATTTAGGAGGAAATGATTATGTTAACAATTGATAGAATAAAACAAGCAGAAGAGGCACTAACGAAAACAAAGGAAACAATGAATCAACGTTATCGACTTGGTTACCACATTATGGCGCCAGCAAACTGGATTAATGACCCAAATGGTTTAGTACAATTTAACGGAGAATATCATGTATTTTACCAACATCATCCATATAATGAAAACTGGGGGCCGATGCACTGGGGACATGTGAAAAGTAAAGATCTTGTTCATTGGGAACATTTACCTGTTGCGTTAGCTCCTGGAGATGTTTGTGATGTAGATGGCTGTTTTTCAGGAAGTGCGGTAGATAATGATGGTGAGTTAACATTAATTTATACAGGACACCATTATACAGACAAAGAGAATGATGTTTTTTTTCAAAATCAAAATATCGCAGTAAGTCGTGATGGGGTTACTTTCGAAAAAATAGGAGAAAATCCTGTTATTGCAAAACCGCCAGCAGATAGTGCACATCATTTCCGTGATCCCAAAGTATGGAAGCATAACGACACATGGTATATGATTTTAGGAAATGCAACGAAAGAGAAGGTTGGGAGAGTCATTTTATATCGCTCAGCTGATTTGCGAAAATGGGAGTATGTTGGTGTTCTAGCTCAAAGCGACGGTACACTAGGGTTTATGTGGGAATGCCCAGATTTCTTTGAGTTAGATGGGAAATATGTGCTAATGATTTCACCACAAGGTATTGAGGCAGACGGTGATGACTATAATAACTTATTCCAAACAGGTTATTTAGTAGGGGATTATGATTATGATACAAATGAATTTGTTCATGGTGCGTTCACTGAATTAGATCATGGACATGACTTTTATGCAGTACAAACATTATTAGATTCAAAAGGTCGTCGAATTGCGATAGGCTGGATGGATATGTGGGAAGCAAACATGCCGACAAAAACAGATGGCTGGTGTGGAGCATTAACATTACCGCGTGAAGTAACATTAGGATCTAATAATAAAATTCTCATGAATCCTGTTGAAGAAGTATCTTTACTACGTGAATCAGAACATCATGTATGCAAGAATAAATCAATCTCTGGTGACTATTTAGTAAAAACGAAAGAGGATCTACTCGAAGTAAAGGCTGTCTTTGAGTTAACAAATACTACTGCATCTGCTGTTGGCTTGAAAATTCGTGGTCTTAATGATGAGGAGACAGTGATAACTTACCATTTGGAACAACAAAAGTTAATCCTTGATTGTTCTAAAAGTGGAAAGGTAGAAGATGGGGTTAGAAATGCAACACTTGAAGCAAATGGTTTGCTGACTTTACGTATTTTCATTGATCGTTCCTCAATCGAAGTATTTGCTAATGATGGACAAGCGACGATGACAAGTCGTATCTATCCGGGAGAAGAAAGATTAGGAGTTGAGCTTTTCGCTTACAATGGTGACAACAATAGTGAAGTACTAGTACAGGAATTAACTTATTGGAATTTGAAAGATATTTGGAAATAAAAAATCAGTGTGGGTGACTAAAAGAAAAGTGTCAATCATTCTAACTCTATTAGTTAGGGATGGTCTACTACCTTTGAGCTACCCACTTGTTTTGAGGTGAAGAGATGAAGAAAGTTTTTTGTATCGGTGAGACATTAATTGACTTTATTCCAGTTCAAAAAAATAAACCACTAAAAGAAGTATCAGGTTTTGAGCGTGTTGCGGGAGGTGCTCCAATGAACGTAGCTATTGCAATTGCAAAATATGGCGGCCATTCAGTCATGCTCACAAAAGTTGCGAATGATCACTTTGGAGATTTTTTGATGGATGTAATAAAAGAAAATGGTGTTGATACCTCATCTATTATTCGAACGGATGAGGGTGAAACCGGATTAGCCTTCGTTTCGGTCGATAAGCATGGTGAAAGAAGCTTTAATTTTTATCGTGAAAACGCGGCTGACTTAATGCTCACGCCACAGGAAGTGAAGTCAGATTTGTTTACAACAGGAGATTTTCTCCATTTTTGCTCAGTCGATTTAATTGAAAGCCCAATGAAACAAACTCATAAAAAAGTGATCGACGATTTTCGTGAAATTGGTGGGATTATTAGTTTTGATCCAAATGTCCGTCTTCCATTATGGCCGGATGCAGAAAGCTGTCGCCAAACAATCTTACAATTTTTGCCTTTAGCGGATTTGGTGAAAGTATCTGATGAGGAGCTCGCTTTCATAACAGGTATTGAAGAGGAAAAATCAGCAATAGCTTCTCTTTTTGTTGGTAATGTGAAAGTTGTAGTGTATACAAAAGGAAGCGATGGAGCTAGCATTTATTTGGAAGATGGCGTGGAATATGAAGATGAAGGATTTAAAGTAACAGTTGCTGACACTACTGGAGCAGGTGATGCTTTCATCGGAGGATTTCTATCGGAACTGTTACTTTTAGGAGTAACTACTGAAAATCTTTGTGAAAAAATTCATGAATATCATCAGCAAATTTTGGCTTTTGCGAATGCAAGTGGAGCACTTACAGCTTCTGTAAAAGGTGCTATTCAGGCAGCACCTTCAAGACGACATGTTATGAATTTTATTAATACTCAAGTGAGAAACAATAAATAGTATGAATGATCAATAGTTTTATTTTAAAAGAATGAAAATGAATAAAAGAGATCGATGTATTACGGATTGAATAAGAATCCGTGACATCGATCCTTTTTGATTTATACGAAAAAGATGTAGCTGTTTGTCGTAAATCTAACGATGGTATATCATAAAATCTATATTTTGACATCGGTGTCTAAAAATGGGGAAATTTAAATGGTAGTTTTATAGGACACTTATTTACTTGGGACAGACTTAGGCATTTGCGAGTTTGCCTGTACAAATAAATCCCCTGTTTCAACCTTTTTGTATGAACGGAATAGGGACGGTGAATAGTTGCTTGTTAAACTTAATAACTATATATAAATAGGTATAAAAATCAAGGAAAACATGTCTTAGCGAATTCTAAAACAATCTAGTCAACAGCAAGGAGCCACACGACCTTAGAACCCACGAGAAAAGCACTAAAATAAAAAAGTAAGATATTTTCTTGTAGAACAAATATACAAAAAGGAGGATACTTGTGAAGCCGACGTACGAAACGAAAAACGCGAAAACGACGGATTATTCAATCCAACTGTTTCTCGATTATTTTAATGAACGCCTTCGTGTCGATCATTACCGGGGAAATATGACAATGATTTTAGATGAACTTGAACGAGTGGTAGGTCAGCACAGATTTTCAAAAATCATCTTTTATTCTTTACCAGAACATTGGCAGCTACTTCTATCAAAGGGATTTGAGTTAGAAGCAATGATAAAGGGTTACTTTAATGGAACGGATATGTATATGATGACCAGTTACAAAGAAATCGAACGGAGAACGAGCAACTCTTGGATTGAAGAAGATGCGACACTTCATACGATAATGGAAAAAGAAAGAAAGACTGAAGAACTACTATCACCGGATTGTTATCATTTCCGAAAAGCGACGGTACAAGACGCTGATCAACTTGCCGATCTTTATAAAAAGGTATTTGCGGTGTACCCGACACCAATGAATAATGCAGAATATGTAAAAAAAATGATTAGTAGTGGTAATGCTTTTTACGTTGTAGAATGCGATAAACAACTAGTGAGTGCTGCATCAGCAGAAATTAATCACACACTCCACAATGCAGAATTAACTGATTGCGCCACGTTATTAGATCATCGAAAGTATGGATTGATGAAAAAACTGATAATCCACCTCGAAAATGAATTAAAGAATAACGGTATTCATTGCGCTTATTCGATTGCGCGAGCACGTTCGTTCGGGATGAATGCTGCCTTCTATCAGCTAGGCTATGAATATAACGGGAGGTTAACCAACAACTGTTATATTTACGAAAAATTAGAGGATATGAATGTATGGGTTAAGGATCTTTCTACTTTATAGTCGCTACTGAAAATTGGTAAACTGCTATGATTAATTTGTAGAACGATTCCCCTAATGGACCTAACTTGCATATATAGAAAAGAGGCGTATATCACGATTTTGATGTACGATAGCCTTTTTTAGCCTTCACATAAGAGAGACAATATTTTGTTTAAGAAACTATAATATGCTTGAACTGTGGAGAGCGCATGACATCCATTGCTTTTGTTATTGTGCAAAATTTGCGAGTTAATCAGGAAACTAAGGGGGAATCCAACATGCTTCATGATTTATATAAACCTGACCGCCATTGGAAAGATATTGAACTATGGAAGGATGTACCAGAAGAGAAGTGGAATGATTGGATCTGGCAGTTAACGAACACGATCCGGACACTTGATGATCTTAAAAAGGTCATCAACCTAACACCAGAAGAAGAAGAAGGCGTAAGAATTTCCACAAAAACAATTCCGCTAAACATTACTCCTTATTATGCAGCATTAATGAATCCAAATGATGTAAGATGTCCGATCCGGATGCAATCTGTCCCGATTGGAGAAGAAATAAAGAAAACGAAATATGATTTAGAAGATCCACTTGAAGAGGATGAAGATTCACCTGTCGCAGGTTTAACACATCGTTATCCAGATCGCGTTTTATTCCTCGTCACAAACCAGTGTTCAATGTATTGTCGCTATTGTACTCGGCGCCGTTTCTCAGGACAGATAGGCATGGGTGTTCCTAAAAAGCAGCTAGATGGTGCAATCGACTACATTCGAAACACACCAGAGGTTCGTGATGTCCTTCTTTCTGGTGGAGATGGTTTACTCATTAATGACACGATACTTGAATATATATTAAAAAACTTAAGAGAAATTCCACATGTAGAAATTATCCGAATTGGCACAAGAGCTCCTGTCGTTTTTCCACAACGAATCACTGAAAACCTCTGCAATATTTTGAAAAAGTATCACCCTGTTTGGTTAAATACTCATTTCAATACGTCAATAGAAATTACCGAAGAATCGAAACGTGCTTGTGAAATGCTTGTTGATGCAGGAGTCCCTGTTGGAAACCAGGCGGTTATTTTAGCTGGAATTAACGACAGCGTTCCAATCATGAAAAAACTTATGCATGATTTAGTGAAAATCCGCGTTCGTCCTTACTATATTTACCAATGTGATCTTTCAGAAGGAATTGGTCATTTCCGTGCACCGATTTCAAAGGGGCTTGAGATCATTGAAGGGCTACGTGGACATACAAGCGGGTATGCCGTACCTACCTTTGTCGTAGATGCTCCTGGGGGTGGTGGGAAAATCACTCTACAACCTAACTATATGATATCCCAAAGTCCTGCAAAAATAGTACTACGTAATTTTGAAGGTGTCATTACAACCTATCCAGAGCCAGAGAATTATATTGCTGGTCGTGCAGATGATTATTTTAATAAAATCTATCAAAGTCATGATATGGAACCGTCGAAAATAGGGATTACAGGTTTAATGAATGATGAACAATTCACCTTAGTACCTGATTCACTTGAGCGTTATGATCGCAGAAAAAACTTTCAAGAGAGCCCAACCTTTTCTACATTAAAAGATAAAAGAGAAAAACGTGATGAACTGAAAGAGAAAAAATATCTCGCACAGTTACAGAAGGAAAAGAAAGGCGAGAAATAATGCGTTAAGGGTGTGGATGATCTTGAAATGTGAATGGTGTGAAAAGTTACATGCTAGTGAAATCGCATGTACAGTATATTGGGAGCTTCCTGATGGTTCGCGGGCGATTGAAATAACGGAAACACCTGGAATAAAATGCACTTCATGTGGAATGGAGTATCAAACTGAAGCAACAATTGAGGCGTTAGAGGATCAGCTATTATTAGTGGACACAAAAAGGATAGGAAATGGGATCCCCTATGATGAGTTGATGGCACTTCCAAGATTTTTAAAAAGAAACTATTTTAAATTTTAATTTAAGCCTCAAATTGTCATGAGTGTTTATTTGAAAGGAATCAGTGGTTCGCTGATTCCATCAATTCCGACATAACTCTCCTCACATCAAATGAAAAACTCATCACAAGTAGAAAAATTTTAATAGCTAGATTAAATGTGATTGTTGCCTGCTATGAAAGAGAGGAGATTTATGTGAAACGTTCGTTATTGATTAAACCAATGATGAATGATCATTATCCAACAGTGACTCACGGGAATGGCATCTATCTTTATGATACTACTGGAAAAAAGTATATAGATGGTTCCTCAGGTGCAGTCACAGCAAGCATCGGTCACCGTGTCCCGGAAATTATTAAAGCAATGGATGAACAGGCGAATAAAGTATCATTTGTCTATCGCTCACAATTTACGTCAGAGCCAGCAGAAATGCTTGCTAGAAAATTAAATGAGCTTGTTGATGCAGATGAGGACTATTGGTCATTTTTTGTAAATAGTGGCTCAGAAGCAACAGAAACTGCAATGAAAATCGCAATTCAACATTGGCAGGAGCAGGGTAATTATCGGAAAAATAAAATCCTTTCCCGTTGGATTAGCTATCATGGAATCACGCTTGGGGCATTATCGATGTCAGGTCATGTTAAGCGACGTGAACGATTTGTTCCGTTGCTAGAGGAATATCCTTCTGTTTCAGCTCCCTATTGCTATCGGTGTCCATTTAATCAAACATACCCAGATTGTCACCTGTTTTGTGCGAGTGACTTAGAAGTCGCTATTCAGCGAATAGGTACTGAACATATTGCTGCATTTATCGCTGAACCTATTGTCGGAGCAGCTGGCGGTGTCATTGTCCCTCCAGAGGGCTATTACAAAAAAATCAAAGACATTTGTGATCAACATCATATTTTATTTATTGCTGATGAAGTGATGACAGGTATTGGTCGTACCGGAAAAATGTTCGGGATGGATCATTGGGACGTGAAACCAGATATCATTGCATTAGGGAAAGGAATGAGTGCTGGTTATACAGCAATTGCAGCAACACTTGTTAGCGAAAAAGTAATGACACCTATTTTAAAAGGTTCCGGGTCGATAATGAGCGGACATACGTATAGTGCAAACCCCCAATCGGCGGCAGTAGCTTTAGCTGTTCTTGATTATATAGAAAAACATAGGTTGATAGAAAAAGTGAAAGATAACGGTGACTATTTACTTGGAAAATTGAAAGCACTCGCATTGACCACCGACATCATTGGTGATGTACGTGGAAAAGGACTCATGATTGGGATTGAGTTTGTCGCTGATCCAACAACAAAACGTTCGTTTACGCCCGAAACAGAGTTAACGAGTAAAATCGTCGAAAAAGCTAGAGATAAAGGGTTGCTCATTTATCCGGCATCAACAGGTAATGAAGGAGTAAACGGCGATGCAGTCATACTTTCTCCACCGTTTGTCATAACGAAAGAGGAGATTGATCAGCTAGTTGTTCTTTTCGAAGAGACCATTTCAGAGATTCAAAGTGAAATTAGCTAAGGTAGGAGGAGACAGATGTGACGGAAATACCTCCAAAAAAATCAATCAGCAAAGTAGGAACCCTCGAAGATGCGCTGTCATATATTCATGATCGGTGTACCCTCATGTTTGGTGGATTTGGGGGAGTTGGAAATCCGCCAACAATCATAAATGGCATGCTTGAAAAAGGGGTAAAGGAACTAACCTTGATTGGAAATGATGCCGGATTTCCTACGATTGGAATCGGTAAGCTTGTAAGTCAAGGCAGAGCAAAAAAACTCATTGTTTCTCATATCGGTTCTAATCCGGTCGCCGGACAGTTAATGATGGAGGGGAAGCTTGAAGTGGAATTTTCTCCACAAGGAACATTAGTTGAACGTATAAGGGCAGGCGGTGTTGGCCTTGGTGGGGTTTTAACAGACATTGGGATTGATAGTATGGTAGAGGAAGGGAAACAAAGAGTCATCGTTCATGGGGAGGAGTATTTGCTAGAAACAGCTTTGACAGCTGATATCGCCATTGTCTACGCAAAAACAGCAGATACGTTTGGAAATCTCGTTTATGAAACAAGCGCTCGGAACACAAATCCGCTCGTGGCAATGGCGGGAAAATTTACAATTGCGGAAGTAGAGGAAATTGTTGAAATAGGTGAACTAAACCCCGAGATGATTGTGACACCTGGAGTATTCGTTGATCTTGTCATTCAAAGTAAAGGAGTAGATTGGAAATGGGCATGGGAGTAGATATTCGAAACCGCATTGCCAAACGAGCAGCACGGGAAATCAAGGACGGTATGATTGTTAATTTAGGGATTGGGATTCCCTCGCTTGTTCCAAATCATCTTAGTCATGATGTCCATGTCATGTTTCATGCAGAAAATGGGGTTCTCGGTATGGGGAAATCACCAGAAAAAGGGTTAGAGGATCCAAGCCTTTGCAACGCTGGAGGCTTTCCTGTTACCATTGTCCCAGGGGCTTCCTATTTCGACAGTGCCACAGCTTTTGGAATGATTCGCTCAGGTTACTTAGATCTTACAATCCTCGGTGGGTTAGAAGTGAGTGAAAAAGGTGATTTGGCTAACTGGATTGTTCCTGGAAAAAGAATTCCAGGAATCGGTGGTGCTATGGAGCTTGCGAAAAAGGCGAAAAAAGTCATTGTTCTCATGAATCATTGTAATAAAAAAGGTGAACCGAAAATTTTAAAAACATGTACATTGCCCTTAACTGCAAAAGAGTGTGTCAGTATCATCATTACGGATATGGCTGTGATTGAAGTGACAGACCATGGGCTGCTGTTAAAAGAGGTAATGTCTCCATTTACTACAGAAGAAGTTGTTTTGAATACTGATGCACCTTTACAAGTTTCGAAGGATTTAGGAACGGTTAACTAAGTCTGATTTTTTAGGGGGGAGCAAGGTGAGTGATAACCGTAAAATGCTACAAACGCGAATCAATCAGTGGCTAAAAAGGAACCGTGAAGAGGGTACAATGCTTTTGCAGAAATTAGTGCAGGCTCGTAGTACACAAGGAAATGAACAATTGGCACAAACAATTGTAATTGAAGCACTGCGTGACATCGGTTTGAAAGTAGATATATGGGAGCCTGATGGGAACGAATTAGTGAAGCATCCTTATTTTTCCTCATCGCGAACGAAATTTAATGGGAGTCTGAATGTTGTCGGAATCTTAAAAGGAACAGGTGAAGGACGCTCGCTTATTTTGAATGGTCACATTGATGTCGTTCCTGAAGGAGATCTAGAGCAGTGGGAGCATGATCCTTATAGTGGAGAAGTTATCGATGGAAAATTATTTGGGCGCGGTGCTACCGATATGAAAGGTGGTAATGTCTCACTGCTTTTAGCCTTATCAGCTCTTCGTGCACTTGGCATCCCCTTAAAAGGAGATGTTTTTTTTCAAAGTGTGATTGAGGAAGAAAGTGGGGGTGCTGGGACACTAGCTGCCATTTTAAGAGGATACAAAGCAGATGCTGCGATTATCCCTGAACCGACAAATATGAAAATTTTCCCGAAACAGCAAGGATCGATGTGGTTTCGAATTCACGTGAAAGGCCGCTCTGCTCATGGAGGAACGCGTTATGAGGGTGTAAGTGCGATTGAAAAATCATTACTTGTTGTGGAACATATTCGCGAGCTGGAAAAACGTAGAAATGAACGGATCACTGACCCATTATATAGCAAAATTCCGATTCCAATACCAATCAATATTGGGAAAATAAACGGTGGTGACTGGCCTTCCTCAGTGGCTGATTATGTCTCACTTGAAGGACGAATGGGAGTCTCACCAGATGAATCATTGGAAGAAGCAAAAAGAGAGATGGAAAGCTGGATCGCAAAACTAAAAGAACTCGATTCATGGTTTGAACAACAGCCGGCAATACTTGAATGGTTCGGTGCTAGGTGGGTTCCAGGTGCAATCGAGCTTGAGCATGAATTAATTGGAAAATTGATAAATAGCTATCAAGATGTCATAGGTGAATCCCCAATCATTGAAGCGTCTCCGTGGGGAACGGACGGAGGTCTATTAACAAAGGTTGGAGCAACACCGACGATCGTTTTTGGACCTGGAGTAACAGAAAAAGCGCATTTTCCAAATGAATATATTGAGATTAACAAGGTGTTCGAAGCGGCGGAAATCATTGCCTTAACAATCGTTGATTGGTGTGAAAATGAATAAAATTAAGTACAAAAAAGGTGGTAAGAATGCCAAACGGGACGGATGACATTCGTGAACTGGAGCAACTTGATATAAACTATTTTCTTCATCCAACATCCTCGATTCAACAGCAGCAGGATGCTGGACCTGCTTTTATTTTTAAAGAAGGGGAGTGTATTTACCTGGAAGATGGAAAAGGAAGAGAGTATATCATGTTTCCAATAAATATCGTGGCTATAAATCCTCTGTAATCATTGACGATTAATTACGGTTATTTTTCATTCTCTGGAGTAAGAGACCGTCAGTATACTTGCTTTCACCTGTTACAAAATCAGTCATATAATAAGTTGGAAATTGACCATAGTGGTTGCTTGTTTTTAACAATAACGCATCAACATAATAAACTCCTTTTGGTATTTGATCCAATAATAGTACGGATAAGGAAGCATAGATGCCACAGGCTACTTGAAAGTATGTGGCATTTGTATTGTATTGAGAAAAGATGGAATCATTGCTTAACACATTGTACATATATCGTTCCTTGTTTTCATAAACAAGAAGTACACCGACCAAATCCTCACCTTCCAATGTCGCGACAAGAGGATCTAGAACCTTCATGCCAGTGTTCCACAATTTATCCACGTCATCAAGATTTGAACGAATTAACTCTGTCGTATGTTCATTTACCTTATATAAAAAACCACCTTCCATGTCATACAACTTGCATAGAGGATATACTTTTTCATCTGGCATAAACAACCATAATACTGTATGTCTCCTAACGTTACCTTAAATTCGAGATCATAAAAATTTTCATACAGAAAGAGTGGTGTATGATGCTTCATAAACATTGGATAGCTAAATATTGCCACTTCAAGAAAACATTCAGGTGACCAGGTTGTATAAATGACATTCTCTTTCGCCATTTTCTTATTTTTAAAAAAAGAGTTGTCATGCTCTACAATAATAGCAGCCGAGAGGGCGTTTGGATTGGACGAGCTAGCTCTACACTGTGTGATTGAAGGAAACTAGTCTTTTTATAGGCTAATTTGGAAGCTATAAAACAGTAAGCGGGTTCTTTCCGCTTACCTTTATACAAGAAATATGATAGAGATTGAAATGGTATAGTTACTTGTTTTATAAATATGAAAATATGCTTCTTCACCATTTTGATAAATTAAGAAATGAGTACAAACTTAATTAATAGCCTGAACATATAGTATAAGAAGAAAATGGGGGTAATTAGAAAATATGCGATTATTAAAAAGATTTCGGGAAGGTAATCGTACTATGACAATATATCTCTAGTATACTAATTAGGAGTGTTTCTATCTATGGATATGAGAGGACAGCATTTTATTATCGATGCGTACGAGTGCAGCGAAGATATTCTTAATAATGCGGAACAGTTAAAAGAATTGTTAACGAAAGCAATCAATCAATTAGGAATGGAGATTTTATCAACTCATTTCCATTCTTTTTCACCTCAGGGGGTTACGGGGGTCATTGGTATATCAACTTCCCATGTTTCAATTCATACATGGCCGGAACATGGATATGCGGCATTAGATTTATATACATGTGGAAACCAGGATATATGGCCGGCGTTAAAAGCGATTCTTGAAAAAATAGAAGCTAAGCGTACAAACGTGTATGAGCTCTCTCGCGGAGAAGAATCCAACAACAAACCTGTAATGAAAAAAATAAATCTTACTTCAAACGCCTCGATAGAAAAAAACATAGAATCTCGATCATTGTTTCAATTACGCGATGATCGCGGAAATGAATGGGATATGAAGCAGTTAAAAGAAATGACAGCTGGAAAACATAACATTCTATATCATGGGGCAAGTGAATTTCAAGACATATTATTAGTTGAGGCCAATGATCTACGTTTGTATATAGACCAGGAGTTACAATTTTGTTCTTTGGATGAAAGACATTATCATGAAGCGTTAGTTTACCCGGTGATGGAGGTGGCAGCTTCCAATGAACGTGTTCTCATTTTAGGTGGAGGGGACGGTCTTGCATTACGTGAAGTTCTTAAATATCCAGATGTGAAACATGTTGATCTTGTTGACATTGATCCAATGATCATTGAACTTGCCAAAACCAATCCATCACTATTAGCTCAAAACAATCGCTCATTTTTAGATAGCAGGGTTCATGTTCACATCAAAGACGCCAAGAAATATCTAGCAGGAGAGCTACAACAATATAATGTAATTATCATTGACTTTCCAGATCCTGTTAATTCAATCTTAAGTTCATTATATACAAAGGAATTATTCAGTAAAGTAGCCAATCTTTTATCGGAAGATGGTGCATTAGTTTGCCAATCTAATTCACCTGAGGATGCACCACAAGTATTTTGGAGCATTGGTAAAACAATAAAGAGAACAGGCCTCTATACTAAGGGATACAATGTAATTGTTCCTTCCTTCGGTTTATGGGGATTTCACTTAGCAACACACGAAAAAATATCCAGAAAAATACCAAATATCTCTGTCCCTCATCAAGCCCTTCCTACTAACATGGAAACTATGTTTGAGATTCCTTCATCAATTAAGGAAGAACAAGAGAATGCGTTTGTTAATACGGAGACCCAACTAAAATTGCATGATTTATATCAAAAGGAAATAAAAGATTTATATTAAAAAGATTTGTTTTTTTATTAAGATATAACTAGTCTGTTAGTTCCAGAAGATAATAGATAAGGTGTATAAAGCTATTCTAAAAACTAATTTGGTTTATGCGTTTAAACGAAACCGAATACCGTTGCAATTCTTCGCGATATCATATTTCCAAAATGGTCGATTTTGCAAGGGTGAATGAAAAGAGGGAAATTATTCTTTTCATTCACTCTTTTTTATAATATCACCAGAATTTATAAGTTGTCCCTTTTTTGGATTTTCGAGAAAATAAGGGTATGGATACAAATATTTTAAGAACGCTCTTTTTTGATCATAACAAACACTGGGAGAAGTTCAAAAGTAAATATGATCGGTTACTTCGCTCTAACGTGATAAAAGAGGTGGAAAAGTTTCGAGATTGTGGTAATCCAAAGAATGGATTTAAATTATTTGTATGCGAAGGTTGTCATGATGTTAAGCGAGTTCCATACCGATGTAAAGGAAGGTTTTGTACAACATGTAGTTGTGGAGAGATGGAGGAACGGGGAAGGGTTCTACAAGAAGAAGTCTTTCAAGTCAATCATCGCCATATGATATTTACGATTGATAAAGGGTTACGAGATATTTTCTTAAAGCACCGATATTTATTAAAAGAATTTATGGATCAGGCAGTACGAATCGTTCAGAATTTTTTTGAAAAGAAAATGAAGGTGACTTCTGAAGTTATTGCTGGCTTACATACGTTTGGCTCGCGCCTTAATTTTAATCCCCATGTCCATATGCTCTTGACTATGGGAGGTATGAAAGAGAATGATGAGTGGAAAACATATAACTACATTCCGTTTGATTTGTTGAGAAAACAATGGCAGACAGTGGTACTTAAGTTGATTAGAAGGAATGTGAGTGAAAAAGAGAAAAAGCGAATCTAGCCCCTTTTACAAAAAGCCTTTTCTGCAAATGCGAAAGGCTTCTATGTGTATGCGCCAAAACAAAGAGGGAATGTAAAGGAGCAGCTAAAGTATATTGGCCGTTATATTCGTCGACCCGTGATATCTTTAGGGCGGATTGAGGAATATGATGGACAGTTCGTCACCTTTAAATATATTGATAAAACAGATGGCAAAGAGAAGAGAGAAACAATTTCGGTAGAGGAGTTTATCGGTCGTCTAATTCGGTATATTCCTGATGAGAATTTTAAGACAATCCGATATTATGAAGTGTATTCACGTCGTATAAAGAAAAAAGCAAAAGAACTCGTATCAATCTTTCAACAAACAGTGGGTAGAAATATCGTTAAAATCAAACGTGTCATGAAAAAGAAGAGATTCCTTTAAATGTAGTAAGAGATTGTGATTTAATGGATGATGGAGATCCAACAACTCCTCCGATGTTCTCATGCGAAAAATGTGGAGAACAAATGTATTTGTTTTTCTCACCGATCGTTATGAAAAAAATGTCCAAAATCCTCAGTACTTAAGAAGTACATCATTAATTTAAATGAGTTTAGTCATAATATGGGTTGTGCCGAAATAATATAATTTTGGAGTCATCTTAGTGATGGTGATTTTTTATCGTTTACCAGGAAATTATTAAATTCTTGTATTGTGGATAAGCGCTTTGCCATCCAGATCTGAAGCACAGGACGGGTAAGTAAAGTCAGTGCGACAGGACATCGTGTTTTTGACTGCATCTAGGGTCAAGCCACTAATTAAGGGGAAAGAGCATCTTCGATTCATGAACGTCTTATTTGCCCGATGCTGATTGAGGAATTTCGCTTTTGTTCGAAAGAAGGTGATGTACTATGAAATTAGTAAATGAGAAAAGTAACCCTTGGCGAGATAAGAGACAAGAAAACAAAGAAATACCACCATTGGATTTTAGTGAAATTCAGCAAAATTCTTTGTTTGTTGGAGTAAGCCTCGGTTTTAGTTACCAAAATGAAAGAGATTGTGTTGTAATTATGTATAAGGATAGAATGTATTGGGAGATGAAAACAAATGGAAGCGAAGATGCGTTCGAATTTCTGTACCGTAGTATTAAATTTTTTTCTGAAAACAGATATCAAAAGGCGAGGAATTCTTATTTAAAGGAATATATCATATTTACGACAGGTGCTAGTTTAAGTACTCCAGTAAAACCGGAATATACGATTCGTGATGTACAGCTTGAAAAAAATGATAGCACTCATTTTAATCAAAGGTGGCACTATGAAAGTTATCTTAAGATTAGTGATTGGATAAGTCGTTTACCTATATCAGGAGCAACGAAGAGAGTATATTTAGAAACAAGACCCTATAGTAATTTTCCGTTTAAAATAGAAGGAAATAGGGATGTTGAAAAAGAAAAAACGTTTTTAGTAGACGCATGGAAAAAAATAAACGGACGATCAAGTTCCACCGAAAGGATAAGGGGCTGGAATAACGAATATTTCAAGGATGATTATTTTCGTGATGCATTTGTATCGATGTTAGTGTCAATCACCTATACTAGGTGGAAATCAAACGATAAATCCGGAAAGGATGATTTTTTAAAAGTCATCGTGGATCATGACGGTATATCTTGGCTTCTTGATCATAAATTGTTAAAAGATAAACTTGTTAATGATAATATGGAAAAGCCTCTTTCAGATGAAAGAGGCTGATTACACAACATCGGTTTCTTAGTTTAAAATTAATCACTCATTTCTATTACGATTTGAAGTCCGGATCATCATATAGATGAGCAACCCAGCCTGAAGCATCAATAAACAATCGAACGGCCACTACTTGACGGTTTTCCATTAACGTAAAGAAATGGGGTATGTTAACAGGAACAGAAATTACATCCCCAGCAGACAATTCTACATCGAAATAACCGGAATCGCCTTTGATTGTAAAGATCCCATTTCCTGCTGTGATTGCACGAACTTCATCTTCGGTATGAACATGTACCTGTTCAAACTTCTTTAGGAGCTCATCTAAATTAGGAGTTGCATCGGACAATGCAACAATGTCCCATTCTTCATAGCCACGTCGATTTGCAAGGGATCTAATTTCGGAATCAAAGAGGGAAAGAATTTCTTCTTTTTTCTCATCAGAAAGGGTAAAATTATCATGCAGATCATTTGGTAACTTTTCCATATCCCAATGTTCATAAAGTACTCCTTGTTCATCTAAAAAACTTTTAACCTCTTGTTCTTGTGTTAATCTTTTATTGGTATTACGCATTCTAATTGTTGCCATAGTTCATTTCTCCTTTTTTATGATTTAAGTTTGATTAAATTTCTCTAAAAAAAACATGTTAATTTGATATTCAAATAGAAATTCAAATGCCTCTAAATGGCGTTTAGTAGCAAAGTCACTATCACCCCATACATAAATTCCATGGTTTTTGATTAATACTCCTGGTACCTCGGGGTGGATAACTCTCCTGATTTCTTCTGCTAATTTAGGAATATTAGCATGATTTTCTACAATTGGAATTGTTATTGAAGCATCTTCTTTCCAAATATTAAATGCTTTAAGCATTTCATGTTTCATGAAAATTACTTTCCCTTGATCACCGTAAAGAGCCGAAATGAGATTATTATAAATTGTATGGACATGAAAAACTGCTTCACAATTAGGGATCAATTGATATATAGAGGTGTGAATTAAAGTTTCAGCAGAAGGTTTTAAGTTAGTAGGATAAAAAAGATCTCCATTCAAATTTACTAAAAGAAAGTCTTCTGAAGTATGAACCGATTTGTCTTTACCACTAGAGGTTATTGCGATAATAGGCTGATTATTTTCTAATGAAGAACATTTGATACGAACGGACATGTTCCCACTAGTTGCTGGAAACCACCCTCTTTGTGATAGAGTTCCTTTAGCAGTTTGTAATGTTTTAAAGGCCTGTTGGATTGCTTCAAGATTGATATTTTCAAACTCATTTTTGGTTATAGGTCTTCACCACGCTTAATTTGTTTTAATATATTAACTACATCTAAAAATGTATCAAATTCTTTATAAGGAAGAGGCTGTTCTTTGCATTTCTGTAAAAGGAAATCTCTTGCGATAACAAGTTTAGCTAATTTAGCAATTTCTAAATCTGTGATACTATCTCCAATGACAATTTTTATATCATCATTTGCTGAAAGAGAACGAAGAATACTTGGTTTACACATTCCACAATCTTTGGTGCATAGTGCATCACAAGAAAAAGGCCATAGAATTTTGATTTGTTTGCCACTAAAATCGCAAGAATTGCAATAAATATCATGATTTGGAATAGGATAGTTAGATAAAATAGGGAAAACGAAAAAGTCTATTCCTCCGCTAGTAATGAGAAGGCGAATATTGCTATCCTGGCAGTATTGAATAAATTGATCAAAACCTGTTCGGATTTTGGTTTGTTTTATAGCGTAATGAGTGATTTCTTCTCGGTGTGATGTTGGTAATAGCCAAAACATACGTCCTACTCCTTCTCGAACACTCATTCGTCCAGTCAAAATATCATTCTTAATCGTTTCCCAACCAGGAGGATTAAAATACTTCATAATATTGATGATGTTGTCACTTTTTGTGATTGTTCCATCAAAATCACAAAAAATGGTCATTTTTTTGATTGAGCCCAAGGTTATAACGCACCCCATTTATTAATTGCCGAACGAAGTTCAGCAGAGTCTTCTGCTGCTTCCGCAAGTGTTCGACCTGATACGACTGCTTGAATCGCATCAGTAAATGCCTTTCCTCCAGCTGAAGTGCCTTGAGGATGTCCATGAATTCCTCCCCCCGCATTAACAATGAAATGATCTCCAAAATCGCGATATAGTGTTGGAACAAGACCTGGATGTATTCCTGCCGAAGGTGTTGGAAATGCTGGCCGATGTATTTTGTTAGGGTATTTTAGTTGTTTGGCTAAATTCAAAGCTTCATCTTTTGGCATCGCTACAGAACCGTAAGGAGAGGGGAAGAGAACAATGTCAGCACCTGATAAACGCATTAATTTACCTAAAAGCAACGGAGCAGATAAACCATAATAAGGTGAAGGGTAAAACGAACCGGTAAAGGCTGGATGTGCCATAATCGGAATATTCACATCTGGATCTGCGGCTATTCGGTGGAGAATATCAAATCCATATGGAGCTACATTTAGTAATAAGCAAGATGCTCCCGCATCACTTAAATGTTTTGCTTTCTCAAGAAGTTGAGTAACTGGTCCGGTTAGGTTAACTGCATAAAGTACTTTTTTTCCGGTTGTTTCTTTATGGTGTTGATTTTGTTTTTCAAAAGTAGCTATTCGTTTTAAAACGGGTGCATAATCATCACGAAAGAAAATCTCGTCATCTTTTATAAGATCCACCTGTCCATCAATTTGATTTTGATATTCTTTTTCTAGTTCATTTATAGGAAGCCCGATACATTGTTTGAAGATGCTCATTAGTAATGGTCGGTCGTGAACTCCTAACAGCCTTCTTATTCCATCGATTCCAAAACGCGGTCCTGGAAATTGCGAAAGAAGGGAATCTGGTATATGCAAATCTATTAATTTAATCTGACCGTCCATTGATAATTTACCAAAGACTGTTGTGAGGATCGAGGGAATATCCGGATTCATATTAACAAGCGGGTAACCGATCATTAATAGAGCTTGAGGTATTTCATCTGAATTATGATTTAGCACTTTTACTTCGATTACTTTCCCTAAATGCGGTATCATTTGTTCTTTTTTAGCATTAGGGAGATCTGTCCAACTTCCCACAGTAAGTCCTATAGCGATTTCTTGCGCTTTTTTGTAAAAATCAAAATGACCATGAACTAAATAAGTAGCAGTAACATAGTTTTGGTCAGTTGTCACAAACATTTCACCTCCTGAATATAAAGGTTGTAGAGAGATCTAAAAGATAGTGATGTTAGTAAGTTTTGTTGATTAACCAAGTTTTTTGTTCATTCAACACGATACTTTAAAAGATAGATAATTTAGAAATTCGCTGCACTGCTTCCCGAATGCGTTCCTCTTCAGTAAGAAATCCTACTCGAACATAACCCTCTCCGTATTTGCCAAAACCGATTCCTGGAGCCACAACAACTTTCCCTTTTTCTAATAAGGTGTCAGCAAAATGGCTTGATGTGTAACCCTTTGGAATAGGCAGCCATGCAAAGAAGGATCCTTTAGGAAGCGGTGCATTCCAGCCAATTTTATTTAGTTCTTCAAAAAGGGCATTGCGCCGTAATTCGTAGGTGTCAACAAGTTCTCGGACACTTCCTTGAGAGGAGGTCAAAGCTGTTATAGCCGCGTCTTGAATCCCACCGAATAAGCTCACAAAATAGTGGTCTTGAAGTTCATTAATTAAGCGAATCAGCTCTTGATTACCAAGTGCAAATCCGACCCGCCATCCAGCCATATTATAGGTTTTTGATAACGTGTAAAATTCGATGCCAACATCCTTAGCACCTGGTCGGGATAAATAACTGATCGGTTTGTGCCCGTCAAAGCCGATTGCTCCATAGGCAAAATCATGGGCAATAACAATATTGTTTTTCTCTGCAAAGCAAATGGCTTCATCAAAGAAGGAACTAGTCGCACAAGCGCCTGTCGGGTTTGATGGGTAATTAAGAAACATTAATTTTGTATGTTTGCGTTGGTACGGTGTAAGCGTTGAAAAATCAGGGAAAAATCCTTTAGTAGAATTTAGCGGCATAGGGACCATCTCAGCACCGGCAATGGCGATTCCTGACCAATAATCAGGATAGCCTGGGTCAGGGACGAGAGCCATGTCACCTGGATTCAGCAAAATTTGTGATAGTTGGATGAGTCCGGTTTTTGTTCCAAACAATATAGCTACTTCCTTCTCCGGATCCAATGTAACCCCATGTTCGTTTTGATACCAAGTACATATAGCTTTCTTCAGTTCAATTTTCCCTGTAAACGGCGGATATTTATGATTGATCGGATTTTCCACAGCCTTTTGTAATGATTGAACAATATGTGGCGGAGTAGGAAGGTCTGGATTGCCTTGTCCTAGATTAATAACATCATACCCAGCATTGATAAACCCATTCACTTTTCCAACTAAGGTGGAGAAAAATTGATTAGGAAGGCGATTCATTTGGTTGGATGCTTTGACTATAAAGTTGTTATTTTCGATAATTAATCACCTCTCTCTTAAAAACAACATATGATGACATGACCTTTTTAGTGAGTAAACTAAAAAAAACAGTTGTTTTGTCTAGCTTTTAATAGAGCCACGACAAACACATAGTTGATTTTACTCGGGAGAGAATCTATGAGAGGGAGAGGCGATTCATGTCAAATTCAAGTTACCATGTGCTTAGTGAGTTAGAAATAATCGAATATGTTAGAAAGATTCCGGGTTTATTTTCGGAAAATGCTCAGCTAATTTGCAAGGAAATAGGTGATGGAAATCTAAATCTAGTTTTCCGAATAATAGAAAATGGTTCCTCAGGTAAAAGTGTCATTATAAAACAAGCACTTCCTTATGCTCGCGTTGTTGGGGAGTCATGGCCGTTAACATTGGATAGGGCCCGTATTGAGAGTGAAGCATTAATGATACAAAATAGTATTTGCCCTGGCTTAGTCCCAAAAGTTTATCATTACGATAAAGAGTTGGCATTAACCGTTATGGAGGATTTATCCAGTCACATCATCATGCGTAAAGGACTCATTTCTCGTAATCGTTATCCTTATTTTGCAAAACATATAGGCACGTTTCTAGCTAGAACTCTATTTTTAACTTCAGATTTAGCGTTGGATCATCAGGATAAAAAACAGAAAGTAGTACAATTTATAAATCCTGAATTGTGTAAAATTACTGAAGATCTTGTGTTTACTGATCCATATTACGATGCGAAAACGAATCAATTTAACCCGCTAATTAAGGAAGTAATCGAAGAGATTTGGGGTCATGGTGAGCTTAAACTTGAAATCACTAAGTTAAAGGAAAAATTCCTTACTCATGCTCAGGCACTTATCCATGGAGACCTTCATACAGGAAGTATTATGGTCACAGAAACGGACACGAAAGTGTTTGATCCAGAGTTTTCCTTTTACGGGCCGATGGGTTTTGACATTGGAGCAGTGATTGCCAATCTATTACTCAATTTTTGCTCTCATGAAGGACATACCCTAGATCAAGAAGAACGGCTTCAATACCAAGATTATTTGTTAAATACAGTAGAGGAAATTTGGATAGTCTTTGAAGAGGAATTTAGAATTTTATGGAAGGGAAAAGCTAGTGAGCCTTATGCATCCATACAGGGATATGAAGATGATTATATACTACGTTTGCTTCAAGATTCATTAGGATATGCGGGATGTAAAATGATGCGTCGAGTAATCGGTTTAGCCCATGTTTCTGATTTGGAAAGCATAAACGATCCCAAATTAAGAGCAAAAGGCGAAAGATTAGCCCTCGCGATTGGACAACAATTAGTATTGAAAAGGGAAACAGCACAAAAAATCGGTGATCTCACTTCTTTAGTCAGGTATGTTAAAAATCAGGAGGTAGATCAAGATTAGTGAGTTTATTCAATCCGTTCAATGGAAAAAAGATCAACTAATATTACTCGATCAGACCCTCCTTCCTGAAGAAACTGTGTTTTTGTCACTGTCTACTATAGAAGAGGTATGGGAAGCGATTAGATTTTTGAAAGTACGTGGTGCACCAGCTATTGGGATGGCGGCTGCCTATGGTCTCTATTTAGGAGTTCAAAACAACCATGAAAATAATGTGAGTACCTTCATTGAAGATTTAGAAAAAAAATCGGATTTTTTAGCAACAGCACGGCCGACAGCTGTTAACCTGTTCTGGGCATTAAAACGTTTAAAAGAAAGAGCTTATCAAGAACAAAAACAAGGATCAAATGTAGAGGTTATTAAGAAAATTCTTCTTAAAGAAGCTTTACAGATTCAAGAAGAAGATGAAAAAGTCTGTCGAGATATTGGAGAACATGCTCTTAGCTTATTTCAAGACGGTATGGGAATTCTTACACATTGCAATGCGGGGAGTTTAGCGACTGCCAAGTATGGAACTGCAACAGCTCCATTTTATATCGCTAAAGAACGAGAGTGGAATTTAAAGATATTTGTAGATGAAACTCGTCCTGTTCTTCAGGGGGCACGTCTTACTACATGGGAATTGCAGCAGGCAGGAATTGATGTGACCCTTATTTGTGATAATATGGCAGCGGTTGTTATGGCCAATCAATCAGTGCAGGCTGTTATTGTTGGAACGGATCGGGTGGCTGCCAATGGTGATGTTGCTAATAAAATTGGAACCTATACAGTAGCTATCTTAGCAAAAGAGCATAAATTGCCATTTTATGTAGCAGCTCCGCTATCATCTATTGATTTAAGTACACCAACCGGAAAAGAAATTCAGATAGAAGAACGTTCGGAAGATGAAATTATGGTTGGATTAGGAAAACGGATAGCACCACAAGGGATAAGAGTGTATAACCCTGCATTTGATATTACGCCTTTTTCACTTGTAACTGCCTTTGTGACAGAACAAGGTATTGTTTATCCTGATAAAGCAGGTCAGTATTCGAGTAAACTTCAAAATTTAAAATAAAAATTAATCTATGGAAATTACTTTTGTGGTGGTGGTTTACTGTTAGATACAGTGGACCATTTTTAATTTAGATAAGCAATACGTAAGCCCAGAAATTCACGGGTTTTGAACTTTGTGTAAGGTGTTAAATTTTATTTATTTTAGCTAGGAAATAGTACAGACCTTTATTATCTAATTGCCGTATCATATTTTAAAATCGTTCTAATGTTCGTTGAAGAAATTAACTCTGTATGGAAAATTCCAAAAGGAAACTTTTTAAAAGTCTCAGATACCTGATAGAGTAATTTATTATTCAAAGCTTTTCATATGATCCTTGAAAACATTGGCGTAAAAGATAAATGGTATAAAAAATGATAATTTTTGGAGGTGAGAAAGTAATGTTTAAAGAACAACGACACCTATTTACTTCAGAATCGGTTACAGAAGGTCATCCTGATAAAATGTGTGATCAAATTTCTGATGCTGTATTAGATGCCATTTTTGAAAAAGATCCAAATGCCCGCGTTGCTTGTGAAAGTTCAGTTAGTTCAGACTTAGTTGTTTTATCGGGAGAGATTACAACGGATAGCAAAGTAGATTTCTTAGAAATAGTGAGAGAAACCATTCGAAATATCGGTTATACAAACACTGAATATGGTTTTGATGCGGATACATGTAAGATTTTAATTGCGTTGAATAAGCAATCTTCTGATATAGCTATGGGAGTTAATAAAGCTCTAGAGGCACGTGAAGGTTTAATGAATGAGGATGAAATAGAAGCAATTGGTGCCGGAGATCAAGGATTGATGTTTGGTTTTGCTTGCAATGAAACCCAGGAGCTAATGCCATTACCAATCTCTCTGTCCAACAACCTAGCTAAACGTTTAACAAAAGTGAGAAAAAATGGGATGATTAGTTATTTACGTCCAGATGGAAAAGTTCAGGTTACAGTAGAATACGAAGACGTGAAGCCTGTTCGCATTGATACAATCGTTATTTCTGCGCAACATGATCCTGAAGTAGAATTAGAACAAATAAAAAAAGATCTGCTTCGTCATGTAATTGCTCACGTGGTACCAACTAAATTAATTGATGATAACACAAAATATTTTATTAACCCGACTGGTCGATTCGTCATTGGTGGACCAAAGGGAGACGCAGGCTTAACTGGTCGCAAAATTATTGTGGATACGTATGGTGGATTTTCACGTCATGGGGGCGGTGCATTTTCAGGAAAAGATCCAACAAAGGTTGACCGTTCGGCAGCCTATGCAGCACGTTATGTAGCTAAAAATATTGTTGCAGCAGGGATTGCAGAAAAATGTGAAGTTCAACTCGCTTACTCTATTGGAGTAGCTACCCCTGTTTCAATAGCCGTTGAAACGTTTGGTACAGGAAAAATAGAAGAAAAAAAGATCGTTCAACTAATACGTAAATACTTTGACCTTCGCCCTGCAGGTATTATTCAGATGTTAAATCTAAGGCAACCCATTTATTTTCAAACTGCGTGTTATGGACACTTTGGAAGATCAGATATCAAACTGCCTTGGGAAAACACGGATAAAGCAGAAATATTAAAAAAGGAAACAAAAAGGATAAGCGAAGAGGACGAAGGATTTTAGATCATCTTTTAAAAGAATAGTTACAACATGTACATGCAACATAGAATTTATCTTCTATAAGCTGTTATGTTTGGAGAATTTTAGCATAAATAATGATTAAATATATTCAGAGAACAAAAAAGTGCAATAAACTTAAAATAAGATTTAATAAAGATTCTGTACTGTTACCACTTGAGTTTTTTAGAACACTTTCAAAGTATCAGGACCTTAATTCTAACAAAAAGGATGGTTATGATGCCTAACTGGATGGATGATATTCGTGAGCTTGAGGAATTAGATAAAAACCATTTTCTTCATCCAACATCCTCGATTCAACAGCAGCAGGATGCTGGACCTTCGTTTATTTTTAAAGAAGGGAGGGGCGTTTACCTCGAGGATGTAAAAGGAAAGATTGTGATCGATGGGATGTCATCACTTTGGAATGTGAATGTAGGACACGGAAGATCTGAAATAGGTGAAGTAGCAAAGGAACAAATGACAAAGCTTGCATATAGCTCATGTTTTGCGACGTTTAGTAACGAACCGGCGATACGATTATCCGCAAAGCTTGCTGAATTAGCATCTAGTGATTTAATGGCAACCTTTTTTACATCTGGTGGATCAGAAGCGAATGATTCAGCGTATAAACTTGCCCGCCATTATTGGATGTTAAAAGGGAAACCGGAGCGGAAAAAAATCATCTCAAGAACAAAATCCTATCATGGCGTGTCGATGGGTGCGACAAGTGCGACGGGCTTAAAGCCATTTAGAGAATTTTCGAGTTCACTAGCTCCAGATTTTTACTATGTCGATCATGTTGAACCTGTTATGTTACGAGAGCTAATTGAAGCGGAAGGACCTGAAACAATTGCCGCGTTTATTGCTGAACCAGTGCAAGGTGCCGGTGGAGTTCATATCGCACCTGCAACCTACTTTAAAGAAGTGAAGGAAATTTGTGTAGAAAATGAAATCTTATTTATCACGGACGAAGTGATTACAGGATTTGGGCGCACAGGCAAATGGTTTGGAATCGAACATTACGGAGTCACTCCTGACATGATGTGTTTTGCAAAAGGGGTAACAAGTGGATATGCACAACTTGGTGGAGTCATGCTAACTGAGCAAATCCATGAGGAATTTAAGAAGCTCTCAACAGGAACGTTATTACATGGTTACACATATAGTGGCCACGCGATGGCCTGTGCCGTTGCATTAAAAAATCTGGAACTAATTGAAACGGAAAACCTCATTGGTAATGCAGAGTCTATGGGAAAAGAATTGTTAGCAGGACTGATGTGGATTCAAGCTAATCACAAAATCGTTGGTGAAGTAAGGGGACTTGGGCTAATGGCTGCGATTGAATTCGTCGACGAAGATCAAAAGAAATTTCAAACACCGGTATCACCACTAATCGTTAATGAAGCTGCGAAACGTGGTCTCATTTGCCGCTCTGTCATATTTGATGGCCAAGATACAATTGTCATTGCACCACCACTGATTATTACTAAAGAAGAAATAGGGAATTTGATTCGTATTTTAGATGATTCGATTAAGGAGATTGAAGGTAAGATTCCATTGATATGAAAGATTCAAAAAAGCTCGGTCATATTCGACCGAGCTTTTTTGAACTTAATGAAGAGTGATTAGGGATAAATCGATTGTTTTAAAACCTTTGTAAATTTAACATAAAGCAACTTGTACTGCTAACTCACTTATACCCCCTCATAGTTTATCTAATAATTATAGGGATTTATTGGGATACTAAATATTATTTGAATGTTGGAGGTAACTATGCTCGAAAAGGGTAAGATAAATGCCAGTGAATTTCAAATATTAGTCATCATATTTACGTTAGGAAGTGCGATAATTCTTACAACCGCTCCCCTTGCGAGAGTAGCAAAACAGGATGCTTGGATTGCTGCTATCTTAACAACTCTTATTACTTTATTTTTCGTTTTATTATTTAATCAATTAGCCACCCTTTATCCATCCATGACTTATGTTGAATATAATGAAAAAATAGTAGGAAAATGGATTGGCAAAATGACAGCGCTAATTTATCTTTTTTATGTTTATCACATTACTTGTGGACAGGTTAGAGATATGGCGGATTTTTTTACTTCGCAAGTATTGGTTGAAACACCCATACAAATGATTATCATTATTTTTGTGATTACAAGCTTAATCGGTGTACGATTAGGATTAGAAGTCATCTGTCGTTCAGCAGTAATCTTTTTCCCTTGGATTATAGCGCTGCTTTTCTTGTTATTCTTTTTTCTTATCCCTGAAGTAAAATTAGAAAACATTCAACCTATTTATGGAGAAGGTATAAAGCCAATTATAAAGGCCTCATATGGTAGCTTGGGGAACCCCTTACAGCTTGCCCTCTTTTTAATGATAATACCGTATGTTACTGATAAAACAGAAATGAAAAAAGCCTTTTATAAAGGACAGTTAATTGGAGGAACCTCCATAATTATTATCACTATTTTCAGTATTTTGGTATTGGGTTTTGGCATTACCGCAATCCAACTTTATCCCACGTTCACATTAGCGAAAAAAATAAGCATTGGTAACTTTTTAGATCGAATCGAAATCATTTTGACAATTGTTTGGATTTTATCACTGTATTTTAAGATGACGATAGGTTTTTACGGACTTTCTCTTGGGTTAGCTCAAGTTCTTGGATTAAAAAGCTATAAAATCCTTACTTACCCATTAGCGTTTTTAATTATTACTTTTTCTACCTTTATGCATCCAAATTCTGTACATTTACATAACTTTCTTAAAAACACATTGACACCTTATTCCTTAACAATTTGTTTGTTTTTTCCACTTTTATTATTAGTAATCGGGAAAATAAGAAAAAAGCACTCTGCTTCCACAGCAACTAAACTCCCAATTCGTTAAACAAGATCCAAAATTATCAAATGTAAACATTATACAAATAAAGTCAATCCCTTATCTAGCGAAGGATTGACTTTATCTCTTTGTTTAGGAATTTATCCCGCATTAACGGGCAGTAATACCCCCACCTCTAAGCTTGAGTGAATCACAAAGAGGCGAAGGTGGGGGATAACTGCCCGTAAAGGCCCGATAAGTCTCGCTATCCATCAGTGGGGGATAAGGAAAATCCCCACTGATGGAAGTCTCGCTTTATAAAAGTCTTGTACTGTGGATAAGTGCACGACATCCAGCGCAAGCGTCCGGTCCCTCTTAGGTCTAAGGCAATCAGAAATTGAAGGTGAAAAATCCCTTCTATTCCTGATTGCCTTAGGCTGATCAAGGCGCTTGCGATTCTGTTCATGGGTTAGAAGCCCGAATCAAGGAAAATGGAGCCAAACCGGTCACTGTTGATGGCACTCTATATGACAGTAGCAACAAAGTCTGCGAAAACAGTCATTAATAATAGCAATTAGCCCTTTTTTAATTAATGAAAGGACTTTATCAACTTTAGGTAACTATTAAACTAACTCCTCAGTTACGAAACTAGAACGTTTCTGAAGACTATCGGAACGCAGACGATATGCGATTTCTTTCTTTTTGTATGTTTTGATTACATCAACGTGATCGTTGTAACAATACACAAAAAGCCTAACATTGTTTTTTCCCATTTTCGTATCAATAACTATAGGAGTTCCACTGTTCTCTGGAGGAAAAGAATGCTTCTCTAAAAATAACGCTTGATTAAAATGATTAATAACTTGATTTTTTTCTTCACCTTCCAAGCGTTTTCCGTCGATGGTTACAGTGTCCATCGTGTCACTAAGCGTTGGATGTATTTCAAATTTGCCGAGAATCCATTCCACAACAGAGGTTGGAAGACACGTCAATAAAATTTTAGCTAAACTCACAAGAATTAACATTAGCACAAACGTCCATGTCATATTTTTCATCCCTTTATGTTCTAAAGTAATTGTATTACATGAGGTAATCCTTATCATAATAAAGCTTTTTTCTTGAAAAATAACCATCCACTTTTATAATAATTTAACCATCCACTTGTCTAACTGTATATAAGTTTCCAATAATTGAGGAAACATGATGAATACTGATAATTTCATAATAAAACCAAAAAACTAATATCTGGAATGTGAGATATTAGTTTTTTTAATTACTCGCTGTTCCTGAAAAACTATGGTCGCAATTTAGTAAGTTAGTAAAAGTTGTTGGAGTTGGTTATTAATAATAACTTATATTCCCTTTCTGTTTTTTACTTTAATAAAGTTAAGAGTTGATAGTCTTTGCATTATTTTTTTATAGATAAGTATAGTTATTATATAAATCACTATTTTTATTCAGTCATAAACTAGACACATTTTTCTTGACTAAAAAAAGATTAAGAATCACTCCAGCACATTTATTTTTAGAGTGAACAGAATTCAAGATCAATTGAGTAATTTAAATCGGAATGTACAGTAAATTTGGTTATTCTTAATTTTTTAATAAGATGTCTCGAAATCTAGATTTTTAAAGCAATTAGAGATTATAAAAAATAAAGGTTATAAAGATTTTGCATCATATAAAGGGGGAATATCATGTCAACATTTGAAACACTTGTAAGAGAACGTCGTTCAGCAAGTAATTTTCTACTCATACTAGTAGGTAAGTCAAAAATATTATCTATCTCCTTTTGGTCATTAAGAATATCTTAATCGATACCTACTTGAAGAATGATTAAAACGTAGCCAGTCAGGTCTAGGTGATTTAGCATGAATCAAATGGTACAATTCATTATGCGCTAAAATATTCATTTATTTTCCAGTTTATTTGTAAGTTTAGTTGATTGACAATTCTGAAAAAAAGTATAATGTTAAATTTACAGTCAAATAACTTAAATTGGTAATAAACTAATTATTGAATCATTTAAATGGGTATTGCTATGTAGACATTCTAGTTGTACGCGATCTAATTGATACGAAGATTATGAAAGGAGATTGCGGAAGTCTTTGCATACCCAAATCAAGAAACTACACTTTGAAATTGGAGATTGTAAAAATGAGTAAAACAAAATTATGGACGAAGGATTTTATCATTCTTTCCGCAGCTAGCTTTTTCATTGCGTTAACCTTTTACCTATTAATGACTACGTTAACCGTTTATGCTATCCAAGAATTTAGCGCCTCACAAAGCATGGCTGGTCTTGCCTCTAGTATCTTCATCATCGGCGCGCTCATTCTACGCCTATTTTCGGGAAAATACATTGAAAGAATTGGTCGTAAAAAAATGCTTTTCGGTGGATTAGTTCTATTCTTGATTGCTTCACTGTTGTATTTTACAGTCGAAAACATTAGCTTATTATTGTTGGTTCGTTTTATTCATGGCGCGGCATTTGGATTGGCTACGACAGCGATGTCAATTGTTGTAATGGATATTATTCCGAATGAACGTCGCGGAGAAGGAACAAGCTATTATTCACTTAGCATCACTCTTGCAACTGCAATTGGTCCCTTCATTGGTCTTTTTATTAGTCAGCATGCAAGCTTTACAATGATTTTTGTATTATGTACTCTATGTACTGTTATTAGTATTATCATCTCGTTATTTGCACAAATCCCTGAAGCGAACATCACAAAAGCACAGCTTGATGAGATGAAGGGGTTTAAATTGACAGACTTTTTCGAAAAAGGTGCCCTTCCTATTTCAATCGTTATCGCCATCATTGGTTTTTCTTACTCGGGTATTCTGTCGTTTCTTGCTACATATGCGAATGAAATTAATTTAGTAGACGCAGCAAGTTTCTATTTTATCGTCTATGCTATATTTCTCTTAATTTCAAGACCATTCACTGGTCGGATCTTAGATAAAAAAGGCGATAATATTGTTATTTTTCCAGCAATTATACTATTTGGGATTGGGTTAATCATCATTAGCCAAGCAGAACATGGTTTTACGCTTCTTTTAGCAGGAGCGCTCATTGCACTCGGATTCGGGACTTTGCAGTCATGCTGTCAGGCAATTGCCATTAAGGAATCTCCACGGCATCGAGTTGGACTTGCCACCTCAACCTTTTTCATATTCTTCGATGCAGGGACGGGGATTGGACCTTTTCTATTAGGGGCAATCATTCCCCTAGTTGGTTTTCGTGGATTGTATATGACGTTGGCTATAGTTGTATTTGGATGTATCTTTTTATATTATTTACTACACGGGAAAAAGAAAGCATACAAGCAAGCTTATTCTCAAGCGAGTTAGAATAGTAGATTGGGCTAATCAGTACTTGTGAAAAACTGGGATTACCTTCAGTGAAGAAAGTACAAACAGTTACTAAGATAAGGGAGACTCAAATAATCGAAAAGTCGATATTTTGTGTTTCCCTTTTATTCGCTTGCTTTCAAACTTTTCTTCATAGCAAGCTGTTTTAATGGTTGGAACATGTATTCATCGAAAAGAATAATTTTAGAAGAATACGAGAAATGTTCATTATATGAAAATTGTAACTCGTGATAAAAAGTTACTAAAATGCTTGCTTGTAAAACATTCTCCTCAGAAAATAATCCAGAGCGATTAATTAGGACATTTTCATATTTTTCAACGATTCTTCTAACGGGTTTTAGTAATTTTTTAGCGTTTCTCATTCGAGATACTTCCCGTAATTGTCCAGTTATTAATGCCGCATCTTGTCTTATATAATTGTTCAAGTTCAAATTTATTTGATCCGTTTCGAGTGGGACTTCTTCTTCAAAAATGAATCGCTTTAGCATAATCAAATCGGATTGCACGGGCTCATTTAAAAAGCTTAAATAGATTCGTAAAGTGTTATAGGCATCATACATCGGGTTATGTTTTTCTCCGATAAATTCCATTCCATATAAAGTCAGTGCATCTTCAACAGAAATATTTCCCTTCGCCACTCTTTTATTAAAAATAGCTTGAAAATCAATGTAACGCTTTTTAATCTTATCAATGGTACGAAATGGAAGACCGTGTTTTTCTGCATCAATTTTCAATCGTGACAAATCGCTAGGAGACCAAGAAAAATAACGAGATTTTTTCACTCCACCAACCCATACTAGAAAATCATCAAAGACGACTTTAAAATCACTTGCATCAACTAAATTACTATCTTCTATCTGAGTTAATGATTTACAAAAATCTGATAGAGGCTCACGATTTTCAGGTCGGATAAATCGATCAAAATATGAAATGCTTTCTGTTTCAAGATCATATTTTACAGCGCCTAAACGAATGGCCTCCATATGTTCAAAAGCCATACCTTTGTCAGAACAGAGCATTTCAAAGTCAAAGAAGATAAATTGTTTTATTTCAGCCATTCATTTGCACCTCCCAGCAAGTAATTATATGTGGGAATACATAATTGGGAAAGGTCCAAATAATGTTAAACTAGATAATAGTGGATAAGAAACTTCAATCTCGAAGTGTAAGTGTAAGAGGTTAAATAGGAGAGTGGGTGAAAATGATATGTCAATAGACGAATTAAGAGTGATCGCATTGCAAATCGGACATGTAGATGATGAGTATGAAGCGGAGATTGAGGATTATAATCAAGATGCAGGGGTTGCCGTTTTCGCATGGAAGAAGAAAGAGAGCGAGGAGCTTGGAATTTGGATTGAGCTTGCTAATGATGGGAGTTTGCTGAATTTAAGTAGAGATGTATGGTCTACTAAAAAGGGATTTTCAAATTTTTCAGAGGAACAATTGAAAAAAAGAGCTTTAGAATTCGTAAATCATCACTATCCATATGCAGAAAATCAATTCACTCTTGAAAAATGGAATCAGCTCGAGGAAGGGACTTACAGGCTTTCGTATGTCTCGATGGCGCTTGAATTACCTCTTCCTTTTTCAGGTTTTTTCCTTACTATAGCCAAATCAGGAGAAATCACCGAATTTCGTTATTATGGAGAAGCTATAAATATCCAATACCCTGAAATGCTTGTTGAAAAAGAAGTGATAAAGGAGAAATTTTTGACAGAACTAAACATGGACTTGCAAATTACAGAAATCAGCAGTGAATTATATGTTGATGGTGATAGTCAGCTACATCTCGTATATGAGCCTTCACTTCCATTTTATTCTTATCCAGCTGATGGACATAGGGACGAGTATAGTGATGATGAAGAAGATGAAAGAAGTGAATCACTTGAATGTATTTTTCGTCCTAAAGAAAATCAAGAACAACTTAATGACTTAATAGGCTTTGATGAGCAATCGTTTGAAAAAATTCGTGAAGTAGATTTAGGAAATGTTACTGGAAGTGTCTGGAGGACAAAAGCTGGAAGCAGTGAGCTACAGGATGATTTAACAATAGATGGATTTTTCCATCGAAGAAATGATTACACTTTGAAATTGATGCATGACAATGAATCTGGTAATCTACATAGTATGTATTCATTTCTTAACCGAAAAGGGAATTTGTTGCTTGATTATTTGGAATGCAAAGAGTTGGCCCTTCAAATGTTATTTCATCTCTACCCTTTAGCAAATCAAATTTTCCGTTTAGTGGTAGCAAAAGAAGGTAATGAGGAAGGAAGCAACCATTTCCACTATGAGTTTCGTGTTTTTCATAAAGAGATACCGATTAGAGTTGGGGCAGCGATGATAAGTGTTAATCGGACAACTGGGAAGATTGATCATTATATGAGCCCAGGACTAGATCCCGAACTCTTAGTCAGCGTTAACACTCAGCCAGCAATCACAGAAGTCGAGACCAAAGAAATTTATCAACGTGCATTTACGATTAAGCTTGAATGGACGCAGGAATATTTAGAAAATCACGAATCACATTATACATTGACATATGTTCCGAGTTTTCCATTATTAGAAGGGGAAATAGCATTTATCGAGGCACAAACAGGTCAAAAAATATTGAAAAAGATATAGCGAGAAAGCGAAGTAGATAAAAAAGAACTATTGCAAAAGATCATATTGGTAAGGACATAAGAATGGATAATCGATGTTCACCATTCAGTAGTACTTTTGTAAAATATGTAGAAAAGGTTGATAGGATGAAACAGCTTCAATTATTTTTAGCATTCTTTCGGGTTGGGATGTTGGGCTATGGTGGTGGACCTTCGTCCATTCCGCTTGTACATAAGGAAGTCGTTGAAAAGTATAAATGGATGAATGATGATGAATTTGCAGACATCCTAGCTTTGGGAAATACATTACCGGGACCAATTGCAACAAAAATGGCGGGGTATATTGGGTACCGAGTAGCAGGGATTATCGGATTGATTAATGCAACACTTTCAACGATTCTCCCGACCATTATCTTAATGATTGTATTATTAACAACAATCTCTTCTATTAGAGAGTTACCATGGGTACAGGGGATGACTGCTGCAGTTGTACCGGTTGTTGGAGTGATGTTGGCTGTGTTAACATGGGATTTTTTTAAAAAATCAAAAGCATCTCTCGGATGGGGAAAGGCGATTATTTTGATTGCTTTAAGTTTTTCATTAATGGAAATAGCTGGATTACACCCTGCGATATTAATTATAGGTCTGCTGCTTGCTGCAATCTTAAAAAAGGATAAACCAGCAGAAGAAGTAGGGGAGACAAAAAGGGAGGATGCAACGTGATTTATTGGGAACTATTCTTAGCCTTTTTCATTCCAGGAATTTTAGGTTACGGAGGTGGTCCTGCTTCGATCCCTTTAATAGAAAATGAGGTTGTCGATCGATATGGTTGGATGAATCTAAATGAATTCAGTGAAGTATTAGCTCTAGGAAATGCACTTCCAGGCCCGATTGCAACAAAGATGGCTGGGTATATTGGCTATCAGCAAGCTGGTGTATTAGGAGGGTTTGTTGGGGTTTTTGCTACAGTCGCACCATCACTCATTTTAATGATTGCACTCTTAAGTTTTTTATATAAATACAAGGAATCACCAAAGGTAAAAAGAATGACAAATTTTATTAGACCAGTGATTGCAGTATTATTAGGGGTAATGGCATTTAATTTCTTTTTTACATCGTATAAAGATACGGGAACATGGCAAACGCTCATCTTAATAATTGTTAGTTTTTTCTTATTAGAAAAGTGGAAGGTCCATCCAGCTTTTGTTATTATCGGGGCAATGGGTTATGGAGCGTTATTTTTGTCTTAATCGGAAGCATTAGTAGGAACCATCGATGTCGCAGCTACATTTTAGTTGCGACATTTTTTATAATATCAAAATTTATAAGTTTAGGCTTCGAGAATTGTCCAGCGCAAGCGTCCTAGCCCCTCTTGGGTCTAAGTCACTCTTGAATTGAAGGTAAAAAACACTTTCTATTCAAGAGCGTCTTATTTGCCATTTTGCTGATCAAGGCGCTTGCGCTTTTCTTAATTAGCAAAATGGCATAAAAAAGGGCAGGAAGAGTAAACCTCAACCTATCCATATTGGAAATTTATAGAAAAATAAACCGTTCTTTTTTATAGATATAGCTCTTATAGTTGAACTCTCTTAATCATAAACTGGATTAAGTCGATATTGTTATCGATAAAGTTTAATCTTTCACGTGACGTAATTGTCCATTCGGAATTTTGATTCATCGCAGCAAAAAGATGTGTGAAATTGAACGTGTATCTTTTATAAAGCTCAGAAATCACATAACTTATTCTATTGTTACTATTTGCATCTTCTACAATCATTTCAACATCAGCTTTTAACCAGTTTGGGGCATTATCAATGGCTTTATTAACTAAAACTTCATATTCTTCGTTTGACATGTTGAATTCTCCTTCGACTAAAAAAATAGGTTGTTTAGCAAACTTACTGTCGTGTTATGCATTTTGTAACGAATGGAAACTATACATCATTATGATGTAAGGAATTGATAAGTTTATTGTACCAATTAAATACCGATCAATCAAAACAAATCGATTGTTTAGCACAACATTGGAAGCTAGTGCAAACGCTGCGGGTGCATGGCATATTTTTTATGGATTTTCCGAATGAAGGTATTTCTGGAAAATAGGAACGATGTGTGATAGGAAGATAAAAAGATAGATTACTACAGGAGAAGAGTAGTAATCTATTTTTCATGATGACGTCCTTGTTTTTATGTCCATTGCATTCTTAAGCAAAGGTGATGAAAGGGGATATAAGGAGGAGGATGCAAGTTTCGACCTGCCTACCATTCCTAATCCCTTTTCAGTTTGGAAATAATCCAACGATTATTATGTATGTAAATGAGTGAAATGCTCGTTAAGTATGAAGTGCATAAGGTTTTGTGTTAAATCTATTTACTGTTGCTGAATTTTCTTAATCATAAACTGGATTAAGTCGATATTGTTATCAATAAAGTTCAATCTTTCACGAGAGATAACAATCCACTCTGTATTATGCCCCATCGCTGCAAAAAGATGGGTAAAATTAAATGTATATTTTTCATGTAGTTCAGAAATTGCCTGACTTATTCTAATCCTACTGTTTGAATCTTTTACGATTGTTTCAATGTCCCATTTTAGCCACTCAGGGGCATTAGCGATGGCTTTATTAACTAAAATTTCATGATCAGCATTTGACATGTTTTTTCTCCTTTATTACTAAATTTTGGTTGACCTCGATATGGAATCAAATATAAATGATGAGCTGTTCCTAGTGGACATCGATTTGTATAAAGTAACACATAATTTCTTAGACACGTTTATTGTATCAATTTCGTTTCTAGTAATCAAAAAATTCATTTTGTGCTCCTGTAGAAAACACATTTTATTGGCTTCAATTGTAAGACAAACTTCTTTTATCCCATTTTTAAAGGAAGTAAAACCCCAGCTCGGAGATTCATGGGAAACAAGAAAACGCCATTCGACTTAGAATGACGTACAAAAATTTGCTCAATGATGATTTTTAGATTTTTAAAAGAACCTCTTTTTCCAGAAGATGATTGCGGTAATACTTGATAATATAAAAGAGATGATGATGGCAATTAGGAATGAATATGGATAGTCTTGAAATGGAATGGGAACATTCATTCCATAAAAGCTTGCAACCATTGTCGGTAAAGCCATAATAATTGTAATGGAGGTTAAAAACTTCATCACAATGTTTACATTATTTGAAATGACAGATGCAAAGGCATCCATCATACCACTTAATATTGATGTATGTGTTTCCGCCATTTCGATGGCTTGTTGATTTTCGATAATAACATCCTCTAGCAAGTCCTGGTCATCTTCATACATTTTTAAATAATTACTTTTTAACATTTTCTGCATCACAATATTGTTCGATTTTAACGAAGTAGTGAAATAAACTAAGCTTTTTTCTAAATTCAACAAGGAAAATAGCTCTTTATTTTTCATTGATTGATGTAGTTCCTTCTCGATGGTATCTGTCTGCTTACTAATTTGCTTTAGGTATTTGAGGAAAGTAGTTGCCATCAAATAGAGAATTTGCAGTGAAAATCTTGTTTTCTTGTATGTGAAAAATTGTTTTACTTTATTTTGGACAAATAAGTGAAAAATAGGATTATCCTTTAAACATACCGTTATAAAGCAATTGTTCGTGATAACCATCCCTAATGGAATCGTATCATAAATGGGGATGTCATTTTCATCCTTCGTTACTAAAGGTATATTGACAATGATGAGAATATTGTCATCGTCCTTTTCAATTCTTGACCGTTCCTCTTCGTCTAACGGGTCCTTTAAAAAGTCCAAAGGAATTTGCAATTTATCGGCTACTTCGTGAATTTCTTGTTCTGTTGGAGATACTAAGTTAACCCAGCAACCGTTGCTAATGTCCGTTGTTTCTTGAAGTATTCCATTCTCATTCGTTAAATAAATTTTTTTCATAATAAATACCTCCTCATGTTTAGGAGGAAATCAAAAGTAGGCCGGCCATACATAAAGAGTTGAATTTTTATCAGTATTCAACCTTAAGAGGATTGGTTTGATAATGACTTCCTCTTTGATCGATCCGGGTTCTGGTTCGTTGGTACTTCCACTACTCATAAAAGCTCAACTCCTTACCATCAAATAACTCAAAGTACTTCCATATCATACTCTGCACGCCCGGTATTGTAAACTTAGTTTTTACTATTAACCTTTAGGAAAACCAAAAATAGTTCACTTTTGTTGTTTAAAGGGTTCTTAACCATTGATGTTGCATGTTTATAAAAAACAATAATAGAACAGCACATCAGATACACCCAAAAATTCTTGGACTATGGATAAGCGCACGAAATCCAGCTTCAGTTCTTTTGTTCAAATGTTTTCAAAATTGCCCTAAATCATTCATTCGAATAGCAATTTGTCGAAAAATGAGGTATTATTACGCTAGTAAATGATAATATCCGCTATAAGCGGTAGAGGTTCTAGCTACCCTCTTTAAAAAACTAAGGTGAAGCAACACTTCTCTTTGGTGTTGTTTTTTATTTTTGTGGCTTAATTCAAAGATTAAGGTGAGAGGTAAAGATGAGAATAGTATTATATTTAGTTTCAATTATTTTAGCAAACGTCATAACTGCTGCATTCGCGCCGTTAAAATTTTGGGTTTTTATTGTCCCAATGGGTACATTATTAATTGGTGCAACCTTTATTTTTCGTGATCTTGTCCAAAACAAATACGGTAGAAAAAAGACGTATTTGTTAATTGGAATAGCGTTACTGCTTTCTGCGGTCGTTTCCTTTTTATTAGGCGATACATTAATCATTGTTTTTGCCTCGGCTATTTCATTTCTATTAGCTGAAACGACTGATACTGAGATCTATTCACGTCTAAAATTGCCGATGAGTTTGAGAGTTTTCTATAGTGGTTTAGTAGGCGGATTTTTAGATTCTGTTGTGTTTGTTATTATTGGCTTAAGTCCAATCGGTGCAAATTTCTTACCATGGGAAGCCGTTCCGGCAGCAATCATTGGGCAATTGGTAGTGAAGACGGTTATACAGGGACTTGGGGCGATTGTGCTACATCGAGTTCATGATGTTTTAGATAAAAAGGTAAGTATGAACTGAAATAAGAAGTATGCTGCTATAATCCAAAGACGTAGTTACCATGAAAATAATGGTTTCGTTTTGATGGGCACATTATTCAAATAGAAGGATAGATAACGGGACGAATTTAATCTTTCGTCTTTTTTTCGGTTTTAGCATTGTTAAATCGATGATTAAGAGTATGTGTTATTTTTGATAAACATTAAATCAAAGGGTGGTGCGTTTATGACAATTAGATGGGGAGAAATAACAGATGACCATTTAAGCAACCTAGAAAATGCTTTGAAATTATATGATCAGACATTTCCAATTGAAGTGCGAGAGTCCCATGAAGTATTCATGCAAGGGCTTCATTATGCGAAAAGTAGCTTTCCGAATAATTTTCACTTTTTAGTTGGTTTTGAAAAAGACGAGCTTGTTTCTTTTGCAACAGCTCATTATTTAGCTGAAGTAAATTCAGGGTTTATTGTTTACTTAGTAACAAACCCTAGCATGAGAAGGATGGGAGTAGGAGAAAAAACTTTAGTGGAATTAGAAAGTTTATTAAACGAAGATGCAATTTTAGCAGGGAATGACTCGTTGAGAACGATCATCTTGGAAACAGAAACAGAAGAAATGGTACATTCAGAAGCAGAAAAAGCAGATTGTATCAAAAGAAAGCAATTCTATGAAAGAAATGGTTATAAACAATACGGTGGAATTGCTTACGTTCAGCCACCATTACATGATGTGGCGGGGAGTGTTCCATTAAATCTTTTTCTCAAAGATTTTCAAAAAGATGAACAGACGCAGGAGGAAATCAAAGGTATTATTCGCGCTATGTACCAAGAGAAATATTACAAAGTAAATAGAATTGAGAAAAAGGTCCTTAAGCATTGTTTTATAAAAATGGGCATGGATTTTATCCTGTAACTGCCCACATTCGGTAGATCATTTTCGAAGTGGCAGGCACCTTCGTATGACAACTCCTTGAACATCTTGAAAATCTATTGCAATCACCTTTAAAAAGGAGTACATTAAGAGTGTAAAGTGTATGTGAAATAATTCACAAGTTATATCGCAACATTATAAACCGAAATTAATCATATTTTTTTAATTTAACTTGTGAAATAATTCACAAATAAAAAGACTAAAGGAGCTGAGCTATTATGAAATGGTGGGAAAACGAAAAAGTAAGTGTAGTTTGGACAGTCTTACGAATTTGGTTAGGAATTCAGTGGATTGGGGGAGGTTGGCATAAAGTTCAAGGTGGATTTGATGCTAGTGGATTTTTACAAGGAGCATTGGCAAAAGCGACAGGTGAAACTCCGACAGTTCAAGCTTGGTATGGGACTTTCTTAGAGAGCTTCGCTTTACCAAATGTAAATATCTTTAACATCCTTATCCCGTGGGGAGAATTGCTAGTTGGTATTGGATTAATCGTAGGAATTGCAACCGTCCCAGCATTACTAGCAGCAGCGTTTATGAATTTAAACTTCCTATTAGCGGGTACAATAAGCACTAATCCAATCCTTTTCACAGCAGCAATCATATTATTATTCGTAGGAAAAGGAGCTTACATTTGGGGTGGAGATCGCTTTATCATACCGTTTGTAAAAGAACATTTTTTACAAAAACAGCAACAACTTGGGCAGAAGAAAAATGAGAAAGCAATCGCAAATTAATGACAATCAATAGATAAAAGGACGAATCTAGTAAAATATACTAGGTCCGTCCTTTTTATGTTATGAAATGTTTGTGATGGTGTAGACTTGCTTTATTCATTGATAAATAATACTTATTATTGATTACTTTGAAAATTCTACCCTACATAGTAGGAAAAGAAATAAGATTTGAGAAGGAATATTGAGGGAATCTATTACATCTATCAATTTTAGGCAAGAGTACCCCTCCCTTCTTCAAGGAATGAGTAGGGAGGGGTACTCTTGCCTTTTTACGTAGTGAAACATTTGTTTTCATGGTATAATATTCCTGTACAGATTGTTCATTGATAACCGAACATATGAGGGTGTTACGAGAAAGGTTTCGTACCGTAAAATGTTCAAGCTAAAAATAACAGCGAGGCAGACAATTGTGTGAAACCAAATAATCTGTAAAAGAAGTCCCAACGGCAAGACCAATGGGATAGAGGGGTTGGGTGTTTATCGCACACCATTGTGTCAACTCCACTAACGTTAAGCGTTCAGAAATGTTCGATACGTTAGAAACCCCCACTTCAAATTTTCGTTAGAAAATTAAGTGGCGGGAGTACTCATATTTAATTCAAAATAAAGTACTGATTATTCCTTTAAATCCAACGAAATTTCAATAGATACTTTTGCCTTTTCATTTTTAAGAGTTGAGATGTCTTCATTGTTTAAAATTCTACCTTTTTCAAATAATAATTCGCCATTCTTACTAAATATATCTTTGGAAAGAGGGTTTGCTTTTAAAAGTTCAATTAATTTTGCTGTTAATGCAGCTTTCTTATCTGTTGGACTCTCGTGTTTTGCACTCGTTTTTATTATTTGTTCGCTTATTTCTTGTAAAGAATCATTTATAATAACACGCTCTTTACCAAAAGATAAAACATTTTCGATAGGGAAAAATAGTTCTTTGTTTTCCGAATTAATAAGTAATGTATCTAATTGACCAGTTTCATCACTGAAAAAATAGTCTGAAATTTTACCTAAAAGATCACCTTTTCTCGTTAAAACTTGTGAATCAATTAAATGAACTTGTTTATTTATCAATTGATTGATAAAAGGAATCTCATTTAGGTCAATAACAGAATTACTCTGTTCAACCATTACCGCGGATTCTCCAATTCCAATGATCTTTTTAAAAGGAATTGCTTTTACACTTACTTGCCAATTTTTTTGTTCCACTGTAAAAAAATCGACGGAAAATTTTTCGGGATTTATGATCAAACCTTTGACTTTTCCAAGCTGCTCTCCATCGTAAATACTAATTATGGGAAGTTCTAATACTTCCTTGCTTTTTTTCATTACTCAGCACTCCTGTTCCAAAATTTCGTACTATTAAGTTTGTCATTGTTTGCACATTAACGTTTAAATTGGTGTCATACCATTTGTTTATTTAATTTGGTTTATCCTAGATTAATTGGCATTCATACCTCATAGTTGATAGCCTCAATTTTATTCTTTTAAGACATATTAAAATTCATCTTGAATAACTAAACGTATTTCCCATGGCATCTTTTATATACTTATATGTATTTTATGGCTGGGTGTGACTGCTGAACGAAGGTGAAAAGATAACAATTTGAACTGATGAAAGATATTAATTTCTGAAGATAATTTCGGATTGCAGTGAACGGCTGTCACAGCATTTTCTTAATTAAGAAAATGAAAATTAAAGGGGGGATTAGTAGGAGTGATTTAAGGCTAAAATAATATTATTTGTTTCCTTTTGGAAAATAGATTGACACATGTAAATGAGTCGTGTTTAAATCATTATATATATTTTAATGCATAAAAGCATAAAAGCGAAAAAGCGAAAAAAGTAACTGTGAGATAAACAGGAGGAAGTGACGACCATGGAAAAACGTAGCAATATTATAGACTGTACAATCCGTGATGGCGGGTTGGTTAATAATTGGGATTTTAGTGTCGAATTTGTTCAAGACTTGTATAACGGTCTTAGTGAAGCTGGTGTTGAATATATGGAGATTGGTTATAAAAATTCACCTAAGCTTCTTAAAGCAACCGAGCCCAATCCATGGAGATTTCTTGACGATAACTTCTTGAAGGAAATTATCCCTGAGAAAAAGTTCACGAAGCTGTCCGCTCTAGTAGATATTGGGCGCGTAGACCCAAATGACATTCTACCACGAGAGCAAAGTGTTTTAGATATGATTCGAGTAGCATGCTATATTCGTGAAGTGGACAAAGGTCTTGAGCTTGTACAAATGTTCCATGATTTAGGCTATGAGACTTCACTTAACATTATGGCTTTATCAAGTGTACCTGAACAACAGCTTATTGAAGCGTTTGAATTAGTAAAAGCAAGTCCAGTTAATGTTGTCTATATCGTTGACTCCTTTGGAAGCCTAGATCCATCGGATATTGAACATCAAGTGAAAAAGTTTAAAGAGATGCTTCCTAATAAACAGCTTGGCATTCATACCCATAACAACATGCAGCTAGCATTCGCCAATACATTACGTGCGATGCAAAATGGAGTAAGTTTCCTTGATTCGTCTGTTTATGGAATGGGCCGTGCCGCTGGAAACTGTCATACAGAGCTTCTCGTTAGCTACATAAAAAAACCAAGCTATGAGATTAAGCCAGTTCTTAGAGTAATTGAGGAGCACATGCTAGAAATGCGACAACAGTGGGAATGGGGCTATATCATTCCTTACATGATCTCAGGCGCACTTAATGAACATCCACGTGTTGCAATGGCATACCGTGATAGCGACGATCGTGACAAATTCGTAGATTTCTACGACAAGGTGACTTCACCGGAATCCCTTCCTGCTCGGGCGTCAAAGTAGGTTAAATTATCAAAGTACCTCATGGATAATGTGCTTTTTAATCTATTCTAAACAGTCAGAAAAACCACCACCTTGTGAATCAAGAGGTGGTGGTTAAAAACTGACCGTAAGTTGTTGATGAAGAACCCCCTATATAATGGCTAGCAAGATCTAGTAAATCGATTATATGAAGAGTGAATTTCTCTTTAAAAAGCTAAAATGATTAACTTTTATTTGAGGGAAGTCCATTATGAAAAAATCAATACCTAGATGATTAGAACATTGTCTACTCATCTAGGTATTTTAGATAAGGTAGTTCAATTTACTTCAATCTTTCCACTGTGTACATCTAAATTGATGTTATGTTCACCTGAACCGTGAATTCCTTCGATATTATGTTTGTCTCGTTTTGAATCTATTAGCGGAAAATCAGTCGTGATTGCGCCGCTACCTATTTTCCCATTCAATGCAAAGTTTGCATCTTGAGGTAAATCAAGTATTGCATAACCAGAATTCACTTCAAGATCGATATCATCTGTTACATTTTCTATTTGCAGCTTTAGTCTTCCAGATGATAATGTGGCTTTTATGTCACCAGAGTATTTCCTCACATCCATATTTCCAGAGCTCATATTAATTGATCCCGTTTTTGTCGTTAGCGATTCAATTGTTACATTTCCTGATGAGCCATCTTGTTCAAAATGATTCGTCGATAAATGACTTAATTGAACGTTTCCAGAGCTCATATTTAGTGAAAAGTTATCGATTTGCATCGGATGATTTTTTGATTGACCAGAAAAATGTAGGCTTCCAGAGCCACTATCGATTGCCAAATCTCGATTGTAATCTTCTGGGATATAGATCGTTAAGTCATTTTTCTTAAAAAATGAAAAAATATTGAACCAATTTTTAGATGTAAATTGAACCTCGATCTTATTTCCGCTTTCTTCAACAGTCACTTTTCCCTTACCATTGTACTCTGTACTTATATTGTTTTGATTTACAGGAATAATCGTTGTACTTACTCCAGAAACATCAATTTCAATCATGTCAATTTTATCCGTAACTTTAACTTGGCTGTTTTTCTCTCCAAATGATAACCAAGAAGTGTTAGTTATAATGAGTACAAAAACACCAATAATAAAAAATAAGATGATAAAGAGTTTTTTCAATGAAATACCTACTTTCTTAAATTGTGTATTTAGTGGTAGGTTCATTTTATGTAAAAAGTAAAAATCATACAACGAACGTAAGAATTATTTCCATCTAAGGCTAGAGGCGTATCTAAATAAATGTTTTTTCAATTTCTTCGCAATTTTAATGATGTGGTAATTGAATAACTTGAATCGCATTTTTTCGTTTTTAAGCATAGACTACAAATGGTAAAAGTGGGTTGTGTCCAAACGAATTGCTAAATTCTCAATACAATATGAATGAAATATCATATAAAGAGAATGGAGGAAATGTAATGGTGAAAATTTATTTAGATCCAGGTCATGGTGGTGCAGATCCAGGTGCTGTCGGTCAAGGAATAAAAGAGAAGGATATTGTGTTGGATATTGCTCTTAAAATGAGAACAATTTTACTCAATGATTATGAAAATATAGAAGTAAGAATGAGTCGTTCAAACGATTCTACTAGAAGCTTAAGTCAGCGGTCAAGTGATGCCAATTCTTGGGGAGCCAATTATTTCTTATCGCTTCATTGTAATGCTGCTAATGGTTCTGCACAAGGGTATGAAGATTATATTCATTATAGTCAATCTAGCTCTTCAAATTCAGCAAAATATCAAAATCTGATCCATTCAGAAGTGAGCAAAGTCAACGAACTGCAAAATCGTGGAAAGAAAAAGGCGAATTTCCATGTTTTACGTGCAACAGCGATGCCTTCCATCTTAACGGAAAATGGATTTATTGATAATAGTCATGATGCGTCCTTGATGAAAGAGTCTTCATGGCGTCAAAAAGTAGCACAAGGTCATGTAAATGGTTTAGCCAAAGCATTTAATTTAAAACGTAAATCAGCAGGTGTTTCTGATAAATCAGGAACAAAAGGTGGTTCAAGTAATTCAGGTAATGCAAGTAATTCAAGTACTACGAGTAATTCTACTTCATATAAAATCATCGCTGGCTCATTCAAGTCAAAGGAAAATGCAGTCGAACGTATCACTTATTTACGTTCAAAAGGAATAGAGTCGTTTGTTAATACGTCTACTGTCTCAGGAGATACTTTTTATCGTGTCCAAGCTGGTGCCTTTTCAAGTCGGGAAAATGCAGAGAAACAACTAACAGTGATAAAAAATGCAGGTATCAACGATGCATTCATTTTAACTGAAAACATAGATGCAAAACAGAGGGAGGTCCCCTCGCGAACGAAAGAGACAAATTCAAATCAATCCAAGCCAGTTAACGAGAATAAACCTAATCAAAATGACGAAACAATTCCTGTAGAAAATACAAATGCTGATCAAGCTAACACTTCAGAATATTCGATTCTAGGTCCAACTTATTTATCGCCTGAAGACATGAACCGGTTCGTCAAGCAAATAAATCCAAATGCAATCGAGCTAGGGTATTATTATTCGACATATGGAGAGTACTACGGAATTAGAGGTGACATTGCGTTTGCTCAAGCGATGAATGAAACAAATTTTCTTAGATTTACAGGAGACGTAAAAGCAGAACAAAACAATTTTAGTGGGCTAGGAGCAACAGGTTCTAATAATCCGGGAGCAAGCTTTGAAACTCCAAGTGACGGTGTACTCGCCCATCTTCAACATTTATTCGCTTATGCTTCTACTAAGCCATTGCCAAATAAATATCCATTACTCGATCCACGATTCAATCTTGTAAATAGAGGAATAGCTACAACATGGGTTGGATTAAATGGAAAATGGGCCGTACCAGGCACAACTTACGGACAATTGATTCTTGATATTTATCAACGAAATATTAAGACAACAATGCAAAATTTAGAAGAAATCCTTGAGGAGATCAAGTCTAATAAGTAACGGAAAGTACACCTTAAGTTATTCAAGGAGTAAATCGTGTAAAGCATCATTATTTTGATAATAGTGATGCTTTTTAATTGTCTTACGAGGTGGATTATATATTGTGTAAACAAAGAGTGATTTTTCATTGGAGTAAATGTTTAAAAGGAGAAGAGTTTGTTGAGAAAAAATTCCATTTGTCTTATAATTTATTGATTAATAAATAAAGAATGAAAGACATAAAAGAATGCTCATCCATTTTGGCAGTATCACGTGGATGGTATCGATTATTCTGATAGGTATCCAAACTGCATTAGGACGCACTGTTTTTGAACTATCACCAATACCAATTTTAACAGGATGGTTGTTATTTTTGTGGCTAGGTTCAGTAGTAGTTGCTAGTGTGTTTTTTATTAGGGATAAGAGTCAAGCGAATTTACAGATTAATCATGTCCAAACTGAGAAAGTTGAGTAAACTGTATTAGAATTTCATAATCTTTCAACAAGAGCTTAGAAAACTTTCTAAGCTCTTTTATGAGTCTAATACCAACCCCAAATCACAAAATAGTCAAAAAGCAAGATTGTTTTAAAAGTCGATGTTAAATTACTCTGAGAGAGATAAAAGATTGGATATTTATGTTAAAGTGATGATGGAGATTATGGTGGTACAACAGTTAATTAAAAAATATAACAAATAGTAACATTTAATAATAAAACGCGCTGTTTTATTGTTTTTTATATTAACAATTTTTTCTTCATTTTTATTGAATTATTTTATGGATTTTTATAAGATAAAAACATATACAAACATCAGTTCTGTTTGAAGAAGGTGCATCTCTCATGGCAAAGAAAAAAAGCTCTTTAACGTTTACATATATCGGTGTAATGGAAAAATCCGATGATGTTGAAACGATTATGTTGGATGAAATCATGCGTAAGTTTCAATCTGGTAAACGTTACCTACGTGAACGAATTTTTGAAGGCAAAAATCGAAAAGAAGCTGTAGACATGGCAAAACCTTTATTTATCAATAATTCACGTTACATGAGAGATGCGTTTCTTGAAGCAGAAGCATCGATTTCTTCTCAAAAAGAATTGTTACCTACTTACATACAACAAAATCAATCGAAAATAGCTACATTAAATGAACAAATTAATAAATTGGCCAATTCTAAAAAGAGGAATAAGGATGAAAAAATTAAGTATAAGCAGTCGAGATTAAAAAAACTTACGAAACAAAATAATTATTATCAATACCACCTTGATAATGGGACAGTTCCCAAAATGGTTGATGGGTCTAAACAGATGTTTAAGGAGTTAGTACATAAAAAAATAACAAAAGAAGAATGGCGCGACGCCAGAAGCAATGCGGTTTATTCCCGTGGAGAAAAATCCAAAGGCGGGAACGAAAACATTAAATTGTCTTACCTAGGAGAAAACCTCTTCGAAATGCGGGTATTAAATCCTTTTAGTGACAAAAGAGGCGATCGATTATCTTTTGTGGTTTATTTTCCTGATAAATTTGTGTTTTCTATGGCTTTTTATTTAGAAACAGGCAAATCTTATTCCGTTCGTATTTTACGAAGAAAGGATAAGTACGAGGTACATTTTGCAATTGAAGAAGAAAACTCATGTGAACCTACCTTTGAAAAAGGAATCGCTGGATTAGATGTGAATCCTACTAACCTCTCCGTTACGATTGTTTATCCGAATGGTAATTTTAGAGTTTCCAAAGTATTTTGGATGCATGATCTTACTACCGTTTCTGCAGACAAACGTGATTGGATCATTCAACAAACGGTAGTAGAGATGCTAATGTGGGTGAAATCATTTGGCGTAGATACGTTATCTATGGAAGAATTAAAGTTCTTGCAACAAAATAAGAACGCTTCATTTAATCGAATGGCAAGCAATTTCTCTTACAGTAATATAACAAAAACACTTATTTCTACTTGTTTTAAAGAAAATATCGCGCTCATACAAGTGAAGCCCTATTATTCGAGTTTCATCGGTAAAATGAAGTACCAACAAACCTATGGCTTGTCCATACACCAATCTGCTGCTTTTGTATTAGCCCGAAGAGGGTTGGGTTTTGAAGAAAAAATACCGAAAGAATTGTTGTCAGTCCTTTTTGCAAAGGAAGCAAAAAAGGGACAACCTCTT
>NZ_JAIQUM010000017.1 GCF_020075705.1 Metabacillus rhizolycopersici | reverse complement strand
ATAAAGCGAGACTTCCATCAGTGGGGGTTTTCCTTATCCCCCACTGATGGATAGCGAGACTTATCGGGCTTTTACGGGCAGTTATCCCCCACCTTCGCCTCTTTGTGATTCACTCAAGCTTAGAGGTGGGGGTATTACTGCCCGTTAATGCGGGATAAAAATCGTTTTGCGCCCCATACTTAACTTTGCAGGCTCCCCACTAACCAAGGGCGGGGCCTATAGGGACCAATTGGGACTTGGATTAGGCTGGTTTTTCCTTGATGATCCATCTTGTAGATTTCATCACACAAGTTTGCGTCAAACCCGAGTAATGGGTGTCCGCCCAAATCAAGGGCTGACGCCGTTAACAGTAATCGTTGCACGAGCATACCAGCTTCCATTTGTTGAATTCGATATCCTCTATACCCAAGTTCCGAGATGAAGTGATCTTTACCCCCTGCCACATGAAAGCAGAGCGGCACCTGAAACAAATTTACATTACTGATAGACATTCCAGATTGCAAACTGAGTCGATGATCACCAAGATCTATCTGTCGTAACACATGTTCAGCACTTTCATAATGATATGCACCGTCTGGTATGCCCTCAACATTATTCAAACAACCATATAGTGAGACACGGGACTCGTGCTCCTCCTGTGCTTCATCCAAATCATTTCGATAAAAGAACGCAGACGTTGCTTCCCGTAGCAGAATGGCTAGCTGCGCTTGACTCACCTTTCCAAAAACGAAATCCATATCTGGTGAAAATCGTTTTTGACAAACCGCCGTCAGATCATAGGATAACCGCTTCACTCGTGGGAGAGTTACCACTTGATTCTTACATTTCAACGTCTCCCTCTCTTTTATTCGCCGAAACGATTGCGTTGATTCGAGTATGGACGCTTCATTCATCTTCTTTAACAACGGAAATGGTTTGGTTTTCTGTGATCGGACATAGTGATTCGTTTGAATCGCTTGTAACTCTTGGCACAACTCAATAGCAGAAACAAGCTCATCTCTGCCGCCCCCATTAGAAAACCACCTTGTCGGTTCAACTGTTAACGGGATAACAGCATACACACTTTCCTCATCTTCGGTTAGGCCAAGTAAATGGTTGATTGCCCGGTCTAGATATTGGAAGTAAACCCCAGATGCAAAACCAAATCGTTTGGCTACTTCTAGTAACTGTCCAATCAGCACACCAGCATCTAACCCCTGAAGACGGTAGGCAAAGTTATGATATTTATAAAAGTTTTTCCAAAACATCGTCGACACAAAAACAGTCCCAAAACAAGCGGACATATCACAGCGATGACCAAGAGCTCGGGCTAGATACGAATCGAAATTACCTTCTCTCAAGAATACCAAGCGGTGGTGTGCCACATCATAATGATACACCCCTACAGGCAGATTCTCGATCTTCAAGTACACATACAATTCGCTTGGATACAACGCTCCACCGGAAGGAACAAACCTTCGATACGACTGCATGAGTTCTGGTACTTGGTCCATGGATGGAAAGGCTGACTGAGATAGTTGAGACAGGCCGAAGACGTACCAGAGAAAATAACTAATTCTCCGGAGGTTAGGACGTTCTGGTACTTCCCATTCTTTTAGCGTCAGCGGTACCTCCAAAGATAATGGAACAACAGGCAAGCCACGATAGAGCTTATACGGAAGCGGCGCATCTTCCCAATCCACTTCCCAGTCCGTTGGGCTTACTTTGTCGATGTCAAAATGTAGATTGTGCAGATATGACTCAAGATTCATCCTCCACCCCTCCTCGTTACTACTTATGGAAATGGATGTGGATGTGTATTGAGCTGTTCAACTGTTAGCGGCTGCTCTCGATATCCAAGTTCCATTGGCACTCGCAGCACCCGCGCAAGCCCTGATATCCTCGTAAGATGATGTCCAAAAGTCATTGGCAACATCCCCGGAATCAGTACTTTCACGCAATACAGACCATTTCGTTTCGTTTCCGATGTCGATTGATCCACTACAATCACATCGAGATTCAGTTGTCGAAACTTTTGAAGAATGTCCTTTAGATCATCAGTCAGATTTGCATGAGTCGACTTCCACTTGAATTCCTCAGCAAACGATCGCAACGGACGCTTATCATCCAGTAAAAACTGTAGGCGTTCTTCCGCTTGTGGCAAACCGTACAGCATGCCATGATCATCCATTTTCTTCACTAAGGAGGAATCACGTAGCATTCGTTCAAACTTCTCCTTCTCCGACTCAAATTTCTCATCTAACGTCATCATCATCGCAGCCAACTCATGGATTGTACTTTTTACCGCCCGTACTGGATCAAGGTGTGCTCCGGCAGCACAGATAATATTCAGCCCCTTCTTTTTCCTATTTTTTGCTATTGCCCAAACGCTTGGAATTCCGTGCTCCATCGTCGAGTTATAAAAGTGCAGATCATATCCTCCCACTGCACGGACACGGTCGATCATCAGCTGCAATTCTTGATCGTTCGCTGAAGCAGGATCAAGACGTGGAAGGGAAAGCTCTGCATACCAAGCCATTAAGAACGAATCACGTTCTACCACTTCCAAAATACCGTAGAAAATAGCTTCCTCCAAACTCCCTCCCAATGCGCAGCCGTTTGAGGTTTCATAAACAAATCCTTGTCCGCACCCCAAGCTATAATAGGCGAGCAACTCAGGAACCAAAATAGGTCGCTCTTGCAAAAATGAATAGCCCCATACCCAATTTATCGGACGCTCTGGATTAAACTGTTCAAACGGAAAACCAGGACTAGCATACTGTTCCTTTGCATGCACTCCTACTTTCAGAGGATCAAGCGCTAGATCTTTCAAATTACGGAAACTATCATAAACCACAGTCCGTTTCCCACGAGGAGCCATCCCACAGGAGCGCTCCAAGCCCTCCAATATAGCAGTTAACTCGCTTAAAGCGTATGAATGAGTCCTCCCTGCTACTCCCTCGTCTCCTGAGAATAACGGCAAATTTACACCTACATCTGCAAAGGGAGGTACAAGATCGTACATTTTCCCATTAAAAATACCCGTCCGTTGATCCAAATAGTCTTTAACGAGAACTTGATTTAAATCATCCATCGAACGGCAGCGATAACTCCCTTCTATTTTCGGACTTGATTTTAGTGAAATTTGGGCTGCAGTCGGTGAATCTTCAGGTAATTGACTACAAACTGAACATAACGGATCAGGCAAAAACGGATGCCATGAACTCTTTAATGTTTTTAGATTAACGAAAAATACCCGTCCATCTAAATGTATCTCATCATCTTGCAATATCCTCTGGACCTCATCCTTAAGTAGATAAGAGATTTGCAAAAGTCCCGAACGCGATGCCCACGCATCACGCGACATTCCCCCGTCCACCGCTAGCTTCTGGCCAATTTCCCACATCTCTTTACGGTCGCGTCCAGCCATGTGTTGGCGCATGTCAGCACATCGTGAGCACCCTTTTTTATCAGAACGAACTAACGGCCCAACCACACCTTCACCAAATGAGACGAAGCCACGTAACCAAGGAATGCCGGTTGGACGTAACACCTCTTCCGCCTTTTGATGAACAGAAGGATTCCAGGTATCATGTAACACGAGAACTAAATCAGTAGCCTCATGTACTCCTTCCGCAAAATCAGGTTGACGAACTACCTGGTATTCGACTGACACTTCTTCACACACGTAGTCCGCTAACAATCCTTCTCCGATAACTGCTACGACTGCACTCACCTAGCTCCCTCCTCCCGTAAGACTACACCATACACACCGACAAATTCCTTTGTCAAAAATGGTTCCCATTCTAGTTCGAATACCAAAAGTCTCCTACGATTCCGTTCCAAAACTTGTAGTGTGGATTGGAGAACCTCGGATTGTGAAGTCTCTTCACTTGAAGAGATCACAAGACTTTGAGAATCCCTTTCGACCAAAACCACGGACGAAGCCACTAACGCCTGCCTAGCCTGACCTTTTCCATTTATTAACGCTTGTTGTAATGCATTTTGCATGGCCATTGTTGTATTCAACCCTACACTGCCATACCAGCGATCATTCGTACCGACCCATACGACTGGAAAACCGGAAATTCCCTTTCCAAATCCTATGGTTGGCGCACCCTCTAACGTAGTCAGTGCTTGTAAATAATACTGACAACGAATATCTTCTATATCATTTACCTGCACCTTGGTGACGACATTGATCTGATCGACCTGTTGTTTGCGCAGTTCTTCCGTTAAACACTTTTGCAAACCGCGGCAAACACCTTCAGCAACTGTTTCTCCCGCTCCGACACCAACAAATTCCTGCGATTCACCGATCCTTTTCTCGGCTTTCTCTTGTGGAGGAAGAGTCGTAACGAACACATCAATCATTCGCGACACATAGGCTTCAATCCCTGATAACCCCGCTTCTTTGCGTGCCTTCTCATGTGTCAATTCTGAACAGACAATGCTCGGTAACAGCTCAGCGGGTCCCTGCGATAACGGATCAACTGACTGAACGCGGCACTGCGCTAATGGTAACTGCTTTAGATCCTCTTCCTCTAAAATATGAAAAATACCTGATTCCGCTGATGTCAATTGGCTAAAGTACAGAAGCAACCCGCTCGGTTCTCCGCTACTTGAGCTCTGTTTGATTTTATTATTAATATCTTGAGACCATTTTGCTGTCGTACGTCCAGTTACGAGCGGATGAGGCATAAACGGATGCCAATTTCCTTCCAACGTATTTAGATCAAGCAAGAAGATTTGATTCCGTTGCACTGAATCATCAGTAACACTCGTCACTTTTTTAAACAATTCAAACACGATTAGATTAGCCAACATTGCACAAGCTGTAGAAGTGACATTGTGTAGTTGCTCGTCATGATCAAATACAGTTTGGTGTAGACTACGCCACGCAGACTCAAAACATCCATCAGAATCTGGATGTACCAAAGGACCCGCCAAACCCACATTGTGCAGACAGATAGCAGGGAGAAACGACTTTTTCTCTTCCCTACAAATCTTATGAAGTGCTCGTAGTTCCTCTAGATCACCTTCCTGCGACACATACAAAATTGAATCGAACGACTGCACAATCTCCCGCAAACAACTTTCATCCTTCTTTTCCGGGATGACTTCCTCTATCGTAACCTCAGGGTCAGCTTTACGGGCATGTACCACCAATTCTTCTAACCTCAGCCGATTTGTCGGTACGGATTCCGTGATTAGTACATGGAACTTAGGCAATCCAGATTCAATCAACGAAGAAACCAATGAGACAAATATGGAACCAGAGCCGATTGCCAATACTTTTGCTTGACGATATGTTTGAAAACGGTACGCACCAGACTCACCGAAACTTTCTATAAACTCAATTTGAGATGCATACTTTTCAAGAACCTGATCCGCCAATTGATGAGAACAATCCCCGCTTACATCCCGAACAAATCCGTTTTGATATAGTACTTCTGCAATTTCATACACACGATCTCGATAGGGAGTAGGTAGTCCTTTAGTTAAATTTTCCAACGTGTACTCCCCATTGAACATTGGTATTAGCTTATTAACCCACTGATCGATCGTGCTGCCTTTCATGTGGAACGAACTTACATTATTTCGAAAATACACACCGCTGTTCGGATCAGGGAGAAAAAAAGTGTCCCTTTTCACCTTCAGACGCATAGAAGGTTTCAAATTTGTCATACTGCTCCTCCTTATCCGTTAGCTGTCCTCAAATCTAATAGCTTCATTTTCCATTTCCACTATCATCCTATGTACTGTAATTTGTCTCTTATGTCTAATCTTTCAGAGAAAAACCCCTGCAACTCATGCAAGGGTTTTTCTCTATAGGGTATTTCATTTGAAAACGAGAAATATCAACCGCCGCAACGTCCCCCGCCACAACGACCGCCACAATTACCACCACAACGACCACCACAGTTACCACCACAACGACCACCACAGTTACCGCCGCAACGACCACCACAGTTACCGCCGCAATGGAAGCAATTAGAGCAACGAAAACAATTAAAGCAGTTAAAACAATTGAAACAGCTAAAACATCGAAAAAAACCTCCGACTAGTAGGCGTTCCTGATCCATGTAATATTGGTTTGGATCCCAAGGAGTAGCCGCACTCGCTTGAAAATCGCCAACATTCAACATTTGAAGTTCATTCTGGAAATTATTCATTTTACTTACCTCCGTATTTTCATTCACAAAATTTTACAGCACACCAAAAAAGCGCAGAGCGAAAACAACTGTATTTCAAGACATTCAATCATAACGACGAACACTCTCCTCAACAAATTATGAACCCTGCTTGGGTATTGTTACTAATTCGAATACCTATTTTATTCGATTTTTAAAAGGGTGCCTCCCCCTAGGTGTAAGGAGAGAAGAAATAGTTGGTTGGATGAACCGAGGAAATAATAAACTTTCATATGGAGCCTAATACTAATGATGATTGAATTTGTAGTAGTCATATACGCTCCTCTACAATGCCTGCTACTCTAAATTCTCGATTAACGCGCATTTAAGCACGATTTAATTGGGCTGTAAAAGAACAAATCATAGTACAAAACCCCATCAGTGATGGTAAAAAGGGAAGTGAGGATGTTCGAATAAACACATTTTCTAATGAGGGAAGTAAAGAAATACTCTCCTATCTTGGGAAAAAACGAAGAGTAGCTTCATTTATGCCGTTAAAAAATATACAGCATTTCTAACTTTTATTGGAAGAGGGATACGGATTGTTGAACTTTCAAATTTGTGTTGGAATGATATAAACTTTGAGAGAGGATAGACTTTAAACCTGTAGTGCAGGAGTCTATAAAAAATAATTCTCTAAAGCATAACATTTATACTTTGAGAATTATTTTAGGATGACATGAAAGACAATTAATTTACTACTAGTTCTTTTACTTTTCGTTTAAAATCTTCCTTAATAGAAAAATGACCTATTTGTTTATATTTTTCATATCGTTTTTTCATTAAATCATTTCTCTCTAACCACTTCAGCTCTGCTAGTGATTTTCTTAGCACTTCTCTAATCTCTTTTGCTTGCGCTGTTAAATTAGAATGGGCCCCACCTTTTACTTCTGGTATTAGTTCATCAACAATACCTAATTCTTTTAAATCATAAGCTGTGATTTTCATAGTTTCAGCTGCAAGTTGAGCTTTGGAAGCATCTTTCCATAAAAGAGCTGCAGCACCTTCAGGTGAAATAACAGAATATGTTGAGTTTTCAAGCATATGCAGGTGGTTACATACTCCTAAACCTAATGCTCCGCCACTCCCACCTTCACCAATAACTATGCTAATAACAGGGACAGTTAATGATGCCATTTCAAATAAATTATTTGCAATTGCTTGACTTTGCCCTCGTTCTTCTGCAGCCTTTCCAGGATAAGCACCTTTTGTGTCGATAAATGTTATTATAGGACGTTGAAACTTTTCTGCTTGTTTCATTAACCGAAGCGCTTTTCTATAACCTTCTGGATGAGGCATTCCAAAGTTTCTGTAAATATTTTCTTTTGTATCCTTTCCGCGCTGATGACCAATGATAGTCACTGGTTGATCTTCAAATCTGCAAATGCCCCCAACAATAGCTGGATCATCTCCATAAGTACGATCACCGTGCATCTCAAGAAAATCAGTAAACAACTCTTGAATATAATCAAGAGAAGTCGGACGGTTAGGATGCCTTGAAACCTGTACACGGTCCCAAGATGTCAATTGTTTATAAATCTTTTTCTCTAATTGTTGTAATTTATGTTCTAATTTATTAACTTCATCGGATAAATCAATTTCTTTTGAGCTCATAAACTCTTTTAAATCTGATATTTTATCTTTTAATTCAATAATGGGACCTTCAAAATCTAAAAAGTTTTTCACTATATCATCCCTCCCTGATGAAGACTGAGAATCGATCCTAATGTGTCACGCATTTTGTCCCTGGTTAATATATTATCTAATTGACCATGCTTTAATAGAAATTCCGCTGTTTGAAAATCCTCTGGTAACTCTTCACGTATCGTTTGTTCAATTATTCTTCTTCCCGCAAAACCAATTAGAGCACCGGGTTCTGCAAAGTTATAGTCCCCTAAGGAAGCGAAACTTGCCGATACGCCACCAGTCGTTGGAGTTGTCATGACTGAAATAAATAAGTTACCTGACAAATCTAGCATCTTTGCAGCAGAACTTGTTTTTGCCATCTGCATTAAACTGAGGATTCCTTCCTGCATTCTGGCTCCTCCACTAGCTGTAAAAATAATAAAAGGGGATCCCTTTTCTGTAGCTCTTTCTATAGCCCTTGTAATCTTTTCTCCTACTACAGATCCCATACTTCCCATACGGAATCTAGTGTCCATTACTGCTATTACTGTATCATGCCCTTTTATTTTTCCTTCACCAGTCAATACTGCTTCGTTAAGGTTTGTCTTTTTCTGATCTATTTTTATCTTTTTCGTATACTGGGGAAAATCTAGAGGATTATTAGAAACCATTTGTTCATCGTATTCTTTAAAACTATCTTTATCTAAGATAAGTTCAAGTCGTTCTGGAGCACTCATTTGAAAATAATATTGACAAATTGAACAAACTTTTAAACTCTTAATTAGTTCTTTCGTATACAGAATCTTTTTACACTTTGGACATTTGGTAATTAACCCATCAGGTACATCCAATTTTGCTTCTCTGGATGGCACAGTTGCATATTTGTTCTTTTGTGAAAAAATTCCTTTAATCATCAGCTTTCCTCCCAGTGCCAACCAATTAATAGACCATGTACCCTTTCTTTTATTTACTATTAACCTTTGACACAATATACTGTACAAATAATGTTGTTATGATTAAAACGATAGGTAATATACCCAAGTGAAATTTCACACTTTTTGTAGATGATAAGATGGAAACCAAAATAAAATCAAAATAAATATGATTATTGCAATTTAATTTTATAGATTTAAGATTAAATAACTTGTTACACTTTAGGCACGTTATCGAAAGATTAATTTATCAAAATAGATAGATATCTTTATCAATTTAAATCGTAAAGATCTAAAAACTTCGTATTAAACTCACCCGATATAAACGTATCGTGATTCAAAAGTTTCATATGGAAGGGGATCGTAGTATTCACACCAGTTATTAGAAATTCACTTAACGCTCTTTTCATACGGTCAATCGCTTCTTCTCTACTTTCTCCATGTGTTATGACTTTTGCTACCATAGAGTCATAATAGGGCGAAATAGTACAACCCGAATAGACAGCAGAATCAACCCGAACTCCAAACCCTCCTGGTGGTAGATATGCTTCTACAGTTCCAGGTGATGGCATGAAATTTCTTTCAGGATTTTCTGCGTTGATCCTACATTCCATCGCCCAACCATTAAAAGTTACATCCTCTTGGGAATACCGTAGTTTTCCTCCCGAGGCAATACGAATCTGTTCTTTCACAATGTCTATACCAGTCAACATTTCGGTAACAGGATGTTCGACTTGAATACGTGTGTTCATTTCCATAAAATAAAACTCTTTATCTTTCAAGTCATAAATAAATTCAATTGTGCCAGCCCCTGAATAGTTAGCAGCTTTGGCTGCTTTTACTGCTACTTCAGTTATTTTTTCTCGAGTTTCACTATCAATACCAGGAGAGGGTGATTCTTCTAAAAGTTTTTGAAGTCTTCGCTGTATTGTACAATCCCTTTCCCCTAAATGAATGACGTTTCCATAATTATCAGCTAATATTTGAACTTCAATGTGCCGAAAATCAATAATATATTTTTCTAAATACACATTTGGATTCCCAAAAGCTGCTTCAGCTTCTTGTTGAGTAATTCTAATTCCGTCTCTTAACTCTTGTTGGTTTCGAGCGATTCGAATACCTTTACCTCCGCCTCCAGCTGTAGCTTTAATAATGACGGGATATCCAATATCTTCAGCTATTTTGATTCCTTCATCGACGTCATTAATGGTTCCTTCTGATCCCAAAGTTATGGGTACTTCAGCATCAATCATTGTTTTTCTGGCTATGTCTTTAGCTCCCATTTTTCTAATCGTCTGAGCAGTAGGTCCAACAAAAGTAATATTACATTCCTTGCAAAGCTCAGCAAATTCAGCATTCTCTGCTAAAAAACCATACCCTGGATGAATTGCATTACATTCTGTTAACTTTGCTATACTCATCAAATTAATGGTGTTCAAATAACTATCTTTTGCTGAAGCTGGACCGATACAGTGAGCTTCATCTGCCATTTGTACATGAAGAGCTTCTCTATCTGATTCTGAAAATACAGCGACAGTTTTAATTCCCATTTCTCTTGCTGATCTAATAATCCGAACGGCAATCTCACCACGGTTAGCAATAAGTAACTTTCTAATCAACTAAAACCACCTCTACTTCTTATTTACTAAAAACAACGTCTGTCCGTATTCAACTAGCTCTCCGTTCCCAACTAGGATCTCCACTACTTCTCCTCTTACATCTGACTCAATTTCATTGAATAGTTTCATAGCTTCTACTATACACACAGCTGAACCCTCATTTATTTCCTTTCCAATTTCCACATAAGGTTCTGCATCAGGAGATGATGAATCGTAGAAAGTGCCAACCATGGGTGATTTTATTTCATGTAAATTCTCTGTAAGCTTTTCAACATTTTCCTGATTTGATTCGTTAACTTGGGCATGCGGAATGGAGTAGTCCTCTTGAATCATTTTATTATTAGATACAGAACCTTCTGAAACCTTTCTAACAAATTGTAGGTCGTCATTCAAATTTTTTTTTAATAATAGTTTCATATCTTCTTTGTTATATTCCAATTCACCTATGGAAGATTGATCAAGTGCCTTTATTAACTTTTGAATCTCAGCAATATCCATTATTTTTCTCCTTTCAAACTCCCCAATTTACGTACAGAAATGGCGTCATACTATTTTGAACCTAATGTAGCTTCCTTTAAGTCTTATAAAGAACTTTTTCTATACTCTTTACATTTATTTTTTTAGTCTTAACTTAAACTCCATATTAAGTTTGATCACCTTAAAAGTATTTTGATTAACAAGACTCTACAAGTGAAACATCTCCACCTCTTGAATTTTTATATGAATGGCTCTTCAAAAAGGTAGAGATGTCTTATCATTGTTTCATACAGTTTGAAATAACTATCTTTAAATTAAGAGAAAACAAGACGGATTGCGTTTTCTTTCTGTTTTATTACCTGAAAAATTCTATCTATAATATTAATTCAAATCATACCGCTAATTCTCATCTAATATGACGATTGATGAAGCTGTTGTCCGTGTATGCGTAATACTTACATGTATCTTTATTCCAAGAGGAAGGACCTTCAACGTTTTTTCTGAAAGAAGAAAAACAGGCTTTGCGTTTTGGCCGGATAATATTTCACCGTCTTTAAAGCTAAATGTCTCACAAACACCTGTTCCAATGGCCTTAGACATAGATTCCTTAGCGCTGAATCTCCCAGCTAACCATTCCATTTTTCTCTTTTTTTGCTTTATTTGATTGAATTGTTCTTTTTCGGATTCTGTCAGTATTTGATTGATTAAGATTTCGGGCCTTTTGTCATATATTGCTTCAATCCTGCTAATTTCAACGGAATCTACTCCAATACCGTAGATCATCTTATCCTTCTCCTCCTTTTATATCTCTAAAGCAATACCATACTGGACTGGACTCATCATGCGATACTTAAGCGGGTTGCTGTCGATTAGCTTCATGCTTGTTTTTCTTTCATTACATTCTTCATCTGTTCTTGCACCTAATCTTTTTTCTTGCTCTTCCTGAAATTTAGCTACAAAAGACACATTTTTTTGTCTTTTCTCCTCAAATTCAATAAAAGCTTCACTTTTTAGAGAAAAATCTTCTTCTTTTTGAGATTGAAGTGCTTTTTCAATATATGGCGCTAATTCTACTGCATCTTGCATGGCTACATTTACACCTTGTCCTAAAACTGGCGATAAAGTATGAGCCGCATCACCAATTAAAATTAGTCCATCTCTAGACCATTTAGGAACATGAGTTGAAAAAATCTCTAGAAACGTTGTATCTTTCCAATCTTTTATATGTTCATTGATCGTATCTTCTAACTTAGGTTCTATTGCTATGACTCTTTGCTTAAAATGTTCTAAACCAAGAGTACGGGCTGCAGAAAGGCCATCTTTTTCCACATAAGTTCCAATTCTCAATAAATCTGGATACGTTGGCAAAATGATTAAATGATCGTCACGATCAACTTTAATAATATTTGCATCCACCCACCCTTGAGGTTTAGGAACTTTCAGCCAAACTAAGTCACGTTGATAGCCTTCTTTTTTAAAGTTCAGGCGAGACAATTTTCGAATTGTACTGAATCTTCCGTCCGCACCAACGACTAAACGACATTTCACTTCGAAACTTTCAGACCCTTTTTTACATTTGATACCAGTTACTTCCCCTGACGAATTCTCAATTAAATCTACACAACTCGTATCATTTAGGTACAAAAAGTTTTTATACTGACTAGCTTCATTTAAGATAGTATTCAAAATTGTAGGCTGTGGAATATCAATCCCATATTTCTGTTCATGCTCGAAATTATGAAAATCGATATTTAGTAATTGGTCATCTTTATCATACATAATTAGCTGCTGTACTTTTAAATACGCATCGCTTGGAATTTTGTCGAGAATTCCTAAACGTTTTAAAATGTGTACAGAACCAGGTGCAATCGTTTCTCCTCGAAAATCTCTTTTTAAACTTGCACTCTTTTCAATAACCAGTACATCTACTCCTGATTTTGCTAATAAAAAACCAAGTAATGCTCCTCCTGGGCCACTACCAACAATAACAACGTCTTTATCGTACATGTCATCACTCCTCAGTTTTTGGAAGATAGAATACTAATTCCCCTTTAGCCACTTTTCCACCATTATCATGAAAGGTAATACTTGAACTAGCTGTAAAGTAATTCCCTACATTTTCTGTCAGTTTCACTTTGATTTTTAGAGAATCACCTGGTTTCGCTTGATTATAAAAAGTAAATTTATTTGCCTTAACCAGATAGCCAAGTTGCTTAGACTCTGATTCATCTTCAAAATTAAATTCATTTTGGATGAACGTAGTAAGGATAAGACTTGCCTGCGCCGCCATTTCAATCATTAAAACTCCTGGAAGGACAGGATTTTTTGGAAAATGGCCCAAAAAGTACGGTTCATTATGAGCTAGTAGTTTTAAGCAAGTGATTTCTTCTTTACTAACTTCGACAATTTTATCAATAAATAAGAATGGAGGTTCTTGTAATAAAACTTGATCTGGAGTAATGTTTACTTTTTCTAACATTGCAATTGACATTATGCTTAACTCCTTTTCAAATGATAGAATAGTCTAAAATTGACCTTAACCTTTTAACAACTTCTTTGTTTTTAAAACTATCACGCAACGCTTTACTTTCTATCTCAAGCTGCTTTTCGAGACCATTTTGGAATGATTGTTTTACTAATTGTTTTGTCATCTGAATAGCTGTGAAATCATCTTCATTTATTTTTTCACAAAATGTTTCGATATGGCTCTTCATTTCTTTATTTGTTGAAAATACCTCATTAAATAAGCCCCAATCCTTTGCATCCCAAGCTGTAAACAGATCACCTGATAATATAATGGACATTGTCCTTGTCATACCGATGAGTCGAGGAAGAAAATAACTGCTGCTTAGATCAGATGTAACGCCCATTTTGTGGAAATTTTCAATGAATTTCGTACGCTCTACCGCTACACGATAGTCACATCCTAAAAATACATTTAATCCTCCACCATAGGCATAACCATTAAATCCTACAATCGTGATTTTAGGAGAATAATAGATTTGAGTGATTAATTCATTTAGATTTTCTACTATATTCTTTAATTCTTCATCGTTTTGATTTTCAGCTATTTCAAGCAAACCTGGCAACGATGGGCCGCTTGAAAAGAAAGCTCGATGTTCACTAAGGAAAACAATCGTTTTAATAGATGAACTATTATTTGCTTTTTTTACTTCTTCTAATAATGATGTTGTAAGAGCCACATCTAAGCTATTTTTGGTTTCTTTAGAATCTAAATAAATATAAGCCGTCGCAGTGTCATCATTTAATACCGTTTTAATGCAACTCATTATCTCTCTCCTAAACACCGACTTTTGTTTTTGTTAATTTTTCAAGAAGCTTATAGCTTGATAAAAGTACTGATACAACTCCACCGCCCGCATCTGTCCATTGCCCAGAGAGGTATAATCCTTCAATTGGCGTTTCATGCTGAGGTCTAGCAGTCATTTGTTGCATATTTTGTTCCCAGCCATAAATCGCGCCATTGCTATTATTTGTATACCTCTCCATTGTTGTAGGCGAACCTGATTCGACAAAATCAATATGCTTCGATAAATTTGGTATAACTGCTTCAGCCATGTTAATTAGCTTATCTTGATATTGATCTTTGACATCTTTCCAATCCGTCCCGATGTCATATGGAACTAAAGTCGTAATGACAGAAGTATGCTTTCCTTCTGGAGCTAGTGTTTTATCAACTAATGTCGGAGTCGTAATCCCAATCCCGCTTATACCGTCAACACCTAACTCTTTAAGATTTTGATGTTTATTAAAGAATTCATCATAATTATAATCGGTATACAAGAAAGTCTCGTGAGCCAAATCAAGCTCTTCTAATGGATAATCTACTCCCAAAAACACTTCGAAAGCTGAAATAGAGTAACTTAAGCGAGCGATCCGCTTCTTATAGCGTGCGGAAAAAAATTCTTCCCCAACTAATTCATGCATCATTTTTGTTAAATCACCATTGCAGACGACAATTGGTGCTTCAACATACTCTCCAGTAGATAAATGAACACCCTTAACGCGTTTTCCTTCAACTTCGATTCTTTTGACTTCATTTCTTAAACAAACCTCTCCACCCAACTCATGGACACGGTCAACAAAAGCATCAGCAAGATTTTGGAAGCTACCTTTTAAATAGTAGATATCTTCTTTAAAATAGCTCATAAGGGCATAGGCAAAAAACATTGCACTTCCTTTTGTTGGCGGAGTTCCATAATAAACCCATAGGGCTGAAAAAGCATAGACAGCTTTCGGATCTTTTATGAAAGAAGCGACCATATCATGAAATGTCATTGTTCTATATCTCATAATGGTTTCATTTGATAACATTTTCATCGGGTCTCTCGATTGCAAAAGTTCCATTGTTGCTATATACAACTTTTCCATTTCACTAACTAATCTTCGAATATTCTCTTTTTCATGAGGGAAGATTCTACTGTATGTTTCTACTAAGCCTTGTGTGGTGCGCGGAACAGTAAAATTTTGATCTGGATAATAGACCGAAAAAATTTCATCTATTCGTTGGAAATCTAACTTATCTCCCAGCCCAGCTTTCTTTAAAAGCTCATATAATAAGCCCTCTTCTTTTGCTCCTGCAACAATCCTTACTGCTGAATCAAACGTATATTTTTTTCGACGGAATGAATGGGCATATCCGCCAGCTCGATTATGGCGCTCTACCACTAATACTGAGTATCCCTCTTGTGCTAAGAATACAGCTGCACCTAACCCTCCCATTCCGGAACCAACAACAATAACATCATATTTGTCTTTTTTGGGACGCTTCGCCAATTTAATTCCCCCAATTTTCCAATTGATTTTTTATTCCTGTTAAAATGTCAGCTGCAAGTGCTCCATCGATTGCTCTATGATCAAAAGTTAAACATATTGGCATTATTGGTCGAATTTCAATGGTATTGTTTATTACTTTTGTCTTTTCTTCAATAGCCCCTATACCAAAACATAATGTAGCAGAAGTTATAGGATAGAAATGTTTTATTGGTCTATGTCCTAATGAAGTTATCGTAAAAGTTCCTTGAATGGTATGGCGCTTTTTTAAATCACCAACTGTTTTTTTATAAATCATATTTCCTAGCCACGTAGGCAGAGAGTGTAGTTTTTGAATTGGTTGAAACTCGTCTACCTCTTGGAATGTTGAGTTTTTGTAGTACTCTAAATCTTCCTGAATCTCTTCAAGCGATTTATGATCACTGTTTATTACTTTACCTGCAAGAACGACTCTCTCATTATCAATGGTTTTATCAAGTGTAAACTTTGCAATAATGTCCTCGTAAAAAGCAATTTTAGGAAACAAAGACCCTTTTACAGCCGAATTTGCTTTTGGATATTTTCTTAGCACTTCCGAAATACCTTTAATAATAAAAGCGATATAACTAATTTTGATTTTCTTTTCAGTAACTAAGTTTTTTCTAACCTTTTGAATGTTGTAAAAATCTACATCTATACTCAAATAAACTGGACTAAATTCTTTTGCATGATCTAAAAAATGATACGTGTGTTTTCTTTGTTTAGGAAAATGTAAGATTTCATTACTCATTACTCATTTCCTCAATTAATGCCCTAAGTTCTTCAACTGTTTGGACTTTAGAATACTGCTCCATGCTTAACCGCACATGAAATTCATCTTCGATATGAGTGAGAATACGTAAACTATTGACAGAATCCCAATTCTCAAAATCAGATAGCTTCATATTAAAATTAAGATCTTGTTCCTCTATTTCTAAAATGTCAGCAAGCAGTTCTGCCAGGGTGCTAGTTACAATCATTTTACGACCTCCTCTTGTGAGTTCAATTGAATCCAAGGTACTTCTTTCAATTTAAATTCATCTAGATCATACACAAAACTTAGTTTGCTAGATTGTTCATTTACCGCTTCAAATCCATAGTTTATATAAAGGTCTTTTACGATATGATTCTTTTTAGAAGGGATATAATATCCAACAACTTTATCAACATTCTCAAACTTAGCTCTAGTAAATAGATAATTTAATACGGCTGTTTCAATGCCTCTGGAAAAAACACGGCAACTCATGATAAAATTATTAATATTCCAAATTTTCTGATTATTAATTGTGCTTTCTTCAATGAATACTGTCCCAACAATTCCATTGTCACCAAATTTATCAGCTGCACTAAACCCGAATAACGGCGTTTTGGGATTATGAATCATAGCTTTAACATCTGCTTCTTGTAACCTCTGTGTTGTCATATTAAATTGATTCGTTCTTTGAGTTAGTTGGGTCAAACGCGGAATTGTAAAATCACTTGGTTGAACAATTTCAACACGAATATCAAGTGCATGCAGATAATCTTCTATTGAATTGGAAGATTTTCTTAATGATTCTGTTTTAACAATTTGTTGATATTTTTCTTTTCTTGAATAGTCTTCTTTTGTTAGTGAGATCGTATTAAACCAACCTTTATTTAGCAGCTCCAATGTATAATAAGATGGATCCTTAGGCATTTCTGGAACCTTAACATCTGGTAAGTATTTTTTTACCATTTCTCGTTCGAATGGACTGTCATCTATGAAAACGAAGCTGTTCATACCAATATTTAATTCACTCTGTATACTCTTTAAATTTTCATGCTTTGGTACCCAATTCGCACAAATTTTTACGAAATCTTCTTCTTTCAAAACTGAATGAGGATGTTTACTAAAAACTTCTTCGGCATTTGACCATTCATTTTTACTATTAATCGTTAATAAGATTCCTTGCTTACCTAAATTTTGTATAACTTTTTGAAAATCAAAGAAAATGTTGCCCGGTTTATCGTCTGGACCCAAATCAATGCCATGTAAACCAGCGTCTCCAATAATTCCACCCCAGAGCGTATTATCTAGGTCTAATACAAGACATTTTTTTTGTAATCCTAGAATTGATCGACTTAACTTATTCACTTCTTCCGCAATGGCACTTAATAACTCCTGAGAAAAGCTCATGGATCCGTAATAATGCATCTTATTGTCTCGCATAAAAACATCGGATTCCTGATAAAGTAAATCAATATCTAAAACGATTAATTGTTCATAATTATCCATTAAAGAAAGCAAGTGACTGTTAAAATCCCTCCAAATTCGACTTAAATTTGCCTTCGTTCGATAATCAATAATATTTTGGTGTGTAAGTTTATTTAGCGGAATCGTATTTAATATAAATAAGCCTTTATTGTGCTGCACAAAGTTCTCAATTAAACTTTCCATTTCAGATAGTTTAAAATTTATCGTCGCTTCCACCTGCGCAAGGTCAGTAATAGAAGTTACTTCATTAAAAATAATCTCTTCGTTTAGCAAACAAATGGTAATATCAGAATTCGACTTGTATAGTTGACTATCTTTATTTATTAATTCATATACATACTGGTTAAACGGGCTCACATAAAAATCAGGAAAGATGTTGTCTTTAAACGATTCAAATCTTAAGTACGTAGCAAGGTCATCTGCGTTAAAATTACTTAAAAGACCAACCTTTACTTCATGAAAATTGGTAACGTCATGAAAGTTGATTTTCCGAAGTAAGTGACCTATTTTTTCTTTTGTTAAGATTGATTGAATTCCTTGGAACGAACTCAGCATATTTGAAAATGTTTCTTGGTCTGGAACATCTTTAACTACGTTTTTTATTTGCTTTACCAACTCTCTCTCATTCATAAGAACCACCCTTTACATATATTGTAAAACGATTCCAGTTTTAATCCACTTTGATGATTCAATAGCGACGCCGACTACTTTTTCATTTAATTTTACTTTTTCTCTCAGCTTAGCTAACTGAACATAGGGTAAAGCATTCCCATTATTTCCAGTCTCTTTAACACAATTAGTTGTTTTATCATGGTCTAAATCTGCAAAGTCAATAATTTTTTTCGTCATATTCCACCCTAATTGTGGAGGTAAAAAATGATGAACTTTATCTTTTCCCCAATTATTTTCTTCTAATAGCGTGTTAAACATTTCTTTAGTTAGTGTAGGAACATGTTCTTCTATTGCTTTGTAATCTTCTTTTGCTGCTGGATACTTTGACGATATTTGTCTTGAAGACATTCCTTGAACATCTGAAGGTATACTTCCTATCCAATTCATAATTTGTGCTGGCTCACGATTTAATCCTTCGAATTTATTGGAAATTTGAACGAGCTTAAAACCAGGTTCTTCTGTATTCTTAGTTAGAATAGCAGCACCAGCACCATCTCCAAATAATGCATAATTAATTAATTCTGAAGAACGAAGCTTATGAAAGTCTCGGTTTAGATCCAAATATTTGTTACATACATCTCCACCAACAACTAATGCATTTTTGTAATGATTAGCTTTTAGAAATTGTTGGGCAACGTCCAATCCTTGTAATGCACCAGAACAACCAGCTTGAATTTGGTACGTCGGGATTCCTTGTAGACCAAGTCTGTCAGCTAGAAGGTTTACCGTAGCGGGCATTAGATGATCTGGAGTAGCTGTTGATAAAATAATGAGATCAATCTCCTCTAATGATTCTAACGGAGATTTTTCAAATGCATCCAAAGCAGCTTTTTCACATAAATCTATAAGATCATACTCAACCGTTTTTTCTTGAAAGTTTACTGCGAAATGTCTTGTTTCATTTCCAATCATGGATTCAATCCAATCTTCTCGTATACCAAGGACGTCTTCCATCTCTTTATTTGTAATCTGTTTACCAGGTAAGAATGTTCCTAAGCTGACAATTTTTATATCAGTCAATTTATATTCCTCCTTAAATAACAGTCTCAATGCCTGCTCCAATATGGATATTTTCTCCACCAATTGTTGAAACTGGCGGTTCAACAAGAATATTTAATGCAGGGATTAATTCTTGTAACTTTAGTAATCTAGGTCTTAGTGCAAATATTTCAAGCTTTTTTTTCAGCTCTTTTTTTGTTACTGAATCAAATTCATTATCATAATATCCAAAGGTTATAGCATTAACATTTAATTTAAATGCCGACAATTCACTTGACATACATTTCATTAATGAGATTTTCCCGCCATTTAATATAGGAGAACTTGGATAATTCATGTGATACAGAACATCAAAAATAAGTGGAAAAATGATTTTCCCTTCTTTAGACTTAATCATTCTTGAAGTAATCACTCGATTAAAGAGATAAATAGTTCCAAAGATTTTCTCTATCGATTGTTCTAATCCAACAGGATCCTCTAGAAAGTACTTTGTCTCATCTAGCATTTCATTGCCATGAATTAAGATATCTATTTGACCAAAGCGATCTGAAATTATGTCAATATCCTTTTCTAGCGACTGAAAATCTATTTTATCGTTACTAATTAACATGTAATTATCAGAGGAAATTCCTAATTGGACTATTTTATTTTCATAATCTTTTAATACGTCTTCATTTTCAAAATAAAAAATTACTTTATAATTTCGTTTTAAATAATACTCACCTATTAATTGATTAAGTTGATGTTGGCAATTTGTTATAAGCATAATTTTAGACAAATGATCTCCCCCTTATCTTAAAAATCCTCCGTCTAACTTAAATACTGTGCTCGCAAAATATGAATCTTCATCACCAGCCAAAAACATTACTGTATTGGCTACTTGTTTAGCCTTACCTAAAGAGTTTGTATTTGTATGATCTAAAAAGTTACTCAATTTATTTTCCGGAACATGTTGAATCATTTCCGTTTCAATCATTCCTGGGGCTACAGCATTTATTCTTAGTCCATAAGGGCTATACATTCTAGATAACATTCGAGTCAGCCCAATGATAGCTCCTTTAGAACAGCCATAATTGGTTTGTGCTTCTCTTCCATTTATAGCACTCACAGAAACCATATTAATAATGTTCCCACTGTTTTTTTCTACCATATGTGGTATTACTGCATGGCAAAAGTGGTAAGTACCACCAAAGTTGGTTTGGATAACTTCATTCCAATCTTGTTCCTCAGTTTGAAATATAAAGTTATCTCGATTAATACCAGCATTATTCACGAGGATATCAATTTTCCCGTATCGATTTATCACATCTTGAACCGTCTTTTGTACAAATTCCATATCATTAACTGGACCTTTATAAAAAGTAATTTCGTGTCCATCTCTACTGAGCTCATCTTGTATTTTTTTTGCAGTTTCCTCACTTCTTGCGTAAATCCCAATTACTTTTGTTCCATTCGCAGCTAATTGACTGGCGATTTCCTTGCCAATTCCCCTCGTAGCTCCTGTCACAATAGCGACCTTATCTTTTAATGTCATTATCTTCCCTCCTTCAATCTCCCGAATAGTTCCTTGATACTAAATAATATAAGTGAGTAACAGTAAAGCCTGACTATGCAGGCTTTACTGATTTTAAATTTATACGTTCAGCATCAATCTTTCATTAATATAGACAGCTAACGTTTCTACAGAGCTAAATGTCTTTTGGACTTCCTCTTCTGGAAGACCTTGCATTTTGATTTGGAACTCTTCTTCAACACCTGAAATAACGTCTAGTGCTTCTACAGAATCTAACCCTAACCCATCTCCAAATAAAGGCTCGTTATCATCAATTTCCTCTGCTGAAATATCTTCAAGCTCTAATCTTTCTACTAAAATTTTTTCCTTAATAATGTTTTTGATTTCTTCAATTTTCATCATTTAAATAGCCTCCTAATTTTTTTTAGTATTTATATTACTCTATAAAAAATAATTTCTAGCCAATTTTACTAACAACAACAGCTGAGTTATTACCATTTATAGAGGTACTAACAATAAGACCCTTCGTAAATTTAGTAACATCTTGATTAAAATAATGATTAACAGCATCAATGTTACCAACTTGTCCACTAAGCAACTCTGCTGCTGCATATAGATGATTTAGTGAACTCGTGGATTCTAAATATTCTTTGGCGTTAAAACAATGTTTTAAAACAGTATTTTTAGTATTTAACTCTTTAAACATATTTTCATAAATGGACATATCTCCTGGTAAACCGTTGGAGTTATAAAAAATGAAATCAATGTCTTCAATTTTTGAGTTTGAATGGTCTAAAGCCATATGAACTGCCCGTATTAAGCTACTAGCATCGGCTCCAAAGGTTAACCCTGCACCAGTAATTTCTGCAAAGCTTGTACCTCTATCAATTTGGTTAGAAAGCATCAGAAAACTACTACCTTCTGATATCCGATAGATGCTTTTATCTAATCCCAATGCATGATCAATTTGACTAGATAAATTAGAATGTTCATCACCTGCTCCCACTAAGCAATAGGAATGGATATTATTCTTAATGACTTCAAATCCATAGATAGCACTGAATAGTCCATCACTCCCCCCTGTACTAATAGAACTACTGAATCCTTGTAAATTTAATTTCTTAGATATTTTCCCAGCTACAGAATTCAAGACCATATCAGGAAAATAGATACTACTAGCAAATTCTGGACCCTTTTGGAGAATTGACTGAAAATATTTTTCAGAACTCTGTAGACTTCCTCTTGACGTACCATAAATAAGTCCAATATCCTCACTTCTCAATGGGAATTCCGTATTGGTATTCTTGAGCGCCTCATTTGCAGCGCCGATACTATATTGAGCCAAGGAATTCATACGTCTTTCGTACAAAGAACTATCATAATCTTTAAGATTAAAATCTAATTCCTGTGAGGTTTGACCTATATCAATTAAATATTCAATTAGACTATGTTGATTTTCTTTTGATAATGTAGTACAATTGCCTATACCAACTATATATACATTGTCATTTGTAGATTGTAACGAAATAGCGGTTTGATGCATCCTATCTTCCTGATCTACCCAGTTTTTTGACACGATAGAAGCATTATGACCTCCAAATGCTGAATTATTACATAAGAAATAGTTTGTTTTTTGTTCTTTCATTTCATTTGTTATAATGTAAGCTTTTTCGCAGCCATCTCGTTTTTCTTGAAAATTTATTGTGGCTGGCAGTAAGTTTTCTTTCATTGCCAGTAAAGTTGTCACGTATTCTATAGCTGCAGCAGCCCCCAAATTATGACCAAAATATGCTTTACTTGAACTGATCGGTATCTGTTTAAGTCTTTCAATTCCAAAGACTTGTTCTAAGCCCTTTAATTCAGCAGAATCATTGGCTTTTGTACCTGTTCCATGTGTATTAATGTAATCAATATCTTTTGTTTCAATAGATGCTTGTTTTATTGCACATTCAATAGCGTTTTTTATCCCTAATCCCTGCGGATGGGGTGCTGTTTCGTGATATGCATCACTGCTTAATCCGTAACCACACACTTCTGCATAGATTGTTGCATTTCTAGACAAAGCACTTTCAATGGTTTCTAATACTACGAATGCTGCTCCTTCTCCCAAGCTTAAACCAAAAGCATTACTATATGGTGAACAAGGGTCCGAGTTTAAAGCCCTTAATGCATTAAATCCAGCATAGACTGATAATGACATTGAATCTGAGCCACCAGCAATCATAACATCTGCATAGCCTTTTCGAATCATATCAAACCCAAATCCGATAGCATTACCACTTGCAGCACAAGCTGTATTAATAGTATTTACTGGTCCACCTAATTGGAAATATTGCGCAACGTGATCACTTTGATTAAAAAACGGATACTTTTTTGTCTGCTTTTGATCCAAAGATTCAATTGTTCCTTGCTCTTCTAAAGAGTTAACTCCTCCATTACAAGTTCCTAATGCAAGACCAATTTTACTAGAGGAAGTATAATTTAAAACTCCACTTTCATCTAAAGCTTCTTTTATTGAGATCATCGCATATTGTGCACAACGATCATATTCATCAATTTCTTTCTGGGTAAAATAATCTTTAGGATTATACTTTTTAATTTCGGCTCCAATCTTACTTATGAACTTATCAGTATTAAATCGTTGAATCTTATCTATGCCTGATTGACCTTTTTTCATCTGCTCGAGATTTTCTTTCTTATTATGGCCTAATGAAGATATGATACCGATTCCAGTAATAACAACTTTTTTAGAACTCAAATTGATTCCTCCTAGATATTCAAATCTGTGATAACTTTGGATTGATTATCTTTATATTGATTTAAAATTTTCTCAGGAATTAACTTTTGAATTTGATCCATATGATTTGGAGAACCATGGACATCATCAAAAGTAATAAGATCTAGATTATTGATATTTCTTTGAATAAATTCTAGCTCAGTAATAGGAATGATTTCATCTTTTAAGCTAAATACATAAGTTATAGGGATTTTTAATTTACTAAGAGCTTTTACATCAATACTTAGATTTGAGAGGTTTTCTTTTAATTCTAACTCTGTTAATGCACAGACATGGCTTAATGTCTTTTTAGTAATGACAGGAATATTATCCCAATCATTATTAGCTAGATTATAAAATTCATATAATGGGGCTCCAACTGTAACGATTCCTTTGATCCTACTATCTTTTAAAGCACATTGAATACCTAATTGCCCTCCAAAGCTCATTCCTACATAATAGGAATTCTCAACATCTACCTCACCTTCATAATGGTTCAATATTTCTTGAATCATTTCATATGAATTAGCCTTAAAGGTTAAGCTATTTTCCCCTACGTTTGGGAATTCAGCAACAATGACTGAAAAGCCTAGCAATGGCCCCACTTCGAGGAATTTATACCATTGTTCTTTTATTGAGACTATCCCTCCCATTACTAGCAATAATGGCTTCTCTGGACTGAGGTTGGAAGTATATACAGTGAATACATTATCTTGAAAACAATGGTATTCCTTTTTAATACCTGTATTTACTAGAGAACTCGTAAAACTTTCAACAAGTTTGTTATACACCTCCTTTTGCATTTCATTATTAGCATAGGGAAACCTTGCAAAATTATAGCATTGTATAGCCTCTGATGGACTTTTCTCCAAAACTCTATTCCCTTCTCTCAGCCATTCATACTCCCACGATCCTTCAGTTTCGTTATCGTATGAAAAAATACGATCCAGTACGTTCAAAGGTTCAACATGCTTTAAATATTGTGATTTAATATGTAATTCAACAAAATTTTTTAATTCATGAAGATAGTTTTTATCCATTCCAATCCCCCCTTTTATTGATTGATTATTAAGTCCTTTATGAGTTTTAATCGAATTGATTTTGATACAAATTCTATTTGTTCATTTAGAAAAAAGTGACCTCCATCAACCATTAATATCTCAACTTTCTGCTTAGTTAGTTGTGACCATCTATCAAATTCACTATTTGAAAGAGGATCATCTTTTCCATTGATTACTGTAATAGGAATATTCAATTTCCCTTCTTTCTTTTGATATTTATAGGAACCTATTAAGTGAAAATCCGCCTTAAAAGTAGGTAAGTACAATTTTAAGAAATATGGGTGTTCTAATAGGTCCGGTGGTGTTCCTCCTAATTTTTTTATCCTATCCATAACCTCATCATCATTCTTACTTACATCTATTAGTGAGTTATTCTCAAACTGGTAAGGAAGTTTTGTTCCTGTTAAAAAAACATGATTTAATGCAAATTTTTCATTTTGAAATAAATGAGCTATCTCAAAACTTAATAAACTTCCCATACTGTGACCAAATAGAGCAAACTCTTCTTGATTATTATTTAATCCCTTTTTGATTATTGTTACTAAATCTTTGCATGCATCTTCAAAATAATAAATATACTCTCTAGAAAAACGTTTTCCACGTCCTGGGAGATCAACTGGAATTACTTCTAATTGATCTTTTAATTGCTGTGATAAAGATTGAAATACTTTACTTGATCCCCCTGCGCAGTGAATACAAAATAGCTTCATAGATTTCCTCCCCTCAATTTCATATTTATATAAACAACCTAAAAATTGTATATATCAGTCATTTAATTTGAGGTCCTGCCTTATCCAGTATCCCTTGAATTAAAAACTCTAAGGCTTCTTCCAATATAGGTATTACTCTCTGACGTATAGATAAGCCTTCTTCATTTGAATTAATATATGACATAATTGTTCCATGAATTTGAAAGAAGATCATTCTCCCATATTTTAAGGCTTCTTCCTCTGTAAGGTATGGATTATTTAGTAAAATTACTTTTTTTAAACTATTAAACAAGGAATTTCTCACAGCATTAATCTCTGAAGAAAAATCATCTTCATCTACCTTTATAGAATTTACTGTAATGTAAGTTAAATATAAACTACGATTTTCGATTGAAAAGTTTATCATGCCTCTTCCGATAACTTTTAATTTACCTAAAGGATCCAACGTCTTTCGGCTTCTTATTCTATCAATTCGTTTTGCAAGTGTTAATAGAGGTGGAATAGCTAATTTCTCTAACAAATCACTCTTATCTTTGTAATAAAGATAAATTGTAGTATGGGAGCAATTTGCCCTTTTAGCTATTTCTCTCATTGTTATCGTGTCGTAACTTTTAATACTAAATAGTTCTGAAGCAGCAAAAAGAATTCTTTTCTTTGTTTCTATCGACTTATCCATAAATAATCTCCCATTTACTTTACTAACCTATGGTTAGGTTACAGCATTAAATTACCACTTTCAACATCACATGACGTAATTTTACATTTATATCTATTTTTTAACATTACCTTTACAATTCAATACCACATTTACATTTTCGTTACATTTTTCGGTTTTTCTACTTTCTAGTGAATTCTAACACTTGATTTCATTACATCTTATTTTCACAAACTACAAAAACAAAAAAAGTATTGACAAATTATCTTTTTATAACTTTTAATTAATTGAACGATGGTCAATAAAAAAGGAAGGGATTGATGTAACTATGAATAAACAAAAGGGAAATAATATCCTACTTCGAAATGTATTTCGAACTAAAGAAGAAGTCTGGGAAGGCCGTTTTGATTGGTATAAAAAAATGCGAGCAGAATCACCTATTTTATACGACGAAAATACGAAAATTTGGGATATCTTTTTATATGAGGACATAATCCAAATTTTAAAAAATCCAAAAGTATTTTCGTCGGAAAGAAGAAATAATAACATTCCAACTTCTAATAGTATTATCGCAATGGACCCACCGAGACATAAACAAATGCGAACATTGGTTAACAAAGCTTTTACCCCTAGAACTATTCAATCATGGACACCACACATACAAGCGAATATCGAACAATTACTTAAAAAAATAAATGATAAAAGTGAATTTGACATTGTTAAGACAATCGCATTTCCATTACCTCTAACTGTTATTGCATCAATCATTGGTGTACCTTATAGTGACATGGACAAATTCAGGGAATGGACACTCTCAATCGTATCAGGTCCTAAGGATAACTCCAAAGAATCTATTGAAGAGAATACAAAAAGGATGTATCAAGGCTTTAAAGATCTGTCAAATTACTTTTCCCAAATTATTGAGAAGAAACGAAGTCATCCTCAAGATGATATTCTTTCCGTTCTTATTGCGGTTGAAGAAGACAGTGTTAAATTATCCGATAAAGAGATAATTGGTTTTTCAATTCTTTTATTAATAGCAGGGCATGAAACCACAACAAACCTCATTACGAATACAATGTATTGTTTTTTAGAAGATCAATCAGTATTTAATCAAATTAAACAAAATCCTGATTTAATACCAAAAGCAATTGAAGAAACATTACGTTACCGTTCACCAGTTCATGCTATACCTCGAATCGTAAAAGAAGATATCGTTATACGCGGACAGACATTAAGAGCAGGTGATGAAGTAGCTTTATGGATTGGCTCAGCAAATCGAGACAAAAACCAATTTGATCAAGCAGACGAGTTTAATTTACACCGGACTCCAAATTCGCATTTAGCATTTGGTAGTGGTATTCATTTTTGTCTAGGTGCCCCATTATCTCGTCTTGAAGCAAATCTTGTATTATCTGAATTAGTAAAACGATTTCCAACTATGCAACTTAAAGATAAAATGAATATCGAACCCCTACAGAGTCCATTAATGTATGGATTAAAGAGTTTACAAGTTATAACACAATAAAGTATTCTTAGGTATTTTCTTAGTGTTTTTTGTTTTTTAAAAGCATAGTCTAAAATTATCTACTAACGTTGATTGTTTATAGAAGGGGGCTCATTATGTCACCAAGAAGAGTAGTCGAACATGAACTTTCCAAAGATAAAATTTTAAATGTAGCTAGGATTTTGTTCTCTTCACAAGGAATCCAGCAGGTCTCGATGCGAGATATTGCAAAAGAACTTGGGTACAGTCACGGATCCATTTACTACCATTTCAAAAATAAAACGGATTTATTTTCTGAAATACTTACCAAAGATTTTGATTTATTAAATCAAACGTTAGATCGAGTTGTTTGCAATGAGCATAGTCTTAAGGAAATTTTGCTTGGTTTTATTGAATTTGGACTTACTTATCCTTATCACTATGAAATTATGTTTATGAATAAGGATAACTCTTTTCTTAATCATCCAGCTTCAGATGAAAGCTATAAGAGGTTTGTCCAAGAAGTTAGTAAATTTCACATTTCACTTAGTCAAATATATTCTTTGTTTTTGTCAATTCATGGTTTTATTTCTTTTAACTTGAGGATTCCTTTATCTTATGATGAATTAAAAAGCTCTGCTCTTGAGCATGTGGATTTTTTATTAAAAAATATTCATTGATTTATAACCAATAGACTAGAATTTCACATCAAAATAAATTACCTACTTGTTTCAAGATGTTTTTATTTAATCTTCCATCATCAAGATTGGTTTGCCCTATTAACATCAATGAAGGGAGACTGTTATCTAGCTATGGATGCAGTTTATCGTTTCATAAATCATTCAACGTTTGCTTCACGTCAAAGGGCAGTAATATATGTACCGTAGAGGTTTTGAATTAATAGATTCAAAACAATATAAGTTTAAGGAGGTGTATCGAATGAATCAATATAATTTATTATTGCGATTTTTGCTCGAAATTGCTGCCCTATTTTCCATTGGAATGTTTGCTTGGACACATTTCAATGGATTTTTAAGATACGCTTTAGTATTTATTTTACCTGCTTTAGTCATGATTGTTTGGGGTGTATTTGCTGTACCAGGCGATCCAAGTAGAAGCGGAGAGGCAGTTGTAGTGATAAGTGGATTTACTAGATTGATGATTGAATTCATCATTTTTAGTGCAGGGTTTATAGCGTTTTTCTATAGCGATTTTAGGGTATATAGCTTTATATTCTTGTTTTTTACAGTACTACATTATTTGGGTTCATCTGATCGTATAAAATGGTTGTTAGGGCAATGATTAATGATTGAAAGGTCTGCCTTGCAACATTAATTTTTCCATAATCCGTTAAATGGGGTAGTACATCATTTCGAATCTGATAAAGTGAGACTTATCGGATCTTACGGGCAGTTATCTCTTACCTATCTTCTTTGCTTCTCTTGAATCATGAGGTAGGAGTATTACTTCCCCTTAAGAATGGGATAAAAAATCACCTTATAAAGAACGTATTACTGAAATTAACGCGTTACAATTTGCAAATGAAAATTACTATTATTATAACAATCAATCAAAACACTAAATTGAAGAGAGCCCATCATATGATGGCTCTCTTCATTCTATTCCTATACTATATTTGAACCCACTTACATAGATAAAACGAAACTTCCATCAGTGGGGATTTTCCTTCTCCCCCACTGATAGTTAGCAAGACTTACCTTAGCTTTCATGGACAGTTTATCCTCCACTTATCCTTTATCATCTTCTCGAAGTCTTGAAATAAATGGAGAAAAAACTTTTTCCATAACTAAAATTAACAAATCAACCATAAGCATTTAAGTTTGGAATTTAGATTTGTCTTGGTATTATTTAAGTAAGACGATATAAAGAAAGGACGAATAGTAATGGTAAATATAAATATCCCTGTTTCTGTTTTAAACCTAGCGCCTATACGTGAAGAACAAAGCCCTAAACAAGCAATTGATTCAATGATCGATCTTGCGCAAGCGACTGATAAGTTGGGGTATAAAAGATTTTGGATTGCTGAACATCATAATTCATCAACCCTCGTAAGTTCGGCAACGTCCATTTTAATTAAACATACGTTAGAACAGACTGAAAATATTCGCGTTGGGTCTGGCGGTACGATGTTGCCGAACCATTCCCCATTAGTAGTAGCCGAACAATTTGGTACGATGGCGACGATTTATCCAAATCGTGTTGATTTAGGTCTTGGTAGAGCACCTGGTACAGATATGATGACTGCAAATGCACTAAGACGTTCAACAAATGATTCTATTTATACTTTCCCAGAAGACGTTAAATCATTACTGACTTATTTTGGACCTGAAAATAAGCAAAGTCATGTAAAAGCTTTTCCTGGTGTTGGAACAAATACGCCAATTTATATACTTGGTTCTTCAACTGATTCAGCTTATTTAGCTGCAAAATTAGGCTTACCTTATGCATTTGCTGCCCACTTTGCACCACAACAAATGGAAGAAGCGATATCAATTTATCGTCAGCGATTCGAACCGTCTGAATATCTAGACAAACCATATATGATGATATGTTTGAATGTCATTGCAGGAGAAACAGATGAAGAAGCTAAATTATTATCCTCTTCAATGTACCGGTTCTTCCTCAATTTTATCCGACGTTCGACTATGCCGTTAAGTCCTCCTGTTGACAATATGGATGAATACTGGAATCCAATGGAAAAAGAAATGTTATCGATGGGACGAGTTTCTTTCATAGGAAGTAAAAAGTCGATCCGACAACAGTTAACAAACTTTCAAGAGAAGTATAATGTCGATGAAATTATGGCCGTTTCTTATATTTATGATCAAGATAAACAAAAACGCTCCTATGAAATACTGAAAGAAGTTGTCGATGAAAAATAATTACCGACACGAAGCCTATAATATCTTTGAGAATATTAGAATGCACCTATGATGTCTCCTATATCATTTTGATTTGGACAATCTTAACTTTAAGAAGAGCACATCATAGATGTAATTAGAGGTAAAGCAAAATGGGAAAATGGTTTGCACGGCTTTATGATATGGTCTTGGCACCGATTGAACAAACTAAATTTAAAAAGATAAGAAAAAGTCTTATTGGTAAAGCAAAAGGCAGGGTTTTAGAGATTGGTTCTGGAACAGGAGTAAACTTTCCCTTTTATCAATTGGCATTACACGTAGATGCGATTGAACCAGATCACTATATGAGAAAAAAATCTCTAAAACGATTAGATAAAAGTGAAATACCGATTCAGACTCATTTGGTAAAGGCTGAAAAACTACCTTTTGCTGATCATACATTTGATACGGTAGTCGGAACTCTTGTTTTTTGTACGATCCCTAATCCTGAAAGGGCATTAAAAGAAGTGCAGCGTGTTTGTAAACCAGATGGTAAAGTGCTTCTTTTTGAACATGTAAGATTAAACCATTCTAAATTTGGGCCACTTCAAGATGCACTTACACCCGTTTGGTCAAAAGTATCTGAAGGGTGCCGATTAAATCAAAACACGGTTGAATTACTTCAAAATGCCGGTTTCATTATTCACACGATTGAAGAACATTTTAAAGGACTTTTTCTCGTAATTAAATGTGTGAATGAAGAGAGAAGAACCCAACTACCTTCTATTACTCAACAATCTGTCCGTCATTAAAACAGGCGCTTTCCATTTTAGAGAAAAGCGCCTGTTTTTATTAGACATTTGTCCTGTTTTATCGTACCAAATACCACTTACGGTAGTAGTCGAAGTCTACTCTTGAGCTTTATTTTTTAAATGAATAGACCATGCAGGCCGCCCAGTAATGAAAAAATAATGAGATGGTCTCCAATGGCAATCAAAAATGCCTTTTTAGATATAAGTCCAAATAACGAATTTTTCAGATAAACAATCGAAATGAGTATACCAATGATGAGTCCTACGCCTACCCCTTCCAACCAATTGTCAGCGCCACTTGCTTGAACTAGTAAAGCCACCAAAAATGAATTTATAAATGCAATAATAACTGAGAAAACATATTTCGCTGAACCCTCGCTTTGATTCTCGATAAATTCCTTATTTTTGCTCCCTTTTTTATCTGATAATAACACTGAATAATAGATCGTTCCATATAACATATACAAAACTCCGCCAACGATTATTGCTATGTAATTTAAATTATTCCAATCCATTAACATTTGATGTCTCCTTTTCTATTTTGGTTCAATATCCAAAGCAATAGCTTTGTTTCCGCAAATAAGGGTAGTATACATCACCTAAAACAAATACTCACTCCACTTTTGAATCGTATCATCAAATATCACTGATTTCCATCCATTTCTCATGTAGTTCGTAAAATGCATTCCCGTTTTCTTCCATTCGGTTACTAGTTATTGTTTTACAATTTTTGGTAACATTGTACAGTCCTGTGCTTTTAGATCTTTTATCGACTGTTTTGTCTTTTCATTTAAGACACATATAGAAATAGGGAACAAGTAGTGAGTGCTCTTGTGGATACTTTTGCTAAAGCACAAAAAAGGTAGTGATTTTAAAAATCACTACCTTTTTTCCATGCTACTATTTTATTTTTCTTCAAAATTATTCGGAAGTACATCATCCTCAGGAATTTCTAGCATATCGATGATAAAGATAAATATTGGTATACCGATAATCAATCCCCAAATTCCAAGAAAATGCTCGGATAGTAACAGGACTGCCAAGGTAAAAAATGTAGGAAGGTTTGTTTTGACCGACATGAATTTAGGATTGAGAAAATAGGCCTCAATTGCATGAATGACTGCAATCATAACCAAAACCCAGATAACTTTTGTGATGCCGCCGACACTATAGGCAATCATACAGAGTGGTATTAATGAAATAATCATACCAGCTACTGGAATTAAGCCGAGGAAAAAGATCATGATTGCTAACCCAATTAGCTGTGGAAATCCAAGGATCCACAAAAATAAAGTCGAGAGTAGGGCATTTGTCCCAGCAATCATAAATTGAACTTCAATTACTTTTCCAAATGAATTTGTAAATTTCCTCCCAAAATGTTCGATGTTAAGAAAAAACTGACCAAACTTCCCATATTTAAATTTAGCAGTAAAACGTAAAATTTTATCCTTTTCAAGCAGAATAAACAGACTTAAAATAATTGAAATAAGTGCCTGAACTGCGATAGAACCGATTCCAGATATGTAAATATACACAGTATTGAATTGTTTCGGTATATTGAAGCTTGTTTCAGGATTATTGATTAGATCTTTAATATAATGAATCGCTTGGATGTCTGGTGGATGTTTATAAAAGTGGAAGATTTGCCTTACTAATTCGGTAATCTGCAAAGTGATCACTGGGAGGTATTTATACAACACATACGCAAGTGCAATGACAAGTAGTGTGTATAATAACGCTAGAATTAGCTTCGGGTTAATTCTCACATATTTATTGGCATAGGCTGACAATCGATTCTGAAGTCGCCCCATTAGAAACGTAAAGATAAACGTAAAAAGGACTAGATTCACCATACTCCCCATACTGTAAAGAATGGCAATCAAGATTGCTAACGTTAGAAATCTTGTAAAACCTTTGCTTTTCATAAAATTTATGATGTCATTCACTTGTCTATCTCCAATCTTGCATGCAGATCTTATGTTTTTTCATCCCCATGTATCTAACATATTCTTTGGTATTATATCTAACTAATACCAGCTTAACTTAAAACTTATAAACCGACTTTCGTTGTACTTGTCGAGCAGCAGGCTTATATTTTCTCATCGGTCCGCGTGTAAGTATTTCCTGTAAAAATAAGTCACCATACGGATTTCCCTTTTTGATAAGCTTTAGCAAATTAGTAATATCGTCCATTGCCCTATGTGATTGATAATCTGTTATCCCGTAGTACTTCAACAATGTCAACAACTTACTGTTATACATGCCATAATCCTTCCATGCAACACCCCTCATCGTGCAATACCATTTCAGCTGATTGACATCCGGGTACATTTGAACTAAAAAACTACGGTCAAACGATGCATTATGGGCAAAAATAGCATCTGTACGATTGAAGAACTGCGCAATTTTTTCATCATCGAAACTTTTCCCCGCTACCATTTCGAACGAAATTCCATGTATTTCATATGCATGTTCGTAGTTCTGTCTTGCACTCACAGACATCGGCTCGCGAAGGAACGTGACCTCGTCAATCACTTCCAATACTTCACCAGAAACCTCGTTAAATGAAAATAACTTCATCGCTAACTCAATGATTTCATCAGCATATGGGCTTAACCCAGTCGTCTCTACGTCCAGAACCAAGCCTAATTTTTTATGACTACTCAAACTAGCTCCCCCTTGTATTTCATCTTTATCATTACTACGCAAACATACTATTTTCGGATGTCTCACCCCAACCACAAGTGAGTCATGAACAGTTCGTATTTTGTTCAAAAACATGTGTTAATGTAAGATGATGTATGATTGATTCATACAAAGCTATTTCTTGAATCATCAAATACATAAATTTCACCACATTATTATCTATTTTACTACATTCCCTATCAATTTCATAAGATTGAACCGAAACGTTGAAATAAGAAAAATCCAGAACAGCTACATGTTCTGGATTTTTCCTTTTATGATGCTTTTTGTACTTGATCTTCTACCGGAGGATTAAAATTCCCCTCCCATTTCGAAATAACGATTGCAGCAAGGGCATTACCAACAACATTAACTGCTGTACGACCCATGTCAAGAATACGGTCAATCCCAGCGATAAACGCTAAACCTTCCAACGGTATACCGACTGTGCCCAATGTTGCTAATAGGACAACGAATGATACACCTGGGACACCTGCAATACCTTTAGATGTAACCATTAGGACCAACATTAACGTAATTTGCTCCATAACAGATATTTCAATCCCGTACATTTGTGCAATGAATAATGCCGCCAATGCTTGGTATAATGTAGAACCATCAAGATTGAATGAATAACCTGTAGGAATAACAAAAGTCGCTACGTGCTTCGGACATCCCGCTGTCTCCATTTTATCCATAATTCTCGGAAGAACTGTTTCAGAACTCGCTGTAGAGAACGCGAGAATTAACTCTTCCTTCAAGTTCTTAATTAACTTAAATATACTGTAGCCTACGAATTTTGCAATAAGTCCCAAAATCACAATCACAAAGAAAATCATTGTCCCATAAACAGTAATGACTAACTTCCCTAATGGAATAAGTGATGCTAAACCGAATTTAGAAATTGTTACCCCGATTAAGGCAAATACACCAATAGGAGCGAATTTCATAATGACATTCGTTACATAGAACATTGCATTTGCAGCACCTTGGAAGAATTGAAGGACTGGCTTCCCTTTTTCACCAATCGCTGCAATTCCAATCCCAAACATCACTGAGAAGAAAATGATTGCGAGCATATCACCCTCAACCATCGCTTGAAACGGATTTGAAGGAACAATATGCACGATTGTCTCAATGAAAGACTTGCCTTCTTCCGATTCTGTTGTCTTCACATAGTTCGAAATATCACTTTTTTCTAGTTCGTTCATATTTAAACCTGCACCAGGCTGAAAGATGTTTGCAGATACAAGCCCTACTCCAATCGCAATCATCGTGACAACGATAAAGTAGAATAATGACTTACCACCTAGTTTACCAACTGATTTTAAATCTCCAACACCTGCAATAGCTACGACAATACTTGAAAAGACGATCGGTACGACGATCATTTTAATTAAACGGAGGAAAATATCTCCTAGCGGCTGCAAATAACTTTGTGCAGTCACACTACCATAGAAAATAGCTCCGACAATTATTCCTAAAATTAAACCAATAAAAATTTGGCTGGCTAGACTTAATTTAATCTTCTTCATTTACTTCCTTCCCTTCTATCATTGATAAAAAACAAGTATTCTTGGGTAGGGAAACAAGATAACTAGGACGAACAAAGAAAATCTATTTTCATTTGTTGTCAAAAAAAAAGACACTTTGGTGTCCGTTTAACGTGAACATTCACGTATTGTTCCCTCTAAGACGCTTACGAGGTTAGCTGTCGGGTTAGGTCATGGAAACATAAATGCCCTTTTATTTTCAAAATTCACCCCTAGCAGAAACATCTGCAAAAATGGTTTCCCCGCTCTTTTATAAAGATTAAGCTAAAAATCTACCTTTTCATCTTATATTAAAATAATTAATTTGTAAACTAGTTTACTAAACTACCACCATTTTACTCCAAAACCGACAATAGACAGCTTCATTTTCTTTTATGTTTCGCGTATTACTTCAAGGATCTTAGTGTAAATTTAACATTACTTATCCCCAACCACAAATTATTAATAGCGCTATATTCTCTAATGAATAATCGGATATCTACATTACAAAAGAGAAACCCATTGATTTATTTTCCATGCATAATCATCTGATTTTAAGTAAATCATAACCGTTAAAAAGGAAGAGTGATTTGTGTGCGACATATTAAGGCTTTAGCAATTAAATTAATCGCTGTACTTGTTCTCAGTTATATTATTCTTGGATTATTTTTTAACTATTCTATCGGAAATGTACTTACACTAACGCTCCTAATTTGGATTGTCTCTTATATTCTTGGTGATTTATTGCTCCTTCCGAGAACAAATAACCTAACTGCCACTATATCCGATTTTGCAACAGCAATGATTTTAACTTGGTTTTATCTAGCTAATATCACTTATAATGAAAATAATTTGTTTCTCGTATCCTTTATTTTATCAATAGGGGTAGCGATTATTAATTGGTTTTTCCATAAATACATGATGTCAAATGTGATAAGAGAAAAGGAATCTTATGTACAAACGAACAATTTCCACTATCAGACTGAAGCTTCTGAAGAAATATCTCCAGATAAAAGCAAATGGAAAAAGGATAACTCCTAATCATCATTTCGGGTTATCCTTCTTCTCTTTTTCAAATCAATTAGTTAAAATACTTCACAACATGTTTCATCTTAATTCATACGATATGATGAATCCTTTTAAATTGAACGAATCAAAAAAGTCGTAATTAGATTATTAGATTAAATAACGTTATAATAAGTGCATAAATGAAAACTTCATTTAAGGAGGGCGGCTTTCTTGAAAAACCGTGACAAAAAACAAAAGCGTATTCGTGACATGATTAAAGATTATTTAAAAAATAAATTAAAGAATTTACTACCAAAACCTAATAAAAACCCTGCATCAAACCATAAACAAAACATTGAGTAAACATTCATCTCATTTCTTCATCCTTGTTACTATATAAAAGTAATCGCAAGCTTACCTTTTCACTGCTTCATGAAAATAACACATGAAAGAGCTGTTTCGTTCATTTTCCATCACGAGCAAGTTACTCTAATTCATCCTAACAATTATCTTTTCTCACTATAAATTCCTTTGGCAATCCCCCGCTCATTGTCCATTTTAAAATGATAATACGAAGGAAATCCTGTTCTTGGATAAAAAACATCTTTTCATACTTTTCTCGTTCCACATTCCCCATAATTCCATATGCTTTATTAATAAGGAGTGGAATCGTATGAAAAGTGAACATTTTGATATCAAAACACTAAAACTAATCAGTAATAAACTTGATTATATTAACTCGATTGCTAAAGGTTATTACAATGACAATCCAGAATTAATGGACACGATTGAAAATCTAGCTCGAGTTGCAAACATGTTTGCAACAAGTAAAATCCAAGAGCTAAATGGTCATATGAAAACAACCAACCCTCAAGGTTTCATCTTATCTACGCTAGCAACCCCATATTCTAGGATGAAAGAATATGAGAAACAAAAAAATAATGAATTTCCACCTTGGGAGCTATGATGCTCCTTTATTTTATGGATTGAACATATAAATCGATCTCCCAGGCGGCTAAAGAATGCGAAGTTCTATAATACTACTTCATGAGCTAGGAAGCTTAGTGTGCCATTTCCAGTCTAGTGATAGGGCTGCAAAATGCAATATAATTGTATCCAACAGCAAAAAGGAAACTTGTTTATGGTTACAACCAAAATCGATGTTCTATATAAAACATAAATACCCGATAAGTGCCGCCTTATCGGGTTATTGTTCAAATACATTTTCAGTTTTTTAGAATAGTTAAATAATTCCTTGCATGCGTAAAATCACTTCGGCAATAAGAGCGGAACCGAGAAAAGTTCCGGTCAACACACACATACCAACAACGATGCTTTTCCAGCCCATTTTCGCAAAATCTGCCCATGATCCACCAATGGCAACTCCTGCATAGGCTAATACTGGTGTTGTGATTGCAAGTATGTTCACATCTGTCGTCCATTTGACAACAAGTTCTGATCCAGGCACGCCTGGCATGGAAACGATAATTGCAATGAATGAGATATAGGCTATTGCTGGGATTTGAAGTGGGATTAGCTTATTAAGAATTAAACCAACTAGAGAAATAAGAATAAGAACAATCATTCCAGGCAAAGCTTGAAACGGTAAGACATCATAACCAATCCAATTTCCAACTAAGGTGATAATACCGATAATAACCAAAACTAAACTCCACTCTTGAATATTTCGTAACATTATTTCGCCTCCACTTTGACCTTCGAACTGGCCCTTTTATCTCTATTTTTCGAAAGAATTAGATAAAGTTTCTCTGTAAGCGGGAGTCCAATGAATATACTTGCATAAAGACCGATACCTGTAGAGATCAAATTACTTGCCCCAGCTAGTGCCACGATATCTTGTTCAAAATCAGGAAATGCTGCTACTAAAGAACCTGTTGCTGCTGCCATCATACTTCCACTACCAATCCCTGAAGCCATTGCAAAGGAAAGTGGGTGGAGAGGTGTAATTGTTGCGAGAACTCCGGAAATGATCCCCATGAAGACTGCTCCAAAGACAGTTCCAAATATATAAATCGCCATAACCCCACGACCTTCAGGAGAATTAAGTCCATATTTGTCCATAATCAAGGCAACGTTTGGTTCTCGTGCGACAGAATGGGTCATCCCGATACTTTCACGTTTTAATCCTAGTAAGATAGCAATTGGCAATGCAAAGAGTATCGTACCTAAGTTACCAATTTCTTGAAGAATTAATGCGGGTCCAACCTCAATAATTGTGTCCATAGCCGGGCCAATTGTAACACCGAATTTAGCGATAAGTAAGCTGACAGCGATAAAAATGAGTGATTCTGCACTTTTTGCTTGCTTTTCTTTTACGACGGGGGTGAAATATAATCCTAATCCAATAATAATTGCGTAAAGCATAGGCAATAACATGATAACGCCTATTCCGATAGGTAGTTGAAATGTGCCAATTGCTTCAGCGATTAAAACAATCCCCAAGACAATCAGATGTATACGCCAATCTTTCCATAATTGTTGCTTTTTCTCTGACACTGATGTCACCTCTTAAACTGTAATTTCTGAATTTTCCTTCATGTACTGCAATGTTGCGTTGCCAAGAACTTGCGCAGCAATTAATAACGCCTTTTCATCAAAATCAAATTTTGGATGATGATGTGGATATGTTTTTTCACGTCCTGCAATTTGAGCGCCTGTCATAAAGAACGTTCCTTTGACATGCTGCAAATAATAAGCAAAGTCTTCTCCACCCATAATCAATTCATGTTCTTTAACAGATTCTACATTTGGGGCCATTTCAGCTACTTTTGCAAGAAATTCTGTTTCTTCCTTGTGATTCACAGTTGCAGGATACCCTTTCGAGTAAGTATAAGAATAATCTGCATCAGTAACGAGGCATGTCCCTTTTACAACACGTTCAATTTCCTTTTCAATAAATTCACGTACATCTTCTTTGAATGTTCTCACTGTACCCGTTAATGAGGCAGAATCAGCAATAATATTATAAGGATTTTTCGCCTCAAACGAGCAAACAGAGACAACAGCTGAATCTAATGGACTGACGCGTCTACTGACAATTTGTTGTAGATTATTGATCAACTGCCCTCCAATCACTATGCTATCTTTTGTTAATTCAGGCTGAGACCCGTGGCCTCCATACCCTTGGATCTTGATATCAAAACGATCAGGTGCAGCCATAAACGGTCCAACCCTGTAGCCAATTTCACCAAGTGGTACTGTTGCCCACAAGTGGGTTCCAAAAATAACATCTACTCCATCAAGACAACCGTCTTCAATCATTGCAATCGCTCCACCAGGAGGAAGCTCTTCTGCATGCTGGTGAATAAAAACTATGTTACCTTCTAACTCATTTTTCATCTGATTTAGTACCTTTGCTAGGCCTAATAATGCGGCAGTATGACCATCATGCCCACATGCATGCATGACACCGTCTACTTTTGACTTATAAGAAAACTCATTTTCTTCCTGTATAGGTAACGCATCGAAATCAGCTCTTAATGCCACTGTCGGTCCAGGTTTCCCCCCTTTAAGAGTTGCAACAACACCGCGACCTCCTACATTTGTTCTTACTTCATGGCCCAACTTTTCATGGTAGTTAGCAATGAATTTAGGAGTTTCTACTTCTTCAAATGATAGTTCAGGATGTTGATGAAGGTGTCGTCTTATGTCGATCATTTCTTCATTAACGTCATCTAATAATCTATAAAATTTTTCCAAAATATCTATTCTCCCTTCATCTTTATAAAAATTACGTCTCTATTTCAATCATGTCCCTAATTATATGTATTTTCGATATTATGTGTCAATAACAAATATTCTGATAATGAAAAGTAGATGTTTTTGAAACATTAGCATGTCCTTATTTAAGTTTGGGGTTTATTTTCAACTAATGTGCGTTATCATTTCCAAAACATAAAGAAAATAGCTGCAGAGTTTCCCCCGCAGCCATTTTCTTTATAATAAGTAGTGCCTAGCGCCTTGTACGATTACGCTTCTGCAACCTCTGATTTTTGATATACTTCTTGATCTAACTCACCAGTTGCTTTTCCAGTTAGTACCCCAGATAGCATACTTCCACTTACATTTAATGCTGTACGTCCCATGTCGATTAATGGCTCAACTGAGATAACGAGTGCAGCAATTTCAATTGGAAGATTCATGACAGATAACACGATAAGCGCTGCGAATGTTGCACCGCCACCTACTCCTGCAACTCCAAAAGAACTAACTACTACGACTAGAATAAGAGTGAGTATAAATGATGGACTCATTGGATCAATGCCCACAGATGGAGCAACCATTACTGCTAGCATCGCTGGGTAAATACCAGCACATCCGTTTTGCCCGATTGAAAGTCCAAATGAACCAGCAAAGTTCGCGATCCCTTCAGAAACCCCATAATCTTTTGTTTGTGTTTTAATATTTAAAGGCAATGTTCCTGCACTTGAACGTGAAGTAAAGGCAAATGTTAATGTTGGTAATCCCTTTTTCACATAATTAACAGGGCTTAGTTTTGCAAGTGATAACAGGATTAAATGTACGATAAACATCGCAATTAATGCCACATAAGATGCAATGACAAACTTACCTAATTTAGCAATGGCTACATAATCACTTGTTGCTGTTACTTTCGTAATTAAAGCCAAAATTCCAAATGGTGTTAAACGAAGAACAAGTGTAACAATTCTCATAATAATCGCGTAGAATGTATCGATTATCTTAGCAAAAAATTCGCCATGCTCAGGATCCTTACGTTTAACACCAAGGTAGGCCATACCAATAAAGGCTGCAAAAATGACAACTGCAATTGTTGAAGTTGGACGAGCACCTGTCAAATCTTGAAATGGATTACTTGGCAATAGCTCTAAAACTTGTTGAGGAATCGTCATATCTTGAACTCCGACAACTTTTTCCTCTAACTGTACATTTCGCGTTGCTTCCGCTTCCCCTTGCGTTATCTGAATTCCATCAAGACCAAATCCTAATGCAGAGCCAATTCCGATGGCTGCAGAAATGGCAGTCGTGCCAAGCAGAATTCCAATGACAAGGAAACTGATTTTCCCGATATTTTTTGTCAATTTTAACTTCGTAAAAGCACCTACAATTGAAATGAATACAAGTGGCATAACAATCATTTGTAATAGTTTGACATACCCACTACCAACAATGCTAAACCAATCTATTGTTCCTACAGTAACTTCAGATGTTGCACCGTAGATTAATTGAATGACAAGACCAAATACTATACCTAAACCTAATGCGGTGAAAACACGCTTAGAAAAAGAAACATGTTTTTTCTGCATTATGAACAAACCCATTATGAGTAATAGAAAAACTGCAATGTTAACGATAATTAGAACGGTGTTCATTTTGATCTCCTTCGATGTCTATTGATTTATTTGATACACAAACTATATGATAATTAATCCAATCAGTCAAGTAGGAATAACAAATTTTTTTTGTTAACATTTTCAACTAGGCTAATTCTATTATTTCATCGTTCATTATGCCTGAGCTGCTACCATTTCAAAAGCAACTTTAGGAAATTCCCTCTAAAAACTTGCTCATTTATTGTAAATTATTTCACATCTAATTCAGCGATGGTAAGACCTACATATATTTAAAACTATTTAGATAGATGATTCCTTTTTCATGTTTAAAGATTACATTGGTCTAATGATAAAAAGCTTTCAGAATTGCTTGATCGCTAAATCTGAAAGCTCTAATGTTGAATCTTTCTTTTAAATTCTTTCGTATTTTCAACTGTTGTTTAGTCCTATAATTCTTGGCCTTATTCAACAGACCGTTTTGGAATAATGATGACTCAGAGATTAACTGCAATAGGCGTTCTTTTGTCAAACTTAAAAATGGATGTAAATCCACATTCTTTTGCTATTTCAGTAGCTTCATGCAAATGTGCACCAACCGTTTCCGCAAAGTGTGAATCCGAACCAATCGTCAAGATTTCCCCACCTAAATCTTTGTACAGCTGGATAATATTAATAGAAGGAAGTGTTTCATTTAATTTCCCTCTAAGGCCAGAAGTATTGATTTCGATGCCAATGTTTCTGTCAATTGCTTTTTCTAAAATCGAAGCGATGAGATCCTTACATTCATTAAAATCAAAGTTTCCAATCGTATTAATCGCATAGCGCTTTAACAAATCTAAGTGCGCGATTACGTCTATATCGGCAAAACTTACCAACTGATATACTTCCGTAAAATATTCACTATAAGCTGAACTGCTATTTTTATCCCCTAAAAACTTCCGTAATTTTTCATTATTCATGTTATGTACAGATCCTAAAATAAAATCCAACTCAAGTGGTTTAAATGCTTCTGTGTATTCATCCTTCAGTTGATGTGGTTCACAAATCTCAATCCCTGCTTTTATGATTAATTGATCCTGGAACTTATCTCGACAATCGCGGATTTCATGAAAGTATCTTTCAAAGTCCATATAACCGTAAGTAGGTACAACTGGATTTAGGGAAAAATGCTCTGTAAAGCATATTTCTTTAATTCCCTTTTTTATTGCTTCATTACATACTTCTTCCATTATTGCCTTGGAATCAAAAGAGTTATTCGTATGGTGATGATAATCCATTAAATACATCATGTAAGTCCTTTCTATTCCTATATTTAAAAATCATTTCCGTGAACATACATATCTATTAAAATAAAAATATACTAACCGTTTACTTCTAATTTGCAGAATACAAAGATCACAATACTTGTAGTATATCTATTAATGGTATATAAAGTCATTAGATGAAAAATTCACACACTTTGATTGTCTGTTAATTCCAGATTACCCCGCTCATTCCCTATTTCAAATTACGATAATGGAGTGATAACTATGAAAAAAATTGAAAAAGTATCAATTATTGGACTTGGAGCAATTGGTGCTGCCTATGCAAGTAAAATCTATGAATCTGATAGCAAAAGTCTTCAAATTATCGCAGACTCAGAGCGAATAGAACGCTATAAAGCTGAAGGTTTTAACGTAAATGGAAACCATTATGAATTCAATTATATAACACCGGAAGAAAATACTGAACCTGCAGATTTAATCCTAGTTGCCGTTAAATACTCCGGACTACAGCAAGCCATAAAGGATATGAAAAAACACGTAGGACCACAAACAATTATTCTCTCATTAATGAACGGAATTGCTAGCGAAGAAATGATTGCTGCAACATATGGAGATGAAAATCTCCTATATGGCATGTGTGTCGCAATTGATGCATTGCGCGAAGGGAACTCCATTCAATTCTCAAGTATAGGAAAAATTTGCTTTGGAGAAGAAATGAATACCACTTATTCTCCTAATGTTCAGCTTGTAAAAGAATTTTTTGGACAAGTGAAAATCCCTTATGAAATTCCTGAAAATATGCTGCGGACGATGTGGTGGAAATTTATGATTAATGTTGGGGTTAATCAAACATCAGCTGTATTAAGAGGCAATTACCAAGTATTTCAGGAAGTACCAAAGGCCAGGCAGTTAATGATTGATGCGATGCAGGAAGTTGTCACCTTATCTGAAAAAGTTGGCATAAACTTAACTAGTAAAGATATCGATGAATTTTTAGTAATTTTAGATACTTTGTCACCTCAAGGGAAAACGTCAATGCTTCAAGATATTGAAGCAGGGCGGAAAACAGAGGTTGAATATTTAGCTGGTAAAGTTAGTGAACTAGGTCAATACTATCTGATCCCTACACCGATAAATGACATGCTGTTGAATCTTATCAATATCATTGAACAGGCAAGGTAAATAAGTAATCAATCAGGGCGTGGATTCTACCACGACCTGATTAATTATATTTATAAGAGGCAACTATTTAAAACGTAATCCGAACTTCGATTCATTTCTCTGCATAAGCACTCTAGCTATTTTGTTTAACGATTGCCTCCAACTCAGACCAAGAAGTAAGCCGTGGTATGGATAAATGCTGATTATAAGAATTATCCTTTGCAATAACCTGTAGTGGTAAATCTAACAATGTTTCTAAAACTGCAGGTTTATCATCAAAGTAATAATCTAAATCTAGTTCTTTTATGATGTTTATTTTTTCCGGGTCTTTCATCCCGCAGTAAAAGCGATCATCATTTACTGGGAAGCCATTTTCCAGTAACCACTTCTTTGTCCGTTCCCCGAATTCCTTATCTCTTGCTGTTATGTAATAGACTTCGTGACCTTGTCTCTCAAGTTCTTGTAATGTTTCGACTGCATGGGGAAATGGCGGACAAGCAGAAAAATATATTTCGTCTTGGAGACTATTCCACATCTCGCTACCTTGCTCTGCAGTTAAATCAAAAGCCTCATGGATTTCAAGAGTCTTTATTGTATGAAACACATCGAGTTGAACATTTTTATTCAGCTTTTTATTATACAAATGAAATGCATATTCCCGTAAATTAATCAAAGTATCATCAATATCAAAACCAAATTTCATTTCGCTTCCCCACTTTCGATTTTAATATGAAGATCCTTCTCCCTAAAGATTCCTCATGGCTTATAGTATAACATATTCACTCATTCGGACATCCACCCTTTAAATGACCTGAACGGACAACCTTTGTTTCTAAATATTTTTCATTGTATTCTGATACGTCCCCCCATAACTGAACTCGACCGGCGAGATTGGCACCTGATTTTTGCAGTGCATCTAATTTTCTTGGATTGTTGGTAATCAGGGTCACTGGATTAGAACGCAATGTTTTTAATACTCGAATAGCGTCATCATAGTTTCGCACATCATCCTTAAAGCCAAGCTCTAAATTAGCTTGTACCGTATCTAATCCTTCCTCTTGAAGAACATAAGCCATGGCTTTACTAAATAAGCCAATACCCCTTCCCTCATGATTTGCTAAATAAAACAATGCACCTGATCCGTGAGCAGCAATCATTTTCATTGCTTGTTTTAATTGAAAGCCACAATCACAGCGTTTACTTCCAAAAATATCACCTGTATGGCAAATACTATGCATGCGAATCAGTGCATCGGTAGAATGTTGAAAATCTCCATATACTAGCACACTCGATTGCTGCATTTCCGCTAAATTGGATGAGGCCAACGTTTCAATGATACTTTCCGTATTATAAGAGCCATCCTCACAAAAGTGACCAGCCATATTCTCACATCGCAACCAGCAATACCATTGAAAAATTGTTGTTTCACCACCTAAGTTCACGGGTAATTTGATTGGACCGACTAAATAAATTGATTTCCCATCACTTTTGACGAGGTTTATTTTATCTTCTAAAATAAAAGCAACTTTTTCATTAATCATACATTCTACCTCCCGTTGATTACCTGATAAACCAATTTCTTTTAAGATATTTTTGCAATAGAGTCATTCTTTTCATCATATTGTACCCAATCTATCCCTTAGTAAATCAATCGTTTTCTGAAATGGATGCATAAAAAATAAAATAATGGATAAAACAAGTAACATTTTCTATTTGCTTTTCCAAATTTCTTCTGTTATTCTAAAGAGGAATTATTTTTGTTCGGTCTGTAAGGAAAGAATAAGTGTTTAAACTTTTCGCCTTTGATATCTAATTGAGCAACTATAGTAATAAATTGTGGAATAGTATCCACACAGGAGGAAACACACATGCAACAAGGTACAGTAAAATGGTTTAACGCAGAAAAAGGTTTCGGTTTCATCGAAGTTGAAGGTGGAGACGATGTATTCGTACATTTCTCAGCTATCCAAGGCGAAGGATTTAAATCTTTAGACGAAGGCCAAAAAGTTACATTTGACACAGAACAAGGTCAACGTGGACTTCAAGCTACTAACGTACACAAAGCATAATTATGAAAGGACTCTTTTATAGAGTCCTTTTTTTGTTGTTACTGGTTTCGGCCTTTTTCAGACTTCGCGGGCAACTTTAGACTGCTACATAGTAATGTAGAAAGTGATGAAGTACTATATTATGTTGATGGTGACTTTATGAGCAGGCGCGGAATTGAACAAGGATCTATTACCCTTCATCCAAGCGGTTTGCCACATGGACCACATCCAGGAAAAATAGAAGATAGTATCGGCAAAAAAGAGACGCGTGAACTGGCGGTCATGGTCGATACATTCCGTCCACTTTATATCGTAAAAGACGCACACAATTTAGAAGATGAGGAATATATGAGTAGCTGGCTTCCGCAATAGCTTATTATTTTACAAAATCCTCGCACCCTGTGTAGGGCGATTGTTTTTGTAATTGAATTGAAAGAACAATTTGACTCTTATAATGATTTATAACTAAAAACAACAGCCCAAACTCTTGAAAAAAAGTCGGACTGTTGTTTTTTATCATTTTTACACCATCACTTTACATATATCATTTGTAAACTCAACTGGATCATTGATTGGCAAGCCTTCGATTAGAAGTGCTTGATTATACAGTAGATTTGTATATAAAGTTAGTTTCTCTTTATCATTTTCATACGCGTCTTTTAATGATTGGAATACGTCGTGATTTGTATTAATTTCTAACACTTTGTCAGCCTTAACATTTTGGTTATCAGGCATTGCACTCAGGATTTTTTCCATTTCAATCGTTACTTCACCTTCTGTAGATAAACAGACTGGGTGCGTTTTTAATCGTTTTGATACTCTTACATCCTTTACTTTGTTTGCTAGGATGTTTTTCATCTGTTCAAAGAGTTCTTTGTTTTCATTCTCTTCTTTTTCCGTCGTTTGTTGATTTTCATCTGCTTCAATACCAAGATCGCCACTTGAGACCGATTTGAATTCTTTCTCTTTATAGGTCATGATCATTTTTATTGCAAATTCATCAATATCCTCAGTGAAATATAAAATTTCATAGCCTTTATCTGATACTAGCTCTGTTTGTGGAAGTTTTTCAATTCTTTCATACGATTCCCCAGAAGCATAGTAAATATATTTTTGATCTTCAGGCATTCTTGAAACATATTCATCTAACGTAACCATTTTCTTTTCTTTAGATGAATAGAACATCAATAAGTCCTGTAATACATCTTTATTGCTGCCGAAATCACTATACACGCCATATTTCAACTGTCTGCCAAATGATGTATAGAATACTTCGTACTTTTCTCGTTCATTTTTTAATAAGGTTTGCAATTCATTTTTAATTTTCTTGTTAATGTTTTTAGCAATAAGCTTTAATTGGCGGTCATGCTGTAGCATCTCTCTTGAAATATTAAGAGACAAATCTTCCGAATCAACCATTCCTTTAACAAAACTGAAATAGTCAGGAAGCAAATCTGCACACTTATCCATAATCAAGACGCCATTTGAATAAAGCTCCAATCCTTTTTCATATTCCTTAGAGTAATAGTCAAAAGGCATACTTTCAGGGATGTATAATATCGCATTATATCTTATCTGCCCATCCACACTACTATGAATAGATTTAAGAGGCTTGTCAAAACCATAGCGTTTTTCCTGATAAAATTTTTCATAATCCTCTGAAGTAAGCTCCGTTTTATTTTTCTTCCAGATTGGAACCATGCTATTAATCGTCTGTTCTTCCTGATATTCCTCTAATTCGTTTTCATTATCTTCTTTCGGTCTTTGACCAGTTACATCCATTTTGATTGGATAGCGAATGAAGTCAGAGTATTTTTTGATAATTGTTTTTAAACGATATTCTTCTAAAAACTCATCATATTGGTCATCTTCTGTGTTCTCTTTGATCTTCAGAATAATTTCTGTGCCAACTGAAGTTTTCTCATATGGTTCAATCGTGTATCCATCTGCACCTTGTGATTCCCACTTATAAGCTTCATCACTGCCTAATGCCTTACTGATAACAGTCACAACATCAGCAACCATAAAAGCTGCATAAAAGCCAACACCGAATTGACCAATAATATCATGTCCATCTTTTACTTCATTTTCATTTTTAAATGCCAATGAGCCACTCTTGGCGATGATTCCAAGATTATTTTCTAACTCTTCTTTCGTCATGCCAATTCCGGTATCTTTAATTGTTAATGTTCGGTTTTCCTTATCCGCTGACACTTTTATGTAGTAACTATCATTATCAAAACTTAAATTCTCATCGGTTAATGCTTTGTAATAAATTTTATCAATTGCATCACTTGCATTCGAAATTAACTCTCTTAAAAACACTTCTCTCTGCGAGTAAATCGAGTTAATCATCATTTCTAATAACCGTTTAGATTCTGCTTTAAACTCTTTTTTAGCCATGTAACTCTCTCCTTTCAAATTGAAAACTACGCGAAACGTGCAATAACTTAGTAAAAATGTTTTTTAGGTATCCAGTAGATCGCGCATGAACCGATTAGCACTCTTCTTAGTCGAGTGCTAACTCTCTTTTAAATACCATATCCTCTATATTGTGTCAATATATTACAGGTTTTTTCAGTTTCCCAAAACATAAAAAATCTCTTCCTGAATCGGAAGAGATTTTTTATCTCGATGAATGAAGCGAAATGAAAGAAAATCATAGTCACAACGATCTATTAACTAAATTAAACTAGTGCTCCTAATCTCTCTTTTACTTCCTCTTCTGTCAGCCCATGTTCTGCAATATATCTGTTTCTCGGATGAACTCGACATTCATCACTACATGAACGTAAATGCTTATGTTCATTTTCTTCTGAACAGAGGATTTGTTTATTACATTCAGGGTTCGCACAATTAACATAGCGTTCACATAGTTCGTTTGTGAAGTAGTCCCTTCCGACAACAACAGGGTTTACTCTATTAACTGGTACACCAATTCGCTCATCAAATACATAGCATTGACCATCCCATAGTTCCCCTTGTACTTCTGGATCTTTACCGTAAGTGACAATACCGCCGTGTAGTTGGGCTACATCTTCAAATCCTTCTTTACGTAACCAGCCAGAGAATTTTTCACATCGAACTCCACCAGTACAGTACGTTAAGATTTTTTTGCCCTCGAATTGTTCGCGATTTTCACGAATCCAATCCGGTAATTCTTTAAATGTAGCAATATCAGGCTTAATCGCATTGCGGAAATGGCCTAATTCAAATTCGTAATCATTTCTTGCATCAATCACAACAGTGTCTTCCTGCTGCATTGCTTCATAGAATTCTTTCGGACTATAATATTTACCAGTTAACTCTAGTGGATTCACGTCTTCTTCTAATCGTAAAGTCACAAGTTCTGGTCGATGACGCACATGCATTTTTTTGAACGCATGACCATCTTCTTCGTCAATTTTATATACCATCTCTGCGAAGCGAGGATCGGCTTTCATATGGGCAATATATTGATCTGTTTGTTCAATCGTACCAGATACGGTTCCATTGATTCCTTCAGATGCAATTAAGATCCTACCTTTTAATCCAATACTCTTACAAAATTCTAAATGCTGTTGTGTGTATTCCTCTGGATTTTCTATCGTTACATAATGGTAATATAGTAAAACCCGAAATTGTTTCTTTTCCATTTTCCTTCACCTACTATATTTATATTTGCAGGATATAAACATACTAAGACGTTTACTTGCCTTTCAACTTTTCATCCACCTTGGAATAAAAAGTTTGCATCTAATTAAACCAAATTCCCAATGAAAATGCAACTTATTACTAGTCGTATTTTTAGTGGAACTATTCGATTCTCAATAAGAAAAACACGGCTAGCAATCGCTCACCGTGTTTTTCCTGTCCATACATTACCATATTCACTTACGAAAAATCTTCTTCAGACTCAAGCCACTTTGTTACCTCAGAGTAATGACTTCTTTTGCCCTCTTTCTCCTTCATATCAGAATAACCAATATAAATAAAGCCTAACATCTCTCCATTATCTGAAAGACCAAACAACTGTTTTATTTCTTGTGAATAACATACTTTACCCGTTCTCCAGACTGCACCTAACCCAAGTGCATGTGTGGCAAGTAACATATTCTGAATCGCAGCATTTACAGCAGCGTATTCTTCATTTATTAACACCTTTTCATTTATTGTCGGTTCAACACCCACCGCTATAATAACGGGTGCTCTAAATGGCTGTTGTCCCACTTTTTCTAATCGTTTCTTACTTTCTTCACTTTCCGGGTCTTCCAATGTCTTTTCAAGTATTGAAGACAGTGTTTGCCCAAGTCTGTTTCTTGCTTCCCCAGTCAAAACAAAAAATCTCCACGGCTCTGTTCCGTGATGGGCAGGAGCCCAAGTACCAGCCTCAAGTATTTTATTAATAAGTTCAGTTGGAACAGGATCAGGTTTTACTACACCAATACTTCTTCTCGTCGTTATCGCTGTAAATACATCCATCGTATGTCACACACTCCTATTCAAATATTAAAATCATCGTATTCAACAACCAGTTACAAACCAATTTTTCTATAATTATACCATTCCTATTTCATCATAATGAAAACGCATCATTATGACAAGCAATATGATAAACTCGAAACCCGCATAAGATGAATTACTATAAATTATGGTAGATACCATTTATACTTTAACTGTATAGATCTTATACATATAACAATTCGAAGGGATGGGGTTACATGTTTGATATTGTTATTATTGGAGCAGGACCTGCCGGAGCAAGTGCAGGAATTTTTACAGCAAAGTCTGGTAAAAAAACGTTGATTATTGATTCAGACAAAAGTATGACAAAACGTGCATGGATTGAAAATCATTATGGAGTTTCTGAAATTTCTGGTCCTGAGTTAATTGAAACTGGAATAAAACAGGCTCAAAAGCTTGGCTCTGAACTTGTTAAAGATGCTGTCGTCGATATCAAGAAAACGGAATCAGGTTTTGACATTCAAACAGAAGAACATGGGGCTTATTCTGCTAAACATGTTATTATTGCAACTGGTGCGATAGTAGCACTCGGCGAAAAGATTGGATTAACGACTATACCTGGAACAGAACCGAGAATTAAGACAATTATCCAAGTAGATAACGATGGAAAGACAAACATCGATGGTATTTGGGCTGCTGGAACTTGTGCTGGCGTTAGTGTTCACACAATTATTACAGCAGGTGACGGTGCAAAGGTTGCAATCAACATCATTAGTGAACTAAATGGTGAGAGATATGTAGACCACGATATGATGAAATAATGTAATAAGAAGGGCTGACAACTCTAAGTGTCAGCCTTTCTTATTCATAGTGATTGTCTTGTTATACTGAATCAAGCTGTCATGGCAAGTTTTTGTTTTCTCCGATAAACTACTTTGGATAATAGGACACTACATTCATATAAAAACAGTAGTGGAATAACGACGATTACGTCTGAAATAAAGTCAGGTGGTGTGATCAGGACGGCAATTAAAATTAACACAAAATAAGAATACTTCCTCATTTTTTGTAAGCGATAAGGGTTCAACACTCCAAGACTAGTTAAAAACATAATAATCACCGGAAGTTCAAATAAAAATCCAAACGGGAGTATAATATGAATCATAAACCGAAAATATTTTTCCGTAGTAAAAAAAGTCATAAACATGTTATCGGACAATGAAAGTAGAAAATTAAATACTGTTGGAAAAATGACAAAATAGCCAAAGCAAATTCCTAATATAAAGAGAAGAAACAAGGCTGGAATATAAGCTAACGTTACTTTCCTTTCTTTAACAGATAAAGCAGGACGTACAAAGAGCCAGATTTGATGGGCTGTGATCGGTATCGCACCTGCAATGGCGATAATACCTGCCAACATTAAATATACCCATAAAATGTCGCTTGGTCCAAGGACAGCGAGCTTCATAGGTAAATCTTTAATTAACCAATTGTAAATATCTTGCACAAAAATCATCGACAGAATTAATAAAAGCATAAAACTGCCAAGAATGATAATGAGACGTTTTCGCATTTCGCTTAAATGATCAACAAGATTCATTTCTCTGTTTTCCATAATTGAAATCACCTTCTTCGTTTATAAAAAGAAGATGTAAGTAAGAACCATCTACCTACATCTCCTTTTTATGATTTTCCATTAAATTGCTTTTTGTTTTTTTGTTTTCTCCTCGGAATTCGATTCTTCATCTGAAACCAATTCTCGTGTAGATTTTTTGAATTCTTTTAGTGTAGAACCAAACGCACGTCCAATTTCTGGCAATTTTGACGGCCCAAAAATAATTAAGGCGATTACAAGAACAAGAATCAAACCAGGAATTCCAATATTCTGAAACATACCTATTCCCTCCTCTATTTACATGGCTTTTTTAACAGCCTGTTTCCTATGCGATTCAAAATTATATAATTTAAAATCAGCCCACTGAGCACAGGCATGGCAATGAAAGTTCCCAGTTATTTTATTTTCATCAGAGATCGGCTGGATATGTGGTAGAAACACCATTTTCAAGCCTTTTTTGACATGCTTTTTACAAACGAAAATCATGTAAAAAAACTCCTATATCTTATTTAAATTTCCCACCTTGGATAGCAACCAAACAAGAGCGCCCAAAAGTATATCCTGGGTATTTATTCCATGTAGCAGGATGTTGTACATCGATGAATAAAGTACGTTCATCAGGAGTTAACCAAGGACCGGTCAATTCACTCCCTAGTGGACCTGATGCAAACTGGAACGGGTCTCCATAATTTTTACCGTCTGTAGGAACCATGAATACACCACAGTTTTTATATGCAGCATATTGATTATCTTCAGTAGCACCGAAGTCTTCAACAACCCAAAGGTTTCCTTTACTATCAAAATGAAGGTTATCTGGGCAAGTAATACCACTTTGTTGTCCACCAGCAATAAATACTTCAAACGTGAATTTATCACTAGCGTGGTCACCATTTGCAGGTACAAAACGATAGATTTGACCATGGAAATTTCCGTGGCTTGAGTTATTTGTTAATGCTAAAAATACACTTCCGTCATGTGGATGGATTTCCACGTCTTCTGGACGATCTAGTTTTGTTGCACCTACAGCTAGTGCTGCTTCACGAGTAAATGTTAAAACATCTGCTTGGCTAGCGAAGAACTTTTTACCATTTTTTTGATAGTTTTGTAACTTTGTATTCGTCGAATAGTCTAGAGCAATCCAAGTTTGCTTATTAAGGTCAGCAACATACAATGTTCCATTTTCTAAAATATTCATGTTTGCTTCACGATTATTCGGATTAAATTTCTTTTCACTAATAAATTTATAGAAGCATTGATCGCGAGCGTCATCCCCCATATAAACTACAACTCTACCATCCTTGGTTTGTCCCATCGCTGTATTTTCGTGGGCAAAACGGCCAAGAGCTGTTTGCTTACGAACGGGTCGTTCAGGGTTGAAAGGATCTACTTCAACCACCCAGCCGTAATGTTCATCTATAAAGTTTGGCCAGCCATAATCGTCACCATATTCCGTATTTTCTTCACAAGAAAGAGCTGTATTCCAAAGAGTACGTCCACCACTACAGTTTCCAAGTGAACCTTCAACAGAAGTTGCTCCTTTTACTGCAGAACTTCCTCTTGCAGGACCTGCTAATTCAATTTTAGTTGTCCCATCTACACGACGATTATATTTGTCATCTTGCACTAGTGCCCATTTTCCTTTTTCCTTCTTAACATGAATAACTGAACCGCCAACAGCTTCTTTTTCCATTTTTAATAGATTAGGAAAATTACTAATATCATCACCAACTGCATCAGGATTAATTCCTAGCATTTCCATATAGTTACCTGGTTCAGGAAACTCATGGTTGACCCAAATTAAACCTTCTTCAGAATTATTTCCACCTTCTAAGGTATCCATTGGAAAATAAACAGTTAAGTCAGCTGCGTCACCAAAAATTTCACCTTTTGAATTAATTTTATCTCCATAAGAAGCGATAATGTTATAATTGTAACCTTTTGGAAGTGTTATATCGTTATCCCATGTACGTCCAATCGCTTTAAAAGGAGCAGTAAGTGCTTTTCCATTTCCTTTTGCTTGTCCATTCATTAAATGATCTGCTGTTGCAGCATTAGCTTTAGGTGCTAACGCGCCAAGTCCTGTCGATGCCGCAACTACTGCTGCAGTACCAGTTCCCATATAAGTTAAAAATTTACGGCGATCCATCAATTCACTCTCTCCTTTAAAATCATAATTATGTAATTCGTTTTTCTAAGTAAATTCTATCTATATACTATTAAGTCAGTATTAAAGAGATATATCGTCTTTGTAAATTAAGTAATTTCAGGAATATATTCTTAAAACCAGCATAATTTAACCCTACTATTTTCTCATTTCCTAAAAATAATGTCGAAATCAGGTTGAAAATTGTAAAATCCTTCCGAAAATAAACACATTTTACTAGGATTAAGGGATTAGTCTATCAATCATGTAGTGTATCTTCATTTACAATACATTTACAAAACTTTAATTACTTTACATAAAAAATCTATTATTATATAGAATGGATATGGAATCGTTTATACAATCTATTACCCCCATAAATTAGTTAAAAAATATCAATAGTGTATTTAGATATACAAACCATTGCCTATTGTTTTAGAAATACACAGATTGGTAATCAGCTGAGGAGGGGAAATTATGGAGCCGTATGTGAAAGATGCTCTACTTGAATGGAAGGAAGAAATGGTAAAACAAAAAGATGAAATTGATCAAGAATATGAGAGGGTCAAATGTGATCTTCAACTCTATTCATATAAATCTGGTATTACGAAGCAAGTCATTCAATCAACAATAAATGACGAACTTATCAATTCGATCAAAACAACTTACCAAATTCCATTTGTAGAAAAGTATGAAGAACTTAAAGAATATATAAAAGAATTAGAGGAAAAAAGAAAGGTTTTTCAAATGTTCGTCGATAAGATTGAGAAAGTCAGTGAGACAGGAACCAACTAGTTCTTCTTGTCAAACAGACGATAGAGTGAAACTTCATTAATGTATGAATAGGAGTCGCTTTGGACACAAATCGTACTAACTGTCCACAACGAACTCCTATTCAAATTCAAACTGTAAACAACATAAAGTCAAACCCGCAGGACAATTTTCATCCATGAACGACTCTTCCAACGCCACAATAGTAAGAATGCGCGAAGCCATTCATCAAGAATAAAGACCAACCATATCCCTACTAGACCGAACCCATAATAGACCCCAACCACATAACTAAGAGGGACACATATAACCCACATCGAAAGGATTCCAATGATTACAGGGAATCGAACATCTCCGGCAGCATTTAATGATCCAATTAGTACGACATTTGTAGCCCTAGCAGGCTCAAGAAAGATGGAGAAAAACAATAATGTTGTTGTCAAAGAAAGAATATCAAGATTATCTGTAAAGATCGGGACAATAAATGATGCTGCACCATAGATGATGAAACTTAATGAAAAGGAAATAATAAGTGTTCGTATCATAATTTTGATACTTAAATTTAACCCTACTTCTTTCTTATCCTCACCGATCAGGCGACCTACCAATAATTGGGTCGTTTGAGCAATTGCAAACGAGATGATAAATACAAACCCTGATATTGTTTGTGTATATATTTTTGTTGTCAAAACGACCGTTCCCATTAACGCAATCATTCCTGTAATCACGGTTTGGGACAGATTATAGGAAACATGCTCACCAGCAGAAGGGATTCCTAATTTCAAAATAGACAATGTTGTTTCTTTCTTTATTAGAAATGGGTTCACCCACGGCAATTTCCCCTTAAATCTTCGCAAAAATAACCAAATAAATACTCCTGTACCAACAACACGACTAATTACTGTTACGTAGGCTACGCCTTCGACTCCTTCGACAGGAAGTGGCAATGATGTCATGAGAACAAGATAATTCCCAATAATATTGAGAATATTGATAAAAACGGAAATATACATGACCTCTTTGACAAAGTTAAAGCTTCTAAAAACAGCTCCCAATGTGGCCATTAGTGCTTGTAAAACAATACTGCCACCGACAATTGCTAAGTAGATCTTACCCTCTTCCATAATGGAGACTGGTGCTTGCATCATCCTTAATAAATTTTCACCAAATAAAACAAACACAATGCTAATTAAAATGCCGCTAATACTATTTAAGACAAACGCATGATTTGTCACAAGTGATGCTTGTTTGAGCTTCTGGCCTGCCTGAAGTTGCACCAATATCACGCTTGTACCGATACTTACAAACCCGAAAATTAATGATGCAACGACTAATAGTTGATTTGCCAAACCAACCGCACTAACGGATTCATCCGAATAATGACTGAGCATAAAGATATCCACATTTCCCAATAATAGCTGGAAAAATTGTTCAATTAATAATGGCCAGAATAAAAACCAAAAGGTGACTGTTTTGGGAGCTCGCTCTTTCATTACTTGTTCTCGCTCATTGTCCCAATACGTTCATTAAGATCTCTCATGTATCGTTTTCGCTTACTGAATGTTGCAATTTGCGAAAAACCGTTCGATCGTAGCATTTCAAGTTGTAACGAATTATATTTCCCCAAATCTTCAGGATAATGGGCATCTGAAGAGGTTGTGACTGCCACATCATTTTCGGCTAAAACACTCAAAAAAGTAGGACTCGGACACATTTCTTTAATTGGGTATCTGTAAAATAAGCCAGCATTCACTTCTGTTGCGATATCGTGTTGTTTCAGTAGTTTTGCAATTTTCACATAATAGTGTTTTAGTTCGTTTTCATCTGGACGAAAACCGAACACTTTTAAATTATCTAAATGAGCAATGATATCGAAGAGGTCTGATTTAATCGCTGATTCAAGAATGTCAAAATGAATATGATAGAGGTTTAGTGATGGAGTCTCCTCAAATTTCCATTGTGTTTGTGGATTATCAAAACCCCAGCCATTTTGAAAATGAACAGAACCGATAATATAATCGTATGGATATTCGGATAATATCTCTTTCAGTTCATCTTCTCCACCTGGGAAATAGTCTGCTTCCATTCCAAGCTTTAACTGAATCCCTTCTTTCTCCCATACTTTTTTTTCAGTTTCTATAAATGAAACAAACTCACCAATTGAACGAATACAGATTTGATCCAGCCAGTATTTCTGTAACTTTCCCAATTCATCAGAGTGAATGTCGATATATTTTTCATAATAAGACTTGTATTCGATAAATCGATACAGATGATCGACGATCCCGACCTCTTTTAGACCAATCTCTTTCGCTTTATTTAAATACAAGCTAAACCATTCACGTGAATACTCGCCAACATCCATGCGGTTTTTCAATAATTCCGCTAAGCGAAGTGATTCTTGATAGCTAGATTCCGATCCCTTCGTTTGATAACCCTCACGAAGGGATTCAATCGTTCTTTGTATCCAAGATAAAGAATATGGACCTTCCTCAAGGTGAAAATGGTAATCTACTTTCATGAAATGACTTCCTTTCGTGTTGATTCATGGTGTGTGTAATGGTTGGTCTCTTCTCCATTACTTAATTTTAGGTATGTTTGAAATGAATATTTCTGTTCAGATAGCGTAATGATGCGTGCTCCTCTTGTTAATTCACCATAGCAGTTGAAGCCAGAGACACGTCCGTACCCTAAGCTAATGCCGTGATAATTCCCACAGAAATCATTATCATGGTCATGACCAACAAATGTAGCCATCACATCTCCTTGTTCAAATAAAGCTGTGTAAAAACCACTATTTAGCTCTGGGGAACAAATCTCTTCATTTTTTACCCCAACGGTCTCATTTGAGAGATTTATATTTTTATATTCTGGTAGAGGAATATGAAAGAATGAAAGACTTGGAATTTTATTGGATGAATCTTCATGATAAGTTTTCGCTTCTCTTAAAAACCAGCTAACTTGTTCAGGTAAGATCCACTCATACGTCCCAATTTCATATAAATCATGGGCACCAGAATCAAGCATGTAAAGGACAGATCCAACCGTCTCTTCAGATGATGTGTAAATTGGGATTGAATAATTATTTCTTCCCTTTATGTCTTCACCATCTTTCGACAATGCCTGTTCAATCGTTTCTTCCATTTTAAGCAAGTCGCTGCGCGTGATGTTTTCTTCTGTATCATGATTACCATGAACAATCGCAAAAGGTATACCTGTTTTATTTAATACATCCAACACAACTTCATATGATTTTAATGGATCCTTGACACCTTCACTCCAAATCAAATCTCCCGTTACAACAACCAAGTCCGGTTTTTCCTCTAAAATCGTCTTTTCCATTAATTTCAGGGTTTGAAGATCTTCTTCCACAAATGGATATGCACCAACATGCAAATCAGTAAATTGAACAATTTTAAACTGTCCGTTTTCATTAAATTTCAATTTTTTCATGATGTTAGCTCCTCTTTACTCTTTTACTGAACCGATATTTACACCTTTAACAAAATACTTTTGAATAAAAGGATAGATTAAAACGATAGGTAGAATGACAAGAATGATTGTTGCCATTTTTAATGAATCACCAGTCACTTGAATTTTATCTAACATTTCATAATGGACAGAAGATGATTTTAAAAGCGCATCCGCCATCGCTTGCTGTCTCGTTAACATTTCTTGTAGCAAGGTTGCCAGTGGTTTCAATTCTTGATCTCTTACATAGAATGTACCAGAGAACCAATCATTCCAATGTCCTACTCCGTTAAATAAAGCAATGGTCGCAATAACCGGTTTACTCATTGGTAAAATAATTTTCATAAAAATTTTAAAATCCCCACAGCCATCAATTCTTGCTGCTTCTTCAATACTTTCAGGAATTTGCATAAAAAATGTGCGCATGATCATAATATTCCAAACATTATAAAGCAGTGGGATGATGTATACCCAAATTGTATTTGTTAAATGAAGTTCTTTTAACACCATGTAATAAGGGACGATTCCACCACTAAACAACATTGTAAAAAACACGAAGAATGTAATTGATTTTCTTCCTGGTAATGTTCTACTCTTCAAGGCATAAGCAGCCATCGCTGTCAGGAAGACACTTAAAATGGTTCCAAGGACTGTGCGGAACGCTGAAATATAAAAACCTGTGATAATATCAGACTGTTTAAAAACCTCTGTAAAATTTTCAAAACTCCATTCTCTCGGCCAAAAATAAACCCCGCCTCGTTGTGCGTCGGCTCCACTATTAAACGCTAACGCTAATATATTAAGAAATGGTAGAACTATCGTTAAACAGAGTCCAATAATAATAAGGTAGTTAATCCATTTGAAAAAACGCTGGCTACTAGTTGATTGAATCTTAGTGGATTTCAAAATAAAGCCCCTTTCTGTTTAGAATTACGCAAGTGCAAAAACAAAAGACTTATACGTTCCTATTTTATTAATTGGAAAGCTTCCTCCTAGTTAAGGAAGCCTCCCTCATTTTTAAATAGTTAATCAAGTTGTCTTAAAATCTTATGTTCAAACCTTCTTTTTCTTTATTCTCAATCATTTCAAGATATCCATCTAGACCAGCTTGCTTAATTTGCTCTGCTGCTTCATCCATGATCTGTTTCGCTTCGTTCAGATCCTTACTATAATAAGCTCTTAACAAACTCTCATTATATTTAGTTAAGGCAATCTCTAAATTTGCCCCATTCTCATATTCAAAGATAAATGCTTGTGGTGTTGAACCATCTATTACGTTAGCATTTTTATATTTCTCGTCGAACTTCCACATCTTAATAATTTCTGTAGCTGCTGTATTCGAAGCTTTAGAAGCCGAATCACCATATTCTGCTTCACCAAAATCTTCTAAACGATCTAAATCTGTATAACCTAGATGTTCTGCCCAGTATGAACCTACACCTCTAAAACCAAGTTTTTTCGCTTCGTCTGGGTTACTTTCTTTTAAGTCCAACACTTCCTGTTTAACAATTGGGTTACCTTTTTCATCTAATGTGTAATCTCTACCTTCGATTCCGTATTGACTTAGTAATTTACCTTCTCTACTCGTTAAGAAGTCAGCTAACTTCACAATATCTTCTGGATTTTCTGTCGTGCTTGGAATTGACCATCCAGCATAACCTGATTTGTAAGTTAATTGCATTTGATATTCGCCTTCAACTGTGTTCATTGGGCCAAGTGGAATGTATTTTAAATCATTATTTTGAACGATGTAATTATGCATGTCTGAAACGATACCAAATGATTTATTGACAATGCCTTCTTTTGCACGGTTTTCTTCCATTGTGAAGTACTCAGGGTGCATTAATTTTTCATTCAATAATTTTTGAACTAACTCAATTCGCTTCATACCATAATCTGTTTGACTTTCGTGTAATAATTTGCCGTTATCATCCTTTAAAAACTTTTCACCACTATCACCAGTCCATACTAAATCATTAAAGATTTGATCTTTATCCGCGCCACCCCATGCAGTTGGACCAATAGGTGTAATAGCTTTACCATTCTTATCTTTAAAATTACCTTCTTTTATTTTTATAGCTAAATCATACAATTCTTCTGTCGTATCAATTGATACTGGATCTATCTTAAGTTGATCAACGATATCTTTTAAAATGTAAGGACCACCGACATATTTTGTTGTAACAGTACCTGGTTTTCTAGGGACAGTCATATGAACAAAGTACGATGAACCACCAAACTCATCTCGGAACATAACATTATCTTTTGTATCTGTCGGTAAATAACCTTCTTCGAAATACTTAGAATAGATTTTTGTTTCCTTTAACATTGGTGTTAAATCTGTAAACATCCCTTCTCTTGCAGCTTTTAATAAAATTTGCATTTCTGGACGTCCACTATGATTTAAGTAATAGGCAATAAAGTCAGGTAAATCTCCAGCTGCTAATCCTGATGTTAACGCTTGAGTAGAGTCCTCTTGTGAAATCCCTTGTAATTCTAACGTAATACCTGTTTTCTCTTTTAATTCTTTCGCAATTTCTGGGTTCATTTCCGCAGAAACGTCGCCATCACTCATGAAGACTAATCCTTTTATTGTACGATCCGCGATCCATGTATCTGGTTTTCCTTCAGGAATTTCTTTACTCATGTTAACTTCTTCTTTTGGTGCACAACCTGTGATAAATAAGACTGCAACTACAAATAATGACATAATCAATCGAAGTTTTTTCACAATTATCCTGCTTTCCATTTTGAATTTTCTTGTGTATTGTCAAGTCTGATTAAGACCTTGCAACCGTTTCTTACCACATTGAGGTGTTGAATTTTTTCCTCGAAAAATGATTAACAACTAGAACTAAGACAAGCCCAATAACACCTTGCATCATTCCGACAGCTGTTGCATATCCAAACTGACCATTTTGAAGCCCAACACTAATGACATACGTATCAATAATTTCAGAAACTTCCACATTTCCTGGTGTTTTGAGTAAATAAATCTGGTCAAAACCTGCAGATAATATATTTCCTAGTGAAAGAATAAATAAGATAATAATGGTCGGTCTAATTCCTGGTAACGTAACATGCCAGATTTGTCTCAATTTACTCGCCCCATCAATCGCTGCAGCCTCATACAATGATGGATTGATTCCTGCGATCGCGGCAAAGTAAATGATTGAGTTCCAGCCAATATCCTTCCAAATGTAGCTCCAAAACATCACATGATAAAATGACGACTCTTCCATTAACCAAAATGTACTACCATCTCCACCAAACATCGATATGACTTCATTCAGTAAACCTGTATCAGGTGCTAAAATACGCTGTAATATACCAATGACGACAACCCATGATAAAAAGTGGGGTAAATAGGTAATACTTTGAAAAATACCACGAATTTTGTTATTCGTTATTTCATTAAACATAAGCGCAAGTATGATTGGAAAAGGTAATGCTAGAAATAGCTTCATAGAACTGATAATCAACGTATTTTTTATGAATACCCAGCTTTGAGGATCATTAAAAAATCGTTCAAAGTATTCTAAGCCAACCCATGCTCCACCAAATAAACCTGTGTCAAATCGAAACTCTTTGAAAGCAAGGACTAAACCCGCCATTGGTAAATAAGAAAATAGGATAAAGAATATGATACATGGTAGTAACATTAGATAGAGCTGGCGATGCTGCCAAATGTTTTTTCCAAGTACCGAAAGTTTTCCTTTTTTTTGTATAGTTATAGGCATTTCTTCCGGTTTTTCTAATTTTATCTCCATGAACACTCACCTTTCATTTAATTAACGCAAGCAAACATTCAACCTTATATATGAAGGAAGTTTTTATAGCTCTCTTTGATTACTATCTTCTATATAAATAGGATTCGTAAAGGCTACACGGACGTGAGCATCATCAAAAATACTAACTCGCAGCCATTTTAAATCTTCGGATTCCTCAATCAAATGACTTAGTTCATGATCCTTGGATTCAAGTACTGTCCCATTGTTGCTCTCGATGACGACTTTATGCTTTTCATCCATTTGCTTAATTGCAACACCAATGCGAATGGAAGATTCCTTCTCATCTAAAAGCAGCGTCATTCCTGGTATATATCGATTGTTTGCTGTAAATTCAAGCTCAGGACCACAGCTGATATAGGTGTGACCATTTTGAATTGCACGTAATATTTCCTGTTCTGTTGGTTTTTGTGGCAAATAAGCAAATAAATAAGCAACTTGTTTATCTGTGTGCTGTACATGCCAATCTCTTCCGCAAGTAGCTGAAATTTGATGACCATCATTTAATAATCGTGTCCATAGTTGGAAAGCTTCTATATTAGTAGGACTTAAATGTGGATCATCTGAATTCCACACTTCAATGAAATCCACAAAATCAAGTTTTTTCAATTCATATTCCCAATGACAGCCTGTACAAAATGGTGTCCCTGGACTATACGGATGCGCAATTCCAACAAGTACACCTTGATCTTTCATTTTCACCAATGTTTCTTCTAACGTGCTAGGTCCCATTTCAACCCAATTCTCAGCTTGATCGTCTTGATAACCCAATGTAAGGAAATGTCCGTAAAAGGTTGTCAATTCCATCCCGCGAATAAGTTTCACCTGATGAGTATTAGCTAAACTAGCTATTTGTTCAGTAGCACTCATCGTATTGTGATCTGTAATTGCTAGAAAATCGATATTCTGTGCCTTTGCTCCACCTACTAATTCCTCAACAGTTTGTCCACCATCACTATGGTTTGTGTGCGTGTGAATTTCACCTTTTAAATAAGTGTGTGATGCATTGGACTCAATTGGACCAAGTTGGTAATGCTTTTTCTTCTCAAGTTTTTCAAAAGGTGATTGAAACCAACGACGGTTTGTTGCCTTTTCATGAAATCCTTTTATTTGAATATCTAGCTGACATGTTTCTGTTACAACTGCATGCATATTAAAGGCAAAGTCCCACATTCCACTTTTGATCGATCGATTGAGCATACCGGGCGTCGATCCCCCAGCTGCTAATCTAACAGTTTGCGTTGTTTCAAATCGGTGACAGCTTCCACGATATCCAACCGGGTCTGTAACAGATAATGTGATTAAGTTCCGTAAACTTGAAATCGATTCCTTCTCTTGTTGATTTAAGTTATACAGATCACCTTGTTCTTTAATAATCGAGTCTATTACAGCTTGATTTTCTTCTTTTTCCGGTTGATAGGAAAATGAAACAACAATTGAATCTAAATGTTCTGGAATAAACATGCGAATAATGAAGTGGCTTTGTTCATTTTCACGTGTCATTTGCATTGAATAGGAAGCAAGCTTCATCTCACTTCCCTTTGTTTGAAGCATTTTTCTTCCCTCCTAAACAGTCCATTTTACATGGATACGATTCTCTGTTTCAGTGTCAAAGAAATGAACATGCTCTAATTGAAAGGAAAGTGTCACAGAATCTCCTGGTCGAAAATCTTGATCTGTTTCAACTCTAGCAACTAGATTTTGCCCACCATTTGTTGCGTATAATAGAGTCTCTGCACCTGTTAACTCCGCTACCTCAATTTGAACTGGGAAGTTTTGCCCTTCCGATAAATTTGATGGATGAACCACATTAATGTGCTCAGGTCGAATTCCGAAAATAAATGGTTTATGTTCATATCCCTTAGCTTGAAGTTTTTCATAAACTTGTTTGGTAGTCTTTAATAGGGTTTGTCCAATTTTTATCGAACCATCTATTAACTCACAATCAAAAAAGTTCATCGCTGGTGATCCAATAAAACTGCCAACAAATTTATTTGCGGGTTCACCATAAACTTCTTTCGGTGTTCCAACCTGTTGAATGACACCATCTTTCATAATGACAATTCGCGTCGCCATCGTCATTGCTTCTGTCTGGTCATGTGTGACATAAATCGTTGTTGTTTTTAATCGATGATGAAGTTTCGTAATTTCCGAACGCATTTGGAAGCGTAATTTGGCATCAAGATTGGATAATGGTTCATCCATTAAAAACACCTTTGCATCGCGAACAATCGCTCTCCCTAGAGCAACCCTTTGCCTTTGGCCTCCCGATAATGCTTTTGGTTTTCTATGAAGGTACGCTTCTAAATCAAGGATGCGCGCTGCCTCTTCTACCCGTTTTTTTATTTCTTCTTTAGGTGTTTTACGTAATTTCAAACTGAAAGCCATGTTGTCATAGACTGTCATATGAGGATAAAGTGCATAGTTTTGGAAAACCATGGCGATATCTCGGTCCTTTGGCTGCACTTCATTCATTCTTTTACCATCAATTAAAAATTCACCTGATGATATTTCTTCTAGACCTGCAATCATTCGAAGTGTCGTTGATTTACCACACCCAGAAGGACCAACAAACACGATAAATTCTTCGTCATCCACATGTAAATTCACATTTGATACGGCATTCACATTGCCTTCATACACTTTGCACAATTGGTTCAATTGAATTTTCGCCATTCTTTCACCTCTAGTATTTGCTAATGATATGTTCAAACCTCTTCCGATAATCATTCTAAAACGATTCTCTGGTTTATCTAATCAGGCTCCTTTTAAATGTTTGTTTTTTGTTTGTTTGTTTTGTTTTTACAAGTCATATCATAAATCTCAAACATTAAGACAATATTAACCCAACGTAAAAATGTGTAAATTTATTGTAAAAGTCATTCTTCCAATATATGCAATCCACTAGTTTCAGTTATAATGATGGTAAATATGCTATAACCTATTTTTAATTAAAGCGAAATTACCTTGGTCAGCTTGAGCAGGGTTTCAGAGAACTAATCCAAAGTACTAGTATTTAATAAAGCGAAACTTATCTATATCTTTAAGGGTAGATATCAACCACCAATCTTCCTTGCTTCTTTTGAATTTTGAGGTAGGGGTTTACTGCCTGTAATGAATGGGATAATTCCGAAGCAAAATAAATGACCTTTAAACACTTAAGGATCTTGAGGAGGCATCAATTTACTATCATGAGTTTACTAGCACAAGAACGCCAAAATATGATTTTGCAGTTACTTGATGAAAAAGGAAAAGTATATGGGACAGACTTAGCTACTCATTTTCATGTGACTCCCGAAACGATCCGACGCGATTTATTTATATTGGAACAGGATAATAAGCTAAAACGTGTTCATGGCGGAGCAATTAAAAAGAGTGAACCTCGGTTTGAGCAAAAGCAAAATATGATGTATGAAGAAAAATCTGCAATTGGAAAGAAAGCAGCAAGTTTTATCGAGGACGGAGACATCATTGTCATTGATGTTGGCACAACAACACTACAGTTAGCTAAAAATATTAAAGGGATTAAAAACCTTACGATTGTCACAAATTCGATTGCTGCTGCAAACGAATTAAACGGATTGTTGGAAAATAATCATTTCGAAGGAAAAGTGATCGTTTTAGGAGGATCATTAAATCCATATCAAAAGTCTCTCTCTGGTACACTAACTAGTCGGTTACTTTCAGAGTTTCGCTTTGATAAGGCCTTTATTTCTTGCGGAGGAATTAACCTTTCGGAAATTAGTGACTTCGATATGGAAGAATCAATTGCTTCTTCCATGATGATTAAACATGCCAATCGAGTTTTTTTGTTAGCTGATTCAACCAAAATAGACAATCAATCCTTTTGTCGCATTTGCGATATTTCAGATATTCATTACGTCATTTCTGATATCGATATGCCAAAAAAGTGGCGCAAAGACGAACAAATCCAACACTTAAATTGGCTTGTGGCAAAGGGGGACTAAAGCAAGCCTTCCATCAGTGGGGTTTTCTTTATCCTTCATTGATGGTTGGCGTGACTTACCTAAATCTATTTTACCTACCTTCTTTGCTTCGCTTGAATCTTAAAATAGGAATTTTACGGTCTGTTAAAAATGGGATAAAGTAGATACTTTATATTCGCCTCTTGACAATTCCTTTTATTCCGATTAATATTATTGGAAATAAAATAATAACAACACTCTTATCAAGAGAGGTGGAGGGACTGGTCCTATGAAGCCTCAGCAACCACAGCCTTTTTTCTGTATGGTGCTACTTCCAGAAGAGCATAGCTTTTGAAGATAAGAAAGGAGAATGTTTATGAACATTCAAGAGAATCAAATCGAGGTAAATGATTATTTAGATTTGTACCTTTATGCGAAAAATATTGGAGATAAACCTTGGCGGGCAGAAATCATTGAAAAACTTAAGATTATCGTTAACGAAAATCAAAAGTCTCGATTACATTCGCTTACCGAACTGTTAGAAAAATACAAGCGTCTGAATGGAGAAATACTTGGTATTTATCATCAAATGAAACATCAACCTTCTAATATAAATCTAGATGTTAAAATCCAACAGCTAAAAAAACAACGCATCTTATTGGGCCGTCAGATTGAATTGACTAAAGGACACTCTTCAAAATAGATATTCTTTAAAGCACCCTATCTAAGATAAGGTGCTTCCTTTTATTTTACTAGCATTTTTCCTTCATATCGACCATCATATTCATCATTGATGTCATCATTTCATCGCATTCTTGCATTTTAGACATCATTTGATCCATATTCGTGATCAGCATGACCGAATCCATGGTATTCATCTCAGTCATCATCATTTTCATGCAGTTCATTTCACACATCATTCTTTCCATACACACCATCATTGACATATTCATACACGTTTTTTCCATTTCACATTCCTCCGTTTACGTATGATTTAGATAAAAAGAACACAAAAAAAGCGCTTGAAAAGTTCATGTCGATTTAGAACTTTCCAGCGCTTCTTGTCGTCAAGTCAGCGTATCTCTTTATCCATAATCAATATATAACATGTCCTGGAAATAAACAACATAAAATTCCAAAATTACATTTTATTAACATTAACTTAATATTCTTCCCTATTTCCCGCTCAATTTTTTCAACATCAAAAGAGCATTACTCCTAATTGAAGTAATGCTCTAAGTTGCCTTTACTATTACATACGTATTATTTACTTATACAGCTTTTGTCTGACCGCGTTGTTGCTCTTTTCCTTTAAAAACAACTTGATCAAGCGATAACATTTTACTATCATTAACCGCAAGAAATACTGCCATTACCAATAAAACAAGGTCTAATTCATATCCTGCCATTTGACCATTACCTAAAAAGCCAGCAGCTAATTTTACTTTTAATATCGCGCCAAGCATTACTATAGCTAATAAAGCAGAGACAATTTTAGTCCCAAAGCCAATAATTAATGCAACTCCACCGACTAATTCAATCAATGCAACTACGTAAGCCATAAACCCAGGAATTCCAATGCTATCAAACCAGCCAACTGTATTTTCAATACCACCTTGGAATTTTACTAGCCCATGAACAAAGAAAGTAATCCCTAGCACCACACGTAAAAGTAATGTACTCCACTCATATTTATTCGTCATTTTTCTTTCCTCCAATTATTTTATGATAAAAAGTTATTCTTTTTATTACTTAGGAATTTATAAAATTCTTGTACTGTGGATAAGCGCATGACATCCAGCTCCAGCGCCTAGCTGATCAAGGCGCTTGCGCTTTTGTTCTTACCCAAACTGCCAAACACTGTGACTTAAATTTCCGTAACGATAACTGCGATGCAATAATGTTGCATTTCGTTTATTATCTGCTACTCCCATTGCATAGAAAAATGGAACAAAATGTTCATTTCCATATGGAGGCACCGCTAGCTTTGCAGTTGGTGCCAACGACTCATAGTTGAAAAGAGATTCAACATCCCAATTTTCCAAATGCTGTGCCAACCACTCATCAAAGTCAAGCGCCCAATCATCACTTTGTCCATTGTCTTTACCAAAATTAACAGCTCTTAGGTTATGAACTGTCCCGCCGCTTCCGATAACTAAAATATCATTTTCACTTAACACAGATAAAGATTTCCCGATTTTATATTGATCTTCTGGTGTAAGATTCGGATTAACGGACATAGAGATAACAGGGATATCCGCGTCTGGATAAAGCTTACGGAGTACAACCCAGGCTCCATGATCTAATCCACGACTTGTTTCCACTTCATATGAAATACCGTTTTTTGTAAACAATTCTTCTATTTCATTTGAAATTTTCTCGTTTCCTTTTGCTGGATATTTAATTTGATATAAAGCATCAGGAAATCCCCCAAAATCATAGATTGTTTCGTATTCATCAACTTTACTTACATTTTGTACACCAGATACCCAGTGAGCTGAAAATAGCACAATCGCTTTTGGACGTGGCAATGTACGCCCTAGGCTTGTTAAAAACTGTGTGTACTCATTATCTTCAATTGCTAATAATGGCGCCCCATGAGCGATAAAAAAAGATGGGATCATCTTAACTCCTCCTCTTAAAATATAGTAGTCGCCTCTGTATTCTTATCCCAACGTCCATTAGAATCTAACTATTAACTGAATGAAATACCTATAATCTAAACAATTCTAGGTAAATATTCCATCTTTTTAAGAATAAAATGTTCATATAAGAATACACATATCCAAAAAAATAATGAATAATAGAATTCTTTCTATCAATTTGTTTCTTAATATGAATATTAGTTGTTTATAAGATAACAATTTCTTCTGTGGATTGTCAATGATTTTTTTGCTACGATGTGATTAAGTTTTTTATTAGGAAACATTAGGGGTGATTTACTTGGATATCGGCGCAAAAATTCGTGCAATACGAAAGAGAAAAAAAATTACGATTGCACAAATGTGTGCAGAAACTGGGCTATCAAAGGGTTTTATAAGCAATATCGAAAATAATAATACTTCCCCTTCCATTAGTACTCTGCAAACAATTGCAAACTTTCTAGGGGTTCCATTACCATATCTACTGTTAGAAAAGAAACAACATATGAGGGTTGTTCGAAAAACGGAAAGAAGCTTCTCAACCTTTAATAACTTGAAAATTGAGCATTTAACGTCAAAAGGTGGATTGAGAATGATGATTGTAGAATTTCCTCCAGGAACTTCTACTGGCGATCCACATGCGCATGAGGGAGAAGAGTGCCATATGGTCATAGAAGGGAAAGTTCTGGCCGAACAAGGAGAGGATTCGGTGATTGTTGAACAAGGTGATTCCTTCAGTTGGAATGCGTGTGTTCCTCACTTTGTAAAAAATATTGGCGAGGAAAAAGCTGTCGTTTTAATTGCGAGCTATTCAGATAATGAGCTTGGTGATTTATTGTAGGTCAGGTAACAGGAAGCGCTTGTTTAGTTCTTAAAGAACAAAAGCAGAAGCGCCTTGATTAGCCTAGGGCAAATAAGCCACTGCTGAATAGAAGGTGTTTTTACCCTCAATTCAGCAGTGGCTGTAGACCCAAGAGGAGCCAGGAACTGGAAACGCTATCCTATTTAGCATATTTATTTTCTATATTATTATAGTACCGCTTGATCCACTGTTCTTATAAAATAAAGGTTATTAAAATGAGGAACCAAATTAATCAGTTCCTCATTTTTATTATATTTTGATATGAGAAAACAATAATTCTTTACTATCTGAAGGATCATATACTTCGAATAGCTTGACAACTGGCTTTTTCACGTTCATGTTTTCGAGTTCTTTTTCTAATTTTGGAAACATAACACTGTTGGCATCTTTCGCATGATCTTTTGTATCCCAATAATTTAAAGCTCGATATTCCCCTTCACGATCATTAAAAAAGTACACATTTCCTCTAAAACCGCTTAATTTCCTAGTTGTCGTATCAAATTCTTTCGTTAATTTTTCTGCAATTTGTCTTTTCTCATTTCCTAATGTAAAAACTACCAAACGAGCATACATTTTCCTCACCTCCTACATATAGTAAGCATTTACTCTTACTATATGTAGGAGGTAAGTTTTCGTTTCTTAGTTTGTTACCGGATTTAACAAAACATCGACTAAGCGATCCATTCCTAGCTTAATATTTTCAGGTGTGGGATGGCTAAAGTTCAATCGGAATGTATTATATTCTGGATGATCAACATAGAACGGAGCACCAGGAACAAATGCAACACCTTTTTCTACCGCATTATTGAGCAACGTGGTTGTATTTAGATGCTTCTGTCCCTTTACCCACATAAACATTCCACCCTTTGGTTCTTTCCAAGTAAATACACCTGGCTCTAACTTATTTAAACAGTCTCTCATAATCGTCATCCGCTGATAATATTCTCTTCTCAACAGCTGGATATGCCCATCCAAGTCAAAATCACGTAACAAATAATAAAGCGCTTGTTGATCGATTGAACTGGAATGCAAATCAGCCATTTGCTTCGCTTGAGTCATCATCTTAATGATTGGAGTAGGACCCGTTACCCAGCCTGTCCGTAATGCAGGAACAACTGACTTTGAAAACGTACTCGTATACAAAACATGGCTTTGCTTCTGATCTAACGATGCAACTGGTGGATAGGTTTCTCGCTCATGAAATTGAATATCTCCATAAGGATCATCCTCAAGTATAAGTACATTATGTTCATAACAGAGGTCTAAAAGTTGTTGGCGTCGTTCTGTGCTCCAAACCTTTCCATCAGGATTAGAGAATGTAGGAATGATATAAATAAATTTCGGTTGATACTCATTTATTTTCGCTACTAAATCCTCATATTCCATTCCATTTTCGTCACTGCTGACCGCCACTACATGGGCACCGTAGGATCTAAACACCTGTAATGCCGATAAATAGGTTGGATCTTCCGTTAATACAACATCTCCGGGAGAAAGAATAACTCTTGAGAATAAATCAATTGCTTGCTGTGAACCAGTTGTGATCAGCAAATTATTTAATGATGTTCGAATTTCTTTGCCATCCATTTTCGTTTGAATTGCTTCTCTCAATGGTGTGAATCCTTCAGTTAAACCATATTGTAAAGACGATTTTCCTGAAGCAAATACTTTTTCATATGCTTTCTGAACTTCATCTAAAGGAAATAGATCTTCTGAAGGCAGGCCGCCTGCAAATGAAATCACGTTTCCTTGTTGAATGACACTTAATATGTCCCGAACAGCCGATGATTTAAAGTTTTTTGTTTGCTCTGCAAATGAGTATTCCATAAGATGTCCCTTCCTTTTGCACAAAATGAAATTGATAGTTGTCAATATTCGCACTTTTTATTATTTAATGATTCCTTAAAACATAACCAAAATTGTATGTTATAATATTATTTTTATATCATAAAACATACAGACTTATCTGACAATCCCTCACGTCCAATATTCAGAAAATTTTTAACAATAGTTTTAAAAAACTAGCAATGAAATATATGTTATAATATAATAAACAGTTTAATATAACATTTCATTTAAGGAGTAGTTTATGGATAAAAACTTCTTATCTGTTCAAATTGGACAACGTTTACGGTTTCATCGCCAACAGCGACAATTATCATTGGAAGAACTTGCTGATCTAACAGGTGTTAGTAAACCTATGCTAGGTCAAATTGAACGTGGCACCTCCAATCCAACTGTAGCTGTTCTTTGGAAAATAGCTGCAGGATTACAAATTCCCTTTGCCTCTTTCCTAATAAAGGATCCTTCAATTAAGATTCTTAGAAAAGATGAACAACCTTTCTTTCAGGAAGATAATAATTTGTTTGAAACATATAACACATTTGCCTCTCCTGGTATACCTGTAGAAATTTATCGTATACGGATGTTACCTGGGTGCAAGCACATTTCTGCCCCAACAGGAATTGGCGTATTAAAATCAATCACTGTCCATTCTGGTCATTTGTCCATCGAAATTGGTGAAGAAAATGGTCATACATTAGAAATTGGTGACTCAATCTCCTTCGATTCCGATACTAATCATGTTTATCGAAATCATGCCGATGAAGTATGTGAGTTCACAATGTCAATCTATTATTCCAGCCCACAAATTCAAACCGGGCTAGGAAACGTTAAAAAATAAATGTTTTGGAAGGATGTTACGGATGGAATTAAAAATTGATACAATTTATTATTTAGAAAATCCTGAAGATGGTATCAGTAAATTCGCAACTGGTTCACAATTGAGATATGGGGATATTGTGAAAGAGGTTTTTGGTGTCGCAGATATTAATGATTTATTAATGATGATCCAATATAATAAATCATTTCAGGAATGTATTTGTAAAGCACATGGAGTCACTGAAGATCAGATTAAGTTGGAATTGATTTTTCGCGTTGCTTCCGATGAGGATTTACAACAATTAAAAGATAATACTCTCGGTCAAAACAATGAAGGCGAAATTCTAGTAAAAGAATAATTTCGCCTTCTCTCCCCTGTTGATTCAACCGAAAGCAAATAACAAGACTGTAAGCTTTTTTTCTAACAAGTGAAGACTTCGTAAATATTTCCCCATATTTGTAGATTCATGAACGAACTGCAGCAGCTATTAAGTGAGGCTTACATCAGTGTTTTTTTCTTTACTCTCCTGATTTTCAACGAGACTTACTTAGCCTTAACCAAGAAAAGCGTAAGACGCCCGTCTATCGGCTCGAGGTCATAAGCCTTGCGCTGGACAATTCTCGAAGCCTAAAATTATAAATTCTGATATTTGAACAAATCCCCCTCTTCTTTTGCTTCTCCATGAAGTCCTGAAGTCGGGGGTTTACTGCCGTTAATCTACGATAAAAAGAGAGAATCCCAATTACAATGTATTCATTTGAATAGCACTTCTAAACGAAGGAAGAGATTTCTTGTCCTATATGAAAATTTGCAGATGTTGTATGGAGAAAGTTTGCTCAAGTGCGGATTTCTTTCCAACCATTAAAAGAGATGCCCTGATTACAATGGTACAGGGAAGGTTCAAGTAGGTTGGGACAAAAATCATTTTGAATGAAAGAATATCCATTCACTCAAAGTGGAAATGAAAAATAATAAATTGTGCGGCAAAGCATTATCTTCGCCGCCCCTCCAAATAGTGTCTTCCATCTACCACCATTTAAAGCCATCCTATTGAAGCCTTTTCTCAGTAAATAGATCGCTCCGTATATGTCTTTTTCTATTTATCATAAAAATCTTTTTATTGCCTCTCAATACTGAAACGACAATAAAAAAGGAGCTCTCACTACTATACCCAAGGGAATAATTTAATGAGCTCCTTTTCCTATTCTAGTTTATTAGCAAAAATTCATTATGAAGCGCCATGCTCAGATTTTGAGCTTAATGTGTTCATATTATCTGATTGACTAATTGAATGATATGCCGGTTCTTTATGGAAGCTTAAATCTAAGCCGAGCAATTCATCTTCTTTTTTCACACGTAAAGATGTAAATAAGCTAATTACTTTTAAAATAATAAATGTACCTACAACTCCTAAAACAACGGCTGTTACTACACCAACAAATTGATGGAGCAGTTGTTCAGGATTACCGTAAAGTAAGCCATTATTTCCAGCCGAATTCACGTCTGTTGTTGCAAAAATACCTGTAGCAAGCGCTCCCCAAATACCAGCCATTCCATGGACTCCAAATGCATCCAACGTATCGTCATACTTCAAACGAGCCTTCAAAAAGTTAATACTAAAATAACAAACAGGTGCTGCGGCTAAACCAATTATTAAAGCAGAAAGAACTGTGACAAACCCCGCTCCAGGAGTAATGGCAACTAAACCAGCAATAACTCCGGTAGCTGTCCCTATCAGTGTTGGACGTTTACGCAAGATCCATTCAATAATAAGCCAAGAAAGTCCAGCTGCCGCTCCAGCAGCGTGGGTAGTCGCAAAGACAAGAGATGTAGTTGCTCCAGAAGCAAGGGCACTACCACCGTTAAATCCAAACCAACCGAACCAAAGCGTAGCAGCCCCAAACAAAAATAAAACAATATTATGAGGACGTTGTTCACTTGTAAGGTGCCCTCTTCTAGGACCTATCATCAATGCAGCTACAAGTGCACTTACTCCAGACAGGATATGCACAACAGTTCCTCCAGCAAAATCAAGCTCTCCCATTTGGAAAAGCCAGCCTCCTCCCCATACCCAGTGAGCCATTGGCGCATAAACAAAGGTAGGCCAGAGGACAGCAAATATCACCCATGCCGAAAAAGAAATACGGCCAGCAATCCCTCCTGAAATGATAGCCACCGTGATGGCTGCATAGACAGTTTGTAACATAGCGAAAAGGTAATGTGGAATTGTTAACGTTCCCAGCGCAGCTTCTCCACCAACATCATTAAATCCTAGGTAATCAAGCCCCCCCTATGAAACCACCAGTAGATGTCCCATAACTAAGACTATATCCCCATAGTATCCAAACAACACTAACAATTATAAGACTTACAAAACTGTGCATCATTGTTGAAACAACATTTCGATCACTAACAAGTCCACCATAGAATAGCGCTAAGCCTGGTACATGCATGAATAAAACGAGTGCAGTAGCAATAAGAATCCACGTTGTATCCCCTGTATCAATAGTAGGCACGCTTGTTGCAGCAAATACATTTAATGGGAAGAATGTAAATAGTGTTAAAACGATAATGAATAAATAATGTCTTTTCTTCAACAAAGATATCATCAATTAACCCTCCTATTATATTAAACTGTACCTCTTGCATAAGTTTTCTATTAGTCACCTCTATTCATTTCATTTTGTAAACCTTCCCAAAATTAATATTTCAATATTTTTAACTCAACAGTTTTTTAAAATATTGAAAAAAATTATTAATGGTGCATTTGACTGTGATCGATCTTTTCACTTTGATTTTGCAAACCTTTATTATCTATGAAATGAATTGCACCAATAATGAGGATCGGAATAATAATGGTGAATATAACAGAAAAAGATGAATTGCGTTTAGGAGCCAACGTATTACTTTTTTGTTCTTCTTTTTTAATTAAAATGAACACATATGCCATACTTACAATGAAAATACTATCCATAAAAAATAGCAACACATTCACACCTTCACTAGGTAGCATTTCCCCTACCATCGCTCCCATCATAGCACCCATCAAACTTGAACATAGAGCCTCCATTGAAGCCATTGAACCAAACGGGCTACCTATTAAGAAAGCAATCACAAAACTGATGACTATCGCTACAATTGTTGATATCGCAAAATTCCCTTGTAAAACAACCCCCGCCATTAAACCAATTAGTAAACTACTTGTCATTCCAATGGTCATACAAATCATTTTGGCCAACATGGATTGAATATATTGTTTTTTAGGATAAACGATCAAAATATAAAATGCTAAATAAATGAAAATTAGAATCGAATTAATAAATAGCATACTAACACCACCTGTTACTAGATAAAACATAGAGGAGGTAGTATACCCCCTCTATGTTTTAAAGAATATGAATCACCCTCGGATCAATGGCAACTTGCCCATTTTTTTGGTGCAGGACGTGGTAAATCAAGAGCTGGGTTACGATCAAAGAATCCTACTGGTTTTAATTGAAAACTTTGATATGCAGTAGGCATCACCGGCCAATCTTCAGTACGAGTAATATGATGATGACCCATTGTATACCATACAACAATATCCTCATTCTCAATTGAACGGTCAGCTTTCACATAATGTTCTAAGCTATCTCCACCTTTATGCTGGTTCGGATATTTTCCAGAAGCATACATTTGATCACGGTCAAATTTCGTTACATGTAGGTGATTTTTAATAAATCCCGCACGTTGGATGACTGTTGCATCATCAGCCGCAAACGGAAGACAGTTTTCACCAGTGACAAGCTTATATCCCACTTGTTGACCGACAAAGTTTTTAGAATTAGGGTTAACAATTTTCCACGTTCTTTGTGACGGCAAATCAATATTGCGAACTGATTCTGTTTCTGTTTTAAACGTTTTTGATACAGCATAGAATGCATTATTATTAGGATTATCTGGACCTGATTTTTCCGCTACTGTATGCGTTTCTACAAGCGAGTTTTTCATCCCATCAATCATTGGATCGATACGGAAATTAAAGAAATGCTGATGATATGGCGCATTTACTTGTGGAGCAACTTCTGTTCCATATTTCGGTACTTCTCCTTCTTCAAGCGCACCAACATTTAATATTCCAGTTAGTTTTACTTCACATTCAATCGTGCCATCTGGATAGAATGACCAGAAGAATCCGTAATCGTAATTTGCTACAGTTGCAAAGAACGAGATGACAAGACGACGTGAACGACGTACTTCTACTTGATTCGTTCTCCAATCTGTATGTTTCCACGCAATTCCATAATCCTCCTCATGGAGACAAATAGCATTTTTTACAGTAAACGGTTCACCTTTACTATTTGACATGATCGCATCGAAGTATTGAATATGTCCAACACAATCACAGCCTAACTCTAATGAGTTAGCAAGCTGCCCTATACCGTATTCCCCTGCATCAAAAGCATTTTGCCAGTTATGGGCTGGGTTTGTATCCCCGTAAGGAACAACCATTTCAGATAATGCAGCACGATAAAGTATAGGTCGCACTTCCCCTTTATCCTCATATCCTACTGTGTGAATAACAAGACCTTCTCTAGGAGTAAATCCAAAACGGATTTTCCACTTTTGCCAATCAATCGAATGCCCCTCAACTTTAAAGCTCGGACCTTCTGGTTGAATAATTTCTAATGGTTTTACATCTTGTCGTGCTTCAATCTCATAGCTTTTTGCTTCTTCTGGTGTGTAAGCTCCTTCCGTAGGTGGAAGTGGTTTTACACCATAATCTTCAATTCTTATTATCTCCATCTTATTTACGTCAACTACAGCTACAAGACCTGTTAGAGGATAAGCATAACCATTTTCGTTAGCAGCGGGTCTTACCCAAGCTAGGGCACGAACTAGTCGTTTACCTTCGTCTTCATTAATATTAAAGTGACCAGCAGACCAAGGATCTACCATTACTAAACTTGAGTCTGTAACACCTCGTTTTAAAAGAGCAGCTTGATAATTAGGATCATTTACGACTAACTCTTCCACTGCATCAAATTCATCTAACAAAAATCCTGGTCGAACATCAGGAATTCGCTCCCACAAAACAATATCTTTTCTTGTCAGAGAAACTACTGTTTCAAATGTTTCGTTCGTATCTGGTTCTAAAAGAATAATAAAAGCTTCTCGTTCAATCGGATCTCCTTCATTAAAATTAATAACAACTTCTTTATTCGGTTCATTTAATAGTACTTGTGCAAATCTTACATTGGCACTCGGATTCTTTTTCTCTCTTAAAATTTTAACCGCTTCTGTAATTTCCCTACCTGATAGTGGCTCCAAAGGATGTGTTACTTTCGTATTTTCGGTAATTTGCATGAGATATTCCTCCTATATAAATGGTTTTAAACTAACTTTTTAAAAATCCATGAACTAATCTCAGGAAATCTCTTTGATCCCCTTACAAGTATCCATCCCTCTTTCCTTTCGATTGTTTCGTCTCCTTAAGAATAATCGTTTCATTCATTGTTTTATTGTAAAAAACGAAACTTTGTAACCTTTTATAACATCATATGTAACGAAAACTAACTAACCAATAATAAAACTCGCTTCACCAAATAAAAACGTCACAAATTCATCACAATCCCCAAGCGGATTTCGACAAAAAGACATGTTGCACTCGTTATATACTATCGATGTTAATCATCATGTTAAAAAATATAACAATCCATAGAGTGGATATTTTCACCTACAGTAAATACTCCATTTTGTTATCACTGTTATGACGAATACATTTTTAGAAACGAACGATCTCTTATCTTTTATAGATTCTGAAGCAAAAAAACTTAAAATTGGATGCTAATGGACTTCTGTCAAGAAAGTGGACATTAAAATTTGATATTTTTTTCGTAGTACAACTACCGCACTGCGTTTGCTAGGGCATTAGAAAGGATCAATCAAAAAACAAACTGATCCTTTCTAATGCCAAA
>NZ_JAIQUM010000016.1 GCF_020075705.1 Metabacillus rhizolycopersici | reverse complement strand
GATATCCAAGTTTTCCTTCTTGATATTCTTGAACTACCATAATCTTAAATTCATCACTATATTTAGTCATAAATAAACACCCCAAAAGTTAGATTTCTGACTCTAACTTTTGGGGTGCATCACATTTTCATTTGATTTACGAGGGATTTTATCGAGATTTTCGCATTTTGTCCATAGACAATTTTGTTTTTCAACAGTATGAAACCTTGTCATTCGTTGAATGACAAGGTTAATTTTATATTTCTAGTCACTAATTGACTAATCTCGAATTAATCCTTAGCCTACATTAAAATTCTAATACTATGTAATATCATATCACTCAAATAGCACCATCTGCTCCACTTGTCCTAAACGCTCAATCGTCTTTAGTTCATGGTCTTGAAATATGCGCGATGAAGCCATTTTTCATTTGTCATGACTTTTTTGTTTTTCTCCAAATCTACCCACCGGATAGACGCATAAATAAAATACCAGCAATCGCAGTCAATATACCGATCAATTCTAAGCGAGTAAATTTTTCTTTAATAAAAAAGCGAGTGTAGAGTAGAACTAAGAAGACATTCAGTGAAACTACTGCCGATACAAGTCCAGCTTTCCCGTAATCAAAAGCGATAAGAATAAACACCATACCTACTGCATTCGTAATCCCTACTCCCATCCCAACCAGAAATGTTCTTTTTTCCGTCCAAGGATTATTAATTTTCGAAATGACGGGTTTTACCCTGAGTTTTGTTTGAAGTTCTGTAGCAGCATTCTCTTTTGAAGCAGCAAGTTCTCGATTTACGAACTTATTTTTTACTTTATAGTCCCTTAGCCACCAAAAACCAAAACAGATGGTTCCAGTTAAGAACATTAAAAAGAGCGTTGGAAACATTGGAGAGTTCAAAATCGTTGACCATTTTCCAGACAAATCATTAATAGCAAACATTAAAAGTGCTAAGAGCCCCCATTGAGAACCTTGTAAATTTCCAATAGAGATATCATTGGAATAACGGACTAGCAATACGCCTGACACAATGATGATAAATGCAATGAACTGCATGTAGTTTAAACGTTCTCCCCAGATAAAAAATGCACCTATGACAACAAGTACAGCAGGAAGAGCTGTTAAAATGGCTACGACAGATGCTTTCCCTACTTTAAACCCTTTAAACATACTGGCATTCGCTGCAAAAGAGAACAAGCCCATTTGTATTCCCACTAATGAGGTAGCCGCCCATTCTTGATTTAAAACAAAACTGCAAACTAAGCTAATTATCGCACCCATAAAAAAGGTCCCACATAGCAGTGTATTTCGATTCAGAGATTGTTGACTCGTCCAATGATATAGGACTCCCCGCATCCCGAAAGTTATCGCAGCAAGTATTGAAAATATAAGCCACATCTTGTATTTTTCCCCTTTCGAACCTAGTAATCTCTATTCTCTTATGATTCAGCATATTTTACAAGCTTAGTTGTAGCGAGTTTCATTACTTACAAAATTTCATTTTTGATGATTTTGATCTTGTGAACAAACTTTTAAATTTGTACTCCAATTTACATCGTAATTATTTTTACTTATAGATTGACTTTTATTACGAAATTGATTGGTATTATAATTTAAACGCTTACATATAAGGTATGTTTTATGTCTGAAATCACAAAACATACAAAAAAAGGCAAGGGTTAAATTATCGATGCCCCTCTACATAAAAATTTATTTAAGATGTCAGATGGACGGCAATTTATGAAGCATCAGATAAAGAATTACGACGGACCCATGCTCTATCTATTGAATTAAGTAATTCTAAACAGTATAAAGCTAACATTATGATACTTACATCGTGGTATTGGCTGATTTCTTTTATCTAGTATGTAATCAAACAGTTTCTTCCATATATAATAGGAAAATTCGGTATACAAGTAAAAGTTTGAGACAAAATAACGATAAAGTGAAACTTCCATCAGTGGTTTTTTTCCATGAAAATAAACATTTAAAATCAGGAAAAAAAGCAAAAATAAAGATCAAATCATATTGATTGAGTAAACTGGATTAAGGTCTACTACAGCATAGTCAAATTAAGGACATTTTCATCATTATTGGTAACGTTTTACTTCATTGTTGGCTGCCCGCTAATCAGCGATAAGAATGATAAAGGAGATATTTTTTCAATGAATGACGAAATCGAATCAATTTGTGAAGAAGAAACTGACTATATACACCATATTCTTAACGAGCAAATTACTCGCATTTGTGTTAAAGAGGAAGAAGAACGTATGAGAGAAGAATTGAAAAAATAAGAAAAGCGCAAGCGCCTTGTTCAGCCTAAAGCAAGCATAAGACGATTAGGAATAGAGAAGGTGGTCTTTTACCTTCAATTCCTGATCGTCTTATGACCTCGAGGAGCTAGGACGCTTGCGCTAGACACCAAAACATATAAATTCTGGTGTATAAAAAAGGAAACTGTATTGTGAACATTTTCTTAATACAGTTTCCGATAAAAACAAGCTGCTGAAAACTTCTTAACAGCTGTTTTTATGTCCTTACACTATTTAATTATGTTTATCACCTGTTAGTAAAAAAGAAGGCTGCTCCACCATCATTTTATTGTACAAATCTTTGAGTGACTGATCATCTAAACCTAATATTTCCTCTTCATTTTCTGAAAAAAACTTACACATTAATTCTTCCATTTTGATTCTGTCGGTTTCTTCCAAAAAATAATGTTTTAAAATGATATTAGACATGATCTCTTCCCCTTTTGTTTTATTAGCCGTATTGATGATAAAAATTGAGTAATCAATTACTTTGAAATCTTAGTAAGAGTTATCCTAATAACACGACTAATAACCATTTTCTAATATTTTTTTGTACGGCTAGGAATTTTATCACCCCTACTATTTTTCTCTACTTAATGTTATATTTTGCAACATAATAATGAACAATCTAAGTATATGATAAGAGCATGATAACTAATTGTCGAATTGAGTTTTTGGTTTATGACATTTTAATGACAATTGCGAATATTGTGTCTTCCGATGATAATAAGAAGTTTTGTGTTGCTTGGGGTTATACAATATAGCTCTTTAATAAGTTACTACTTGTACAGTTACATCAAATGTATCTTGTGCTTCTTCTTTAGATTTTTATTATCTTTGAAAAAACCATTACCACACTTCAGCAAAATCACTCGCCATTGATACACACTACAATCATTATTACAGAGCTTACAAATAAGGTATGTCTTGGGTTTTCATAAATTTAGATAATTTAACGAAAAGGAAAATATTAATATACCCACAAAAAACACATGACGATTTCACATTGTGAAAAAAGCCATGTGTTTTTGTATGTGATGTGATTGTTTACACATCTAATATGAACCCCTTAGAAATTCCTCAACAGCTTTTTAATTGCTATTTGCGTTTTCAGCGTTGGATTGAACCGTAATTTGTTTTCGATCTGTAAGTTCATCCTCCAACATATTGAAAATGACTCCTGTCAAGCTATGTGTACCAGCAGAATCTTGACCAAGTTCCCATAGCATCATCCCACCAAAGCCGTTATCGAGTGCAAGTTTCGTTTTCTTTTGAATCGTCATCACTCCGTTGTAATGATAGGTCGTTCCGTTTAGATTAACGGTATCCCGATTGGCATTTGCCGGGTCACTGTTAATAATTGCAGCGTATGACATCTGTTTAATTGACAAGTCTTCAGGTTGTGCATAGAAAGGAACGCCTAACACTAATTTTTCTTTAGACACTCCGTGATTGTCGAACAATTTTGACCAATAATTTACAATATTCTCAGTGAACGGATATGGAGACAAGTTCGCTGCATTATATTCCCCATCCCATTGACCGTCATAGGCCATTATATTTACATGATCTACATGCTGAAACATCGATGGTTCATATATAACCGATGTGATTTCTGTACCGGCCACACTATGAATCTTTGAATTTACCGCAATAGACAATTCTTTACCATTTGAATGAAGCTTTTCACTTAAAATTTTTGTAAAAGCAGCTAGATTTTGCGCGTCCTCCTGTGAACGAGGATGTTCAAAATCGATGTCAATCCCATCAAGATTTTCCCGCTCTGCCATTCCGATAAGTTCATTAATTAGCTTTGTACGAGAAGTTGCGTTTGAGATAGCTTCTTTAAAATAATCATACGATTCTCCCCCCTCAATGTGGTACCAACCACCAACTGCGAGCATCATCTTTGTGCCGTGTTGGTGTGCATGTTGAACCATCGTTCGCATGTTTGATAAAGCCGCTTCACCATTCATCAATAGGCTTCCATCTTTTGTTGGGTGGGCAAATGAAAAAATAATATGTGTTAGTTCCGAATAATCAATTGTTTTTGGATCACGAAAATCCTGTACATATCCAATCAATACATTTGATTTCGCTTTTTCGAGCTTAGGTTGTGTTTTTCCATATAGTTGTTTAGTAGATTTAGGAGCTTGACCTATTTTTTGTTGGGTATTGTTACTTGAAAATAACAGTCCAGAAATATATCCTCCCGCAAAAATCAGGATTGCAGTAATTGTTAGGAGAAAGTAGCGTTTCTTCATGATCTACACCCCTTTCACATTGATGGTAATCTAATAAATAGTACCAAAGATTTGAAAGGAAATGTAATGGTAATATTACCCCTTAAAAAAAGGATAGTTAGATCCGATCGATAAAGCAGGACATCTATCAGTGCGAATGATAGCCGATAATGGAAAATTAATCAGTCATGTTTACATGCGTGCCATCTTCTTGTTCGTCCACTTGCAAGTTAGAATGAAAGGGTTTACCTTCCCGATTAAGGCTGTGTCAATCTTTCTAAAAGATTTCGGTAGGAGCGATTCATTGACGTTTTGACTAAAATACATGTATCGTGATCTGAGATCGATTGTAAAAAATTCACTACAGCTTGCTGTTCATGAGCATGGTATACATTTTGGGGATTCATCCCTAATTCAATTGCTCTCATACTCATTACCTTAGATTTTTCACCAATTGTAATGAAATAATCTACTTTGCTGTTCACGACAAGCTCTGCTACGTTGTTATACTCATTCACATACGATTGACCAAGTTCTTCAATATCACCAAGGACGACAACCTTTTTAGTTGCATTACTTGCATGTTGTAAGACATCAAGTGCTGCTTTAATAGATGTTGGATTTGTACTCCAAGTATCATCGATAATGACACTGTCATTTAATCCTTTCTTAAATTGCGTATGGCGTTGAACATGTTTGAATGTTTTTAATCGTTCAATCATATCTGAAATACCCATTTTATTTACTTCTATACAGACAGCAATAGCATACAAGGCATTATAAACATTATGTTCTCCAAAACCAGGTACGAAACAAGGGTATTCTTTTCTTTTATAGCGAATAGTAAAGCCCATCCCTTTTTCTCTGTACTCTATATTTTCAGCGGTCAATGTTGCGTCTTGATATAAACTAACATTTATTATTTTCCCTTTATAGTCAGCTAAATTAATTTTTTTCGTATGCTCATCATCTGCATTCAACACAAGAACACCTTTATTGCCTAACGCCTTTAGCATTTTTTCCTTTTCCTCGATATATTTATCGTGCTCTTGAAACCCTTCAAGATGATCGACACCAATATTGGTAATCACGCCAATATCAGGCCTAAAATAATGGGCTGTATAGAGCATATTGTCTGGGCCATCTACACCCATTTCAATAACTGCTACATCAGTATCATCATCAATTTGCATGAGATATTGAAGATTCCTAGCTAATCCATTCAAACTTAATCTAGTTTTTACAACATTTAAGTCGTTCGATAAAATCCAGGAAATCATTTCCTTTGTTGTTGTTTTTCCACACGTTCCAGTTATACCAATTACTGGAATATCAAACAATCTCCGATAATAACTGATGAATCTATAATAGGCACTTTTTACATTTTGAACCAAAACAATGGTAACTCCCTCATCATTTATACCGCTGACATGGGATAAGTTACTTACTACGATCACACATGTTTTAACATCACTCGGAATCTGAACCTTTCCTTTTTGGATATGGAAATAGATTGAGTGATTCATAAGCTTATATCTTATCCCTTTTGCAACACTTTTTATTAAACTATTTACATCACCGTTAATGATCTCTCCAGACAATACCGGAAGAATACTCTTTAATCTAAGAGTTTTCATAATCTCACCTCACTTACTTTCAAACAACTTTTTATTTGAAAAATTCAAAACATAAAAGACAGGTTCTATATTCTATTTACAATTTCGCTAAGATGTTTTATTTTTTCAATTAAAAGAATCATTGTAGAATACATTTATGCACGCATCCTACGTTTTCTTTCTATATAATATAGCTTTGTTATTCTTAATGTGAATGGAACATTGAAACAAGGTTACCCATAATTATCCCATTCTTATAAAGCAGTAAAAACCTACCTCAAGATTCAGGGAGAAATAAAGTAGAAAGGTGGGAACCTCCATCTTTTTACGTTTTAAAATAAGAAAAACCTGTACTTTTATTATAAAATGTACAAGTTTTTCTTATTTTAAAATGTAGTATAAAATTCTATTTCGTTTGATCGTACTTTTTCTCTGTACCATCTTCAAACTTAACTTCTAACTCAAACTTTGAATAATTTTCATCAAGCTCAAAGACGTTTAATATCTCAGAAATAACTTCTTGATCAGGAGTATCTTGATCAAAGCTTAGCTCCTTAAATTTCGATTCTACTTGTTTAAATGCCGCATCACCATTCAAACTTTGTCCATTCAAGCGGTCCTCTATATCTACCTCCATCCCATCTGCTTCATTTTCATAGCTAACTTCATATGATTCATTCACCCCATAATCAACTTCTAAGTCGAAATTTGTAAAATGATATGGAGGGTTTACATTATTCTCATTTTTACTTTCATTATTTAAATTAGTATCTTCATTTTCGACTGGAGCCTCTGGTGGTGGTTCATTTACTTGATCACTAGTGCAGCCTTGAGCAATTGTAATAATTAGTAAAATCGTTACAATTTTTATATATGTCATCATATACTCACCCATTTCTAATGTAGTTACTTGTATTATCTCCAAAATCCACCAAAACAAAAATATATTTTTCTATTATGCTTCCTCAGTTAAACATTTTCTCGTTCACATGGATGATGAAGATTTATCTAAGGGTAAGCTTGCATACAATTTTGGAGATGGTATTCGGGGAATAACCCGAATTTTTTTACTTTTCTACTTAACACCAAGATATACACCCTGAACATATACCCTTTTGAAGAATATCTTAATACTAAATATGCTAAAGGGTCGTGTTACAATGGAAGAAATTCGTTTGCCAGTCCCCATCCAAACGATGATGATTATAGCGCCAACAGGTACGATTTTTTATCCTCAAGTGCAATGGCTGAAAAGTCGCGCCTTACAAAATAAAATTAATCATGGCATACTAAATAGCGTATATCAAATGTTTATGAAAGGTTATCAACATAACTATATGACAAAAATAATTGGTGAATACGAAGTGAAAAATAATCAGCGCGGGATTATTAGCATAATCATGACTAATATCGCCACTGGTCCAACGCTTTCTCACCCGGTTGAAAATCTCACTGCCTTCACAACAGATATTCGAACAGGTAAAACCTATTCCTTATCAGAACTCTTCAAACTAAATACCCCTTATATCGAGCGTCTATCAGCAATAGTCAAGCATCAAATCGATAAGCGACAGTTAAAAACATATCAAGATTTTACTTCCATCCGTCCTAATCAGGACTTTTATATTGCCGACAAAACGCTCGTGCTTTTTTTTCAAAGCTTTGAAATTGATCCTAACACTTCAGGATTTCCAATCTTCCCTATTTCAATTTATGATATTGCAGATATTTTGAAAGAAAATGGGCCTCTCGGAAAGTTGTTACATGATTAATAGGCTTCAAAACACTTTCTATACCCATTCAGCCTTTCTGAACAGGCAAGACTTCCGTAAGTATGGTTATACTTCTCTTTAAGCCTCGGATAAAGACCTTTTTCACTTAAGTGTTATTAATTGCTTTACACGGAGATTCTTTTTATAATGTGATTGGTTTAGTTGCAGATTTAAAAAGATGAATAGACAGAATGATTCACATTGAATATTTGAGGAGGAAATTTTATGAAAGTAGAGATTTGGTCGGATATTGCTTGTCCTTTTTGTTATATCGGCAAGCGTAAATTTGAACAAGGATTAGAACAATTTATGCATAACGAAACAGTGGATGTAACGTATAAAAGCTTTCAACTTGACCCCAATGCAGCAAAACAACAAAATCAGTCGATGTCAGAAATGCTCGCTAAAAAAATGGGTGTCAGTATCGAACAGGCTAAAGAGATGAACAGACATGTGGCATCACAAGCTAGTGAGGTTGGTCTTACTTATCATCTTGATACAGCAATTCCAACAAATACACTTGATGCCCATCGGCTTATTCAATATGCCGCCACAGAAGGAAAAATGGATGCTATGAAAGAACGCTTGCTAAAAGCTTATTTCACAGAATCTAAGAACGTTGCAGACCATTCAACGCTCACTCTGCTTGCAGAAGAAGTTGGTTTGGATAAGCAGGGAGTCGAAAATGTTCTTTTTGGAAATGCATATCTGCAAGAAGTTCAGAATGATCAACGTGAAGGTTCACAGCTTGGTCTACAAGGCGTACCATTCTTTGTCATAAATCGAAAGTACGCAGTTTCAGGCGCCCAATCTCCTGAAACATTCCTTAGTGTCTTAAATAAAGTTTGGGACGAAGAAAACCCAAAAGCAGATCTAAAAACGCTAGGAGAGACGGGTGCTTCATGTACAGACGATTCATGTACACCATAAGTATGTACAATTAAAGAGCTATTATGTAAAAGTCAAGGGGAGTAGTTTCCCTTGACTTTTCGGTTTACAGACGCTCATTCTGTAACTGCAAATTTTTCATGTTATAGGAAACTATAAAATTCTTGTAATGTGGATAAGCGCATGGCATCCAGCGCAAGCGTCCGTCCCCTCTTTCGTCTACAGCCACTTTTGAATTGATGGGGCGCAAAACACTTTCTATTCAAAAGCGTCTTATGCTATGCCTGAGGCTGATCATGGCGCTTGCGCTTTTGTTTTTCACACAATTTTATTTAAATAATCACGACTTATTTGAATGCTTTCAAATGGAGATCTTTTGCATTTATCTTGTTCTACCACCAGCCACTGTACGTTTGATTCTTTACTTTTTTTAACAATCGCTTCGATATTCACTCTTCCAGTTCCTAGTTCAGCAAAGTTTTTTTCACTATCTGTTGTCATATCCTTTAAATGGATGAGTGGCATCCGCCCTGAAAAGTTTTTCAGCCAAATTAAAGGATCTTCCCCTGCAAGTGTCAGCCAATAGACATCCAATTCGACTTTTACATAGTCCGAATCCGTTTCAGCCAAAAGAACCTCAAGATTTGTTTTATCACCACTTTTTTCTAATTCAAAATCATGATGATGATAGCTTAATTCAATCCCGTATTGCTTACTTCTCTCTCCAATTTTATTTAGTATTTTTGCTAATTGGACATAATCCGCTCGTCTATCTTCTCCTAAGTATGGGCAAACGATATTGTTGCAATCTAGCTTTTTTAGATACAGTAATTCCCTTTCAAGATTTTCTTCCATTTTTTCCAACGGAACATGACTACTTACTACACTTAGATTTAGTCGATCAAGTATCGCCTTTAAATCTTCAGCTTCTTTCCCCCAATAGCCAGCCAGTTCTACGTACTTATACCCTATTTCAGACACCTTTTCTAATGTGTGGTAAAAGTCTTTTGCACACTCATCATGCAAAGTGTATAGTTGTAAAACAATTGAGTCATTCATTTTTGCATATCCTCCCCTAGTTTGGAATGATTTTAACCGTTCTACTTTGTACACGTGTGTCGTGAAATGCACCAAGAATCCCCTTCTCTTTTATGTGCGCCTTTTGGACTTTTCTTAACGGAATTTCCACCTCAAATTCTCCTTTAAAAGGATATGGATGTACGATGATCTCCTCTTCACTTTTCCATTCGACCTTAAATGTATCCTCATGATAAAATGAAAATGGTTGGGCTAACCCTTTCTTAAACCAATTATGTAGAGAAAGACCGGTTGCTCCAGCCTCTTGCATACAGACAAAGAGAGAAATGTTATCACAAAATTTAAGTAAGTTATAATGAAAAATAAAGTTTTTGTCCGCTTCATTTACATCCAATATCTTTAAAAGTCGTTTTTGTCTTCGCTGTTCCGCCTGTATAAATTCAATAATTCGATTGTCATCAATTTCACCTGGGAAAAATCCAGTATAATGAATGCTACAAAGTAAAGCAGCATATAGGTTTTGCTCTTCTATTTCATTTAATCCCTTACGATAAAAATCAAGCTTAATTGAAATAGGAAAATCATTAAAGGTATAAGGCTCATTAGTATTGTCATTCCAGATAGGTGATTCATCAAGATTAATCCAAGAGCGATCATGTTGGGCAATTGCATATAAAACTGAATCCCTTTTATCTTTATCAAGGAAAAGCTCCACTTTCCAGTTCTGCGCGAAATCTTCTGATAAGATAGCATGCGCATGCTGTTCTGTCATAACAAATGAGTCATCCTCCTCGTATACAACCAAAGCAACCTCTCCCCCTCTTATTAAACCAATTTCCTAAAAAAAACACGGTAACATATAAATTCGTTGTGAACGAAAAAATACCTTCATTCGTTTGATGAAGTTCATAATCGTGCAAGAACAAAAGCGCAAGCGCCTTGATCAGCCTCAGACATAGACCCAAGAGGGCCGGACGCTTGCGCTGGATGCTATGCGCTTATCCACACAGTACAAAAATTTTATAGTCCCTTATAACATGAAAAAAGTTTGAATGACATTTTATGGCTTCCTTGCCTTAAATTTATTCAAACGAGCGAATACATTAATTAATCAATTATGACGAATTATAGTGTTGTACGATTTGAAATGGAGGGATTAAACAGTGCAAAATCAAATGCATCAACAGGATATGCACCAATCAACCAATTATCAAGCTAAAATGAATCATGGCGGACATGAGATGTTTGATGCCCATGAAATCATCTCTGGAACAATTTCACTATTAAATCAATACCAAATGTACGATCAATTTATGAAAGATCAAGAACTTAAAACCATCCTTCAACGTCAATACACATTTATTAATGATCTGTATAACTTGATGGTTCAAGCATTTTCAACTGGAGAGGATCCATCACATCGAACACAGGCTTATGAAATGCAACTTAGTCATGATATTGTGTATGGGTTAACCCCTTCACAACCGAAAAAGCCAAACCAATCTATAAATGAATTAGGCGAACAATGTCTTTCCAGTTTTATGCTTGGACAATGTAAATCAATGGCTGGTTTACTTGGGATGGCAGCCTGTGAGATTACAAATCCTGTGTTACGTAGAGTAGTCGCAGCTAGTGTCCCTAATTTTGTTGAAATGGCATATGAACTGTTCTTATATCAAAACAAGCATCAATATTACCAGGTTCCACAGCTTCAACAACAGGATATGACCCAAATGGTAAATTCTTTTACAATCACTAAAGCTTCATCGATAAACCAACAACCACCAATGTATATGTAATAAAATGTGCGATAACACGAATAAACAATCGTCTTACTGTATAAATTAAGAGTGTCCCTTTCGAAACCTTCGCTTGTTGCGGGACACTTAACCATGTACGGATCGGAAGGGACTAGTACCTGATTTTTAATCAGGTACTTTTTGTATATGAAGAACAAAAGCAGAAGTGCCTTGATCAGCCTCGGGCAAATAAGACGCTCTTGAATAGAAGGTGTTTTTTATCTTCAATTCAAGAGTGGCTGTAGATCCTAGAGGGGCCGGACGCTTGCACTGGATGTCAGGCGCTTTTCCACAGTTTAAGAATTTTTGTAACACTCTGCCCATTCTAACTATCCACATATACTTTATTCCTCCATTTTTACTAATTCATGTGATAGGGATATTACTACACGTTAAGAATGGGAAAAAATGTTGCTAAAATGACCACTTTGCAAACAAAGTATTAGTGCGAATCTAAGCTATTTCTGCTATTATTGAAGTGGAAACTACTTTTGGGCATTTTTGTTAACTTTCATACATGGAAATAGAATCAACTTACCTAAAAGACTTTCCTTGTGCTTAAAAGTAAATGGACTACCTGCCGAAAAGTTGGTTACCGATTGATGAGACATAATGGAGACAATCAGCAATCATTCGATGATCGTGCATTTCTAGGAGGAGCTCTTATGATACGTACATATGAATTTGTTTATCTACCAACAGATGCTGGAACCATTCGACTCGACATTTACTATAAACATTCTATGTTTCATGTTCAAGCTGAGTTAAATGGATTAGTGACTTCGTCTTATGACCGCAAAAAAGTTGAAGCTGTCAAGAAATCTTTGCTCCTCTTAGCAAAAGAACACCATGCATTTTGACATCAAAAAGTTTTCTACTTTATTATGCTTGTGCATACGATGGGTTTAAAAAAGAAGGACTTTAATACTTTCACAATTAATGATTTGTTTTGGGCAGTTATACACCCGCTTCTAATACGAATTGGAAAGCCGGTAACTAACTGCTCTTTACTATTACACGAGTATATTCATAGAGGTGAAAAACATGCTAGAAGGTTGGTTTCTTTGGTTTATCCTATTTTGGATTGTTTTTTTAGTTTCCATGTTAGCAATAGGCGGATTTTTCATGTTTCGCAAGTTTCTTCAAAGATTACCGAAGGAAGATGGTAAATCCGATTTAGATTGGCAAGATTATTATCTTGAAAAATCGAAACACTTATGGAAGCAAGAAGAAAAATATTTATTGGAAGAACTTGTTGAGCCTGTACCAGAGCTTTTCCGAGATGTTGCTCGCGCAAAAATTGCTGGAAAAATTGGACAACTTGCTCTAGAAGAAAATGTCTCAAGCATCACGTTAGATTTAGTCATACGAGGATATATTATCGCTACCCCGAAACGTGATCACAAATTTCTAATGAAGCGCTTAGAAGAAAAACAGATCGACTACTCAGCTTATGAAGCGCTATTTTAAAAAGATCCGAAACGTAATGATCGTTTCGGATCTTTTTGCTGACATATTTAATAGCTTAAATGAAACTAGTTGAATGAAACAGATTCTTTTACAAAAAAGAATTGTGATATAAAAAGGTTCTATATGTGCTAAATGGTCGGTATATTTGTCGACGTATTTAGTTGAGCCTTCACCTTTTTATAGGAAAAGAACATGGCAATTCTCCAAGGAACAATCATCCCGAATGCAAGAATCCAGAACATACCCCCAAGTTCACCAACATCAATCGTTCTACTTAAATACAATTTTAGGATAATTCTAATAATCAACAAACCAATTAAAATAAATGCAAAGGCTTTTGAGCGCTTTAAATATACATCATTTTCTTTAATTTCAAAATTAGATGTTTTAATCAAAAAAATCGAAAAGATCATTCCTACTAAAAGAGCTTCAAAAAACTCGACTGCTGTTACTCGAAACATCGGGTGAATAAACATTAATGCTCCCGTGCTCATAAAAATCGGCGGCAAAATGATCTTTTTAGCTGTAGCAGGCTTTTTAGCAGATTTCGTTCGAATGTATAAAACAACCAATGCCATCCCCAATGCAAAAATTGAAGAAATAATCGCGACCAAATAAATCATTCCTTTACTAGACAACTTTTAGCCTTAGTATAAACAAAATTCCCACGTTTACCTACAATACACTTTCAACAAATCCAATTGAAGTTTATTCACTAAAGCGAGAATTATTTTAGCTTTTCAAAACAAGTTTCCTCAGTTTCACTTCATAGCTCCACTATATGGAGGCTTATATTCGATTACAATGGATAAACAATTCCTTTTTTACCTTATCCTAAAACTCGATTTATTGCTTCTAGGACACGATTGTCATCGAATGGTTTAACAATAAAATCTTTTGCACCAGCCTCAATTGCCTCTACTACCATTTTTTGCTGTCCCATTGCAGAGCACATGATTATTTTTGCATTCGAATACTTTTGGATAATCTCTTTAAGTGCTTCAATGCCATTTTTTTTAGGCATCGTAATGTCCATTGTAACTAAATCAGGTTGTTCTTTTTCAAATAAATCAACTGCTTCTACACCATTTTCCGCTTCTCCGACAACTTCATGGTTTGCCCTTTGTAATATATTAGATAACGTCATTCTCATAAACTTAGCATCATCAACAATTAATATTCTAGCCACGTCTAGTTCCCCCTCAATAATGATAAAGGAAGCCTGATGATAGTCAAAAACTTCTTCTGTAAAAAGCAATCGACTATACATGTTATGGAGGCACTATATGCTTTTACCTTGCAACCATAAAAATCTTCCACCTTTATCTATTATAACAAAATATTCAAATAAAATAGTGAAATAGACCCAAAAATTGTTTTTTTTGAATTTGCAAGATCTAAAACCCTGTAAATCCTCCATAAAATTGAGTTAAATAAATGATAATCAGCGTCATCAAATCAAAGTATAGTAAAATTCCCATCACAATCATGAGATATCCACCGATTTTCATAATTTTCATATTATGCTTTTTTATCCAGCCAAGCTTACCTATAAAGAAAGATAATACGAAGAACGGTATGGCAAATCCTAATATATAGGCTATCATATAAATCATCGCCGAATTGGGATTTGTTGCTGCTAGCCAAATAACTGCAGAAAGAATTGGTCCTGTACATGGTGTCCAGCCCGCGGCGAACGCCATACCTATTAATGATGAACCAATATATCCACTAGGTCGGTTCTTAAATTCAAATCTATGATCCTTCATTAAGAATTTCGGTGTAAAAACACCAATAATCATTAATCCAAACACGACAATTAATATCGCACCTATTTGTCGGATCAAATCTTGATAATTTTGAAAAAATTCACCGACTAAAGATGTACCAAACCCAAGCGCAATAAATATAGAAGAAAAACCCAATAAAAAGAAAATCGTATGAACTAGGCTTCTCTTTTGTACTAGTCCATTTTCAGATTTTAGTTCTCCAACAGAAACTCCAGTAATATATGATAAAAATGCTGGATATAGAGGTAAACAACACGGAGAAATAAAAGATAAAAAACCAGCCCCAAATGCTAAAAAAATATTTATGTCTGCCATCAGACTCCTCCTAGAGTGAATATTATCCCTATTCTAGCAAAACACGCTTTACTTTTAGTGGATTTTAAATGTCACATTAACAACAACTACTACCCAATTCACATTTGATTCCTATTACAAACTTATTATAATAGATATAGTGTCGTTTTTTCTAGTATCTTCCTTTGAAACCATTCCATAAAAAGGGTATAATTTTAGTAGTTATCTATCATTAATGAAAGGACAAGTCCTCGTGTCTAAACAAGAAATGCTAAAAATCATCGAAAATAAAAGAGCCGAGTTAATTGACATTGTCCAAAAAAATGGGCTAAATTCAACGATTTCTATCGAATACAGCCAAGAGCTCGATAAATTATTAAATGAATATATTGAACTACCCTAATCGAAAGTACTTCTTAATTTTTAAGAAATAGTTATTCTCTAAAAAGAGTAGTCTAAATAACTTATTAGTCCATTGCCTGATCAACTGGGCAATGGGCACATTGCTTTCTCGGACAAACCTTTTTCCACTAATCACCAGTGAACTCCTATGTGAAAAATATCACTCACGGGGTATTGCCTCCTTGGAATTAAAAAGTCTATCAGATAGAAATAATGGGTATGTAATTCGGTTCATACATCTACTCTTAGTTCAAAAGATTTTTTCTATTTTAATTCTAATCGTACTGTTTATATAACAATTTTACCACTTAAAACTATACTTTTCCCTTTTTTGAATTTTATATTTCGACGAACTTAGCACATTTTAACATCGATAACTAACTTTGCGCCCTCCTTCATTCAGGGAAACATTTTATGCATTTATCAGGACAACATACTGACAATTAAACACCATAAACGCAAATAAAAAGCACGCTATTTTGCGTGCTATTGTTGTTTCGATATTTGCTTAAAAGATGGGAATCAGATCCATTTATTGAGCCATACATTTCTATGTAACTTATAAGAGCCTATATACATAACTTGATATCGAAATTTAAATTATTTCTAAAGAAGTGTTTATTTTGTATTATGATAATTATTATCCAGGTTATAATCCACATAGGTTAACTCCTGTAGGTTGTATTGGTAAATTCACAATGAATGAATTGTCCCAGCCATTTCTAATAAGGAAGTGGCTATTTCTATATCAAACTTATATTTTTATATAGATTAATGCTACCTGCTTATCAAATTTGACCCCCTCTGTCGTGTTTTGCAACATGGTTATTTTGACCTGATGTAAGGATTGTTTACCTCAAATACATTATCTCACCGCTAATTACTGTTCTCCATATTTTTGCACATGTAATTATTTGGAATTCAGACTAGGACACGTTGTCCTATGCAACTCACTTATTACAGATAAGTGACATACCTACAATTTGTCTTTATATTCGACAAAATAACAACGTAACAAAATCTACCCTTTAAATGGTATGATTTCCAGTTTCTCGCATATCATTAATTCATAAATCATTATGAAAAGGGTGAAGACTTTGAAACAATACATTTTCACGGTTAATACCAACAAAATGCAACGTGAACTTATCATTAACGCTAAAGGAATTACAGATGCTGTTGAACAAGTCAAACTTATAATGAAATTTGCTAGAGTGAAAAATTCTACTCAAGCGAAAAATATCCAATTTAAAGGTATTAAGTATTAATTAACTGATTGCTGAATAAATCCAAGACACTATGCTAAAAAATCATAAAACAGGTGTTTACACTCTCTTCTTTTCTCCACAACTAATCCAGCATAAACAACTGAGTAAAAGTACCCTTCAAATGTTGATCTAATCTTCCTTAGTTTTTTAGAGAATACAGACTGCTTAAACGCATCTACAACAACGTCACACAACGGCTTCTCTATCTTCGTTTTTTTGTAGGCTATCAAGATCAAGACCCTATTCCACAATTTATACGTGTCTACTGCGTTCATGAATGGCTTAGTTGCTTGGATAAATTCTTGGTCAACATTTGCAGGAGTGTATGAGTTGTCTAATTCATCTACTGACGGTTCTATTACGTTATGAAGGTTTTTATTCTCACAGAGTGAGCTTTGCTTATTCTCTGTTTTATTAGTAGTGACAGGTACAGTGACATCTTGCGGTGACATATTATTTTCAACTGGTAAATTACCTTCCAATTCCTGTACAACAATGATATTTACACCACGTTTTTTATTGACTCTAACAGTTGGAATACGTTTAATAATTCCTAACTCTTAAGTTTATTGACAGCCCTGATAACCGTTCTACGGCTCACTTTAACTTGATCAGCTATATAGGCAAAAGAGAGACACCAATAACCTTAACTGAGTTGCATCCAGATTGATTCGAGGACGTTGTATGTAGCTTCAGATAGTTCTGACTTATGTTTATATAAAAATGAACGGACTGACTTATCTATTTCCTCTATAGAGTTGAATGATTGATATTGTTTAATTGTGTCAAAGTTTTAATCTCACATATGCTTTTAAATCATGAACAGTGATACTTTCTAGTTCTGTAATCCCTCTCTTTTCAATCAGAAATTGTTTTAATTGCTTCAACTCTTGACGCTTATTTTTCATTGTTTTTGGCGTAAATCCTTTAGCTTCACAATGGTTAAAAGTACTCTGTTAAAACATCTTCTAAGAACACAAAAAAACCACCTTCCTGCTGAATTTTCCAACAGAAAAAGTGGTTTTGTAATTGTTATAAGAAGGATTAAGCAATTTGTTATAAAAATGACAATGAAAGATTCACCAACCTCTATATTTAGAGAAGATAATTTCATTGTATAAACCGCTTAAAACCTTGATATATCAACGTTTATTATTTCATTTGACCTTGCATTTGTTTCATCATTTGGTTAATTTTCTTTTGTGATGGTTTCATCCCCATTTGCATCATCATCATTTTTAACATTTGTTCATTGATTGGTGGATTCTTCTTTAGATAATTCATCATATATTTACGCGCAATGAAAAACCCTAGTGCAATTCCAGCAAGTAGTGCTAGAACGCCTACTAGAATAACAACCCATAACTCCATATAATTTCCTCCTTCTTGCTGTCTAACTTACAGTGTACTAAACCCTTTGATATTATACAACATTTGCTGTATTTTTTCTTCATATTTAAACAAAATTTCTTTCTTTTATTGGATTTAGCCACCCATATCTTTCGCCATTCAAATCCATCGCTAAAAAACATGGATCGAATTTTCTTAACACCTCAAAAAAAATCGTTTCTGCCTCATAGCTTCCGTAAGATATGAGCTCGAGGTAACGTTTTTTCACAATTATTGTAGCATTCCCACGCTGATCATTCAGCTCGATTTTATGAACATGATTTACCTTTTGATCGAGAACACGATTTACTAAGTTTGTCTCAAGTAACTGATTTATCTTTTGCATCGGTATCGGCCTTGTAATAAAATTTATTTGCTTTTCAAGGGTATCGTTATGATTTGAGCGAACTGTGGTCCAGTGAAAATCCTGAAACAGGTGAAAAATTTTTGACTCACGACCAAAGTAGTGACTTGCAAATTCCTCTTCTATTAAATAAATATAATAGTGTCTCACTTTCCACTCCTCCTCTATCATCCTATTTCTTCATTATATTAGAATGTTTGAGCAAGAATTGTCTTACGACGGAGAAAGAAGACACTATTTTTGTCGAAGTTGTCAGCTTTTCATTTTTCATTCCTTCCACAGTCGCAAAAATCAGTAACGATATCCACATCTTTTATGTCTATACTCACTTGAAAAGTGACTTCCATCGAGAGAATTTAGTTTATTCCCCAATGATTTTTAGTGAAACTCAACAAAGTATTTCGGATATTTATTACTACCAAACGAAGGCCAACCCCATAACTCTTAATCCAATCATGTTTGAAATACTACCTTTACTCTGCTAGTACTTTTTCCTCTGACGCAACGGTACCAATTGTAGTATGCGCATATAAAAAAGAATAAATCCTAATGATTTATTCTTAGTTAATGAAGATTATGTTTTTTATCATCTTTTAATTTCTGTGGTGTTACGTCATTTCCGTTTGGATCAACGATCGTTACACCTTTTAACGTATTTTTCATCGAAGAACGAAAAACTTGTAAATATTGCTGACGTAGCAATTGTTGTTCTTCTTGTTCCTTAGCTGTTAAGCCTTCCATTTTAGACTTTTTTGATAATTCATTTATACGATCGAGTTTTTCTTTAGGTAGCATAATAAATAATTCTCCTCTCAACTTACAAGTATAACAAGTTTTTAGCAATATCTATTCGGATCTGCAGTAATCGCTTTACTCCTCAAATAGATCATGCAGCTTAGCCCTAATAGAATTAGGCTGTCATTTTTGATTTAATCAAAAATAATTCATACTTGCCATAATACTAAAAAGAGGAACAAATAACAACTCCAACGCATTTTACTTATGTTTGGATTTTAGAGGGAAAGTAATGATTAGCTACCGTTGTTATCATGATTTAAACTTTCGTTGTATTCTTTATATCTTCTATGAACAGTCGCCTTACTTACTTCATAGCCTACTCCTCTAAGTGTAGCAGCAATTTCATGGAACGTAAGCTTTTTACTACGAAGCTTAAGAATTTCCTCGATTGGAACATCAATTTTTTCCCGACCTCCACCCTTATCTAAATTGGATAAGTTATCCTGTGGCCTATATCCATTCTCAATCGCCCGATTCATGCCCCTTTTAATCTTATAGTTAACTAGTTTTCTTTGAAATTCTTCAACAGCAGCAAGAATATTTAATACCATCAGATCCGATTCGGATAATTCGGGTTCTCCTTGTTCATTTAGTGAAAATACCTTTGCATCTAATTTCCTTATTTCATGTAATAAAGCTATTTTCGCATGACCTCTGCCTAAACGGGTATCATCCTGTACAAGAATCATACTAGCATGTTTGTCCTTAATCATTGCTAGCGCTTCAATTATCCCATCTCTATCCATGTCATATCCACTATGTCTCTCTTCAATCACTTTTACAACATCAATATTATGTATTTCAGCAAGTCTTTCTAATTCCTCTCTCTGTCTAACAATTGAAGTATCTTGTGCCTCTTTATCTGTACTTACTCTACAATATATAATCGCCTTCATTTTCATACACACCAGCTCTATTAATCATTTATCGATCATTTTCATTTAAATCAATTCTATTATAACAATTATTCACTTGCAATTTGTTCAATTTGATATCCATTTTCTTTTTTAACCGGTACAAACACGAAATCTCCTGGTTTAATAATACTAGTTTGGAGTTCATTTTTTTCTTGAACCCATGTTACAAATTCTTGTTTTGAGATATCGGTTTTTTCGTAGAATCTATCAGCAATACTCCATAAACTATCGCCGTCTTCAATTTTCACTTGATGAAATTTTTCTAAATCTTCATGATTACCAGTATAAGTAATAGCTCCTGCAACAGCTAAAAACACAAAAAAGAATGATAGGATATAAAACATTGTTTCTTTTTTCAATTTTACCACCTCATAGGAATATTCGTTCGTATTAATAACTAAAGTATAAAACGAACAATTGTTCCAGTCAACCCTTTTTTTCGAACCTACGTTTGTACTTATAGGTAAAAGATGCTATACTATACATAAATTATAGGAATCCGAGGTGTTAAATGGGATGACGAAACTATCAAAAAGGCAGCAAGATATCTTAAATTTTATAAAAGATGAAGTTCAAAGAAAGGGTTATCCGCCATCCGTTCGTGAAATTGGTGAAGCTGTTGGTTTAGCATCTAGCTCAACTGTTCATGGCCATTTAGCTAGATTAGAATCAAAGGGTTTAATTAGGCGAGATCCAACAAAACCAAGAGCGATTGAAATATTGGAAGATGAAGAAACCCAACATATTCCTAAAAGCAAAGTCATCAATGTACCTGTGATTGGCAAAGTAACAGCTGGCATTCCCATTACAGCAATCGAAAATGTGGAAGAATATTTCCCACTGCCCGATCGATACGTTACAGATGACGAGCATGTGTTTATGCTGGAAATTATGGGTGAAAGTATGATAGAGGCTGGTATATTGAATGGAGATATGGTCATTGTTAGACAACAGCAAACTGCAAATAATGGAGATATTATCATAGCAATGACAGAAGATGATGAAGCAACGTGTAAACGATTCTTTATGGAGAAGGATTATATTCGTCTCCAACCAGAAAACTCAACAATGGAACCAATTATTTTACGAAATGTAAGTATTTTAGGGAAAGTTATTGGAGTTTATCGTACGATTCACTAAAAGTCTGCCCATCGGCAGGCTTTTTTATTTACTCCCTTTGATAAAGCTGTCATCATCAATGAAATACAGATAAAATTTAATATTTTTGATATAAATACGAAACTTTATTAGAATACGAAAATATATTCTATTCTTTTCCTTGAGAAACATTATACTTTTAAGAGCTATCATTATCCTCTCACTTACGATAAACGTAGTTTTATTAGTCGTCACCTTTCCGCATCCTATGCTTCAAAATTGGATGATAAAATTTATCCTCAGTTTATTGAAGCGTTTCATAACCTATTTAATAAATTTAACAAAAAACGGTGTTGTAACTTTACCGAATGTCATCCAATGTCCAATGCTATTGCGAATTAGTAAAAAACGCGTAGTGACTATGTTAAACACTTTATAAGAATCATTTAGAAAAAAACGTAGCAGTGAATAAAAGGATTCGATGGAACATATCCCTTTATAATGTGAGACGTACCTAATTCTTTACAGGTAGTTATCCCCGGCCCAACTTTTTTTGCTACACTTGTATCTTGAGATTAGGGATTTCTTCCTGTTATAGCTCATAAAGGGAGGTAGAATAATAATGTTAGATAATGTGTTGCAATCCCCATCACTATCACTTGTTGCTGATTCCACTAAAGTATTAAATTACAAGCTCAATTCACAGAACTACATAACTCAAATGTTTGCCGCGCAACTTCCATCGATAAAAACTGGCTTTTTTAATGTGCATATGAGTAGAGGATTTATCATTCAACCACATTGGCATACGAATGTAAACGAACTCGTTTTTATCATATCTGGAGAAGCAAGTGTCGCTATTTTCAATCCTTTTACACGAAAGCTTATGACATACCGACTAACTCAAGGTCAAAATATCGTACTTCCGAAGGGATGGTTCCATTGGATTGTGGCCCTCAAAGACCAGACACACATGCTAACAATATTTGACAAGCCCACTCCCGATATTGTCTATGGTTCGGATTTTCTCCGCTTTACTCCCGCAGATATTATGCACCTTGCATACTGTATAAATCCAGATGAATACAATCGTGCCGTAGCGCCAATACAAGCATCTCACGTCTTAGGCCCACCGAAATGGTGCGGTAACCAACCTGGGACGTATCAACCCCATCAGCAACAGTACTACGCAGAACAAATGCAGCCTCCAACTGGATACTACAACTATTAATTGAATCTGACATGAAATATATCCAAGAACGTTTAGGACATGGTAACATACAAATTATATCTGATGTTTATTCTCACATAAGTAAAAAAAGCGATATTGACGTAATGAACAAATTCGAGGAGCACATGAAGAATGTCCTTGAATAATTTTTTTGAAATAAAATCGGGCAAAAATCGGGCAGTTACTAAAATAGGCGGAAAACTATTGAATTGCCCGATGTAAAAAAAGCCCCGATACTAGTCGTATCAAGGCTTTCAGTGATTAATATTGAGACATGTATTGTTCTCTTTCCCATGGATGTACGTGTGTACGGAACATATCCCACTCAATTTCTTTCGCTTCAATGAAGTGCTCAAATAAGTGCTCACCTAGTGCATGCTTCATTGTGCTGTCTGTTTTTAATACTTCTAAAGCTTGAGCAAGTGTTGCTGGTAAATCAACAATCCCATTTTCAACGCGCTCTTCTTTCGTCATTACATAGATGTTACGGTCAATTGGTTTCGGCGCTTCGAGATTATTCTTAATTCCATCAAGACCTGCAGCTAAAAGTACACTCATTGCTAAGTATGGGTTCGCTGCAGGATCTACGCTACGAACTTCAACACGCGTGCTTAATCCACGAGAAGCTGGAATACGAATTAATGGACTTCTATTTTGTGCAGACCAAGCAACATAACATGGTGCTTCATAACCTGGTACAAGACGTTTATATGAATTAACTAATGGATTTGTTACCGCAGTGAATGCTGGTGCATGTTTGATAATACCTGCAATAAATTGTCTAGCTGTATCACTTAATTGAAGATCACTGTTCTCATCCAAAAATGCATTTTCACCATTTCGGAATAACGATAAGTTCATGTGCATCCCTGATCCATTTACACCAAATAATGGCTTTGGCATAAACGTAGCATGTAATCCATGTTTACGAGCAATTGTTTTAACAACTAATTTAAAAGTTTGGATATCATCACACGCTTTAATTGCGCCAGCATATTTAAAGTCAATTTCATGTTGTCCTGGTGCTACCTCATGGTGAGAAGCCTCGATTTCGAAGCCCATTTCTTCAAGTTCTAACACGATATCACGACGGCAGTTTTCACCTAAGTCTGTTGGCGCTAAATCAAAGTAACCACCATTATCGTTTAGTTCTAGTGTCGGTTCGCCCTTTTCGTCTAGTTTAAACAAGAAGAATTCTGGCTCAGGTCCTAAGTTAAATTCTGTAAATCCAAGCTCTTCCATTTCTTCTAATAGTCGGCGTAAATTGTTACGAGGATCCCCTGCAAATGCAGTTCCATCTGGGTTATAAATATCACAAATAAAGCGCGCTACCTTACCCTTTTCTGCTGTCCAAGGGAAGATGACGAAAGTATCTAAATCTGGAAATAAATACATATCAGATTCTTCAATACGGACAAAACCTTCAATCGAAGAACCATCAAACATCATTTTGTTGTCTAGTGCTTTATCAAGCTGACTAACTGGTATTTCAACGTTTTTAACAGTTCCAAGAACATCTGTAAATTGTAATCGAATGTATTTGACATTGTTTTCTTTTACTAGACTTTGAATATCTTCTCTTGAATATTTAGACATTGAAAATCATCTCCTCTAGGAAAAAATTCATTTTAATTGTAACTTTCTAAAAATCATTTGAAAAATCGTGACATGTCACCTTGTCTTAAGGTTGATTGATTAAATCGACCAGCTTGCATTAATTCTGATTTCAGAAGTTTCCGCAGTTCTGTATCACTTAATTCAGGCTTTTCAACAGTTTTAGGTTGCTCTAGTTGGCCTTCATTATGTGCGTTTTCTTTACGAAAGAAAATTTGTTTAATTCCCGCCAAGTTAACACCTTGTTCAATTAATGAACGAATCTCCAATAATTTATCGACATCATGGAAAGAAAAGACTCTCCTATTCGTGTCTGTTCTAGCAGGAAAAATCAATTCATTTTCTTCATAATATCGAATTTGTCGAGCAGAGAGTTCTGTGAGCTGCATAACAATTCCTATTGGAAATAATGGCATTGAGCGGCGAATGTTATCACTCATGTTATTGTCTCCTTTGTAATAACTAATTTGATTATATTTCACGTTACATTATGTGTCAAGTGGATGTGAGGAAAAATAACATAGATTTTAATAGTTAGCTATTTATCGAGATTAATTCCTGATCTACTAGTGAATCAATAGCAGAACAAATCGCAATTTTCACATGGGAATAGGTCAGTCCACCTTGTACATAGGCAACGTACGGTGCTCTAATCGGACCATCAGCCGATAATTCTATACTAGCACCTTGAATAAATGTTCCTGCAGCCATAATTACATCATCTTCATATCCAGGCATGTAGTTTGGATATGGTGTTACATGTGAATTAATTGGAGAGGCATATTGAATCGCCTGACAAAAAGCCACCATCAGCTTTGGATCATCGAATTGAACCGATTGGATTAAATCTGTTCTGATATGATCCCACGAAGGATTCGTCTGCAACCCGATTTCCTCTAAAAAGGCTGATGTAAAAACAGCTCCTTTTAAGGCTTGTCCTACGATATGTGGCGCTAAAAAGAATCCTTGATACATTTCTTGTAAGCTATATAAGGAAGCACCAGCTTCTGCCCCAATACCCGGTGAGGTCATGCGGTATGAGCATGCTTCAACTAAAGATTGTTTCCCAACAATATATCCCCCAGTTTTCGCTATACCTCCACCAGGATTTTTTATCAACGATCCTGCCATTAAATCAGCACCTACATGACACGGTTCTAAGTCTTCGACAAATTCTCCATAGCAATTATCTACAAAAACGACAAGATCTTCTCTAATTGATTTTACAAATGCGATCATTTCTTGTATTTGTGCCACTGTAAAAGAAGGTCGGGTTGCATAACCTTTCGATCGCTGTATACCTATCATTTTTGTTTTTGGAGTAATCGCGTCTTTTACGGCTTCAAAATCGACGGATCCATTTTCGCTTAAATCGACTGTTTGATAATCAATTTGAAATTCCTTTAATGATCCAATTCCACTACCTCTTATCCCAACAATTTCCTCAAGTGTATCATATGGCTTGCCTGTAATATAGATCAGTTCATCTCCAGGTCTTAAAACACCGAATAACGCAATTGAGATGGCATGGGTTCCAGAAATGATTTGTGGTCTTACTAATCCTGATTCCGCACCAAAAACATCTGCGTAGATTTCTTCTAATGTATCTCTTCCGGTATCGTCATAGCCATATCCTGTTGTCGGCATAAAATGTGAATCGCTCACACGATAATTTTGAAAACTTCGCAACACACGAAATTGATTCGCTTCGCTTTGTCTATCAATTTGCTCGTGCACATTTTTAATCTTATTTTCAACTTTTTTCACAATAGGTGCAATTTTAGTTCCGTGCTTAAAATTCTTAAACATCATCCTTACCCTCTCTTCGCAAACTTCTCTAACTGACCATTAATTGAATGAGATGGCAGAACAAATCCTTCAATTTCGTAAACTTCTTTCTCTTCATTAAAGATTAACTTGTCAATTAATGATTCTGTTTTTAATTGAGAAATCATTCTACCTTCGTCAGTTGGTATTTGTACATAATAATGATTCATCACATCTTTAGCAAAATTCTCTACTCTATTCATTAAAACTTTTAGATCATCTTTTGAAAAAGCAGTAATCCGGATATAATCTTCTTTCGACGAAGGGACAAATGAACCCGGTGCATCATCTATTTTATTGTAGACCATTAGAATAGGAATATCGGTAATTTCCAATTCTTCAAGCAACTTATAAACTGTTTGCTCATGGTTTGCATAATCTTCATTTGAACTATCGACTATATGTAAAATTAGATTAGCCTCTTTTACTTCCTCTAGTGTTGAGCGAAAAGCGGCAACAAGTGTTGTTGGGAGATCTTGTATAAACCCAACCGTATCTGTAATAAGCGCTTGATAATTAGATGGAAATAACACTTTACGAGTCATTGGATCAAGTGTTGCAAACAGCAAATCTTCTTCAAAGCTTCCAGCTGTTGTCAAACGATTAAATATCGTTGATTTCCCCGCATTTGTATAGCCAACGAGAGCAATTTGGAAAGCTTGATTTTTTTTACGGCGTTCTCGATAACGGTTTCTGTGGCTAACAACCGTCGCAAGCTGTTGTTTAATTTCATGGATTCTATTCCGAATATGTCTTCGATCTGTTTCGAGCTGTGTCTCCCCTGGACCTCTTGTTCCAATTCCCCCACCTTGACGGGATAATGAAATACCTTGTCCAGCAAGTCTCGGTAACAAATATTGAAGCTGTGCTAATTCAACCTGAAGCTTACCCTCTTTTGATTTAGCTCGCTGCGCAAAAATATCTAATATTAATTGCGTTCGGTCAATAATCCTTACATTCAATATCGTTGCTAAATTTCGTAACTGACTAGGTGACAATTCGTCATTAAAAATCACGATATCTGGTTCAAGTTCTTCTACAAGATTCAATAATTCCTCAGCTTTCCCTTTTCCGATATATGTAGCAGGGTGGGGCCGATCTCTTTTTTGTATACAATCTATTAGCACTTCTCCATTTGCTGTTTTTGTTAATGATGCAAGCTCATCCATGGAATATTGAAAATGATCATCTTCCATTGTTTGAAGCTGACAACCAACTAATATGACTTTTTCTTTTATTATATGACTTGTGTTGTTCAATAAATAACCCTTCCTTTTCGCTATTCTAGCACCCTAATCATATCAAACATTTTGATATTTCACTAATCTATCTTTCATTCTTTGCGACAGAAATCTATACACCTATCTTTGACCTCTTATTTATGATAGATATCATACCAATTTTTATTTCTTGACCATTGTGAAATTGAGCTATAAAATCATTGAGACAGCAGGATTGAACCTATACGGAGGAAATATAAAAATGACTTGGGAAGTTTTTAGTATTATTGGGACTGTTGCTTTTGCGATAAGTGGAACAATTGTCGCATTAGAGGAAAAATATGATATTTTCGGTGTTTATGTATTAGGCTTTGTTACTGCATTCGGTGGTGGTGCCATTCGGAATCTGCTAATTGGATTGCCTATTTCTGCTTTGTGGGATCAAGTGTTACTATTTCAAATTGCGCTCGTTGCAATTACTTGTGTTTTTCTTTTTCCACATAGATTATTAAAGCATTGGCATAAATGGGGTAATTTTTCAGATGCCATCGGTCTATCTGCATTTGCAATTCAAGGAGCGCTATTCGCTCATAAGATGGGGCATCCAACAAGTGCGGTCGTCCTTGCGGCAGTTCTAACCGGATGTGGAGGAGGAATTGCACGCGATTTACTAGCAGGTCGAAAGCCATTAGTGTTTCGAGCAGAGATTTATGCGTTTTGGGCAATTTGCGTTGGTCTTTTAATCGGACTAGAAATTGTAAAACAACCGATCGGACTTTACATTTTATTTGTAGGTACTGTTATACTCCGAGTTCTCTCCTATTCGCTTAAATGGAAATTACCTTATCGCAGTTTACAATCTATATCGAATGAGCAGATTCACTCAAAATAAGCATATTATCACTTGAGATATACAATCAAATACGTAAGGGAAACAGGCTATTTCAATCCAATTTCCCTCTTTCTTTGTTTAGCGAACTATAAAAAGTTCTTGTACTGTGGATAAGCCCACGACATCCAGCGCCTAGCTCCTCTAGGGTCTACAGCCACTTATTTGCCCAAGACTGACCAAGGCGCTTGCGCTTTTGTTCTTATCTATTAATTGATTTTTTGTAATGATTTTCTTGATTGGTTCACTTTACATTTAATATAGGTCGGAGTTGTTTCAAACAAATCAGCTACATATAAAGTGGCTCCGTAGTATGTTTTTTCATATGACATTTCTTCCCTAACAATGTAATCAATAATTGTTGCTTCTATATCATGAATAAATGGTAAGATGGATTTATTATTATTTAGAATTTGGTAAACTTTAGTAATGAGAATCCGACTTTTATGATATTTTCCTATTATTTGACCAATAACGTTCTCATTAAGTGATCGTTCATTTCCCACAATATATGTAAGCTCTTCTAAAAATAATTTGTTATCACTCACCATCATCACTCCCTCTTATACTTAATATTTTATCATCGCCACCACGCAAAAGAAAGCGCATTCATTTGATTGTTCAATAGCTTTTCTCGAACGAATATCGCTCATCTTATGCTGTTAACGTATCACTTTACATATTATCGATAATATTTATTAATTTTAGAAATCACTCTACAAAAATAAGAGGTAATTCCTCGAGAATCACCTCTTTTTATTTGCAAACTTCATTTCTATTTATCTAGTTTTTCTATTTTCAAAATCCCATTTACATGATTTGTAGTTTCAACATATGCCAGAATTTTGTCGTTCACATTAATTTTTTCTGTTATCGGTTGTTTTACATTTTCAAGATTAAAGTGAATTTTCGTTTTACCATCAACTGATTGACCAGAATATTCATTACCACTAATATCGGTAATAATATAAGTAAATGTCTTATATAATCCAAGTGATTCACTTTCTTCGATAGGATTCGTAACTGCTTGTTTTTCATGTGACTTTTCAAAATTAATGAATAATATAAGAAATATGCAAAGTAGTAAAAATAAAATGATAAGTTTACGTTTCATCACAACCTCCAAAAATTGGATCAGTAACAGTATGAAAAACCACGTTATGGATCGTCTTTTATCTAATTTACTTTTTCATCAGATAACACTACATCTTGGCTTTTGATTGTTAAAAGGTCATCACGGTTATATTTATCAGTAAGTAATAAGCGCATCGCCTGCGAACGGATTGATTTTTCGATGATATTTCGTACATATCGACCATTGCTAAATTTGGCAGGTGTTGTCATTGTTTTAACGACCATCAAATGCTCCTTTAATTTCAACATTGCATCATGACTAAAACGATATTCTCGTTCAGTCATCATTCTTAATGATATGTCCATCAGGTCATCTACTGAATAATCGGGGAAATCAACGACTAGTGGAAATCTGGACAATAACCCTGGATTAAGTGATAAAAAATTATCCATTTCTCGTGGATACCCCGCTAGTATTAAAACAAAATCATGTTGTTTATCTTCCATATGCTTTACTAACGTATCAATTGCTTCTTTACCAAAGTCCTTTTCACCACCTCTTGCAAGTGAATAGGCTTCATCAATAAACAAGATCCCACCAAGTGCCTTTTTAATAAGATCTCGTGTTTTTTGGGCAGTGTGACCAATATATTCCCCTACTAGATCTGCTCTTTCAGCCTCAATGAGATGGCCTTTCGAAAGTACGTTCATTTGAAAGAACAATTTCCCGACTAAACGAGCTACTGTTGTTTTACCAGTCCCTGGATTTCCTTTATACATCATATGAAGGGCTTGTTTTCCAGCCTTTAACCCTTGTTCCTCACGTTTTTTATTAATAAAAATCCACGCATAGATTTCTTTTATCATTCGTTTCATTTCATTCATTCCAACGAGAGAACTCATTTCGTTTTCAATTTCCTTAAGAACAGTGTGCTTCTCTTCAACCTTAGGAATTTTCAAGTCATAGGAAGTTGAGCTTACATTATTTTCGATTTTTTCTTTTGATTGATTATTTAAGACAATATTTATCTGTCCATTCGTTTTATACGTAACTGCACGATCTTGTTCCAAAGATCTTCACCCCACAGTCTAATGCTATTTATCACAAATTAACTACTAGTAGCACCAACTTCTTGAAATATCACCTTTTCGTGTACGTTTTCAACTTCACTCCACAGAGAATCGTCATCAATTCATGGAGCGATTATCCGCACTTTTGGTCGGTTGGAGCATACTTGACGTTTATTTGCGGTTCTAAGCGCTAGTTCATATGTAGATCTTGAAATCAAAGGATTGCTGCCAATTGATGCGGAAAAACTTCAATTTGTTCAATAATCAAGCTTATACTTTTACAAAAAATGGTCGAAAATATATGAAAATTGTTACTTTATGCGCTTTCCCAAGAAATATTCATTCCTTTATTTATATTCATTTTTTAGAAATTTACTACAATTGTAGGAAGTTTTTTAGGTTAATACCTTCCGTAACGGGCAATACCATCTTATTTCAAGATTCAAGAGAATCATAAAAAGTAGGTGGGAAACACTGACCGTAAAGTTTCAGGTAACTCCCGCTTTACGAGGTCTGTAAGATTCTTTGCTGTGGCTAATTAAAAAATGACAAAAGGAGCTAATCGAATTTTAACGATTTGCTCCTTTTAATGTTACTATTCAAGCTCTAACTGAATATTTTTTTGTGGTGCAAACGTTGAAATCGCATGTTTATAGATAAGCTGTTGTTTACCTTCTGTTTCTAACAGCACAGTAAAATTATCAAAGCTTTTTACGGTGCCTCTTAATTGAAATCCATTAAGTAAAAATACGGTAACAAATATACCATCCTTACGTAATTGGTTAAGAAATTGATCTTGAATGATAATTGATTGTTTCATGTTTCGTCCTCCTCTTTTCTCTATACCTTTTAAATTCGATTAAAGTTGAATCTTTCCTGCTATGTATGTAAAAATATCATCAACCATTCCATCATACTTAATTGGTGGGGTCATATCAAACCATTTTACTTCCATTTTATTACGAAACCATGTCAGTTGGCGTTTTGCATAGCGCCTTGAATTTTGCTTTAATTGGTTAATCGCTTCATCATATGTCATTTTCCCATCAAAATAGTCATAAATCTCTTTGTAGCCTATTGCTTGAATCGCTTGGGTGTTGCGAATGCCCTTATCATAAAGCTGCTTTACTTCTTCAAGTAAACCTTGCTTTACCATAATCTCCACCCGCTGATTTATGCGGTCATAGAGGATTTCTCGGTCCATTGTTAATCCAATTAATGCAACATCGTAAAGAGGTTCTTGCTCTTGACTATTTATGTATTCAGACATCGTTTTATTTGTGCAATGGAAAACCTCAAGTGCCCGAATGACTCTTCTACTATTGTTTGGGTGAATTTTCCAAGCCGATTCAGGATCAATTTTTTCCAGTAATTGATGGATCGCCTTTGCACCCCTATCTTTCAGTTCAGCCTCAAGCTTGGACCTATATTCGGGATCTGATGGATTTTCTGTGAATTGATAATCATATAAGACAGATTGTATATATAAACCAGTACCTCCAACAATCATCGGCGTTTTCGTCTGATTAGCAATTTCTTCAATTAATGGCCGGACATTTGCCTGAAATTCAGCAACCGAAAAGTCTTCTTCAGGACTTTTAATATCAAGTAAATGATGTCGAATCCCTTCCATTTCATTCACGCTTATCTTCGCAGTTCCAATGTCCATTCCTTTATAAATTTGCATGGAGTCACCACTAATTATTTCTCCATCAAGTCGATGTGCTAAATCGATACTTAGTTTTGTTTTTCCTACAGCAGTAGGACCAATGATGACGACGAGCTTCTTTTTCTCCAATAACAATCACTCTTTCGAATCTGATAAATACTTCGTTCATCATCTTAACATGTGAACTACATGAACACCAGATTATTGTTTCCTATTTCATATATTTGTAAACATTGTTCCACACGAATAAAAACATTGTTCAAAAATCCATACCTTTCCGAAAAAGTCTAAAACGAGTAAATTTCTAGTTATCCCATCATTTGATTTACATAACATTATTATTGTATTAACCAAAAGATAATTTCGCTCATAAAAATAGCACAGTCCTATCTTTACAGCGATCTCAATGGGAAAAATCCCCCACCATTGCTTTCATTCCGGTGGGGGATTTTTGCTGAAAATAAATCGGGTTAGTACCTTTACTTTAAATTATTCTTTTTTAATACTTCTTTTTGTTTTAACCCCTTCTTGGACAGATAATTATTTTTCCATCCTGCATAAAGAAAATAAAAACCAGAAACAACAGCAATAAAATCATTTACAAAATCTTCAGGAATCGTTTGATAACCAAGCATATTTAACACGGCATTTATTGCAGCTACAATTAATAAAATAAATCGTGTAAAACTCGCTTTGTCCAAATGAAGTACCTCCTTTAGATGGGATCAATCAGTTTTTCATTGTGAAAGCTAACATTCTAATAATCATACAAATCCTCTTTCATATCTTTATATATTCAATTTTGCTTTTACTAGACGTATTATTTATTTTTTATCCCATTCTTAACTGGCAATACCCAAATCTTGAGCCTTAGGAGCATCAAAGGAGAGTGATGGGGATAACCTTGTAGGACCTTTACTCCTTTCATGGGTATGTCCATACCTTCGCAAGACAATATAAAAGCCCTCATTTAGAGGACTTATGATCTTCTATTATTTTGTTTTATCTCATCAACCAACTTAATGAATTGTAGCAACAAATGTAAAGGCCAGAATATAGTTGTTAGGATGATCTCATAACGCTTTAACTCATTGATTTTATATACTGAATACAGTATACCAATGGTCAGATAAATCAGTAGCTCAAGCATAATGATGTTCCTTTCTCTTTTTGTTAGTATATTCATCCATTTCCAACTGGTTCCATCTCTATTTCGAAATAGGAACAAAAGCGCAAGCTCCTTGATCAGCCTTAGGCATAGCATAAAATGCTTTTGAGTAGAAAGCGTACTTTGCCTTCTATTCAAAAGTGGTTGTAGACCCTAGAGGCAGTCAAGAATGCGACGTCCTGTGCTTCGGGGCCGGACGCTTACGCTAGATGTCGTGCTCTTATCCACAGTACAAGAATTTTATAAATTCCTAAGCAGTAAAAAAGCCATTTAAAAAGTAAAGGTCCACTTACCCTTCACTTTTTAAATGGCTTTGTGTATTAGCCTTGATGTGAACTTTTTCTAGCATAATAGAAAGCGAAATCTCCCTACATTACCCTTTTTATTATCCATCTTCATGAACATTTGTTTTGTTTCACGATCTAATTTTTTTCTTCTATTGAAATTTCAATCCAATAATAAAGCTAATTTTAAAATTCAGGAGCCATATAAAAAGTTGGTTGAAGGTGCTTTGAGGAAAATTAGAATTAAATTACGTGATATGAAGATTGAAATATGGAAATTAAACGTTGGATTACATTAAATTAAAGAATACTTAAACTTCATGTGATCTAATTGTCTTAGGTTAAATTACACAAGGGGGGGGTATGGATTCTATACAAAAAATTGGAGAAAGGTTGAAAGCTGTTCGCATTGCAAGGAATTTATCATATATTGATGTTTGTAAGTCGATCGGTTTTTACAAAGAAGGATTATCCAATATAGAAAATGGAATTAGACCATGCACCCTAGAGATACTAATCAAACTATGCAAAACATATGCGGTATCTCCAGAATATATTTTAGGGTTAGAAAATTTAATTTGGGAGATCGAACCTCGATGGGCTTCATTGATTAAAGAAATGCAATTAAGGAATTTGAATCCTCGTCAAGTATATAAAATGGTTGAACGGGATTTTAAGAGAACCGAGAAGTTGGAAAATGAAATACTAAAACAAAATAAACACCCCCTCCAATAGGAAGAGTATATCAAATACTGAAATATACATAATAATAGAAGTCCATTGCTAAAACTGGAATTGCAAATTAATTTACAGGCAGTATCATCTGAAAATTTTGTACAAGCACTTAAAAAAACAAGCACTGAACAATGAATGTGGTAGAAATGTGGTCAATTCAACAAAAAATACGGGTAGAACGCTTGATACATCAACGTTTTACCCGTATAGAAATTACATTACCCTCTTAAACATTTTCTCCATCTCATACGTTGAATAGTACACGATAATCGGTCTTCCATGTGGACATGTAAACGGGTCTGACGATTTTCTGAGCGTTTCTAATAAAGCAAAGATTTCATCGTTACGTAAGTGGTGGTTTGCTTTAATCGATGCTTTACAGCTCATCATGATTGCCGCTTCTTCACGTAGTTTTTTTATATCGATTTTTTTCTCATCTAACACTTGTTGAATGATGTCTTCAATTATTGCCGTTTCATCGCCTCTTGGAAACCATTGTGGATGTGATCTGACGATATAGCTGTTGCGACCGAACGGTTCTAAGAAAATACCAACTTTCGCAAAAGTGTCCATGTGTGCTTCTATAATCATCGTTTCATCATTTGAATATTCAAAAGTTAGGGGAACTAAGAGCTCTTGCACTTCTGAATGGATCTCCCCTACTTTTTCCCGATAAAATTCGTATTTAATTCGTTCTTGGGCAGCATGCTGATCAATGATATAAAGCCCACGTTCATTTTGTGCTAAAATGTACGTTCCATGCATTTGACCGATTGGATATAAAGGTGGTACACGATCATTTGTTGAAATCTGTTCTTCATGTTTATCATCAGCAGGAAATGAATCATTTTCAACCTTTTCCTCAAATTTCGGTGTCTGTTCCAGATCTTTAACTGTTACATCTTGCTCGATCGTTTCAAAGGGGTCAAAATCATCTGCTAACACGGGCAGTTCAAATACTGGCATATTTTGTGATGGACTCGATGCTAACTGAACCTCTTTTACGAATAGATTTTGATGATCCCCGCTAAACGATTGCTGCGTTTGTAATTCACTTTTAGACGAATGATCAAACGTGAATTGCTGTTGTTCATCGGATGACTTTAACTTTTGTGTTTTAGGAAGTTCGACAGATGGAATGAGCTGTTGTTGTCTAAATACATCACGAATTCCAGCTGTTATTAGTTCATTTAATTCTGCTTCTTTACTCAATCTTACTTCAAGCTTAGATGGGTGAACATTGACATCAACAAGGATTGGATCCATTTTTATCTCAATGAAAACGATTGGAAAACGGCCGATTGGAAGCAATGTGTGATAGCCCTGTTGGATTGCCCTTACAAGTGAATAGTTTTTAACAAAACGACCATTAATAATCGTAGAAATATAGTTTCTAGAGGCTCTTGTTATTTCTGGTAGAGCAACATAGCCACTCACATCGAAATCTAGTGATTCTAACGTAATTTTCTTCATTTTTTTAGCAATTGACATCCCATAAATAGCCGCTAAAACTTGACGTACATCACCATTTCCATTTGTGTGTAACAGCTTTTTACCATTATGAACAAGACGGATTGAAACCTCAGGATGTGAAAGTGCAATTCGATTCACAATGTCGGTAATATTACCAAGCTCCGTATGAACGGTTTTCATATATTTCAAGCGCGCTGGAGTATTAAAAAACAAATTACGAACAGTGATATCTGTGCCCTTTCGGCTTGCTGTTGATTCATGCTTTTCAATTTTCCCACCGATTAATACGATGTTGGTTCCTGCGCCTAATCCAGTACTTGTTTTCATATCAAGCATGGAAACAGATGCGATACTTGGTAAAGCCTCACCTCTAAATCCCAATGTTCGAATGCGAAACAGATCATTTTCATCCTTTATTTTACTTGTTGCATGTCGATGAAAGGCATTTAGGCAGTCATCTTGTTCAATGCCATCACCATTATCAAGGATGCGGATTTTACCTATACCAGCTTCCTCGATTTCAATTTCTATAATAGTACTATTTGCATCAATTGCGTTCTCTACTAATTCTTTCACAACAGAAGCAGGTCGTTCGACAACCTCACCAGCTGCAATTTTATTTGATAGCTGATCATCTAGAAGAATAATCTTTCCCAAGACTCTCACCTCTCTTTGTTTTTAACCATTCTGGCACTCTATTTTACTTTTTTCTGGAGCTGATACAATTCATTCATTGCATCTAATGGTGTCATTTCTAATAAATTCATTGACTTCAATAAATCAATAACAGCTTGTTCTTTTTTCTGTAAGGAAGGAGCTTTTTTAGGTATTTTCTTTTCCTCAGAGAATAAAGATAGTTGCGCATCTGTATAAACTTCTTCTTTTACAACTGTTTCCTTCGTCATTGGTTTTGTTACTGTTTTATCAGCTTCTAATTCGATTAAAATTTCCTTAGCTCGTGTAATAAGAGACTTTGGCAGATCCGCTAACTCAGCAACATGTATGCCATAGCTTTTATCGGCGGCACCCTCTTCAATTTTGTGTAAAAAGACAACCTTACCATTCTCTTCAATGGCTTTAACATGAATATTTTTTAACGAGCTCAATTGTTCTTCAAGGATCGTTAACTCATGGTAATGCGTAGAAAATAATGTTTTTGCACCAATATGCTCGTGTATATGTTCAATAATCGCCTGTGCTAACGCCATACCATCATAGGTTGACGTCCCTCTTCCAATTTCATCAAATAGGATTAAACTTTGCGAGGTAGCATGTGCAATCGCATTTTTAGCCTCAAGCATTTCCACCATAAATGTACTTTGTCCTGAAATCAAATCATCCGCGGCACCAATTCTAGTAAAGATTTGATCAAAAATTGGTAACACCGCTTCTGATGCAGGTACGTAACAGCCGATTTGCGCTAAAATCGCGGTTAAAGCAACTTGACGCATGTACGTACTTTTCCCTGACATATTCGGACCAGTAATGAGAAGCATTTGACGCTGATCATTGAAAAAACAATCATTCGGAACATACTCTTGTGAATCCATCACTTTTTCAACGACCGGATGACGGCCATCTTTCATGAAAAGCTCTCCTGTTTGTGAAAACTGTGGCTTACTATAATGACGATTTTCACTAACTGTTGCAAAGCATTGAAGAACATCCAGCTCACTTATACGCTTAGCCAATAGCTGTAATCTAGGAATATATTGCTTCACCTGTTCTCTTAGGTCGACAAATAATTGATATTCGAGTTCAACAATCTTTTCTTCTGCTTCTAAGATTAATGTTTCTTTTTCTTTTAATTCAGGTGTAATAAAACGCTCTGCATTCGTCAAGGTTTGCTTCCGCTCGTACATGCCCTCCTGTAATAAATGCAGATTTGCTCTTGTCACTTCGATATAATAGCCAAACACTCGGTTGTAGCCAATTTTCAATGATTTAATCCCTGTTTTTTGACGTTCTTGCTGCTCTAATTGCGCAATCCACGTTTTACCATTTCTACTTGCATCACGATATTGATCAAGCTGGGCGTGATAACCGTCTCTTATAATATTTCCTTCCTTCACTGAAAGAGGTGGGTTTTCAACAATTGCATCTTCTAATAATTTACTTAAGTCCTCACAAGCATCTAATGGTTCGGACAGAAAAACTTCATTTTTTAACGACTGACATAGCTCTTCAATAGCTGGGACTTGTTGAAGTGATTTGTTTAATTGAAGTAAATCTCTTGCATTCACATTTCCAAAGGCAACTCGTCCAGCAAGTCTTTCTAAGTCATATACCTCTTTAAGTAGAGCACGTAAATCCTCGCGTTCAAAATAGTTCGAGATCAATGTTTCGACCATTGTAAGACGAGCTTCAATTTTTGCACGGTTGACTAATGGCTTATCAACCCATTGCTTTAGTAATCTTCCGCCCATCGCCGTTTTTGTTTCATCTAATAACCATAATAACGATCCTTTTTTCCCTTTTGAGCGAATCGTTTCAGTTAACTCTAAATTTCGCTTTGAATGAAGATCAATTTTCATTGAATCGTGTAAATAGTACACGTTCACCTGTTGAAGATGTTCAAGACTACGCTTTTGTGTTCGTTGAAGATAGGTTAACAGTCTTCCAAATGTGCAGGTGAATCGTTCATCATGTAATTCCTCGATGATCTCTACAAAATCTGAAGAGATCGTCGTTTCCGATTCATACGATAATGTTGCTTGGCAACGGTCAATAAGTTGCTTTTTCCATTCATCAGGAAAATTGCTTGAAATGACAACTTCCTTTGCTCCAACTGAATAGATCTCGTTCAAAATTTCATCAAAGCTTGAACAAATCGCCACAAGGTTTTCACCCGTTGTTAAATCACTTAAAGCAAGTCCAAATTGGGAATCAAATGCTGTAATTGAAGCAATATAGTTATTTTCTTTGTCATGAATGCCTTTTCCATCCATCACCGTTCCAGGTGTAATAAGCTGAACAACCTCTCTTCTTACTACACCTTTTGCTTGCTTTGGATCCTCTGTTTGTTCGCAAATCGCAACTTTAAATCCTTTTAATATAAGTTGCTCAATATAATTAGGTGCAGCATGATAAGGAACCCCACACATCGGGATTTTCTCATCTCCACCACCATCTCTGCTAGTTAACGTAATTTCTAATTCTTGTGATGCATTGATGGCATCCTGAAAGAACATTTCATAAAAATCACCTAAACGAAAAAATAAAAAGGCATCTTGGTAGTCTGCCTTAATCTTTAAATATTGCTGTATCATCGGCGTGTATGTTGCCATATTAATCCTCCAATATCACTAAAACGTACTTAAAAATCAACTATTATTATAGCATAGATCGACAATTCCCTGTGATAATGTGAATGGAAATCACAGGAACCTAACGTGAAATGTTCATTTTAGGATTATTTTTCTATCAATCATAGCCATAAGGAATTGAACGACATAATCCAGTGGTCACTTCTTTTAGTTTACATAACATTATCATTAGCTAAAAAGAAACTAGGAGGGCTTTTCCTCCTAGTTACTCTTCAACGTCTCCAATTAAAAATTCTGGGTTTAAATCTTCAAATTCGTCATCCAACTCTTCTTCCCAATCTTCATCATCTTCACAACCATCTGGGTTTACGTGTACACACACTTTTGTTTCACCAATTACTTCTGCGAGATGCTCTCTTTCTGCTTGAACAATAATTTTATTGCCATTTGGTGAAATTGTAACCTCTAGACAATTTGGTTGTTGTAATACTTTACAAATCACTTCGTGTTCATCATCAAGAAAGTTGTCATCCTTATATCTTAATTTAATGACATCTTCATATTCGACTCTCTCTGTTACTACCTCTGTTTTTGTGTTTTCTTTGTAGGAATACCAAACGCTTATGTCGTAAGTTCCTACTACGACAACTGTTTTACCCTTCTTGTGTGCATCATAATTATGGTTTATGATCCAACCACCTAAAATGCTCGCAGGTTTTTGCGATGGTGTAATCGTATGTGTACATTGTGAAAATTTGCGGCCTTTCGCAACTACTGCTTTCGTAATTATTTCTCTGTATTCAGACATTCGAGCATACCCTCCTCAATAAATCTTCATATAATCCTATGCTAGGCAATTAACGATTGTGCTAACTAATTAACGAAAATGATGACAGGTTTCTCCATTACATGAAACCGTATAGTTCATTGTATGCGTTGAGAAATGAATATGTGCCTAAAAAGCGAAAATGGTGCTTGTTTACTCCAAAAAATTTATGTCCATTTTATCTGTTGGGACTTCTTTCATCATCAAGTACTTTCTATTAAATGCAATGACGATCACCAAATGAATTCGAACTTATTCTCAATTCGTTATATGAGGTTTTTAGTTGTTAACCTAGCTTTTGTAAATCTCCTACCTCAAGATTCTAGAGAAGCAAAGAAGATAGGTGTGGGATAACTACTCATAAAGATTAGGGTAAATCTCGCTTTCCTGTTTTAAACGAATCATTCTACAAACTCGTTCTTGGACTATTAGTCAAGTTAAATGATTCAAATAAATGTATGAAATGTTCGTCGTCGATATGCTTATTTGTAAAAAAAATTCATTCTGGTTGAATTTTCTCTGTCTGATAGCATGAGGTATTTTCAATTTGAATTCAATTGATCGTGAGTGGTTTCTAAAAAAGAACATAAAAAAACGAGGCTAGCGTATTTGCCATAGCCTCGTTTTTAACTAGTAAGAGCAGTTTTCTCCAGATGAACTTTTGACCTTTGATCCTGTTTCACCTGCTAACAGATCTCCACCTGTTGAGGTAATAATTTCATTGGTTACTTTATTTGAAATCGTATGAGAAACAAGCTGCAGTAAATCGTTTACTTCAACTTGAGATTCTTGGAATTCTTGAATAATTGGGATTTCATCCAATTCATCTTGAATTTTTTCAATTTTCGCTTCAACTTGCTTTAATGCTTCATGCTTCCCATAATGCTGGTAATTTACAGCCTGTTTCTGAAGACTTTTTATCTGTGCAAGCATTTCACTTATTTTTTTATTTTCATTGATTTGTGCCTCTGCGCGCTTAAAGAAATCAACTTCATTTGATTCAGAAATCATTAGTGCAAGTTCTCGAGCTTTTGCTACGATATCGTCCTTTGTATACAATGCCATCTTATTTCACCTCAACTGATTCTTCTACTATATCTCCGTTAAGTGTCCAAGTTTTTGCTGTTGTAATTTTCACCTTTACAATTTGCCCAATGACAGATTTAGGTGCTCTAAAATTTACTAGCTTACTTTTTTCAGTGTAGCCTGCTAATACATCCGGGTTATTTTTACTTTCACCCTCGACAAGAACGTTAACAATTTGCCCTTCATATTCCTTTAATTTTTTAGCAGATGTTTCATTTACAAGAGCATTTAGTCGTTGCAGACGTTCCTTTTTCACTTCCATTGGTACGTTGTCCTCCATTTTTGCTGCAGGAGTACCTTCACGTGGTGAATAGATAAACGTATAAGCACTATCAAATCCTACTTCACGATACAATGAAAGTGTTTCTTCAAATTGCTCCTCTGTTTCATTTGGGAAACCGACAATGATATCTGTCGTTAGCGATGCATTTGGCATTGCTTCCTTAATTTTACGTACTAATTCTAAATAATGTTCACGACTATATTTTCGGGCCATAATCTTTAGAACATCGGTGCTACCAGATTGTACTGGTAAATGAATATGATCTAATAGATTTCCACCTTTTGCTAAAACTTCAATCAGATGATCATCAAAGTCACGCGGATGACTTGTTGTAAAACGAATTCTCGGAATATCAATTTTAGAAATTTCATCCATTAAATGACCTAAACCATAGTCCATATCTTCAAAGTCTTTTCCGTACGCATTTACGTTTTGGCCAAGAAGTGTGATTTCCTTATAGCCTTGAGCAGCCAACTGACGAACTTCATGGATAATTTCCTCAGGGCGACGACTACGCTCTTTCCCACGTGTATACGGAACGATACAGTACGTACAGAATTTATCGCAGCCGTACATAATGTTTACCCATGCTTTAATCTCCCCTTTACGTACTTTAGGAAGATTTTCAATAACGTCCCCTTCTTTTGACCATACTTCAACGACCATTTCTTTTGAAAGATAGGCTTCGTTTAAGATGTTAGGCAAACGATGGATGTTGTGTGTTCCAAAAATCATATCAACAAACGGATGAACCTTTAAAATACGATTTACAACAGATTCTTCCTGAGACATACAGCCGCAAACACCTAATAATAAGTCAGGTCTGCCCTTTTTCAACGTTTTTAAGTGTCCAAGCTCACCAAATACTTTGTTTTCTGCATTTTCACGAATCGCACAGGTGTTTAGTAAAATAACATCGGCATCGGCAACACCATCTGTTGGCTCATAGCCTAGTGCCATGAAAATACCTGCCATAACCTCTGTATCATGCTCATTCATTTGACAACCGTATGTGCGAATGTAAAATTTCTTTCCTTGCCCCATCCCTCTAAATTGTTCTGGAATAGCAAAGCCATCATATTGTACTTCTTCTTTTCCACGTTTTTTCGCGTCCTTCAAGGAAGGTGGCATATACACTGCTTGAAAATACTTGCTGTAGTCCTTTTCGGATTTTTTGTCCGATGGGTTTACTTGAGTACTTTCCTTACGTTGCTGTTCATTCATTATGTTATTCTCCTTTCAAACATTCCTTACATTGATGATCACTCTATCAGTGGTTTTTTCTTTACTCTCCACTAATGGTTTGTGAAACTTACCTTAGCTTTTATGGGCAAATACCCTCCACCTTCGCCACTTTGATCCAGTAATTGCTTGGTGGTGAGTGTATTACTGTCCGTTAGTGCGGGGTAAATATTCTTTCATTTTGGTTAATAAATATAGAAACGTACAACTTAATAGTATATCGATTCTATCCTTAGAAAACAATAATATATACATATTGTACATAATTTAACACATCTTTAATAGAAAATGTGAATCTACATTTTTAAATTAATGACACTTTTCATTATAAATCAAAATATATAAAACTAAGATTCATTATTTTTAAGACTATGGAAAGGTACTTTTTATGTTAAGTTTAATCGAACTTTTCGCACCTTCTAAAAAGGGCAGCTTACCAGCAATGATAGTTGATTTGATCCAATATTGGGTTAAGTAGTGGATTTGGATTTATATCACATAGAGGGAAAGATATATCCGATGGGCACATTACCCTTTTATTGACAGCCTATCCCCTTCTAATTGTCCTCGAGCGCTTAAAATTTTAATAGAGGTGGGTTTATACCGGTAATCTGTAGTAAATTCATTTTGGGATGCTTGGGCTTCAGTAATTTAAGAAAGTAATCGCTCACATTATATTTACCCCATGAGCCCAAACGAATCACGAAACCAAACCTAAAACATTTTTTTGACGCGATATTTTCCAACTACTAGTAATAAAAACGGGAGAAATAAACCAAATGTAAAATCAACAAGTCACCACATTTTTGAAAGCATGTTATTATAATAAGTAATATTTGGAGAAATAAATAAAGTAAGGACCAATACATTTAATCCTAGCGGAAAAATAAGAGGACGATAATTTTGAAATTTTAATAATAAGGAAAGACCTAGCACCGTTACATAAAAATAAAAAGCGATTTTAAAGAAGATCGTAATTAACCATATAGAGGCAAGCGTCGCTTCAATTCGCGAAAAAAATCTTCAACATTTACATTTTTAGCCAATATAAAACTTGGATATACTTGCCTTGAAATTAAATCAGCACCAAATACTAAATTTGTCACTGACGTAATAATAATTAATACCAAACCTCCTAATAATGCACCGATATATAGACTTTTTCCAATCGTTTCTTTTTCATTTACATAAGGAAGTATCATCAGAATTTCGACGAGTTCAAGAAAGGGAAATGCAATGAATGTAAAAGATCCCCTTATGATTGGTTTAAACCCGCCTTCAAATACTGGTTGTATATTTGCAAACTTAAATTCCGGCAAAAGAAAAATAATTAACGGTAATAAAAGCAGTATGACATAAGGAAAAAGCAAATCTGAACTTCGAATTAGTGGTTCAAATCCGAGGCGAGACGCAAATAATACAACAATCATGGTCAGAATTAAAATTGCTTGGATAGGGGTTTCCGGCAAAATTTGAGTTGTCATAAAAACCCCGACTTCCCTCAAATATAATGTACAAATGATAAAGGTATAAATGACAAACAACAATGCAATTGTGATTCCTAGCCATTTACCAAAGATTTTTTCGCTATATTCAATCAACGACAATTCAGGATAGAGCTTGCTTAATGAAGAATACAGAAACACTACTAACGAGCCTACTCCAACACTAATAACAGCAACAATCCAAGCATCTTGTTTTGTCTCATATGAAGTAATTGCTGGTAAAACCAAAATAGAATCTCCGATGGTTTGAATGATGACGAAAATCAATAATTGGCGACTGCTAATTTTCACATTTTCAAGCATATTTTTTCCATTCCCTTTGTTAACAATGAATTAACGTTCTAACAAATGATTTGTATTTACTTGTATAGTTTATATTTGGTAGTGGATGGAAAAAATATACATCTTCTCATAAAATGTCCAAACAAAACCTAAGGCTGCAAATCCAAATGTTAGAAAAGTATAAAAAACAAGAAAGTTGATTTTCTGTATCATACGGAAAATCAACTTTCTTGTTTAGCATTAGACGAATTTCTTACTTCTCAAACTCCATTTTCCAACTAAAATAGGCATTATCAGCATTTTTCTCGTACTTTAAGAGCGCATCGAACTTATTCCCTTTTTTACTAGTTAACCCTTTAACCGGTGCAACACCATTTTTCAATAGTGCTTTGACCATTGTCTTTGTAGGTTTTTTCTTCATCGTCGCTAGAAACTTGTCATTTTTCCAAATAACGAATTTACAGCCATTTTTCCAGTTGCTGCAGCCAAAACCTTTTTGCCCTTCTATCACTGCATGTCCGCAAAGAGGGCATTTCCCCATTACTTCATTTGTCTTATGTTCAGTCGCCACCTCATTAATCGTTATTTCTTTTTCATTCTTAATTGTCTCAACTGATTTTGTAGTAAAGTCAAAGATTAACTGTAAAAACTCTTTTTTACTAAAGGTTCTTTTTTCAATATCAGACAATGCCTTTTCGAGGCGACCTGTAAACTCTAAATTGAATAAATCTTTTATCGGAAATGTTTCTACAAGCTTTCTCCCAAGTTCTGTACATAACAAATTTTTATTTTGCATCGAGATATAGCCTACATCCTTCAGCTTTTTAATTGTTTCTGCACGTGTAGCTGGAGTACCAATGCTAAAACCGCTTAAGATTGCATTCAAGTTTTCTTCACTTTCACCATCACCATCATAATTTTTCCCACATGTCTCCATTACTCTAAGTAACGTTCTTTCTGTATGTTGCTTTGGTGGCTTGGTCACATGTGATGTAATTTCATGTTTTACAAGATCTACGTGCTCGTTAACTTGAACGAGTGGTAAAATGGTATCTTTCGATTGAACTTTCTCTACTTTTTTCCAGCCTTCTACAAGCTGCACTTTTCCTTTTGATATAAAAAGTCCTTTTAAGTCTGTATTCATAATTTTTGTTGCAATTCTCGTTTCCTCGTACTCCGCAACAGGCATAAACTGCATAATAAATCTGTTTTTGATTGCCTGATACACTTGCTCTTCATCTATAGTTAGCTTTTTAGGTTTCATATAAGTAGGAACAATTGCACTATGACTTTCTACTTTTGAGTTATCAAAAATCCTTTTAGACTTAACAAACTTGATTTCATCCTTATATGGTAGGTCTTCTGATAAAGTCTCTAATACCTTCGCTGTTTTACCGACAAGACTTTCTTCTAAGGCTACACTGGCCGTACGTGGATATGTAATAAACTTTTTCTCATACAAGGTTTGAGCTACTTTTAATACTTTATCAGATGTCCAGCCTTTATATTTACTTGTAATATATCCTTGTAAATTAGAAAGGTTAAATAAATACGGAGGATACTCGTTTTTCTTCTGTACTTGCTTATCATAAATAATTGCTGACTTATTTAATAATTCTTGCTGAATCGCTTCTAAAGTTTCTTTATTTTTAAATTTCTCTTCTTTTCCCTCTACATATGTTCCTTCATATTCTTGTTCATCTTTTGTTTTAAACGTCGCTTGAAGTTTAAAATAATGTTCAGGAACAAAGTTCTCAATTTCTTTATCGCGATCATAGATAATTTTTAACGTTGGTAATAGTACGCGGCCGATATTTAAGGCCTTCCCCTTGCCTTTTTGATATTTTAAAGTAGCCACAGAAGTTAAGTTTATGCCAATAGCCCAATCGGCCCACTGGCGACTAACACCCGCATCTTGCAGTGGTCTAAGTTCTGAGTTCAGCTTAATATTTTCTAAACCTTTTATCACCTCAGCTGGTGTCCATTCGTTTAATAAAAGGCGATAAACATCTTTATCTGTCCCAAGGTTATAAATAATACTGTCACCAATTACTTGACCTTCTCGATCATAATCACAAGCAGAAATGATAGCGTCTACATCATTTCTTTTCATCAAGCTTTGAATAATTTTTAATTGCTTTTGGGCACCTCTGTCTGGCTTTTCTCTGTTTCTAGGGTCACCCTTGACTTTATATTTAAACGTATTAGGGATAAATGGAAAGTTCTCCATTTTCCATGTAGACATTTTGTTATCATAATCTTTTGCATCGTATAGTTGAAGCAAATGACCAAACGCCCATGTAACCACATAGCCATTTCCTTCAAAATACCCGTCTTGTCGCGCTTTTATTTTCAGTGCATCTGCAATATTTTTAGATACAGATGGCTTTTCTGCAATAATTAACTTCATTGTTTTAATCACCTTACATTTTGATAGATATTATATTTCTTGTAAACTTCTTTATTTTACTTTATTTTTGTTAGGAAGAAAAATAAAGTAAAATAAATTTATATTTCAAAAAGGACTTTTTATCAATAGACCGAATCATTCATGGATTTCTTTGAAAACTAAAATAGCTCTTTATCTTAACATGGATCTATGATTTTTTCACTTAAAAGTAAAATGGGCTTTTCTTTGAAGATGCTCACATAACTATACAAAGTAGCTAATTCATATTCCATGTTTTAAACTTTTAACTAATAGTTTCTTTTAACTTCTTGTTAAAAAGAAAAAATCCCTGCAACACTTGAAGTCACAGGGGAAATTAAATATGTTCATTCAGATGTTTTCGTTATAAATTACACTTCGCACTTGACTAACGGCTGATTGAGCTTCTGCAATTTCAACAGCAGCTTGTTTGATTGCTTCTTGAGCTAAAATTGGGTCTGAAAATGATTTTTCAATTGCTTGAAGTAGTAAATTTTGCGATAGAGTCACATTCGCTTTCGCTTGATTTAATTGGTTTGCGTCAATTTGTTGTTGATATTGAGTCACTCGTATCTCCCCTTTTACCTACGGTTAAGATTGGATAGGGTTAAAATAAAGCACAAAAGGAGGGGCAAATGCCTCTCCTACTTTTTATTAGAATCTGATTTTATTAGGATCATTAGATGATAATCTTACTTACACCAATTCATTTGTAATCAATAATCTCTTCGACCTTTCGTAGCTATATTTCCCTACAACATATTTGAAGGGAAATATAGTTTCTTTATTCAGATTTTTGTGCTAAAAACGCGCTTTGCACTTGACTAACTGCTGTTTGAGCAAGTGCGATTTCTGTAGCAGCTTGTTTGATTGCTTCTTGAGCTAAAGCTGTGTCTGAAGTTGATTTCTCAATTGCTTGATTTAGTAAATTTTGTGTAAGAGTTACATTTGCTTTCGCTTGATTTAATTGATTTACGTCAATTTGTTGTTGTGTCATGAGTATCTCTCCTTTTTAATTTTTAAATTACCTCTATATATTGACCTAGCCTTATACTTTTATAATTGAAAAAAACTTCCAAATATTTTGATTATATCCAAATGATATTGATGATCTTTTTTACATATAAACAATCAAAGATTCAAGACACTGACAAATTTCATTCAAAAAAGGCTTATAGAAATTGGCAAAATGACTTCTATAGAAACTACATGCTTTTTTGTTCAGGAGGGAACATTAAAGATATCAAAAAATGAAGGAGACAACTTTCATGAATTTTAAAATTTTTAGGGCTATCAATCGGCTTGCGGGTCATTTTTCTCTTATGGATATGTTGATGATATTGATTTCAAACAAAGTTCGCTATGTTTTTATTTTTGTTTTAGGATTAATGTGGTTCCGAAACGATTCTGGTAAAAAAGTGGTTTTAAATGCAATCAATTCAACAGTATTTACTTTATTAATTAACAATTTAATTAAATTGTTTTATTTTAAGCCTCGTCCGTTTATGAAACGGCGTATCGGCATACTTATTCCTTCGAAGACGGATTCTTCTTTTCCTAGTAAACACACTTTACTTGTGTTTGCTGTATCTACTTCTATTTTTCTTCGCGAACGTTTTCTTGGGTCAATCATGTTAGGATTGTCTGTGTTGACGGGGTTGTCACGTATATGGGTAGGGCATCATTATCCTTCTGATATTATTGGAAGTTCTTTTATTGGCACCTTGACGAGTCTCGTGATTGACAAAACTTCACGTTTATTTCGTTCTTTTGTTCGTCTATAAAAAGGGCATAAATTTATTTTTCTCAATGTACATAGCAACAATGATTTCGTAAATAAACTTAGCATAATAGAGGAGATTGGAATTTAGAAATCAGAATAATGACGTTTAACATTCATCATGGCAAGGGGATTGATAAACAAGTTGATCTCTATAGAATCGCTGAAGTAATTGAAAAAAGTGATGCTGATATAATTGGTCTTAACGAAGTTGATAAACATTTTTCTAAGCGAAGTCTCTATGAAAATCAAATTGGTTGGCTTGCAAAACAATTGAATATAGAGCACGCTTTCAGTCCATCTCTCTCTATAAAATCTAAAAATTCAACAACGATACGGCAATATGGAAATGCCCTTTTATCTCGGTATCCGATTGTAACAAAAAAGAGCCATTCATTTAATTATATTTCCGGATTAATTGAAGGAAGGTCATTGCTCGATGCAACAATTGAAATAAACAATCAGTTATATCAAATAATGGTTACTCATTTAAGTCTTAATCCCTTTCTTCATCGGAAACAAACAGATTTTATCGCAAATCATCTTCATATGTATCACCATCCTATTATGATAATGGGAGATTGGAATATGAAACCGAGATCAAGAGGATTTAGAAAAATAACAAATGAGTTACAAGACGCTTGGCATTTTGCGGAAATGGGACCGGGCTACACTTATCCATCGCTTCATCCAAGAATGAGGTTGGATTACATATTTGTCAGTCGTAACCTTCAGGTTGTTGAGGCAGAAGTTTTAACAAATATGCCAATAGCTTCTGATCATTTGCCGTTAAAAACGACATTATCTCGCTGTTGAAAAAGGAAAGAATGACCAGAATCAAATGAAAATAGTCTGACTCTGCATTAGTGTCAGACCTCTCTAATTTACTATAAAGCATTAGACTAATTTTAACAAAAAAGAAGTTGGGTACCTAAAAGGCGCCCAACCTCTCAACCTTTCCGCATAATTTAGTAGTATGCTGCGTATCGCCTTGCTTCATAAAACCAAAGGAGAGTTCTCGTTTACTCATAACTTGTTAAATAACGATGGATAGAAGAAAACACCTTATCTCTTATAAGCTCTTCTTCATTTAATAAATGATGTTTTCCGTTCTCTATAAGTTCAACATCTATATTTGAAAACTTCTTCAGTAAGAAAACAACATTATATCGCCAATCCACCGTTGTGTCCTTTTTTCCCTGGAGGATGAGAACAGGGACAGGACTAGGGGTTCCTTCCTTGATGGATTCATTCCATTTCATCAATGCTTCTAGCCAACTGAGAGGGATTTTATCATACTGCAATGGATCCTGCTTCACGAAACGCAAAAACTTTGAATCTGATGAATTGTTTCGAAAAACCCTTCTCAATTGCCGGGTAAACACCTTTAATGGCTTTATCCCGATGGTGATTGCATTCCAGCGATAAGACCGAATAAGTGGACAGATGAGAACTGCTTTTCGAATCTGAGACGCTTTATGATTGTTCAGTATATAATCGACTGCCGCAGCAGCTCCGGTACTGTGAGCCACGATATAGACGGGAAGAGAGCTTGAGGACAGGTGTCTGTGCACGACTTCTCGAATACTTTCTGCATAAAGAGAAAACTCCGAAACGACTGCCCGTTCTCCTGTTGACAATCCATGTCCTGGTAAATCAAATATCAACACATGAAACCCTTGTTGAACCAAAAAGCGAATGACAGCACTTAACACTCCAGCATGATCATAATAACCGTGGAGAAGGAGAATATCTGCTTTTGCCTGTAAGGGACGAAAAGATTGGATAAACAGCCATTCATGAGCAACTTGTTCAAATCCATAACGGTACATTACATTATCTGTTGGGAGATTGTAAAACTCGTTGTAACGTTTCATATTTTCAGTCATGGGACGTGAATCGTATGTAAAAAGCAAATGCTGGTCGTTTCGAATGTCTTCAATGACTTGTTTCATACTCCACTCCTATGTCTCAGTAATTTATTGGTATCATCTAATGATTTTTGCACCATAACCTTACCTTACCCCCATTAGTGATTTTCACTAAAAAAATGGAACAAATGCCTAGTCCTTAAGACATACAGTGGAGCTATATGCGAATGTACAAAAAATGCCAACATCTGTCGTATAGATAAAAGGAAAATGCTGGAGGTGCCCTATAGAAGATGAACGTAACTTGAAAAAGAATTCTTCTTTTATAGAATTTTTCTCAAACAATATCCTAATACTATACTTTATGAAACATTAAATGGCCGATTATCCGTTGATTATAGCTTATTAATTATTCATTATTTAGAAAGTGAGGAAAAAATATTGATTAATTGTAATACATTAATTTTTTCTGCTTCTATTGGAAATGGACATAATCAAGTAGCCAAAGCACTACAAGAAGAGTTTGAGAAAAACGGGATGAGATACCAATGTATGATGTTATAGTAGAAAATGTAATTAAAGGATTCTTAATTTTTGGTTTTGTGATATTCTTTATACTGATAGGAATAACTAATCCTTCGTCAGAGTAAAACGTTGCTTAAATGTAGCGTTTTTTTATTTTCTGCTTTAAGGATAATCTTACTTACGCCAATTCATTTGTAATCAACAATTTCTTCGACCTTTTCGTAGCTATATTTTCCTACAACATTTATGATGGGGAAATTAAGTATGTTCATTCTGATTTTTATGTTAAAAATGCGCTTTGCACTTGACTAACTGCTGTTTGAGCAAGTGCGATTTCAGTAGCAGCTTGTTTGATTGCTTCTTGAGCTAAAGACAAAATGTAGAATTCAAATATCATGAAAGAAAAAACAATTAGAATGAATAGAGATACTATATAGTAATACTTTTTGCTTAGGGATAAAGAGAATAGGGACTAACCTCTTTTTAGATAGCCCCCATTGAAAAAGAATGCTTATTGACTATTATTGTTTTTATTAAACATTTTAGGCGTTAGTTCTTCAGTAAATTCACTAGCAAAATTCACTTGATTTTGTAATGGTCTACTCGTATTATTTCGAATGCTGTTGTACCCGTCTTAGATTTGTTGTACCCATCTTAGATTACGGCTTCCGATCACTCCAAGTGTCGTTAAACCAAGTAATGACCAAAGTATCATGCTTCCGTTATTCGTTCTTCTCTTTCTAAACATGTTAAAGAAGCGTTGATTTCTTCTTCCACTTATAAATGAAAAAAGCGTATTTAAATTGTTCATTCTGATTACCCCCTATTTCGTATTTTTTTTGGAGACAATCATATTGTGTATTAATTCTACAGAAATTGTGATGGTAATTTTTAATACCTTTGTTTTACGTGATGTGTTAAAAACTGGGCCGATTTCCCCCTTAAATTAAAGAAAGAATCCAGTCTTTTAAATCTAAAATACGTAAATTTTTCGGTTTTGTATCTGTTCCGGTTACAATCATTGAAACAAGTGAATCTTGTTCATGTAATCCTCCGTGACTAGCACCACCAACATGCGTAGGAGACCCTTCGCCAATAAACTCATATCCCGGTTTGGCACTAACAACTAGATAATCCCCTTCATGTGAAAAAAACGTCGTATAAAGTCTTGCCAATGCATCTGGATAAGCTCCATAACTGACTGTATTTTCATTTATTGAAAGGCCTAATAGTTCTAGTTCCCCTTCTATATACCAAGATTGTCCATATTCATCATTCAAATCTCCTTCAGGGTGAAAAATTAATTGTCCATCTTGAATGCCGGAAATTACATTAACAGAATTTCCCTTTTTCCAAGCGATGACATCAATTCTTTCATCTTTTTGCAAAATTTTTGCAATTTCTTCTAGAGGTACAGTCTTAGAATCCAGTGAATAAATAAAAGACATTCTTTCATTCACACAAAGAATCACTTGAGCTGAAGAGGTAACGCCATCTTTTAATTTCGGAATTTGATACGAATGCAACAGTTTTCTAAGATCTATCAATGCAAGGTTACGATTATTATCAATCCATGCTTGGCCATTATCACCTAGAATAATCCATATATTATTCGTTAATGCTTCTTCCCATGAACGATACGTGTTGAGGATCGTTTGAAGTTGCTTATCTACTTTTTCAATTCCTTTACTATCCATCCTCCCTTTTTTATGTATGCGTTGATCTAAATTAGGAAAGTAAGCAATTGTGAATGCAGGAAGCAGATCCCGTTCGATGAGATATTTCACTTCTTTTGCTGTAAATTTGTCATTAAACCCATATCTCTGCCAAAAAAAGGAGTTCCTTTTTGATGGATTCAATTTCGTCATAGCCCCGTATGAAAATACACTTGGCGCATACGCGAATATTTTCCTTCTCATTCCTGTAACCAATGACATCAAAAAAGGAAATGTTATTTGTACAGATTGATTTCCCCTATATAATAAAGTATTAATGGATGCTGTTTGAATATCTTGAACCATCAGGATTTCATGAATCGTCTTATGTTTTTTACTTAAATGGTTATGATTTAAATTGTAAAAAATATCTTCCATTGCCTGTTTTAACCCTAATTTTATGAGCTCTCTAACATGACCACCATAATCAATAATTCGATTTTCTTTTTTGTTAAACCAAACTAACCCCGGGACTTTATGTTGGTCACTATAAACACCTGTTAACAATGTACTATCGACATTGACGGACATTGTTGGAAATGGACTTACAACGTTTGGAATGTGATAACCATTATCAATAAAAAACTGAAATGCAGGAGCTTTTCCATTTCTAAGTGCTTCCTGTAAAGTTATATTCATTAATGTATCAACGCATAGCATGATAATATGTTTCTTTTCTGATTGTTCTATAGTAACTCGTCCTCTCACTATACTCATTCCTTCATTTATTGTTAATAATCATCAAATCCAGGAGAAGTATGATTCCTTTCCTTATTTTTCCCATTATTTTATCAAATAAAACGAACAAAATATAATCGGGATTAAAGGTATAGATGGGAATATGTAGATGATACCGATGTAGAAACAAGAATCTATGGAAGAATGGCTGCCAAAAAGCAAATGATAAAGGAGTTTTGGTACGCTAAATTTACATCAACGCTTTTTCATTCACCAATCTTGGCAGCACATTGAATACTTGAAATCACTTATTTCTGAAATTGAACAGAGAATTGATACTTTATAACAAAACTATCAGAATGAACTCAATTTATGCTCAATAAACCCTTTTTTCAGATTAGAACAAATCGATTGAATAAAAAATTCAATTTCAATGTTTACTTTTTAAAACATTTCATTAATTTCCCAAGATTCGACGGTTAAATAGGCGGTATACGGATCCATGCCTTTACCTATATTATAACAATGAGGATAGTTAAATTTTTCCACATTAAATGGAATTGCTTCAGCCACATCTCCCTTTACTTGATACCATTTAATTGTTTGATGAATGAATTCTATTGTAATTAAAGAGCATTACAATGTATTCAAAAATGCTGTTTTTCGCTTGCCCACAAGTTTGATATTTTTCGCAAAAGATTTATTCTTCTTGATTAAACTATGAAAGTATTTAATACATACGGTGTCATAATAGTTACCTTTTCTACCCATGCTTGTGGTGATTCTTAATTTCTTAGGATCTCCCGATAATCATTTGCTACATACTGACTTCCTCTATCTGAAGGAAAACTACCCCTTCTTTTGGAGGTTGCCTTCCTATTAATTATTTTAAGGCAATAATCACAATCTCTTTTGTCATACTTTTATTATCTGCCAACCTATGATTCTTCTTGAAAATAATATTTTCTTTAAAACGACAAAAAGGACTAATGATTTACCATCAGTCCTACGTGTCTACGTTTCTATTACATAAATTCTTGTACTAATTTAGTAAACTCTTCTTCATCAATTGATAATTCAGCTGCTGATAGCGGCGTTTCGCTGTAGCCATTGATCGATTCTTGGTATGATTTTTTCTCGGTATTTTGATAAATTAACCCAGTGACTAAGCCATTATGCTCCATCAGTGTTTGCATTGCCATCTCTCTACTGTTTGCATCATAACCTTCTACATTGCCTAGCTTGGTTAAGTTTTCTTTAAACCAATCATATGTATTTACCTTGTTATATGTAACACATGGACTAAATACATTGATAAATGAGAAGCCTTTATGATCAATTCCTGCTTCAATTAATGCCGTCAACTCTTTAAGATCTGTTGAAAAACTTTGTGCGACAAATGTTGCTCCAGCTGTTAACGCCATCTCCATTACCGATAATGAAGATTCAATTGAACCATTCGGTGTACTTTTTGTCACAAAACCTGCCTCACTCCGAGGTGACGTTTGCCCTTTTGTTAAACCATAAATTTGATTATCCATGACGATATACGTGATGTCGATGTTACGACGAATCGCATGGATAGTATGGCCCATTCCGATTGCAAAGCCGTCGCCATCTCCACCTGACGCAATCACGGTTAAATCGCGGTTTGCCATTTTCACACCTTGTGCGATTGGCAAAGAACGACCGTGGATACCGTGGAAACCATAGGAATTAATGTAGCCTGCTATCCGGCCAGAACAGCCAATACCTGCTACAACAGCCAGCTGATCTGGTTCTAATCCTACATTTGCTGCCGCACGTTGGATTGCAGCTTGAACAGAGAAATCACCACAGCCGGGACACCAGTTTGGCTTTACATTATTTCGGAAATCTTTGAACGTAGTTGCCATGTTAGATCAACTCCTTGCTTTTCGTATGAATTTCATAAGGTAGGAAAGGATTGCCATCATATTTTAATAAAGATGAAATCTTTTTTGCATGCCCAATATTCATCTTTAATAGATTCGCAAGTTGCCCTGTTGCATTGTTTTCAACGACAATGACCTTTTTAGCCGCATCGACTAGTGGTTGCATCTCTGCAGTTGGGAATGGATGAATAAGACGAATTTGTGCATGGTTTACCTTTATTCCTTCTGCTTCTAATCGTTCCATTGCTTCTTCAATCGTACCTCTTGTTGAACTGTAACCTACAAGTAGTACATCAGGATTTTCATGTTGCATATTTTTATGAATGGGGTTTTTAAATTGAATATTGCTCAATTTTCTTAAACGTTTGTCCATTTGTTCAAGACGATTCCCTGATGCTTCTGATGGTCTCCCTATTTCATCATGCTCTACACCTGTAACATGGTGTATTCCATTTTTCATTCCAGGAATAACACGTGGTGATATTCCATCTTCTGTTACTTCATAACGTTTAAAATATCCTTTATTCTCAAGCTCTGGTAATTCTTCTGTTTGAAGCTTACCACGGCGAATTTCGATTTTACTATAATCTAAAGGTTCAACGGTTTGTTTTCCTAGCGAAAGCTGTAAGTCTGTTAATAGAACAACAGGACATTGATATTCCTCAGCTAGATTAAATGCCTCAATAGTATCATAGAACGCTTCTTGAACTGTGCTTGGAGCCATCACGACTTTTGGAATTTCACCATGGGTACCATAGATCATTGCCATTAAATCTGATTGCTCTTGTTTTGTCGGTAATCCTGTGCTGGGGCCTCCGCGTTGTGTGTCAACGATAACAAGAGGTTGTTCCGTCATTCCAGATAGACCAATTGCTTCCATCATCAACGATAGCCCAGGACCAGCAGAAGCTGTAAATGTACGTGCACCTGCATAGTTTGCACCGATTGCCATTGTACAGGCAGCAATTTCATCTTCTGTTTGGATAACGGCACCACCGAATTTAGGCAGTTTCTCGATTAAGTATTCCATAATTTCAGATGCTGGTGTAATTGGATATGCAGCCATAAATCGTGAGCCTCCAGCGAGTGCACCTAATGCAATCGCATCATTCCCAATCATGAACATCCGTTTTTGTGCATCGACTTTATCAAGATACATATCTTGACGATCAAAGCCTAACTCATTTTTTAAATAATTCGCCCCTGCTGAAATCGCTTCCAAGTTCTTCAAAACAATCTTTTCACCTTTACGCCCATATGTATCATTTACAACTTCGTGATACAGTGCTGGATCTAAATTAAGAATGGCACTTGTTGCACCAATCGCAACCATATTTTTCATTAAGGAAGTACCTAATTCAGTTGCAATTTCAGTAAATGGAACAGGATAAAGTGTTACATTTGATTCAGTGGAAATCGTTGGATTGAATTTTGCATCAGCGAGTACAATCCCCCCACTACGTAGCTCGTGGACATTCACATCGATTGTCTCTTGGTCAAAAGCTACTAATATATCAAGATCGTCTGAAATTGACCGAATTTGTGTTGTGCTAACACGAATTTTATTGTTTGTGTGACCACCTTTGATTCGTGACGAAAAGTGGCGATAACCGTATAAATAATAGCCAAGTCGGTTTAAGGCGATAGAGAAAACCTCACCTGTACTTTCAATACCTTCTCCTTGCTGTCCCCCAACCTTCCAAGAAAGTTGACTTATCATGTGTAACACCCCTTTGAATAAATACAAAATAATTTTCAATTTAATAAAGCGACAATTCCGTCAGTGATGGTTATCTTTATCCCATCCTAATGTGCTAGCAAGTCTTACATTCGCTTTTAAAAGGGCGGATCCCCCTTCTTCGCTGCCATGATTCACGAAAAGAGAGTTGGGGTGATTACGACCCAATAATGCGGGATAAAATAATTACTATTACCTAGCAATGTTTTAATAATCTTTTGATTTTTATTTCTATTCTTCTCAAAGTCTATTAATACCAATTTCATTTAATCATGTTGTTGATATCTTGACCAATGAATAAGAATTGAAAATTAATTTAAGGAATTAAAATGTTTTTTATTCCCTAAACGCCTTCAATTTTAGACTGAAAGGAATAAAAAAACAAGAGTTTATCCCAACTTTTTTTTATTCCCTTTTATAAATGAATTGATGAACGTAATTCCTCTGAATCAGTAGGAAAGATGATCAATAAAATTTTGGTAGACAAACTTTTTAACTACTCTTTGGGGGTAATAATTTAAAAGTTGATTAACAAAGTCGTAGTAACATGAATACTCGTTAAGACCCGGTATCGTTTCATCAATTCCGTCAAAATCTGAACCAAATCCGATATTATTTTCCCCACCTAGAGCGCAAAGATAATCAACATGTTTTAAAACATCAGACATTTTAGGTCCTTGACTATTTGTAGTAAAAAAAGGGACAAATGTTACACCAATTATTCCTTTTTTCTTAAATAATGCAACAATTTGTTCATCCTTTAAATTACGGACATGAGCACATAGCTTATGTGCATTGGAATGTGAAGCAATTGGATATTCAGCTAGATCAAGAGCCTCCCAAAAGCTTCTTTCACTTGCATGGGATAAATCCGTCCATAGTCTTTGATCATTTAAATAGTGTACGACCTCCCTCCCGAAGTTTGTCAGTCCACCATTTCGTTTTTCATGTGCGCCATCTGCAACAAGATTTGCAAAATTCCATGTTAGCCCAACCGAGCGAACTCCTAACTGATAAAGGATCTCTAAATGTTCAAGCTGATCCCCGATGGCATCACAGCCTTCAAGAGTTAAGATTGCACCGATTTCGTTTTTAGCTAAGTTCAGTAAATCTGATTTCGTTTTTATTAATTTTACTTCTGGATATTTTTTTAAAACCTTCTGATAAAATAGATTTATTTGCGCATGTGCGACTGCTAGTCTATTTACAAACGGAACATCATTAGGTACAAAAATAGCAAAACATTGAATTGGCTTGTTCATTGCTTTCAATTTTGATATTGACACATGGAGGCTTGGATCTTCATAGACATCAATACTTGGATCTCTCCAAAGCTTGTAAAGCATATCACAATGCGCATCAAACACCCTCATTTTTCAATTTACTCCCTTCAAAACTCTACATTCTTATATCTTCTCTTCTGTTCCTTCAACACCATTTTCTTTACCTAGACTTGTCTTTTTTCAAACTGGTTTAGATGGATCAACACAGTAGGTGTATTCCATCCCCTTTCCATCAATGACGAAACAAGGGTTTGACTCAACGTTTGAGTCAAACCCTTTTACTAAAATATGATTTTCATTTCTAAATGTATCAATTATCGTGGCTCAACGATTAATTTAATCGCTGTACGCTCCTCGCCATCTATTTGAATATCAGTAAACGCAGGTATACAAATTAAATCTACGCCGCTTGGCGCTACAAAGCCCCTAGCAATCGCTACAGCCTTAACAGCTTGATTAAGTGCTCCAGCACCAATTGCTTGGATCTCAGCATTTCCTCGCTCTCTTAAGACACCAGCTAATGCACCAGCGACTGAATTAGGATTAGACTTTGCTGAAACTTTTAATATATCCATTTCTAGTTCCCCCTTATTTTTCAATGAATTCTTGAGTGTTCATTAGAACATCATAGGCATATTTTGTTTAAAAGGGATCCCCTCTTTCCCATTTTAAACAGTATTAGCTCATCATCCAATGATACTATATTCACTAGAAATGGAAAGTATTCCTGCTTGTTCGCACATCTTTTCTAAAAATTCTATACTTATTCAGACTATTTTGTCATTTAATCGAAATAACAAAATATTATTACAATATGTTTTTATTCAAAAAACATATGATCATCGTTAATTAAAACTCTCTCAATTTTCTTTGATTTTCCTGATTTATCATCAATTTCTACAACAACAGCACTTAATTGTGTGCGTCCTTCTGCGACATCAAATCGAACAGGTAAATTTGTCAAAAATCGTTTCAAAATCATTTCTCGATTTACACCTAATATGCCATCGTAAGGTCCTGTCATACCGACATCAGTAATATAGGCAGTTCCTTCATGTAAAATGTGTTCGTCTGCCGTTTGGACATGTGTATGTGTCCCAACAACTGCGGATACTTTCCCGTCTAAGTACCATCCCATTGCTTGCTTTTCACTCGTTGCCTCTGCGTGAAAATCAACAAAAATAATCGGTGTCCGTTTTTTCGCCTCTGCTACTAGTTCATCAGCTTTCTTAAAAGGACAATCTGATGGTGGAAGAAAAACTCGACCTTGTAAATTAATAACCGCTACCTCTTTTCCCCCGACTTGAACAAAAGTCATCCCCTTACCTGGATTACCTTCAGGGAAATTAGCTGGACGGATCATTTTGTGAGCACGATCAACAAAATCAAAAATTTCACGGTTATCCCACGTATGATTCCCCATCGTTATGACATGTGCGCCACTTTCAATAAATTGTTGATAAATTTTCTCAGTAATTCCTTTACCATGTGCCGCATTTTCTCCATTTATAATGACAACATGTGGATTATATTTTGTTTTTAACTTTGGTAAATACTCTTTCACCATATCTCGACCTGATGAACCAAATACATCTCCGACGAACAAAATTTTCATAATTGAAGCCCCTCTATTTTACATAATCTTTTAACTTGACCTTTATAAAACCATTTCACAATAGGTTTTATATTTCTTCTATATAGTTTTGCATAAATCTCACAAAAAATAAAGTGGCGCATTTCTGCACCACTTTATTTTGCATATTCAACTGCTCTTGTTTCACGAATAACAGTTACTTTAATATGACCAGGATAATCGAGTTCCTCTTCAATTCTCTTTCGGATGTCTCTTGCCAAGCGATGTGCTTGTAAATCGTCTATACTATCAGGTTTAACCATGATTCGTACTTCACGACCTGCTTGAATGGCAAACGACTTCTCAACACCTTCATAAGATTCTGAGATCTCCTCGAGCTTCTCTAGGCGGCGAATGTAATTTTCAAGTGTTTCACTACGTGCACCAGGTCTTGCAGCTGATAATGCATCTGCTGCTGCAACAATAACAGCAATGACTGACGTTGGTTCAGTGTCTCCATGATGTGAAGCAATACTGTTGATAACAACTGGGTGCTCTTTATACTTCGTTCCGAGCTCAACACCAATTTCAACGTGACTTCCTTCAACTTCATGATCAATTGCTTTACCAATATCATGCAATAACCCTGCTCGTTTAGCTAATAACACGTCTTCTCCAAGCTCAGCTGCCATTAGTCCTGCTAAGTAAGCAACCTCTGTAGAATGCTTCAATACATTTTGACCGTAACTAGTTCTGAATTTCAGACGACCTAAAATTTTAATTAAGTCAGGGTGTAGACCATGAATACCAACCTCAAACGTCGTCTGTTCTCCTGTTTCTCGGATATACTCATCGACTTCTCGGCGTGACTTCTCAACCATCTCTTCAATACGTGCCGGATGAATCCGACCGTCCTGAACAAGCTTGTCAAGCGCAATTCTTGCAGTTTCTCTACGAATTGGATCAAAACCTGATAAAATAACTGCTTCAGGTGTATCATCAATGATTAGATCAATACCCGTTAATGTTTCCAAAGTACGAATATTTCGTCCCTCACGTCCAATAATGCGCCCCTTCATTTCATCATTCGGAAGGTTAACAACAGAAACTGTAGTTTCAGCTACATGATCTGCTGCACAGCGTTGAATAGCAAGTGACAGAATTTCTTTAGCCTTCTTGTCGGCTTCTTCCTTCGCACGATTTTCGCTTTCTTTTATCATAATCGCGGTATCATGTGTGAGCTCTTTTTCAACCTTCTCAAGTATGATTGACTTTGCTTCATCTCGTGTCAGGCTAGATATGCGTTCAAGCTCTGTTTGCTGTTTACGCACCATCTCGTCCACTTTGCTTTCCATCTCTTCAATATGCTGTTGTCTTTCATTCAGAGAATCTTCCTTTTTCTCTAGCATAACTTCACGTTTTTCTAAAGAATCATCCTTACGATCAAGATTCTCTTCCTTTTGTAATAAGCGATTTTCTTGTTTCAGAAGTTCATTTCGTCTCTCACGAACTTCCTGCTCTGCTTCTGTTCGCAACTGGTGAATTTCATCCTTTGCTTCAAGAAGCGCTTCTTTTTTCGATGCTTCAGCATCGCGCTTTGCTTCTTCAAGGATCTGTTCCGCTGCATGATTAGCGCCAGCAATTTTCGCTTCGGCAATGGATTTACGAACAAAATAGCCAACAACTGCACCGACGATTAGGCCAAGCAAAATGGAGATAATAATTGATACGGTGTCCATCAATACACCTCCTCTTGCTATGAACTTGTTTTTTCTAGATTAAAGTGTCGGCATGTACATTGTTCAAGTATAAGTTGTCAACATACAGCACAAAGCTTAGTTTTCATGTTGAACTTATAGTCTTAAAAGGATTTATTTAGGAAGACAGTTTCAAGTACCAACATTATTGCTTTCAAAATGCTTCAATCATCATTTTACAAAATTGTAAAATATACATCCTAATTGTAAATGTGTGAAATTTTCTTGTCAAGCCTGTCGTTATCACGATTATAGGCACTTTACCAAATAAAAAGATACAATACCCTTTACATTCTGATAAAAATAATGCAGTTTTTGTAGAAATATGTCACATTATTTAAATCGATAATGAAAATAATAATTATTATATCCAAATATACGATCTATTTATACCCATTCTAACTATTTTTCGTGATGATCTTCTAGCTCTTACATTAGAAATGATAAGAAAACTATTTTCATATATAATGCGAAATTGCCATACCTGTGGGATTTACTGTTCTTTAACCTGTTCTAAATTGTGATTTCCTTCAGCGAGTTTTCTTTATTTTCACAGACTGATAGCGGAAATAACCTTAATCTTACGGATAGTTTGCTTCACTTACCTCCCTTAGTTTCTCCCAAACCTTGAGGGAGGGGGTTTAGAATGGGAAAACTAGCTATGTATTTATGAAGATTAAAAGAGAGGGCAATTGCCCTCTCTTTTTAATCCTTTAATAAATTTAGTTCTTCTTGATCTTCATCTGGAGCAATGACTTCTTCATCCAAGCCATAGTGCTTACGGATTTTCTCTTGAATCTCTAAACGAATTTCTGGATTTTCTTTTAGGTATTGTTTCGCATTTTCTCGACCTTGGCCTAAACGCTCTTCATTATACGAATACCATGATCCACTTTTTTGCACAATATCAATGTCTGAGCCTAAATCGATAATCTCACCCTCTTTAGAGATCCCTTCACCGTACATAATGTCTACTTCAGCTACTTTGAACGGTGGTGCAACTTTATTTTTGACAACTTTAATTTTTGTCTTGTTACCGACCATGTCATTTCCTTGCTTTAGAGTTTCTGCACGACGAACCTCTAAACGAACAGACGAATAGAATTTTAACGCACGTCCACCTGGTGTTGTTTCAGGATTACCGAACATAATACCAATCTTCTCACGAATTTGGTTGATGAAAATGGCAATTGTTTTTGATTTATTAATCGCACCTGACAGCTTACGTAATGCTTGTGACATTAAACGAGCTTGAAGCCCAACGTGAGAATCACCCATCTCCCCTTCAATTTCCGCCTTCGGTACTAAAGCAGCTACTGAGTCAATAACAAGGATATCAATAGCTCCACTTCGAACAAGAGCCTCAGCAATTTCAAGTGCCTGCTCACCCGTGTCAGGTTGTGATAATAATAATTCATCGATATTTACGCCTAGCTTTTGTGCATACACAGGATCAAGTGCGTGCTCCGCATCGATAAAAGCAGCTTGACCTCCTTGTTGCTGTACTTCCGCAATTGCATGAAGGGCAACAGTTGTTTTACCTGAGCTTTCAGGACCGTATATTTCTATAATTCTACCACGTGGATATCCACCTACTCCTAACGCAGCATCAAGAGCAAGGGAACCACTTGGAGATGTTAAAATCTTTCTATCTGTTTGTTCCCCCAATTTCATTATGGAACCTTTACCGAATTGCTTCTCTATTTGTTTTAACGCCATATCTAAGGCAGCTTGACGATCGCTCACAAAATTTCCTCCTTTTATTGAATCTATACTAAATATACAGCTTTTTTTATCGTTTGCCAAGTAAAAATCGAACATTTATTCGATTGTTTTCGTTTGAAAATCTAACGAAAAATTTATTTTTTAATTAGAAGGATATTCAATAATGAATACAATAATCTGCGAAATAATTACATTTTTACACTTAGTAACTGAAAGTTTCCATCAGCAGAGAGATGTTCTCTCCCGTAATTAGCGAAAAAAATAGAATCTGAAAATCAGATCCTATCTATGTCTCTCAATTATATAATCATTTTAGATTATCACTAGAGACCATTATATCATTCTATTTCCGTTAATAGTTTAACCAAATAATGGCATCCATACTTTACCGTTCGAACCCGAATTCCATTTCGTGTACCTGCAAAATGAAACTTGTAAACTTGAGTTTCATGGCCTTGAGTTGCGATACCGATAAAGACTGTACCTACTGGCTGTCCCTCATGCGGCTTTGGACCAGCTACACCTGTAAAGCTAATACCGATATCACTTTTCGCTAATTTCCGTATTTGTTCGGCCATTTCCTTTGCACATTGTTCACTAACAGCCCCGAATTTAGCGAGTGTATCAATTGAGACATTTAGTACTTGAGCCTTCATCTCATTTGTATAACAAACAATGCTTCCTTTTAAAAATTGTGATGCACCATCTAAGGCAGTGATTTGTTCTGAAAACATACCGCCTGTTAAACTTTCTGCAGCAGAAATTGTTTTTCCCTTTTCGACTAATAGCTTTGTTAGTTCTTTTGCGAGAGTCGTTTGCTCATAGCCGTAAAAAAACTCACCTACACGTGCGTTAATTTTCTGTTCAAGATCATTTAGTAGTTGATTGGCAATGTTTTCATCTACATGCTTTGCGGTTAATCGTAATGTTACTTCTCCGTCACCTGCTAAAGGTGCAACAGTTGGGTTTACCTGTTCATCAATAATGTCTTGTATATCTGTTTCAAGCTGGGATTCCCCAATCCCAAAATACCTTAACACGCGAGAAGTAATCTTTTCTTGGAAACCAAGTTGATTTTGGAAATATGTACGACCATAGTTTTGAAACATGGGCTTCATTTCCTTAGGTGGGCCAGGTAATAGCATATAGATGGTTCCATCAACTTCCAAAGCCATCCCAGGAGCCATTCCATAATCATTTTTCAGGATGTTTGCACCATCTAATACAAGTGCTTGCTTTTTATTATTTTCAGACATGATTCTTTTCGTTTGAACAAAGTATTGTTCGATGTATTCTAATGCTTCCTGATCAAAAACAAGCTCTTTACCAATTGTTCTTGAAATGGTTTCTTTCGTTAAATCGTCCTTCGTAGGCCCGAGCCCTCCTGTGAAAATAATCACATTTGAACGGTCTTGGGCAATCTTTATCGCTTGTTCAAGTCGCGCGGAATTGTCTCCGACGACTGTATGATAATAAACATTCATTCCAAGATCAGCTAACTGCGAAGATAAAAATTGAGCATTGCTATTTACTATTTGACCAAGCAGCAATTCAGAGCCAACCGCTATTATCTCTGTACGGACATTCATTTGGTTCCCCTCCTGAGAGCTTAAAAATTATTTCGAGTTGATAAATGCTTGTTTATTTTTACTGAAATAATCCCATCCAGATATCACCGTGAAAAATGTTGCAACCCACAAGGCAATGGTCGCAAATGGCAGGTTAATAAATTCAAATGGCAGATTATGTAGTAGTAATGCTGAGATTGCAATGATTTGTGTCCATGTTTTAATTTTACCTAACATGTTCGCTGCCACAACTTCGCCTGTCCCTGCTAAAACAAGTCTTAATCCTGTGACTGCGAACTCACGACTTATAATAAGGATGACCATCCAAGAAGGTGCAAGTTTAAGCTCTACTAATATGATTAATGCAGCAGAAACAAGTAGCTTGTCCGCTAACGGATCTAAAAATTTCCCAAGGTTTGTCACCTGATTAAGCTTTCGTGCATAATAACCGTCAATCCAATCTGTTGTGGATGCAATGATAAAGATAAGAGCACCAACAAAATGGGTAACTAAAATCGATTCAGACCCAAAGGTTAATTCTCCCCAGTTAAATGGAACGAGCATGATAATCATAAAAACAGGAATGAGAAAAATTCTTGAGATTGTAATTTTATTTGGCAAATTCATGTGTTTATCCTCCGTATTTCGTATTGATGAATTAGTCGTTTTGAAAACGTTTGTTACAGGCGTAAAATTTTAAATAACTGTGATTCTTCACGGAGAGTCCCTTTCCCCTGAGATTCAAATGAAACAAAGAAGAAATGTTTAGGGATATCTGCCGGATAAAAATCAGATAAATCTTACTATATAACACAAATGGGGACGACTCAAGTTAATGGTCAGACACCTAACCAAACATGTATAGCTTCAAAATTACTATACATGTTTGAATAGATGCCTGACTCTACAACATGAGTCAGTCCCTATTATTTGTTATAAATAATGGTAATGTTTTGAGGTGTTTTCTTAGTATCCTCATATTTTAATAACTCACCATTGATTTTCAAATCAGTGCCAGGAACGTTTCCAACTCTTACTTTGATTTCTGATTCCGCTGTAAAATCATTTACTTTTGATTCCCCTTGAGGGATCTCAGCACCAAAAAAGCTCTTATTTTTTCCATTTTTAATACCTACCCAAGTTCGCCCTTTTGCAATGACCTCTAGTTCAAATTTATCCGTACCAGTTAGCTCGTAGGTTGTTGCGCCTCCGTTAACCTCTTTAACGGTTAACTTTTGAACCTGTTCTTCAGGTTTTGTTTCAGGCTCTGCTTCTACTTGAGAATCTTGTTGCTTCTCAACAACAGGCTCTTCATTCTTGTTTTCTTCAGGTTTAGGCTTTTCAGCTGTTTCATATTCAACATCATTCACTTCGTCAGTAACCGGATCATTATTATTTGGATCTGCTACATGTGCGTTTTGTTTCCATATCCAAAAGACAATTGCAATCACAATAATCACAGCAACAGTTAATAGTTTAGGCAGTAACTCAAGAAGCTTAGAAGCAGTTTTAGGCAGCTCTTTATGTGTTTTTACTCGTGAAAGTTGTTCAGGTAAATCATCATTATATGTACTTGGAACTTCATTTTTATATTCTTCAAAGATGATTTCTGGATTTAAATTCACTGCCTCAGCGTACTGCTTGATAAATGCTCGAACATAAAAATTCCCTGGAATCATTGAATAGTTACCTTCTTCAATACCAATTAAGTACCTTTTTTGAATTTTCGTTATTGCTTGAAGGTCGTCTAAGCTAATGTTTTTTTCTTCTCTTTCTTGCTTAAGTCGATTTCCTAGTTCACTCAACCGTAACACCCCATAGTTAAAAGTCAAAGCCTGAAAGACTAGAAGAATCAAACATCATTTGCGGTTCCTCAGCATCTTTATAGGTAATTTCCTCACCAGGCTCATTGCGAATTTCTATTATATAATCAAAATCATCAATCGTATATTCAGTATTTTGCACAAAAATATCGGGATGTTCTACTACTTTTGTTGCAGATAGTCTCATTATTTCTCTTACAAGTTGAAGATGTTGTTCAGTACCTCTTCTCGTAGAAACAATCCCATCGATAATGAAGACATTATCATCATTATATTCATCAGCAATTAACTGACTACGGATTGTTTGCTTTAACAAAGTAGAAGAAACAAATAACCACTTTTTATTCGCACAAACACTTGAAGCTACAATCGATTCTGTTTTCCCTACCCTTGGCATGCCACGAATTCCAATTAATTTATGACCATCCTGTTTGTATAATTCAGCCATAAAATCAACTAAAAGTCCGAGTTCATCACGTACAAATCTAAAGGTTTTTTTATCGTCAGCATCTCGCTGTATGTATCGTCCATGTCGAACAGCTAATCGATCGCGTAGCTTTGGTACCCTAAGCTTTGTAACTGTTATGTTGTCCATCGTATTTAAGATTGATTCAAGTCTACGTATTTGATCATTGCTTCCACATTTCATCAAAAGTCCACGTCTGGAATCATCGACACCATTTATTGTAATTATATTGATTGATAACATTCCTAATAAAGATGAAATATCTCCAAGGAGCCCTGGACGATTATTTTGAATTTCATATTCTAAATACCATTCAAATGACAAGTTAGGTCACCCTTTCAAATCAACCACTACATCCTATAATATATGATTTCCCCAAAAGAAGAAAGTAGAATATTGAAAAGTGCAAAAGCCTTGTACATGTTTGATTTGATGAAAGCATTTTTTTATAATCACGTCTATAAAGGAGAAAGTGATCTTCATTCTGTGAGGTTTTACATGTTGAAAATAACATGATGATATAGAAAAAGAGAGGATTTCTCCTCTCTTTTTAATGTGAACCGTTATTTTGAACAAGTTTTACCATCATACTAGCAATTGCTTGTTGCTCTTGTTGAGATGCTACACTCCAAAGATCTGCCAACACTCGTTCTTGAGTATTCTTTGGATCAACCTGCTTTGCTAAATAATCACCGACTTCAAATGCTAAGTTATTGATAACTTTTTCGTCCATACCTTGGTTTTCAGCATGATTTAAGCGATCACCGAGGAAATTTTTCCATTCATCCCAATTTTCTAAAACAGACATAAGAAAACCTCCTTTATAATGGTTTCAAGTATATTGTTCCTTTTGAGGCACAATCTATTCCATTGCTTGCAAAAGTTTTTTACCATTATGATTTTGATCATTAGGTCGAGCACTAGTCCCGTTCGTTTTCTTAACACCAGCCACCATTCACCGATATCACCTGACCTGTAATATAAGATGCTTGCTTAGATGCTAAAAAAGATACTGTATTGGCAATTTCGTCTGGTTGTCCTAACCGCCCGAGTGGGATTTCTTCCTCTAGTTCAGTTAATTCCTCTGTTGAAAAATTAGAAAGCATTCGGGTTTGAATTGCTCCAGGCGCAATCGCGTTTACTCGAATTTGACTAGGAGCAAGCTCTTTCGCAAGAGCTTTTACAAATGAGTTTTGGCCGCCTTTAACCATTGAGTACAACACCTCACACGAAGCTCCTGTTATTCCCCAAATTGATGAAATCACAATAATATTACCTGCTCTTTTTCTAATCATCATCGGAATCAATTTTTGCGTTAGACGAAAAGGACTTGTTATATGTATATTCACCATTTGATCTATATCATCATCACTCATATCTGTCACTAAGCCGTAAAAACTCATGCCACTATTTAGAATAAGTAAGTCAATCGGCATTTGAATTTGATCTATTAAGTATTGAACGCCCGATTGCTTCGTTAAATTCGCTTGAATTGGGATCACAATGTTTTTATTTATAGAAATAGATCTAATTAGCTCCATCATCGCCCGCTCATTTTGATGATAATGAACATATAAATGATAGCCATCCTCAATAAGTTTTTTTGCAATCGCGGACCCAATCCCACCACTTGCGCCAGTTATTAAAGCATATTTATCCATTCTTTCTCTCCTTAAGAAAAGCGCAAGCGCCTTGTTCAGCCTCAGGCATAGCATAGGACGCTCAGGAATGAATAGAAGGTGTTCTTTGCCTTCAATTCCTGAGCGTCTTATGACCTCGAGGGGCTAGGACGCTTGCGCTAGACACGAAAACTAATTCAAAAAATTTTATACTTTCTTATCTCTCAAAAAAGACCCGACTTATGTCAGGCCTTTCTACCCTTTTCAATAGATTGTAGCATCCTTTAGTTACTTCGGTACAACTTGACAAACTGAGAATAATTCATCTTCAACTGCCTCTTTGAGAACAGCTGTAATATCTTCTTGTGTTAACGATTCAAGCGTTGGTACAACATCAAAAAGATTCATCTCATTAAAGGCATATCGTGTAAATTGATTTGCGATATATTCAGGTGAGTTAATGGCTCGTAAAAACGTACCTATTTTTTTATTTTTCGCGGAATCAAATGTAGTAAAGTCTACACCCTCATTTTTAGCCTTGAATAATATTTGTTTAATTTGCTCTGCCAGTTCATCTGGATGCTTAGTATCGCCACCGATCATCGCAAAGCCAAATCCATTTTCTTCGGTATAATCGTAACTGAACGTGTCGTCAATAAGCCCTTCACTATAGAGATTTTCGTAGTATGGAGAGCTCTTACTAAACAGCATATCTAAGATAATGTTCATAGATAGTTCATATTTTAATAACTCTTTCCCGGAGCGATTCGGTCTTTTTGCTTTTAATCCAACTAAACATTTAGGACTCTGCACATTCATTTTTAACTTTTCTAGCTTTTTATATGCTCCTGATGGCTCACTCGGAAATTCCCTTTTAATTTCTGACTGTGCAGTGAAATCCTTTTTCTGCTGGTTTTCTCTTACTTGCTTTAAGATTTCCTCTGGTTCTACAGCACCAACAATAAAAAGGAGCATATTACTTGGATGGTAGAACGTATGATAACACTCATATAAAGAGTCCTTCGTAATTTTAGCAATTGATTCGATTGTTCCAGCAATATCGATTCTGACCGGATGGTTTTGATAAAGGTTTTGGATCAGTCCAAAATATAAGCGCCAATCGGGATTATCATCATACATATTGATTTCCTGCCCAATAATCCCTTTTTCTTTTTCAACTGTTTGTTCTGAAAAATAGGGATCTTGCACAAAATCAATTAATGTTTCAAGATTCTGTTCAACATCACTCGTACTAGAGAACAAGTAAGCAGTGCGTGTAAATGAAGTAAACGCATTGGCTGAAGCTCCTTGTTTACTAAATTGTTGAAACACATCTCCGTCTTCTTTTTCAAAAAGTTTATGTTCAAGAAAGTGTGCAATTCCGTCCGGTACTGAATTCATTTCATTTTTATTTAATGGGACAAATCGATTATCTATCGAACCGTATTTCGTTGTAAATGTAGCAAATGTTTTGTTAAATCCCTTTTTCGGTAATACATAGACATCAAGTCCGTTTTCCATTTTTTCATAATATAGTTCTTCCTGCAGTTGCTCAAAACGAATAGGATTTGTCATGCATTTCCCCCCATTCCTTTTAAGAAATAAATTGTATCTAACTCTACCTTTTCGCCTACTTTTACAACATCTTCTTTTGTAACCTTCTCAATTCCTTGTAAATATTCATCAAAAGAACGGTTAATCTGAGCAATGATATTATGATACACAATTTCAACTATGCCATGAGGCGTATCAATCGTTTCTAATAATTGATTACGGATAACTGCCTTCGTTTGCGCAAATTCCTGGTCGGTAAAATCGCCCTTTTTCATTGCAGCCATTTGTTCACGAATAATCGTAACAGCCTGATTGTAATTTTGATTCTCAATTCCAGACATGACCATTAGTAACCCTTTATGACTCTCCACCCTTGATGCAGCATAATAGGCTAGACTCGCCTTCTCACGTACATTAATAAATAACTTAGAATGTGAAAATCCGCCAAAAATCCCATTGAATACTTGTAAAGCGTAGTAGTCATCGTCGCAATATGTACTATTTGTCCGATAACCAATATTTAATTTCCCTTGTTTAACATCTTGCTCTTCAATTACTTCTTTTTCTTTCACATCTTTATTAAAAGTTGCTTCAACTGCCGGTTCAAACGCATTGTCAAATGAAAAGTGTTTTTTTGCATACCCTTCTACTTCTTGTTGATTTAAATCACCAACTACATATAAATCGATTTTATCTGAACGCAATGCCTTTTGATAATAGTCAAATAATGTCTTTGGAGAAATTCCATCTATATCGTCAATTTCACCATTTACATGTAATGCATATGGTTCTTCTTTACACATTTCTTGTACTAGACGCAAATTAGAATATCTCATCTTGTCATCATATACAGACTGGATACGCTGCTTCATCGTTCTTTTTTCCTGTGTAACAATTTCTTCTTTAAATACTTCACCTTCAAGTAAAGGATCTAAAATAATCTCAGATAACAACTTTATCCCTTTTTCTAATAGAGGGGTAGAATCTGATAAAAATTTTTCATTTGCAATTTCCATCCGAAATGAAATAATGTGATTTTCTCCCTTTTTTGCAAGGTCCACATGAAGTGTCGCACCATATAGTTCATCCAAATGCTGTCTAAGACTAGTACTAGTAGGGAAATTTTTCGTACCTCTTTGAAGAACATATGGTAATAATGCTCTATATGTAACATCTTGTTTATTTAATGGTGCAAGGAGCTTTAAAACAATTGTATTCGTTTTAAACTTTTTCGTTCGCAAGGTATGGACAGACAATCCATTAACGTCAACAATCTCTTCATCAATATATGTCATTATGACCCTCCTTTATAGCTAATTGCTTGTAATTATAACAATACGAGGATAATAAAGGAAATAATACACATTTTTCTACGAATTTATTCTTTCTAACATTTATCCTCATTATACAAAGTATTACCAATCGAGCTGTATCAAACCGCGATCATGGCATAAAACACTTATTTCTAATATGGGTAAGCGACCTCCTTATACTAGTTTAGGAATCCTCCATTTTTCTACATCCTTTTGGTGATGATCTTTCGATTTAATAAATACGATGACGACAATGGCAGCCAGAAGACTTGCTCCACCAGAAATATAATAAATTAGATGGTCTGATACCGTCATAAAGTAGGAATAAGCAGGGGGGCCCGCCGCAACGCCAATAAATCTCATTGAACTATAAAACGATGTCATTGTACCTCTTTGATCTTTTTCAATTCTTTGCGTAATAATGGCATCGAGGCTTGGCAACGAAATTCCAATTCCGATTCCTGTAATAACTAAAAAAGAAATTAAATAAAAAAAGGAATGTTGTATTCTTAATGCGATAAAGGATACTGTCACCAATCCCATTCCAACAACAATAACGATTTTCATTAGATTTTTGCTCTCACCAATTTTTTTCCCTGAAATAAATGAGCTAATGGAGAGAGCTAATAAAGGAATCGCCAATAGTAAGCCCTTTTTTACACCGTCAATCGCATATTGCTTTTCAAGCATATCTGATAAATAAAAAAGAATTCCAAACAAAACAAACATAATAATACCACCAACTAAGAATATCGCAAAAAGCCATTTTCCATTGTGTTTAAAACACTCTTTAACAGAACGAAGAAATTCCTTAATTGGTTCTATCTCCTTTTCTTTTTTCTTAGGGACCTTCACTAGAAAAATAACAAGGAAAACACTTATTGCGCTAAAAAAAGGAATAAACAAAAAAGGTAAGAACCAAATAAAAGTAGCGAGTGTTGCACCAATGACAGGACTTAAAACCTTTCCAGCTGTATTTGCTGTTTCCGTTAACCCAAGACCTGCTGTTATTTGTTCATCCTCTGTAAACATATCCCCCACTAACGGAATGACCACTGGTGCTGCTCCAGCAGAGCCAATCCCCTGTAATACTCTTCCTAGTAAAATGAACATAAAGGGGTCATCCATCTTCCAAGAAGCCCAACCAGAAACCGCTCCACCTATACCCGCAATGATTAAACATGGTACCATGACATTTTTCCTACCGAAACGATCTGACAAATACCCTGCAATCGGTATTAAAAAAATCGCAACGATTGAATAGACACTAATAATTAGTGATACTTGAAAGGAATTAATTTTTAAGTTTTTTGAGATTAAAGGAAGAACTGGAATTAACATAGAATTTCCTAATGTCATGACGAGTGGAACAGATGATAGTGCTAACAAATCGAGCTTCTTTCTTGCTTCCATTTTTTTTCACCTTGTCTACATTATTTTTAATAACATTATCATTTTGCGTCTCCTCTGCCTAACATATACTGGGATAACTAGGAAAGAGAAATTCGCTACCACTTCGAGATTAAAATAGGATTTCAACTTTAAATAATATAAAAAACTTCTCCAACAAAAGTTGAAGAAGCACGAATGATACTTATTAACGTTTTCCTTTTATATAAGGAGTTCCAGACGCTTTTGGTGCATCCGCACGTCCAATAAATCCTGTTAAAGCAAGGATTGTTAACACATATGGCAAGATAAGCAAGTAAACAGTTGGGATATCCTTTAAGAATGGAATAGATCCACCAATTATGCTTAGGCCTTGTGCAAGTCCAAAAAATAATGCTGCTCCCATCGCACCTAGAGGATGCCATTTACCAAAAATAACGGCCGCTAGTGCCATAAATCCTTGACCACTTATTGTTGCATGACTGAAATCCCTTGAAATGATCGTTGCATATACCGCACCACCGATTCCTGCAAATGCGCCACTAAGTATAACGCCAATGTATCTCATTCTTGTTACATTAATCCCCATCGTATCTGCAGCCATTGGATGTTCCCCTACTGAGCGGAGACGAAGACCAAATGGCGTTTTGTATAATACATACCAAACGACAACAGCTACTATGATCGCGATGTAAGAAGTAACATATCCACCTGAAAAGAATATTTTACCGATTATTGGAATATCACTCAAGATCGGTACATCCCATTTATTAAAACTCACACTTATCCGGTCTGTTTGACCTTTTCCATAAATAATTTTCACTAAAAATAAGGATAAACCAAGAGCTAAAAAGTTAATCGCAACACCACTAACTGTTTGATCGGCTCTAAATGTAATAGATGCTACAGCATGAAGTAAAGAGAATATAGCTGTTACGATCATCGCAACTAAAATGGAAAGCCATGGTGTTGCACTTCCAAACATATCGACAAAACTTAAATTAAATACAATCCCCACAAACGCTCCAATAATCATTAATCCCTCAAGACCAATATTAACAACACCTGAGCGCTCACTTAAAACACCACCAAGCGCAGTAAAGATAAGAGGAGCAGCAACAAACATCGCTGTTGGAATGATTATTTCTAATGCCTGTAAAATACTCATTTATTTCCCCTCCTTTTTAAAACGAAATAAAAGCAGGCGAATAAAATAGCTTGCAGCTACGAAGAAGATAATAAGGGCAATGACAATTTCAACCAGCTCATTTGGCACGCCAGCTTCTGAAGGCATATTTAAAGCACCAACTTTTAGCCCACCAAATAATACTGCTCCAAATATCACACCTAATGCAGTGTTTCCGCCAATAAGGGCTACCGCAATACCATCAAATCCAATTCCAGTAAAACCACTCTTTACTGAAGCAAATTCAAATGTACCTAATCCTTCCATTGCACCTGCTAGCCCTGCAAATGCTCCGGAAATAACCATTGATAAGATGATATTTCGATTCACCTTCATACCGGAATAGTGTGCGGCATCATGGTTAAACCCGACAGCACGAAGTTCAAAGCCCTTCGTTGTTTTTTCAAGTAAAAACCACATAATAATCGTGGCAATAATTGCGATAAAAATACCATTGTGCATCCTTGAGAAATCAGTTAGATTTTCAAAAAATCCAGAACGTAATGATGCAGTTGGTAAGATATTATCCGTCTTATCAGCATTATCAGTAATGACATCTCTTATTATTGCATTGGTTACGTAGAGGGCAATGTAGTTCATCATGATCGAAACGATTACCTCATGCACTTTAAATCGTGCTTTCAAAAATCCAGGAACAAATCCCCAAAGGGCACCTGCTAATGCCGCTACTATGATTGAAAGCGGCAGATGAATAATCATTGGTAATTCAAAGGCAAGCCCTACCCAAACTGCAGCTAGCCACCCTACAAGAACTTGACCTTCAACACCAATATTAAAAAGTCCTGTTCGAAACGCGAATGCTACAGCTAGTCCAGATAATATGTATGGTGTTATCTGCCTTACTGTTTCACCAATATAATATGAATCGCCGAAGATTCCATACCATAATGCACTATAACCTGCAATAGGATTGTACCCACTGACTAACATGATGATCGCACCGCAAATTAAGCCTAATAAAATAGCGATTATTGGAATCAATAAGTTCATATAACGATTTAGATTCATGATGTCTCACCTGCTTTCTGACGCTTACTTCCAGCCATAAGTAATCCTAACTCTTGTTCAGTTGTTTCTTTAGGATCAACAATAGCAACGATTTCCCCTTCATAGATGACAGCGATACGATCACTTACATTGATAATTTCATCTAATTCAAAGGAAAGGAGAAGTACAGCCCTTCCATTATCACGTTGTTCAATAAGGCGATTATGAATGAATTCAATTGCGCCGACATCTAGACCACGTGTAGGTTGTGCAGCAATTAATAAGTCTGGATTACGATCTACTTCACGACCGATAATAGCCTTTTGTTGATTTCCACCGGACAATGCCCTTGCTAAAGTTGTTGAACTCGGTGTTCTTACATCAAATTCTTTAATAAGTTGCTTTGCCTTTTCATAAATTGCTTTGAAATTTAACACACCGCTTTTTGAGTACGGTTGCTGATAATACGTTTGTAATACCATGTTCTCACCAATTGGGAAATCAAGAACAAGCCCATGTTTGTGACGGTCCTCTGGGATATGACCGACACCTGACTCGGTAATTTTCCTTGGATGCATATTTGTGATAGCTTTGTTATTTAATTTAATGGTACCACCTTCAACTTTTCTTAATCCTGTGATGGCCTCAATTAATTCAGATTGGCCGTTACCATCTACTCCAGCAATTCCAACAATTTCACCTGCTCGAACGGATAGACTTAACGAATTAACCATAGGTACTTGCCGATTATCTTTCACCACTAGATTTTCAATTGCTAGCACATCTTTTGTTGGTGCTGCAGGTTTTTTTTCAGTTGTAAAGGCGACCTCACGACCAACCATTAATGAAGCTAATTCATTCGGATTTGTATCAGCTACATTGACAGTTCCAATTCCTTCACCTTTTCGAATCACTGTAACTCTGTCACAAACCTCCATAATTTCCTTCAGCTTATGTGTAATTAAAATAATTGATTTGCCCTCATTAATTAATGTCTTGAAAATGCGAATTAATTCTTTAATTTCTTGTGGTGTTAATACCGCTGTTGGTTCATCGAAAATCAAAATTTCTGCACCACGATATAATGTTTTTAAAATTTCAACACGTTGCTGCATCCCCACTGAAATATCAGATATTTTTGCGGATGGATCCACGGAAAGTCCATATTTCTTTGATATTTCTTTTACTTTCTCTTCTGCATCTTTTAAATTAATTGAGATACCTTTTTTTGGTTCATTACCTAAGATAATATTTTCAGTAACTGTAAATGTATCAACTAGCATAAAATGCTGATGAACCATTCCAATTCCTAGGTCATTTGCAATAGTAGGGTTCGTAATACCTACTTTTTGACCTTTAACTCTAATTTCTCCTTTTTCCGGTTGATAAAGTCCAAAGAGAACATTCATTAATGTTGACTTACCTGCACCATTTTCGCCTAAAAGTGCATGAATTTCGCCTTTTTTGACTTGAAGTGTAATGTTATTATTTGCAATTATGCCAGGAAATTCTTTACGAATATTTAGCATTTCAATTACATAATCCAAGCTTATTCACTCCTTTTTCCTGAACAAAATGAAGATTATATTAAATTCATTTTTGTATATTTAATAATAGTTTGGTTAAAAATCACCAAATGCAAATAATCTAAAGAGTTAGAATATTTGCATTTACCGATTTTCAGGAAGAAAGGGGCGACTTAATTGTACAGATCTCTCTAACAATGACAAGAAAATAATGGCTGGATCCCATCTTCTATATGCTAGAGGTTCTGACAATTTTTATTAAGTCGTCCCCTTTGTACTTTCTCTCTTATTTTGTAGGTACTACAATTTCACCCTTAAGAATTTTCTCTTGATATTCTGCTACTTTCGTCTTTACCTCTTCTGATAAATGTTCATCATGTGGAGCAGGTGCAATACCGATTGCATCTTCTTCAATTCCATATTCAAGCACTTCTCCACCTGGGAATTCACCAGTTTTAGCTTTTTCAGCAAGGTCTTTAACAGCAACGTCTACACGTTTCACCATTGAAGTTAAAGTAATATTAAACTCTTCACCAGCTTTTGTCTTACCGTTACCATCTTCATATTGGTCTTTATCAACACCGATTACCCAAAGTTCACGATCTGGATTTTTTACTTTTAAGTCAATCGCTTCAGAGAATACACCATTACCACTACCGCCTGCTGCATGATAAATAATGTCTATACCAGCACCGTACATACTAGAAGCAATCGCTTTACCTTTATCAGCTGCTGTAAACGATCCAGCGTATTGAACGTCAACATTTGCATTAGGATTTACCGCTTTTACACCTTCAATAAAACCAACTTCAAACTTTGTGATTAAATCAGACTCTATACCACCAACGAAACCAATTTTATTTGTTTTCGTTGTTAAACCAGCAACAACCCCAGCTAAGTATGAACCTTCATTCTCTTTAAAAGTTAGGCTGACAACGTTTGGTTGTTCAACAACACTATCAACAATAACGAAGTGTGCATTTTTTTGTTGACCTGCGATTTCATCAATCGCACCTTGTAATTTATAACCAACTCCATAGATTAAATCAAAGTCATTACGAACAAGTGTATTTAAGTTTGTCGCATAATCCGCATCATTTGCAGATTGTAGGTAATTATAACCACCTTTGCCCTTTTCAAGGTCGTTTGCTTTACCGTATTCTTGAATACCTTCCCATGCAGATTGGTTGAATGATTTATCGTCAACTCCACCTTCATCCGTTACCATTGCAATTGAGAATGCATCTTGTGCATCTTTTCCACCAGCTTCTTCTTTCTTATCAGCACCGGCCCCACAACCCGCTAATAACGTACCAGCAGCTAGTACTAAAGATAATGCTATTCCACTTTTTTTCTTCATCAGTATTTCCCCCTATTCATTAAATTAAGTATTTGTTTAAACCCTAACCAGCATTTTCGAGCACAATCACCTCCCTATCGTACGATTGTACTCAACAATCATTGAAAACAACATTATAGTGATACACATTTGGACGTGAAGCGTATTTCCCCATATAGTGTAATCCCCTACAACGTTATATTGTCTATTATTTACTTATAACCGTTTTCTTACAACATGAAAACTAAAGTGGTCTGCTCTAAAATAGTTTAATGAATATAATACTGGACGATCTTGAGCATCAAAATGCATTTGCTTTAACAAAAGTAAAGACGTTTCCGGATCACATTGCAAAATCGGAGAAATTTTCTCATGATAGCCAATTGGATCGATATGTGTGACAGCATAACTAATATAAATATTTGCTTTTTCCTCTAATAATTTAAATAACGATTCCTGCTCATGATCAAACGTTTCCGGCAAAATATATGTAGGAATTTTATCTAAACAATAAACCACTGGTTCACAATTTGCTGTTCGTACTCTCTCTAATTGGAAGATTTCCTCTTCAATTTCACATCTAAATCCTTTCACATCATCTTCTGTAGCGCCAGTTATCGATGATGAAAGAAATATGGTACCAGGTGTAAGGTTTGCTTTTTCAATCATTCCTGTTACACTATCCAATTGTTCGATACCTGAAGTGAAACGCGGCTTTGAGTTTACAAATGTACCAACACCATGCCTTCTTATGATTACGTTTTCTTCCTCTAAAATTCGGAGTGCTTCTCGTAAAGTTGCTCTACTGACACCTAAGCTTTTTGACAGTTCAAATTCAGATGGAAGTTTTTCCTTTTCCTTGTATGTACCACTATCAATGTCTTCTTTAATTTTATCAATAACTTGTAAATACAAATGTCGATTGTCAGATTTTATGCTCATTCGTTGCCTCCAACTTATCCGCTATGTACAAGAGATCAGACCTCTGATGTTATACCCCTATCTCTAATCCAAGATACTATATCATGTTTTTAAGTAGAAATAAATAGAATCTAATTATTTTTGTCGAAATAAAGAGAAAATAATAATATTATCTTGTTATTATCGGGAGTTTCATCACCTATTGTTCGGTTTTAGCATCGTTTCTCAAATCCAAAATAAAATGCTCCGTAAAAAAAATAAACAGAATATGATTTTATCTTACATCATACTCTGTTTAGTTATATCCATTATGAGGTTAATTCATCATGATTGTCTTTAGCGATTAGGACATCTCGAGGTTTGCTCCCTTCATAAGGACCAACAACTCCTCTTTCCTCCATTGCATCGATTAATCTTGCTGCTCGCGTATAACCGACACGAAAACGTCTTTGTAACATTGAGACAGATGCTGTTTGCATGTCAACGACAAGTTGGACGGCATCTTGATATAGATCATCCTGAACTTCACTTTTGGTTTCTACGATATCGGTTGGAATCATTTCTTCTTGATATTGAGCTTTTTGTTGAGCAATAACAAAATCAACTGTTTCTTCCACTTCCTCATCAGATAAAAATGCCCCTTGTACACGGACTGGTTTTGATGAACCAACAGGTAAAAAGAGCATATCGCCTCTACCTAAGAGCTTTTCCGCTCCACCCATATCTAGAATGGTTCTAGAATCTGTTTGGGACGAGACACTAAAGGCAATCCTAGATGGAATATTCGCTTTAATGACTCCTGTAATAACATCAACAGATGGACGTTGTGTTGCAATAATTAAATGAATTCCGGCAGCACGTGCCATTTGTGATAATCTTGTAATGGAGTCTTCAACATCACTAGATGCAACCATCATTAAATCTGCTAACTCATCAACAATGACAACGATGTATGGGATTTCAGGCTGCTTCGCTTCTTCCTTACGATTATTCCTTCTTATAATTTCGTTATAGCCCTCGATGTTTCTTGTTCCAGTATGTGAAAATAACTCATAACGACGTTCCATTTCATTCACTACTTTTTTCAACGCTTGCGATGCTTTTTTCGGATCTGTTACAACAGGTGCTAGCAAATGTGGGACTCCATTATACACATTGAGTTCTACCATTTTGGGGTCAATCATCATCAGCTTAACTTCATGTGGCTTCGCACGCATTAAAATACTTGTGATAATACCATTTATACAAACACTTTTCCCACTCCCAGTCGCACCTGCAACAAGTAAATGTGGCATTTTATTTAGTTCTGCTAATACTGCATCTCCTGAAATATCTCGTCCTAGCCCAATTAATAGCTTCGCTTCAGGTCGATCATTCGCTTTCGACTCTAGTACCTCTCTCAATGAAACCATGGCAACTTCCGAATTTGGCACCTCAATACCAACAGCAGATTTCCCTGGAATGGGAGCCTCAATTCGAATACCTTTTGCAGCTAGTGCAAGTGCTATGTCATCACTTAAATTGACAATCTTACTAACTTTAACCCCAACATCCGGATACACTTCATATTTTGTAACAGCTGGTCCTAAATGTACTTGTGTAACCTTCGCTTTTACACCAAAGCTTTGAAATGTTTTTTCAAGCTTTCTTGCATTTTCATAAATATTTTTCTTATCTGCACTTTGAGCATTATGTTTTGGCGCATGTAATAATTCAATTGGAGGTAATTCATAGTCTTTGTTCTCTATTTCTACAAACGTCATCGGCTGGAGCACCACTTTTTCTTGAGGTGGGTCGGCTGGTGTTGCGTCTTTCGTTTTTTGCTTCGTACTTTGCATCGTGTTCGCCACATTCGCGGCATCTACTTTTTGATGTTGATCTTCATCCATTGTGTGAATAATCATTTCCTGACTTTCGGCTTCCCCATGGTCAGAAAAACTTGAGATAATTGGCTGGAGGTCATCTTGGTCATCAACAATTTCTAAATCTTTTTTGTTTGCCTTCTCCGCTACTTTTTCTTTCTTACTTTGTTTTTGTGTGGCTCGCTTTCGCTTTAAAGCTTTTGGCAAGCTTTTCATATCTTCTATAAATCCGATGATTTGATTTTTCAACACGTTTCCTACAGGTACTAAAACTTTGGCTAATGTTACTTGAAGCGATCGACCGGTAATCAAAATAATCCCGATTACAATTAAGACAATCGCGATGATTCTTGAGCCAGCTTCTGCGAATAAATAATATGAAGCTGCAAAAAACAGTGCTCCAAACATTCCTCCACCTAAATCAACCGTACTTACCTCTCCCTTTACATCCATCCAAAATAATTCAAATGTGTTCGAGAGTACGCTTGGTGTAGCAAATGTACCATTATGTGATAACATTTTGAAAAGAGTCACATGACTTAATAATAACAGGGAGGCTGTTACACAATAGATCCCAATCATTTGTCTAGTAAATAGCATTGGGATTTGACGTTTCCAAATTAAATAGAGGGAAAATATGACGATTCCTATTAAGAAGAGCATATACCATTCCCCGCTAAAAAAACGGAATAAATGGACGATTGTCGTTCCAACAAATCCAAGCTTTGAAATTGCAATGAGAGCAACCGCTAGAATAATTAATCCTGCAAGCTCAAACTTTAACGTTTTTTTCCAATCATCCGCTGATTTTCTTCGTTTTCTTTTTCGTTTCACCATTCATATCACACCTATGTAAATTTGTTCTAATAAAATAAGATAAGTTTATAACTCTTTTTGCCATGGCTTTAACAGAGATGATTGTCCTTTTCTAAAAGTTCAACGATTATTATTATTGAGAGGGGCTAAGTCATTTGCATAAGACAAGAAACTAAGTTAAAAACTTATATTTTCTTAAGTAATAAAGAAAGCAGCCAAATCAGGCTGCTTTTATCATTATTTTCTTATTATACCATAATTATCTTAGTTGGTAGAAATGGACATGGTAATTTTTTGCCCTGGGCAGTATTGATTATCAAGAAAATGTTGAGGATCGCTACTAAGCACCCTAACAATTTCATATTGGGAATCGACCGTTGTTTGGACAAGAAGAGGAACACCATTCATTTCAACGACTGTTTGTTTTGCATATTCATCATCTAATGTAGGGAACATCAACTCTTCTGGCATCGTCGTATAAAAGATCATTGCAGCACCTGCTCTTCATCTGATTTATCGAGAAAACTATTCAGCTTTTGAATCGCTTGACCGATTCCTCCAACTTCATCAATTAACCCGTATTCTACTGCATCTGGTCCCACTACGTTAGTTCCGATATCTCGAGTTAAATTCCCCTTTGAAAGCATTAGTTCTTTAAACTTTTCTTCCGTAATATTTGAATTCTTTGTAACAAAATTTATCACTCGCTCTTGCATCTTATCTAAATACTCAAACGTTTGCGGGACCCCAATAACTAAACCTGTTAATCTAACTGGATGTATTGTCATCGTTGCTGATTCAACGATAAATGAATAATTACATGAAACGGCGATTGGGACCCCAATTGAGTGGCCTCCGCCAAGAACAATAGACACTGTTGGTTTTGAAATAGAGGAAAGCATCTCAGCAATTGCCAGACCTGCTTCCACATCCCCGCCAACAGTATTTAAAATGACTAATAAGCCTTCAATATTAGGATTTTGTTCAATTGCTACGATTTGGGGAATTACATGTTCATATTTCGTTGTTTTATTTTGAGGTGGAAGCTGGATATGGCCTTCAATTTGTCCAACAATTGTTAAACAATGAATTTTTGAATCTTGGCCCATTTGCGGCACATTTGTTTGGCCCAATTGCTGAATCTTCTCTACAATTGAAGATTCCTTACCTTCTTGATTCTCTGGGCCATCATTTTGTTCATTACTTTGTATGTAATCATCACGATTCGTCATGTTTTCCATCCTTTCTAATTCAATCTCCTTGTAGTATTTACAACCTTAGTGATTTCATGCGAAAAAGAAGAGCGGAGTAACCTTAACATAAAGCTAGACTACCATCAGTGGGAGTTTTCTTTATCCCCCCATTCTTATCTTTGAACAAAAGTGCAAGTGCCTTGATTGGTCTCGGGCAAATAAACGTTAAAAAAAAGCATTGACCATATGATCAACGCTTTTCTAATTTTAACTATTTTAGCAAATTTCTTGGCTATACTTATATTAATATAAAGATGTACAGTTTTGTTCCGTCAAATTTCCATGATGATTGGTAAAATCATTGGCCTTCTTTTTGTTTTCTCATAGAGATATTGATTAAGTGCCTCTCTTATATTCAGCTTTAAAGTAGACCATTCAATTGTATGTTCTTGCAGGCTACGATTAACAATATTCGATACAATTTCTGTCGCGTTACTTATTAACTCTTCTGACTCACGGACATAGACGAAACCTCTTGTAATGATCTCTGGGCCAGAAATAATTTGTTTTTTCTTTTTTTCCAAAGTGACTACAACAATAAGAATCCCATCCTGTGATAATAAGCGACGATCACGTAATACAATATTGCCAACGTCACCAATTCCTAAGCCATCGATTAAGATATTACCTGCTGGAACCTTACCACCCGTATAGACGTTGTCACCTTTGAATTCAATAACATCACCTTTTTCAACGATAAAAACGTTTTCCTCACGGATACCTACATGATTCGCTAACTTTGCATGTGCTTTTTGCATTTTATATTCACCATGAATCGGAATAAAAAATGTTGGCTTTGTTAAGTTAAGCATCATTTTTAGTTCTTCTTGATGTCCATGTCCAGAAACATGTATTTGCTTTTGGTCGAATACTACATTTGCACCTGCTCTCAATAACAAATCAATTGTTTTTGAGAACACAAGCTCTTGCCCAGGAATTGGGGTAGCTGCAACAAGGACTGTATCGTCTTCACGGATATTGACATGTTTATGAGATTGCTTTGCCATTCTAGCAAGGACAGCAAGTGGCTCCCCCTGATTGCTTGTTGTTAAAATAACAACTTCATTTATTGGATGCTTGTCGATCTCACTAACTGAAATGAGTAACTCTTCTTCAACATCAATATATCCTAGATTAATAGCTAAGTTTAGTATATCCTTCATATTTTTACCAACAACTGCAAGTTTGCGCTTATTATTTACAGCCGCATTAATTACTTGCTGAATACGATAGAGGTTTGGTGCAAAGACCGAGACAATGACTCTGCCTTTGGAACTATATACAACATCGGAAATTTCATCGCCAACGCTGGATTCTGAACCTGTAAATCCAGCCTTTTCTGCATTAATACTATCCGATAATAAGCATAAAACACCTTCATCACCAATCTTGGCAATTTTCCCAATATCCATCTGACGACCCTGGTCTGATGTTTGTCCAAATTTAAAGTCTCCTGTATGTACGATTGACCCCATTGTCGTTGAAAAGCTAATCCCAACTGAATCTGGTATACTATGATTCGTTCTAAAGAAGGTTACATTTGTACTTGAAAAAGCTAAAACTGTATCGGATTCAATTTCTTTCACTAATATTGATTGTTTCATACGACTTTCTTTAATTTTTTCGCCGACTAATGCTAAGGTAAGTTTAGTCCCATAAATAGGAACATTTAAATTATTAAGCAGGTAAAAGATCCCTCCGATATTTTCATCGTGACCGTTGGTTAGAAAAACCCCTTTTACACGCTCTCTATTTTCTTTCAAATATGTAATATCTGGTATAACCATATCAATCCCTAACATTTCACCCTCTGGATACATTAACCCAGCATCAACAACAAAAATATCTGTATTAATTTCAATTACAAACATATTTTTGCCGACTTCACCTACGCCGCCAAGCGCGATTAATTTTATATTTTCTGTCTTTTCCATGATTTCATAAATCCTCCCTATTGTAGTACCCGTTCAATGTCACTTAGAAACATTATACCTGATGAAAGAATTGGAATACAAGGAAATTTTCACCGTTTCGTTTTTCAAATTACAATAGGTTAACGTCAATCTATGAACAAATGAGAAAAACTAGGTAAATACAACAAGATTTCCGTCAAGGTATTTCTATTTTTAGATCCTCTTAAAGAACAAAAGCCCAAGCGCCTTGATCAGCCCTAAGGCAGGCATAAGGCGCGCATGACTAGAAGGTGTACTTTGCCTTTAATTCATGCGTGGCTAGAGATCTTAGAGGGACCGGACGCTTGCGCTAGATGTCGTGCGCTTATCCACAGTACAAGAATTTTATAGTTTCCTATAACAAAATAAAAAGGTCTGATTAAAGTATCAGACCTTTCAGATTGTCGACAAAAGGGGTTCGGAATGGTTTCATTCCGAACCTCTTTTGCGATTTTCTTGGAAATTCACCTCAAATGAATGAGGATAGACCTCTCTTAGCTCACTTTATTATGCCATTTCTGAA
>NZ_JAIQUM010000015.1 GCF_020075705.1 Metabacillus rhizolycopersici | reverse complement strand
TGATATCCAAGCTCTCCTTCTTGATATTCTCGAACTACCATAATCTTAAATTCATCACTATATTTAGTCATAAATAAACACCCCAAAGGTTAGATTTTCAACTCTAACTTTTGGGGTGCATCACAGAAAACTAAGTTTTCTTGGCGGTTTTTAGAATTGAATGAATCTTTTTTTCTGAAGTGAAAGAAGGATTAATAAGTACTAGAGGTGAAAAGATATAAATAGGATTTTTGTAAATATATCCAAGTGTCAATCAAAATGGTTTATCTCATCTTTCACGGTCAGTAAAACATTTAAGGAACACAATGAAGATAGGTGATGGATAACTATTTGAAAAGATGGAGGTAATTCTCGCTTTAAAATTTTCTTCTTTTAATTTCGTACTATTCAATGTAAAATGAAGATGAAAAGATTATTCGACAAAAACGCGATGATTAAATTTGTCAAATAGAATATTTCATCGAAATTAAGAGAAAAATGAAGCAATAATAAGATATTCTCGATTTTTAAAAGTTTTTATAAAAAAATAAAGGAATTATATACGCATTGTCGAAATGTATGATATATAATCATGTATAGATATAAGAGAAAGTGGCAAAACGAGACAGGGGAGGAAGATATATGAATAAAATTAAGGTTTGTATTGTTGATGATAATCGTGAGCTTGTTGGTTTATTAGAGGAATATCTTTCTAGTCAAGGTGATATCGAGGTTCTTGGCGTAGCTTACAACGGTCAAGAATGTTTAAATATGTTAAAGGATAAAGAACCTGATGTACTTGTATTAGATATTATTATGCCTCATTTAGACGGATTAGGCGTATTAGAAAGATTAAGACAATTAGATCGTCCACAACCGAATGTTATCATGCTAACAGCATTCGGTCAGGAAGATGTTACAAAAAAAGCAGTTGATCTTGGCGCAGCCTACTTTATTTTAAAGCCATTTGATATGGAAGGCTTAGCAAGCCATATTCGTCAAGTTAGTGGCAATGCTGCTCCAATCATAAAACGTGCTCACTCTTCAATGAGAATGTCAAATGAATCCAACGGTAAAGGTAAAAATCTTGATGCTAGCATCACAAGTATTATCCATGAAATTGGTGTACCTGCACATATTAAAGGATATCTTTACTTACGTGAAGCGATTTCGATGGTATATAACGATATCGAATTATTGGGTTCAATTACAAAAGTGTTATATCCAGACATTGCAAAGAAATACAATACAACAGCAAGCCGTGTTGAACGCGCGATTCGCCATGCGATTGAAGTAGCATGGAGTCGTGGAAATATCGATTCGATCTCTTCGTTATTTGGATATACGGTAAGCATGACAAAAGCGAAACCGACAAATTCAGAATTTATCGCGATGGTTGCTGATAAATTACGTTTGGAGCATAAAGCTAGCTGAGTAGTTAAAACTACTACTGTGAAAAAGGTGGGCGCAAAATTGTATTTTGGGGATTACGAACCTAGGTGTCCAATGAATACAATTTAGCGACCAACTGATTTTTAGTGAAATTCGGATGATAGAAAGTCTTCTACTTTATTGGATAACTCTAATCAAATAGAAGGCTTTTTTGTTGTTAGGTTTTCAAGTACCTGATTCAAATTGACAACATAGGATATAAAAAATACTTAAGGTGTGATGAAGATTTGTTTTTAACCTTATTGCTTCCCATTGTAGTCCCGTATGGTTCTCCATATCCTGCAACCTTAAATCCTAGTGCACATTTTGAAAGAAAGGATAAATTCTTTCGGTGGATTAAATCTGTAAATGATCAAAGTCAAATATATTATGATGTGCCTCTTCTTATGAGTGAAAAATCAGGTACTTCATAACTTTTGTCGTTAACTAGATGACAGTTACCATTAAGCGAATAAAAATCAACGTGGGTGTTATGATTCGAAGTGCTTGTGGGTGTATTTGTTCGTTGAATCAAATCCAAGGGAGAAAATAAAAAGGAGAAAGACTAGTTAGCCTTTCTCAGTCCCTTCTTTGCTATTTAGTTCAGCAAGCTTAGCGATTAAAATATGTTGTGGCATATGCGCATAATCTGCTCAAGTGGAACATTAAGTGACTTTGCGAGCTTCTGAGCTGTCTCAGCAGATATTTGTAATGGTCTCATGTTAGAAATTCCCTCCTTTCCCTTGTTAACAATGAATCATTGTCTAGCTAGTTGTATTCACCTTGCTTTTTTTACTTCTTAGAAAACCGCTTCTGTACTTTATTTTGTTTTCGATCCCTATAAAAAACAAAGCCTGCAATAAAGCTAATTCCACCTAAAAATAGGAAAAGACCCAATAAAAATTGTAGCCACAAAAATGGAATTGGCGGTTGGAGAAATCCAAACGTCATATCGCGCATTAGTTTAACACCTAACGCTGCTAGTATACCTGGAATGACCATTATGATAAGTGCAATAATTCTTGACATATGCATAGAGTCCTTTCTTGTCGTTTAGGAACCTATAAAATTCTTGTACTGTGGATAAGCGTACGACATTCAGCTCCAGCGCCTAGCCCCTCGAGGTCATAAGCCACTTTTGAATTGAAGGCAAAGTACGCCTTCTATTCAAAAGCGTCTTATGCTTGTCGGGGCTGATCAAGGCGCTTGCGCTTTTGTTCTAATTTAATTGTCTTTCTCTAGCTGGTGTTTGTCAAGTATTATTCAATAGGCTATGATAGAGGTATGCAATTTTTTGCAAAAGTAATATTGAGAAAGATGTCCGTACTTATTAGTCAATGTGATATAAAGGGGAATGGGTTATGCAACGAGTATTAATAGTTGGCGCTGGTCAGGATGGAACAGCTCTATTAAAGAAAATGGTTAAAACGAATTTTATGGAAGTTGTAGCAATTGTCGATAAAGATGAATCTGCACAAGGGATGAAATTAGCTAGGAAACTAGGCATCGTAGCAAGTGTTCAATGGAAGTCTCTAATTAAGAATGATATCAATATCGTGATAGAAACAACGGGGAGCGATGAGATCATGGACCAGCTACAACAAGAAAAATCGCCGAATACGGCCATTGTTCCCGGAACTGTCGCATGTTTTCTAGCTGATCTAGGTGAAGAAAAGCAAATGGTAATGACGAGGCTTAAAGAGAAAATGAACAAGCAACAAACAATCCTAGACTCGATGAATGAGGGCATGATTGCCATTGATATAAATGAAAAAATCATCTTATTTAATAGAGAAGCAGAGGAGTTAACTGGTTTTCCTCGTGAAAAAGCGATTGGGTTAATGATCAATGAGGTTGTAGCTTCGAGCAAATTGGCGCGAACGCTAACTACTAGAGAGGTTGAAACAAATCAAGAACAAGTACTTGAGAATGGCTTGGAAATTATCACAACAAGAATTCCGATGATTGATGAATCAGGGAAGCTCCTTGGTGCATTAGCGCATTTTAAAGATAGAGCAGATGTGGTGAACTTAGCGGAGGAAGTAACGAATTTAAAGGATATTCAATTTATGCTTGAAGCTATCATTGAATCGTCAGAAGAAGCAATTTCGGTCGTTGATGAAGAGGGACTGGGACTTCTTATTAATCGCGCATATACAAAATTGACTGGTTTGAACGAAAATCAAATAATTGGAAAGCCTGCAGCAGCTGATATCTCTGAAGGGGAAAGTATGCATATGAAGGTATTACAAACAAGGCGTGAGGTCCGAGGTGTCAGAATGAAGGTAGGTCCTGCGAATCGCGAAGTCATTGTTAATGTATCACCTGTAATAGTGAATGGCAAGTTAAAGGGGAGCGTTGGTGTTATTCAAGATATGTCCGAAATTGAAAAGCTGACAACGAAATTAAATCGAGCAAGACAAATTATTCGAACGTTAGAAACGAAGTATTCTTTTGAGGATATTATCGGAGTAAGTGAAGAAATGAAAATGGTGATTGAACAAGCAAAGTTGGCTGCAAAAACATCCGCCACCGTGCTTCTAAGAGGAGAGTTTGGCACAGGAAAGGAACTTTTTGCTCAAGCAATACATAATGCTAGTGATCGAAAGTACAACAAATTTATTCGGGTGAATTGTGCGGTGAATTCTGAAGACTTGCTTGAACGCGAGCTTTTCGGATATGAAGAAGGTGCTTTTACAGAAACGAACCGTGGCGTGAGAAAAGGGCTTTTTGAAGAGGCGAACAATGGCACTATTTTGTTAGATGAAATAGGTGAGCTTTCAGTAAACATGCAAGTGAAGATCCTGCGGGTATTACAAAGAAATGAGATTGTTAGAGTTGGTGAAAAGAACCCTGTCCCCATTAATGTAAGGGTGATCGCTGCAACGAATGTAAATATTGAAAAAGAAATGTCAGAGGGAAGTTTCCGCGAGGATTTGTATTATCGGCTAAATCGTTATCCAATTTCAATCCCACCACTTAGAGATCGCAAAGAAGATATACCTCCTTTATGTGAACGACTCATTCAAAAATTAAATCAAGACTATGGTAGAAATATTGAAACAATCAAACCTGATGCAATGGAATGTTTATTGCAATACGATTGGTCAGGGAATGTAAGAGAGCTTGAAAATGTCCTGGGGAAAGTAATTATTTCGATGGAACTCCATGAAAAGAAGATTGAGGGGAAGCATATTCCGTTACTTCAGAGACAGACAAAGGAACGTAACACACAAGAAAATAACGATTTCGTCCATAATGATGATGAAACATTAGCTGATGTTGTTGAGAGAGTTGAAGCAGAGGTTATCAAACAGTCATTAGAAGTTCATGAGTATAATCGGACTCAAACAGCAAAAGCTTTGGGGATCTCATTAAGAAGTTTATATTATAAGATGGAAAAGTATCAACTTGCAAATACTAGCATGAAATGAAGAAGAATATTTGCAAAAAAGTGCATATTCGTTATATGATATAAAGGTGAATTTGTGAAAAATCATTCAATGTCAAACTACGAATGTGATCAACCATCGTTTCACTATTTAGTTGGCGCATTTTTTTATGATATCAGAATTTATAAGTTTTGGCTTCGAGAATTGTCCAGCGCAAGCGTCTGGCCCCGAAGCACAGGACGTGCAAGTGCAGTCAATGCGACAGGACGTCGCGTTCTTGACTGCCTCTTGGGTCAAGCCACTCAGGAATTGAATGCAAAGAACACCTTCTATTCCTGAGCGTCTTATTTGCCCGAGGCTGATCAAGGCGCTTTTCTTAGTCGTTTAGGAAATTATAAAATTCTTGTACTGTGGATAAGCGCACGACATCCAGCTCCAGCGCCTAGCCCCTCGAGGTCATAAGCCACTTTTGAATTGAAGGCAAAGTACGCCTTCTATTCAAAAGCGTCTTATGCTTGTCGGGGCTGATCAAGGCGCTTGCGCTTTTGTTCCTTTAAATATTAAAGAAGATGAAAACATCTTGAAAGGATATGAAATTTGAATGAAGCTAGAAAATCTGCTGTTCGAAGCAGCTAAATGTGATGGAAAAGTAGTTGCGGTCGCTTCAGCAGAAGACGAAGCGGTTATCGAAGCAGTAGCAGAAGCGATAAACCGTAATCTTGCTCATTTTATCCTCTTTGGGAAAAAGGAAATAATTGAGACGTTATTACGCGAAAAAAATGTTAGCAAAGATCATATTCAAATTGTCCAAGCAAGAACAAAGGAACAAGCGGCAGAATTAGCTGTGCGAGCTGTTCGTCAAAATGAAGCATCTGTTCTAATGAAGGGTAGCGTTTCAACTGCAATGTTTTTAAAAGCAGTCTTACATAAAGAATATGGTCTTAGAACAGAAAAGGTGTTATCACATGTGGCAATTTTTGAAGTCCCAGAATTTCAAAAGTTTACAATTGTAACAGATGCTGCAATAAATGTTGAGCCTAATTTGCAGCAAAAAGAGCAAATTGTTGTGAATGCTGTTGAAATTGCACAGGCTATTGGGGTTGAGGAGCCAAAAGTTGCTGTAATTGCTGCTGTGGAGGTTGTGAACCCTGCAATGCAAGCAACAATAGACGCAGCTTCCTTAACACTCATGAATAAAAGAGGACAAATAAGAAACTGTATAATCGATGGACCACTTGCGCTTGATAATGCAATTTCGTCAGTCGCAGCGAAATGTAAAGGAATTGAAAATGAAGTAGCAGGGCAAGCGGATATACTGCTCGTACCTACAATTGATGTGGGAAATGTGCTGTATAAATCATTGATTTATTTTGCAAAAGCAAAGGTGGGGGCGGTTATTGCCGGAGCAAAGGCGCCAATAGTTTTGACGAGTCGGTCGGATTCGCCTGAAAGTAAGCTCTATTCGCTAGCATTGGCGATTTGTTCGACCAACAAGTAACCATTCGAGGAGGAACAGACATCATGGAAATTTTCAAATATATGGAAAAATACGAATATGAACAATTGGTATTTTGTCAGGATAAACAATCAGGGTTAAAAGCGATTATCGCGATCCATGATACAACGCTTGGTCCTGCTTTAGGTGGAACACGGATGTGGACATATGATTCTGAGGAACATGCGATTGAAGATGCACTCCGTTTAGCGCGAGGAATGACATATAAAAATGCTGCAGCAGGTTTAAACCTTGGTGGTGGTAAAACAGTTATTATTGGTGATCCACGCAAAGATAAAAATGAAGAGATGTTCCGTGCTTTTGGTCGTTATATCCAAGGCTTAAATGGACGTTATATTACAGCTGAAGACGTAGGAACAACTGTCGCAGATATGGATATCATTCATGAAGAAACCGATTATGTTACGGGGATTTCTCCTGCTTTTGGTTCTTCGGGAAATCCATCACCTGTTACTGCTTATGGCGTTTATCGTGGAATGAAGGCTTGCGTGAAGGAAGCGTTTGGAACGGATTCACTTGAGGGCAAGGTTGTTGCCGTTCAAGGGGTTGGTAATGTTGCATATACACTATGTAAACATTTGCATGAGGAAGGTGCCGAGCTAATAGTTACTGACATTAATAAAGAGGCAGTGCGCCGCGCGGTAGAGGATTTTAATGCAAAAGCTGTAGATCCAGATGAGATATATGGTGTGGATTGTGATATATATGCTCCATGTGCTCTTGGTGCAACAATTAATGATGTAACAATTCCTCAATTAAAAGCTCGAGTTATTGCTGGGTCAGCAAACAACCAGCTAAAAGATACAAAGCATGGAGATTTGATCCATGATATGGGGATTGTTTACGCCCCAGACTATGTGATTAATGCCGGTGGTGTTATCAATGTAGCAGATGAATTATATGGTTACAATAGTGAGCGTGCCCTGAAAAAGGTTGAAGGGATCTACAACAATATTGCTCGAGTCATTGAAATTGCGAAACGTGATGGTATTCCAACATATCAAGCAGCTGATCGCTTAGCAGAGGAGCGAATTGAGCGGCTTAGAAATTCACGTAGTCAATTTTTACAAAATGGACACCATATTTTAAGTCGCAAGCAATAATGAATCGTGTCGAAGTTAGGAGTCTTGAAAGCCCCTATCTTCAAATTTCTCGATACATGTTCAGTTCTTGCATTTCAGCCATTTCAATTAAAGAACAATATAAAATGACGGAGGTTATTGATTGCAGGTGAATGAATATCGAATCCTTACCCTAAATCCAGGATCAACGTCGACGAAAATTGGTATTTTTGCTAATGATCGTTCCATTTTTGAAAAAACATTAAGACACGATTGCGAAAAGCTTAGTATGTTTTCAACCCTTATTGATCAATATGAGTTTCGTACGCAAACAATTTTAGAGACTCTTGACGAAGAAGGCATCAATATCTCTAAGCTCAATGCAGTTTGTGGGCGTGGTGGGTTAATCCGTCCAATCGAAGGTGGAACTTACCTTGTAAATGATCAGATGCTTAACGATTTAAGAAACGGATTTGCTGGCGATCATGCATCAAACCTCGGTGGGATCATTGCCAATGAAATTGCGTGTGGCTTAAACATACCTGCATATATCGTAGATCCGGTCGTTGTTGATGAGATGGAAGAAATCGCGAAAATATCTGGCGTTCCTACGATTGAAAGAAGAAGTATCTTTCATGCCTTAAATCAAAAAGCAGTCGCGCGGCGTGTAGCATCTGATTTCAAGAAGAAATACGAAGAAATGAACTTGGTTATTATCCATATGAGTGGTGGGATTACCGTAGGTGTTCACAAGTATGGGCGAGTGATCGATGTGAACAACGGGTTGCATGGTGATGGTCCATTTAGTCCGGAACGTGCTGGAACAATACCTGCAGGAGATCTTATTTCAATGTGTTACTCAGGGGAGTTTAGCCGTGAAGAAATGATGCAAAAAATTGTAGGTCAAGGCGGTCTTATTGGTTATTTAGGGACGACTGATGTAGAAAAGGTCCAGGAGATGGCTGAAGCTGGAGATGAAAATGCATCACTTATCTACTCTGCAATGGCGTATCAAATCGGCAAAGAGATTGGTTCCGCAAGCGCTGTTTTAAAGGGGAAGGTTGATGCGATTGTTTTAACAGGTAGTTTAGCTTATGAACGGAAACTCGTAAAAGAGATTTCCTTCTATATTGATTGGATTGCAGATGTTCTTGTGTTTCCAGGTGAAAACGAGTTACTCGCGCTTGCAGAGGGTGCCCTAAGGGTATTAATGAACGAAGAAGCTGCGAAACAATACCCGAATGAAACAATGACCTCAAAAGTCTTTTGATACATAAAATGAAGGATTTACAAGTAATTAGACACTATACCTATACGAAGCAGGGGGCGAGATGATGGCAACAGAATATGATTTAGTCATACTTGGTGGCGGAACTGGCGGTTATGTGGCAGCAATCCGCGCCTCACAATTAGGCCTTAAAACAGCAATCGTCGAAAAAGGCAAGCTCGGTGGAACTTGCTTGCATAAAGGTTGTATCCCGAGTAAAGCATTGCTTAGAAGTGCGGAGGTTTATACAACAGCGAAAAAAAGTGAAGAGTTTGGTATTGAAACAGCTGAAATTAAACTGAATTTCTTAAAGGTACAAGCTAGAAAGCAACAAATTATTGATCAGCTTCATAACGGGGTTCAACATCTCATGAAAAAAGGGAAAATTGACATATATGAAGGAATAGGACGAATATTAGGTCCTTCTATTTTTTCACCGATACCTGGAACGATTTCTGTTGAGATGAATAATGGGGAAGAAAATGAAATGCTTATCCCCAAAAATGTTATTATCGCAACAGGTTCTAAACCACGTAGTCTGAAAGGACTTGAGATTGATGGTGAAGTTGTCATAACGTCAGACGAAGCACTTGATTTAAAGCAGTTACCAAAATCAATGATTATTGTTGGCGGTGGCGTCATCGGAATTGAGTGGGCTTCTATGCTAGCAGACTTTGGTGTAGAAGTTACTGTGATCGAATATGCAGATCGCATTTTACCAACAGAAGATAAAGAGATTTCTAAAGAAATGGAACGTTTATTATCAAATAGAGGAATTACGATTGTTACAGGTGCGACAGTGTTACCTGAGACCCTGGAAAAAGGGAAGCAAGCTACAATCAAAGCTGAGCAACAAGGTGAAGTAAGAACATTTGCTGCCGATCAAATCCTTGTATCTGTTGGCAGGAAACCGAATAGTGATGGGATTGGTCTTGATAATACCGATATCAAGGTAGAAAAGGGCTATATCACGACAAATCAATTTTACCAAACAAAAGAATCACATATTTACGCAATCGGTGATGTAATTGGTGGTTTGCAATTAGCACATGTAGCTTCACATGAAGGAATTGTAGCTGTTGAGCATATTGCAAACGAAAAACCAAAGCCAATCGATGAAACATTCATTTCAAAATGCATATATAGTTCACCTGAAATTGCAAGTGTTGGGTATACAGAAGCTCAAGCAAGAGAAAAAGGTTTTAAAACAAAGGTCGGAAAATTCCCATTTAAAGCAATTGGGAAAGCACTTGTCTTTGGAGAAACGGATGGATTTGTCAAGCTCGTCGTTGATGAAGCTACAGATGATCTTCTAGGTGTTCATATGATCGGCCCACATGTAACCGATATGATTTCAGAGGCCGCGCTTGCTCGAGTATTAGATGCTACTCCGTGGGAGGTTTCGCAAACGATCCATCCTCATCCTTCATTATCTGAAGCAATGGGAGAGGCAGCACTTGCAGTATATGGTAAGGCGATTCATTTTTAAAATCTTACGTCTTACCAAGTCGATCTAAAAGGAGTAGATTTGAACTTAGTTTTAGTATCTAGCGCTAACGGCTATGTCTATCTAATCGAGGCGCTTGCGCTTTTGTTCCCGTTTAGCGTAACTATAAAATTCTTGTACTGTGGATAAGCGCACAGCATCCAGCTCCAGCGCCTAGCCCCTCGGGGTCATAAGCCACGCATGAATTGAAGGCAAAGAACGCCTTCTATTCATACGCGTCTTATGCCTGTCGGGTCTGATCGAGGCGCTTGCGCTTTTGTTTATTTCAAAGGAGGTAATAATATGACAGAAAATCGTCATCAATCGTTAGGTCTAACAAATGAAGATGTGTTAAATATGTATGAGACAATGCTTATGGCAAGAAAAATTGACGAACGGATGTGGTTATTAAATCGTGCTGGTAAAATTCCATTTGTTGTTTCATGTCAAGGACAAGAAGCAGCACAAGTTGGAGCAGCTTTTGCGTTAAATAGGGATAAGGATTATGTCCTTCCATACTATCGTGATGTGGGTGTTGTCCTAGCATTTGGGATGACTGCAACGGATTTAATGTTGTCTGCATTTGCGAAAGCAGAAGACCCAAACTCTGGAGGAAGACAAATGCCTGGGCATTTTGGCCAGAAGAAAAATCGGATTGTGACAGGCTCATCACCTGTTACGACGCAAGTTCCCCATGCTGTTGGTATCGCATTAGCTGGTAAAATGGAGAAAAAGGATTTAGTGACGTTTGTAACCTTTGGTGAAGGTTCTTCAAATCAAGGGGATTTTCATGAAGGAGCAAACTTCGCGGCAGTTCATAAATTACCCGTCATTTTAATGTGTGAAAACAACCAGTATGCTATTTCTGTTCCTTATGATAAGCAAGTGGCTTGTGAGAAAATTTCCGATCGGGCAATTGGTTATGGTATGCCAGGTATAACGGTTGATGGAAATGATCCACTAAAAGTATATGAAGCTGTGAAAGAAGCTGCAGATCGTGGTCGACGCGGTGAAGGGCCTACTTTAATCGAAACACTATCTTACCGTTTAACACCACATTCTAGTGATGATGATGATCGTATTTATCGTGAACAGGATGAAGTAATAGAAGCAAAGAAAAATGATCCGATGGTAACATTTACTGCTTATCTAAAAGAAGTTGGCGTTTTAACAGAAGAAATCGAAAGAGAAATGGTAGAAAAAATCATGAGTATCGTGGATGAAGCTACCGATTATGCAGAAGCGGCTCCATATGCGGATCCAGAAGATCTAATAAAATACGTTTATGCAGAGTAAGGGGGAGAAAATATGACTGTAATTTCATATATAGATGCTATTACGATGGCAATGGGTGAAGAGATGGAGCGCGATGAAAAAGTATTTTTGCTTGGTGAGGATGTAGGCCGAAAAGGCGGAGTGTTTAAAGCATCTGCCGGGTTATATGATAAATTTGGTGGAGAGCGAGTCATGGATACACCGCTAGCAGAATCTGCTATTGCTGGAGTCGGGATTGGTGCGGCGATGTATGGGATGCGACCGATTGCTGAAATGCAATTTGCTGATTTTATCTTCCCAGCTGTTAATCAAATTATCTCTGAAGCTGCGAAAATTCGCTATCGGACGAATAACGATTGGAGTTGTCCGATTACGATTCGTGCTCCATTCGGTGGTGGTGTTCATGGGGCACTCTACCATTCACAATCAGTTGAAGCTGTTTTTGCGAATCAACCTGGCTTGAAGATCGTCATTCCTTCTACACCTTATGATGCAAAAGGTTTATTAAAAGCGGCAATTCGAGATGATGATCCTGTCTTATTTTTTGAACATAAACGGGCATACCGCTTAATAAAAGGTGAAGTCCCTGCAGATGATTATGTCCTTCCGATTGGAAAAGCAGATGTGAAACGTGAAGGAGAAGACATAACTGTTATTACATATGGTTTATGTGTACATTTTGCACTTCAAGCTGCCGAAAGATTAGCGGATGACGGTATTTCGGTACATATATTAGATTTAAGAACAATTTATCCATTAGATCGAGATGCAATCATTGAAGCAGCAGCTAAAACAGGGAAAGTCCTTCTCATAACAGAGGATAATAAAGAAGGAAGCATTATCGGTGAGGTCGCAGCGATTATTTCAGAGAACTGCTTATTTGATTTAGATGCACCAATCATGAGGTTAGCTGGTCCTGATGTTCCAGCAATGCCGTACGCACCAACAATGGAAAAGCATTTTATGGTGAATCCAGATAAGGTGGAAGCAGCCATGCGTAAACTTGCAGAATTCTAAGTCTTTTTAATCAGATAAGAAAGTATAAGTTTTTGTACTTAGTTTTGATGTCTAGCTTCAGCGCCTAGCCCCCTCGGGATCATAAGCCACACATGAATTGAAGGCAAAGAACGCTTTCTATTCATGTGCGTCTTATGCCATGCCTGAGGCTGAACAAGGCGCTTGCGCTTTTCTTATTTTAGGTCAGACATGACGTGGAATGGCAGTCACAACGATCATGTCTACGTCCTGACTGTCTATAGGATCTAACGACTGGTTTAAAGGTAAGAATCGAACACCTTTTAGCCATGAACATCTTATTTAGCCGAAGGTTGTTCAACGCATTATAGCATTTCATTTTAGCCTTTAACCAAGGAGGTTTCACAGTGGCAATCGAAAAAATTATCATGCCCCAGTTAGGTGAGAGTGTAACAGAAGGTACGATTAGTAAGTGGCTCGTTTCTATAGGTGACAAAGTGAATAAATATGATCCACTTGCAGAAGTCACAACAGATAAGGTAAACGCAGAGGTTCCATCCTCGTTTAGTGGCGTAATTAAAGAAATTCTTGCAGAAGAAGGAACAACTTTAGCTGTTGGAGAGGCCATTTGTACAATTGAAGTAGCAGGTGTATCAGGTGTAGAAGCAGTAGTAGAAACAAATAATCGTCCTGCAAAGCAAGAGTTAGAGAAAATTAACAAAGAAGAACAACCAAATAAAAAACGTTATTCTCCTGCAGTACTCAGAATTTCACAAGAAAATGATATTGATCTAGAGCAAGTGAACGGCACTGGTGCTGGAGGACGTATTACAAGAAAAGACCTTCTACAGCTTATTGAAAGTGGATCTATTCCAAAGGTAGGAGCTATCAAACAAGATGTTACCGAAGAAATCGTGTCAACGATTACTCGAGCAGAAATAGAAAAGGTAAAACAATTACAACCGCTAGCTCCGCCGTCGACAGTACCGGGTGACATCGAAATACCTGTTACTGGCGTTCGCAAAGCAATCGCAGCAAATATGGTTCGAAGCAGGACTGAAATTCCCCACGCTTGGATGATGATGGAAGTGGATGTAACAAATCTTGTAGAATACCGAAATTCAGTGAAAGAAGGATTTAAGAAAAAAGAAGGCTTCAATTTAACCTTTTTTGCCTTCTTTGTAAAAGCTGTTGCGCAAGTGTTAAAGGAATTCCCACAAATTAATTCCATGTGGGCTGAAGATAAGATTATCCAAAAGAAAGACATTAATATTTCCATAGCGGTTGCTGCTGATGATTCATTATTTGTCCCAGTTATTAAGGCGGCAGATGAAAAAACAGTCAAAGGTATTGCTAGGGAAATTACTGAGCTAGCGAAAAAAGCTCGCAGTGGAAAGCTAGTATCAGCCGATATGCAAGGTGGTACTTTTACATTAAATAACACAGGCGCATTCGGGTCCGTACAATCGATGGGAATCATTAATCACCCACAAGCTGCTATTTTACAAGTCGAATCTATTGTGAAACGACCTGTTATCATTAACAATGCGATTGCAGTTCGTGATATGGTGAACCTCTGTTTATCTATTGATCATAGAGTGTTAGATGGATTTATTAGCGGTCTTTTCTTAGCACGTGTGAAGGAAATTTTAGAAAATACATCAAAGGAAACGACCTCGATTTATTGAACGTATAGTACAGGAAAATAACGTTAGTCTTAACGGATTTTTACAGGCAGTTATCTCCCAGCTTCACTCTTTTTAAGTTATTAAAAAGTGGCAGGGGGATGACTGCCTGTTATATGGGATAAAATATGATCCGTTGAACAATTACGTATTTTTAGATTGGTAGCGCATTCATTGGTTGTTTAATCCATACTCTCGCATAATATGAAGTAAGATGATCATGAATTTTTTAGGTCAAGGGGGTGGGCTTCCGAATAGGAAGCACTTCATGGGAGAGGAACAGGACATGATCCGTGCGAAGGGTCAATGGAACGATTGGAAAGCGGAGGCTGAGAAAGCTTTAAAGGGGAAGTCGGTTGAGTTTCTCAATTCAGCTACATACGAAGGAATTACGCTTAAGCCTTTATATACGGAAGTAGATTCTGATTTGAGGCAGCATTTTAGTGGAAATGATCATCGAGCTACAAATGATTGGATAATTAGTCAAGCTCTATTCGCTGAAGATAGCAAGAGGTTAAGTGAGAAGATTGTCGCTGCGAAAAAGAGAGGGCAGCATTCCTTCTATCTTAAAAATTTTAGCTTTTTAAAAAGTAAGCAGGATGCTAAACTTGCCTTTCAGCAAATTGACTGGGAACAGGATTCAATTTTTTTTGATATTGGAGAAGAACTTGGCATCATTTCGTTATTTTTACATGAGCGCCTCGAGAAAAATGAGCTGCAAACTTTAAAAGGAACGTTAGGTTTTGATCCTTATGAAAGTTTATTACGGAATGGAAAAAGCACAATATCTCTTCAAACACAATTGGATTATCTTGCTGACACGATTAAATGGTGTCAAGTGAATAAGTGTCATGTGCGTTGCTTACTAATTCAGGGCAGCCTTTACCATGAAGCTGGTGCCCATTCACTTCAAGAGTTAATCTACACCTTCTCACATGCATTAGATATCGTAAATGAGCTTCTTAATCGTGGTATTTCAATTGATGTCATTGCGAAAAATATAAGCTTTTCTTTTGCGGTTGGGTCCGTTTATTTTATGGAAATTGCAAAGCTTCGAGCTGCAAAGCAAATATGGGCTTCCCTAATACACGCATTAGGAGGAAGCGAACCCTCGCAGAAAATCTATCTTCATACAATGAATTCAACATTTAATAAAACAAGAAACGATGTGCATGTCAATCTTCTTCGCACAACAACGGAAGGTTTTTCAGCTGCCGTTGCTGGTGCTGATGAATTAACGATTCTACCTTTTGATTCCGTTCTGTCAGATTCGGGGGAAATCGGTGAAAGAATTGCTCGAAACTCTCAATTTATTTTAAAGGAAGAAAGCCTACTTTCTAAAGTTGTGGATCCTGCTGGTGGCTCTTTCTATGTTGAAGCATTAACAACTGAACTAGCTGAACGGGCATGGAAGGAAATACAAGAAATTGATGAAAAGGGTGGCTTCCTTAACGAATTGATTGCGGGAATACCACAAAAAAAGCTAGGAATTATACTAGAGAAAAGACGTGCTGATCTTAATCATAGAAACAAGATTATCATCGGAACAACCGCTTTTGCGAACCTTTCTGAGCAGGTGACTGAAATAAAAGAAGTAAAAATGAAGGAGAAAAATCGTCAACAAGTGAAACCTGTTGATTCTTTTCAAGATGCACTGTTAGCTGTTCGTGAAAAGGCAGATCTACCAATGATTAAATCGATGGGGGAAGAAAAAGAGCTGCAAATTCAGCCGTTGAAACAATCACGTCTGGTTGAGCATTTTGAGCAGCTTAGAACGGATGCTCAAAATTATTTTCAAAAAAAAGGACATCATCCAAAAGCTATTGTCATCAGTTTTGGGTGTTTAAAAGACTATAAACCAAGCCTTGATTTTGTCACAGGCATCCTCGCGACAGGTGGAGTAACAGTTGAAGCTATTCCTTATGATCAATTTCAATCAATATCTAACGAAGAGGTCATTATTTTTTGTGGAAAAGACGAGGATTACAAATCGATTCATTCATCGCTAATAACGAAATTAAAAACCGCAAATAAAAAAGTGCATCTTTATATCTATAGGAATGGTCATGAAGAAAAAATAAAAGAGTTCGGATTTGAAGGTTTTCTTTCACCGAACATGAATGCGTATACGTTTTTAGTGACTCTGCATCACAAATTGGGGGTTAGAAATTGATGAGGCGTCGAACGATTTCTAAATCACAACTTTTAAAAACAAATGCTACTCCCGACACTTCTCCGACATTTTTCCGTACAAACGAGCAAATTCAAGTCAAAACGAAGTACACAGCAAAGGATCTTGAAAAACGAATTCATTTAGATACTTACCCTGGAATTCAACCATATTTACGTGGACCGTACGCCACAATGTATGTGAATAGACCTTGGACAATCAGACAATACGCAGGATTTTCAACAGCAGAAGAGAGCAATGCATTTTATCGTCGAAATTTAGAAATGGGACAAAAAGGGTTGTCCGTTGCTTTTGATTTACCGACACATCGTGGCTATGATTCTGATCATCCACGTGCCACGGGTGATGTCGGGAAAGCGGGTGTTGCAATCGACTCAGTTCTAGATATGAAGTTATTATTCGATGGAATTCCGTTAGACGAAATGTCGGTTTCGATGACAATGAACGGTGCCGTTTTGCCTATTATGGCGTTTTATATCGTTACTGCTGAGGAGCAAGGCGTTGCGAAAGGACAGTTATCAGGAACAATTCAAAATGATATTTTAAAAGAATATATGGTGCGCAATACGTATATTTATCCTCCCGAAACATCAATGAAAATCATTGCTGATATCTTTCAATATACAGCAAAATATATGCCGAAGTTTAATAGTATTAGTATTTCCGGCTATCACATGCAGGAAGCTGGAGCACCCGCGGATCTTGAGCTCGCTTATACATTGGCTGATGGACTTGAGTATTTGCGAACAGGTTTGACGGCAGGACTTGATATCGATCAATTTGCACCAAGATTATCGTTCTTTTGGGCAATTGGGATGAATTATTTTATGGAGGTTGCAAAAATGCGGGCGGCGCGTTATATGTGGACAGCAATTGTTAAGAAATTCAACCCGAAAAATCCCAAATCGCTTGCCTTACGAACGCATTCGCAAACATCTGGCTGGAGCTTAACAGAACAAGACCCATACAATAACGTGGTTCGTACATGCATTGAGGCGCATGCTGCTGCGATGGGGCATACACAATCGCTGCACACGAATGCATTGGATGAAGCAATCGCATTACCTACAGATTTCTCGGCGAGAATTGCGCGTAATACACAGCTTTATTTGCAACATGAAACGGAAATTTGTAACGTCATTGATCCGTGGGGGGGATCATACTATGTGGAATCCTTAACGAGCTCGCTCATTGAACGGGCTACACAACATATTGATGAAATTGAAAGCCTTGGTGGCATGACAAAAGCAATTGAAACAGGACTTCCAAAAATGAAAATCGAAGAAGCTGCTGCGAGAAGGCAAGCTAAAATTGATTCTGGAAAAGAAACAATCGTGGGTGTGAATAAATTTAAGCTCGAAAAAGAGGATACGCTTGATATATTGACGATTGATAATACGGAAGTAAGAAAAAAGCAAATCGAAAGAATTCAAGAATTAAAAGCAAATCGAAAGGAAGAGCTAGTGAATCAAGCCTTGCAAGCAATCACAAAAGCAACAGCAGAAGGAGAAGGGAATTTACTGGAGTTAGCTGTTGAAGCGGCTCGCCAGCGTGCCACACTAGGAGAAATTTCATTTGCCATTGAAAAGGTTAGTAAACGTCACCAAGCGATGATTCGCTCGATTAGTGGTGTATACAGCTCTGAATTTTCAAATCAAGAAGAAATAAACGCCGTGAGAGCGAGAACTGGAAAATTTTATGAGCTTGAAGGTAGACGTCCAAGAATATTAATTGCAAAAATGGGTCAAGACGGACATGACCGTGGTGCGAAAGTCGTCGCCACCGCATTTGCAGATTTAGGCTTTGATGTTGATATCGGTCCACTTTTCCAAACGCCGGCTGAAACAGCTGCACAAGCGATCGAAAACGATGTGCATATTGTCGGAATGAGTTCATTAGCTGCAGGACATAAAACACTTCTCCCGCTCCTTATCAATGAATTGAAGAAATTGGGAAGAGAAGATATCGTTGTCATTATTGGCGGTGTCATCCCATTCCAGGATTATGCTGAACTAAAAGAAATGGGCGCTGTTGAAATTTTTGGACCAGGTACTGTTATCCCAATTGCTGCAATGAAGGTGTTAGCAAAGATATTTGAACGATTAGGCTATGAGGAAATCGAAGAATGATGGATCATATTCGGAAGAAAGATGACATTTCAGTAAATGAGTTTATTGAAGGGATTGTCAAAGGTAATCGCGTCATCCTAGCCCAAGCGATTACTTTAGTCGAGAGTAATGCGAAAAGACATTTTGAAAAGGCTCAACAAATGATTGAGGCACTATTACAAAAACAAGGTTCCGCTATCAGAATTGGCATTACAGGTGTTCCTGGTGCTGGGAAAAGTACGTTCATCGACTCATTTGGTACGTATTTATGCAATAGCGGATACCGTGTCGCTGTGCTGGCAGTGGATCCGAGTAGCAAGATTTCCAAAGGTAGTATTATGGGAGATAAAACAAGAATGGAGAGATTATCTAAAAATCCCCATGCTTTTATTAGACCGTCACCATCTGGAGGTAATTTGGGTGGGGTTAGTCGAAAAACAAGGGAAACAATTGTATTATGTGAAGCAGCTGGTTATGATGTCATTCTTGTAGAGACGATGGGGGTAGGACAAGGGGAATTTGTCGTAAGGGATATGGTAGATTTTTTCTTGTTGCTTGTTTTAACGGGTGCCGGGGACGAACTACAAACAATGAAAAAAGGAATTATGGAATTACCAGATTTAGTTGTTGTCAATAAGGCAGATGGTGACAACGTTGTAAATGCAAATAAAGCAATGCGTGAGTATAACACCATTCTCCATTTTTTAAAACCATATACAGAAGGCTGGACAACAAGAGCTGTTACAGCTTCTGCTTTAAAGGAAACAGGGATTAAGAATATTTGGCAGCTCATCCAACAATTTGATTGCGATACGAAAAAAAGCAATATCTTTTTCGAGAGACGGAGTGAGCAACAACGAAACTGGTTTCATGAGCTAGTAAAGCAAGAGCTGTATCGACAGTTTTATGATCACCCAAAGATAAATCAGCATGTTTCTTATTTTGAAAATGCGGTCATGAAGGGCGAAAAAAGTGTTGCGGCGAGTGCATTTGATCTGTTGGACCTTTTTGTAAATAATAATTCCTAAGCTATCTGTTTGCTCATTTTATAAAAAGCTTGGTAAAATACAATTATTGTTTAGAAAAGGAGAGGTTTTCATTGAGTATGGATTTTAACTTATTTATGAATGATGTTGTGAAACAGGCTCGTAAAGAAATTGTGGCAGCTGGGTATACAGAGCTTAAGACGGCTGAAGAAGTAAATGAAACATTAAACAGCAAAGGAACAACTTTAGTTATGGTTAACAGTGTTTGTGGATGTGCAGGTGGTATTGCAAGACCGGCTGCAGCTCATGCCATCCATTATGACAAGCGCCCAGACAATCTCGTTACTGTTTTTGCAGGACAAGATAAGGAAGCAACAGCACGTGCTCGTGAACTGTTTACTGGTTACCCACCATCATCACCATCTTTTGCTCTACTAAAAGATGGAAAGATAATAACAATGGTAGAACGTCATGAGATTGAAGGACATGATCCAATGTCTGTTGTTGCAAAGCTTCAATCTGCGTTTGATGAGCATTGTAAAGAAATATAAACTTACATGATCTAGATGCATGCACAAGATAAAGAGGTAATTTCAAAAATATCGGATCCAATTAGGGCCTTGATATCTTTGAGATTATCTCTTTTTTTGTGGATAGGTATAGTGTAAGGTCTGAAAGGAAAACTAAAGTTAAATCATTTACTAATTAGGAGAGCATATCATTTAGAAAAAATATATTTAAATAATATAATACTCGAAATATTTCAATAATAGGTTTTTTATGAATAAATATTGCATAATTATTAACCTGTGTTAAAATACAACATATCGAATAATTATTAACTGGATACTATTAAAAAATAACATATGAATCATTATATATTAAAGGAGGAAACTATTATGAAAAAATTATCATTGTTAATTATTAGTCTTTTTGTAGTTGGTATATTAGCTGCATGTGGGACAAGTACAAAAGAAAGCAATGACGCATCATCTGGATCTGGAGAAGAAAAGAAAGTATTGAAAATGGGAACGTCAGCTGATTATCCACCATTTGAATATATTGATACGGCAAAGGGCAGCGACATTATAGGATTTGATATCGATCTAGCGAATGCATTAGCAGAAAAAACAGGCTATGAGATTGAAGTACAAGATATGGATTTTAATAGTTTAATTCCTGCACTACAAGCAAAACAAATTGATATCGTGTTAGCAGGGATGACACCAACACCAGAACGTCAAGAGAATGTAGATTTTTCAGACATTTATTACTCAAAAGATCAAACGGTTATTACATTGAAAGATAATGATCTAAAAAGCGTTGAAGAACTTAAAGATAAAACAATCGGGGTTCAATTAGGATCTATTCAAGAAGAAGCAGCAGTAGAGCTTTCAAAACAAGTTACGATTAAAATTGAGAATCGAAACAAAATTTCGGACATCATTCAGGAATTGAAAACGGGTCGATTTGATGCGGCGATTATTGAAACTGCAGTAGCAGATGGCTATTTTGAAACAGACAAAAATTTAACAGGTTTCAAACTTGAAGCAGCAGGAGATGCTGGATCAGCTGTAGCCTTCCAAAAGGATAGTCCAGTTACAAAGAAATTTAACGATGCATTAATTGAAATGAAAGAAAATGGTGAACTTGATGAATTAATCGCAAAATGGTTTGGTGGCGAAAAATAAGATTACCAACTTATTTGCATAAATTCTATGGGACTGACAACTATTACTAGTGTCAGCCCTTTTTTATGAACGATTCATGAATGAAAGGAATTAGAAATGATATGGATATAAACTTTTCCGCAATCGTCCCATCTTTGCCTTATATATTGCAAGGGATATGGGTTACTTTACAAATCGTCGCACTCTCATTATTAATTGGTTTTGCATGGGGAATAGTATTAGCCCTTTTCAAAATTAGTCGTATAAAACCTTTAATGTGGCTTGCAGATGCATATACATCAATTTTTAGAGGCACACCTTTAGTACTACAATTACTTATAATTTATTTTGGGCTTCCGCAAATTCTTGGATTTCCAATCGACCCATATCCCGCAGCTGTTGCAGCATTTTCGTTAAATTCAGCTGCTTATATTTCAGAAATCATTCGTGCCGGTATTGCGGCAATTGATAAGGGACAGCAAGAAGCGGCAATGGCTTTAGGTGTTCCGTATTCAAAAATGATGAAGGATATTATATTACCTCAAGCATTTAAAAATATTTTGCCTGCGTTAATGAATGAATTTATCACGTTAACAAAAGAATCGGCAATTGTTACAACGATTGGTGTACAGGATGTTATGAGACGTGCTTATCAGGTAGGAGCAGATTCGTATAACTACTTTGCTCCATTATTATTTGCAGGAGCTATTTACTATGTATTGGTTATGATTTTGACACTTCTTGGTAAGTTGGTAGAAGGGAGAATGAAGCGTAGTGATTAAAGTAGAGAATTTGCATAAATCATATGGAAAGTTAGAAGTGTTAAAAGGAATATCAACAACGATTGCGGCTGGGGAGGTTATCGCAATTATTGGACCATCAGGATCAGGAAAGTCTACGTTCTTACGTTGCATGAACCTTCTTGAAACTCCAACGCAGGGGAAAATATGGATAAACGATCAAGAAGTCACAAATCCGAAAACTGATATTTCGAAGATCCGTCAAAATGTAGGAATGGTGTTCCAACATTTTCATTTATTCCCACATAAAACGGTTCTAGATAATTTGACATATGCGCCAATAACTGTAAAAGGTGTATCAAAACAAGAAGCACAGGAACAAGCGAAGACGTTGTTGAGAAAAGTAGGGTTGCTTGAAAAGGCAACAGAATTTCCCAACCGTCTATCAGGTGGACAAAAACAGAGGGTTGCAATTGCTAGAGCACTTGCAATGAACCCAGATGCGATCCTGTTTGATGAGCCTACATCTGCTCTTGATCCAGAAATGGTTAAGGAAGTACTTGCAGTAATGAAGGATTTAGCAGAATCCGGAATGACAATGGCGATTGTAACACATGAGATGGGGTTTGCAAAAGAAGTAGCTGATCGTGTACTCTTCCTTGATGGAGGGAAGCTTGTTGAGGATGCTCCCCCAAGTGAATTCTTTACTGCACCGAAATCAAAGCGAGCACAAGATTTCTTAGAAAAAATGTTATAATAAATACAAAAAGGTGATCAATTGATCATCTTTTTTTGCGTTTAGTACCTTTTAGTGAATTTGCTACATAGACAATTGTCATATTATAATCAAGAATTAAGACTATTAAATCAAGGAGAAAATATATGTTTAAAATTGGTTATCGAACAGTTAAAACAGCACTTGGTACAACCATTGCCGTTATGCTTGCCCAATTCCTTCAGTTAGATAATTATGTATCTGCAGGAATTATTACAGTACTCTGTATAAAAGTTACGAAGAAGAAATCGCTAAAAAGCTCGTGGGAGCGATTACTTGCATGTACATTAGCTATTGTTTTTTCATTCGTTTTTTTCGAGGGTCTTACATACCATCCCATTATTATCGGACTGATGTTAATCGTTTTTATACCGACAACGGTTTTAGTTAAAGCAACAGAAGGAATTGTTACAAGCGTAGTCATTATCTTTCATTTGTATACTGCAGATAAGATTACCCTTCAACTAATCGGTAACGAGTTTTTGTTAATCTTTATTGGAATTGGTGTGGCGCTTATCATGAACCTCTATATGCCTAGTGTTGACGGGAAACTGAAGCACTTTCAACAGCAAATTGAAGAAAACTTCGCTGCGATATTTCGTGAAATTGAATTGTATCTGATTGTAGAGGATCGACTATGGGATGGGAGTGAATTCATCAAAACAGCTGAGCTAATAAATGATGCCAAAACAACAGCTTTCCGTGATGTTGAAAATCATTTTTTACGACTTGAAAATACCTACTACCATTATTTTGAAATGAGAGAACAGCAATTTGAAATTATTGAACGTGTGGTTCCATTGATTACGTCTATTCATATTTCGGTTGAACAAAGCAAAATAATTGCTGATTTTGTTCAAGATCTCCGTGTTCATATTAATCCTGGAAATACGGCACATAAATTCCTTGCTCAATTAGCTGAAATGAAGCAGACATTTGAAAATATGGAATTACCCCAAACGAGAGAAGAATTTGAAGTAAGGGCAGCACTCTACCAATTTGTTAGAGAAATGGAACGGTATTTAATCATAAAAAGTCAATTTAAAGGCATGAGTGTCTAGTAATGGTTAGATAAACCTTGGATATAGCAAGAGTAAAAGGGACATCTGGGCAATGAAATAAAATTACTTTAAAAACTCTTTAGCAAACATTTATAGAGCTTGCGATTGAACGTGGCGCCATGAAAAAATGAGTCTGATAAACTGAGGGGATACCCTTTGTAATCAGACTCATTTTTTAGCGTTTTTAGTAATGTATTTACGATTAATGTTTTGGAATTAAAACCAAATTGACACACCAGCTAACAATGTAGTAATGAGCATAACGCCAATCATTAAATAAACAACGACTTTTTGTGTTTTACGTGACATAATTCCTCACTCCTTAACTTATATTTTATCGTAAAAGGTTTATTTGGACAACCAAGCTATAATACTTATTCGATATTTTATTCCACTCTTAACGGCAGTAAAATCCCTACCTTAAGCTGGAAAAGAAACAAAGAAGATAGGTGGAGATTGCTATCCGTAAAGTTCTGAGAAGTTTCGTTTTTTGTTCTTGCTTAGGAATTTATAAAATTCTTGTACTGTGGATAAGCGCACGACATCCAGCTCCAGCGCCTAACCTCTCTTGGGTCTACAGACGCTTTTGAATAGAAGGCAAAGTACGCCTTACGCCTTCTATTCAAAAGCGTCTTATTCGCCCGAGGCTGATTAAGGCGCTTGCGCTTTTGTTTATTAAAATGAAAACGTTTTTATGTAATGGGAGAGAAACTAGCTTCGGGTTAACAATGTTTACATCATTCATGGGGAGAGATGGCAGATGGTAAAAAAGGTTGATCATATTGGTATAGCTGTTCATTCTATTGAGACTGTTATCCCATTTTATACGGATGTCTTACACCTATCATTCATTGGATTTGAAGAAGTACCAACTCAACAAGTTAAGGTCGCATTCTTGTCTGCAGGCGATACAAAGATCGAATTGCTTGAACCAATGTCAGATGAAAGTGCAATAGCGAAATTCCTTAAAAAAAAGGGGGAAGGGATTCATCATATTGGCTTTGAAGTTGATCATTTAGCAGCGAAATTAAGTGAACTAAAGGAACAAGGAGTGCCACTTATCGATGAAATTCCGCGAATCGGGGCCGCAAATGCAAAAATAGCTTTTTTACATCCAATTGCAGCAAATCATGTACTGATTGAGCTCTGTGAGAAACAGCGAGGTGATTTGTGATGGGCGATGATATTTATGAAAAAATAAATGAATTATATGAGAAAAGACGTGAAGTCGAACTTGGTGGCGGCGATGAAAAAATTGCAAAACAACATGATAAAGGGAAGCTAACTGCTAGAGAACGAATTGATTTTCTTGTAGATGATGGTTCATTTGTTGAATTATTTCCATTTATCGAGCATCGTTGCAATGATTTTGGTTTGAATAATAAAAAGGGACCTGGCGATGGTGTTGTCACAGGGTTTGGTAAAGTAAATGGGAAACCTATTTATTTATTTTCGCAGGATTTTACTGTGTTTGGTGGAGCGGTTGGTGAAATGCATGCAAAGAAGATTGCAGCTGTGATGGATTTAGCAGCTAAAAATGGTACTCCATTTATCGGTCTTAACGATTCAGGCGGTGCGAGGATTCAAGAAGGTGTGGTATCATTAGATGGTTACGGACTTATTTTTCACCGTAATTCCATCTATTCAGGTGTGATCCCGCAACTATCTGTTATTCTGGGTCCGTGTGCTGGAGGAGCAGTTTACTCACCTGCGATAACAGACTTTGTCTTCATGGTTGAAAAAACGAGCCAAATGTTTATCACAGGCCCTAAGGTCATTGAAACCGTAACAGGTGAAAAGATAAGCGCAGAGGATTTAGGTGGAGCGTCTGTACATAATACTACTAGTGGTAATGCTCATTTTTCTGCTACATCGGAAGAAGAGGTCTTCCTTCAAGTTCGTAGGTTGCTTAGCTATTTGCCGCAAAATAATGAGGAAATGCCACCAATAGCCCAATATGAAGAGAGTAATGAATATCGAGCAGATTTAACCGAATTAATTCCGTTTAACTCAATTCGACCTTATGATGTACGCGTAGTGATTGAACAAGTCGTAGATGAAGATTCATTTTTAGAGGTGCATAAAGATTTTGCTAAAAATATCGTCGTTGGGTTGGCAAGAATAAAGGGTGAGGTTGTTGGCCTCGTTTGTAATCAACCAAAATATTTGGCAGGTGGGCTTGATATCGATTCATCAGATAAGGCGGCTAGGTTTATTCGTTTTTGTGATTCGTTTCGAATTCCACTGATCACATTTGAGGATGTTACTGGATTTTTCCCTGGAGTAAAGCAAGAGCACGGCGGGATTATTCGACATGGGGCAAAGATTTTATATGCGTATTCAGAAGCGACAGTCCCTAAGCTGACCGTCATTTTGAGAAAGGCATATGGTGGGGCTTACGTTGCGTTAAATAGTAAGTCAATTGGTGCGGATCTTGTTTATGCTTGGCCAAATGCAGAAATTGCAGTCATGGGTCCACAAGGTGCGGCGAATATCATTTTTTCGAGGGAAATCGAAAATAGTGATCATCCTGAACAGACGAGAGCGGCTAAAATCAGTGAGTATCGAGAGAAATTTGCGAATCCTTATATTGCAGCAAGTCAAGGGATGGTGGACGATGTCATTGATCCAAGGGAAACAAGGATTAAGCTAATCCAAGCACTTGACATGCTTAGAACGAAGAAAGAAGTAAGACCTGTGAAAAAGCATGGGAATATTCCCTTATAAAAAGAGGAGGCTAGTTGAAAAATGATTAACAAACAACGATTACTTGACGAGTTTTTAGAGCTTGTCCAAGTAGATTCAGAAACAAAGCATGAAGCTGAGATTGCAAAGGTATTAAAAAGTAAATTTTCACAGCTTGGATTACATGTTGTAGAAGATGACACTACAGGTGTGACGGGTCATGGTGCTGGAAATTTAGTTTGTACACTTGAAGCGACAAAAGAAGACGTTGATACAATTTATTTCACGTCCCATATGGACACCGTAGTACCTGGCAAAGGAATTAAACCAAGCATTAAGGATGGGTATGTTGTAACAGATGGAACAACGATTCTTGGTGCTGATGATAAAGCTGGATTAGCTGCTATGTTGGAAGCAATTAAAACAGTAAAGGAGCAAAATATTCAACATGGTAAAATTGAATTTGTTATTACAGCTGGAGAAGAATCAGGCCTAGTAGGTGCCAAAGCATTAGATCCAGCATTAATGACAGCCAAATTTGGGTATGCCTTGGATAGTGATGGCAAAGTTGGGACAATAATCGTCGCTGCTCCGACACAAGCTAAAGTAAAAGCGACGATTTATGGCAAAACAGCTCATGCTGGAGTTGCACCAGAAAAAGGAGTTTCAGCGATTACAATTGCATCGAAGGCGATTTCAAAAATGCCATTAGGAAGAATTGATTTCGAAACAACTGCAAATATTGGCCGATTTGAAGGTGGCACGCAAACAAATATTGTTTGTGACTTAGTACATATTTTAGCAGAAGCACGTTCTTTAGTTCCTGAAAAAATGGATGCACAAGTAAGAAAAATGAAGAATGCTTTTGAAAGTACAGCAGAAGAAATGGGTGGCCGTGCAGAGGTTGAAATAGAAGTAATGTATCCTGGTTTTAAATTTGCCGATGGTGATCATGTTGTTGAAGTAGCAAAACGTGCAGCAGCTACTATCGGACGTGAAAGTGAGCTGCAAACAAGTGGTGGCGGAAGTGATGCTAATGTGATTGCAGGAAATGGTATTCCAACAGTCAACCTTGCAGTTGGCTATGAAGATATTCATACAACAAATGAAAAAATGCCAATTGAGGAGCTAGAAAAGACGGCTGAATTAGTTGTAGCGGTTATTCAAGAAGTCGCAAAATAAATAGATGATGAAAAGAGCGCAAGGATGTTTCCTAAGCGTTCTTTTTGTTTGGCTGTTTTCTAAATAATTGTTGTTTTTTGATGGGGGAGAAGCGCGAATCAAGGAAAGAAGCCAAAGCGGTCACTGTTGATGGCACTCTATATGACAATCGCAACAAAGTTTGCGAAAATAGCCTTTTGTTTATATCTTACGTAGGAAGCGATTCAAAATAAAATGAGTGACTCTAAATTAAAGCTAAGTTAGCAAGAATAACCATTTGTGAGTTTTTCCTCCTTTTTACATTAATATTACCACCTATACTTTGTTCAAAAACAAAGAAAATAAGAAGGTACGTAATGAATGTCAAAGGAGGCGTTGTAGTTGATAAAGAACAAATTCGGTATGGTTGTGACGAGTGCACTGGTCTTCGGACTTGTAGCATGTAACAATAACGGTGCCTTAGAAAATACACCTAATGATAATGGACCTGTAGACGTTGCAGAGAATGTTAATTATAACGGTAATCGTAGCTATGGGCCTATGGCGCGTGATATTTCGACAAGATACCGTGATGCAAATGAATTAAGAATTACACATCGTGACGATTACGATGAAAATAAATTTGTACGTGATCGCGATGTAAATACTGATCATTTAGATCGAACGGACATTTCAAATTTAACAACAGATATCTCGAGTAAAAATTATCCACATACAAAAGCAATTTTAGTCCAAGATGCAAAATATAATTTTGTTCAAGCAGGCTCACCGGAAGAAGCTAAGCAACAAGCGCAAGGGTATATTCAACAAGCTGAGCAACAAGCTAGAGAACTAGCACAACAAGCACAGCAAAGAGCGCAACAGCAACAACAGCAACAACAGCAACAACAACAACAGCAACAGCAACAACAGCAACAGCAACAACAACAACAACAACAACAACAACAACAACAACAACAACAGGCACCAACGAAACAACAAGCACCTGCTCAGCAGCAAGCAAAAGCTCCAGCTGAGAAAAAGCCAGAAACACAACAACCAGCCCAAGGTTTAAGTCAAGTAGTTCAACAAGCGATTGAGTTGACAAACGCGGAAAGACGTAAAAACGGTTTACCTGACTTAAAGAGCGATACGCAATTAAGTGGAGTTGCTCAAAAGAAATCTGAGGATATGAGACAAAACAATTATTTCTCTCATACAAGCCCAACCTATGGTTCACCTTTCGATATGATGCGTGACTTTGGTGTAACATATAAAACAGCAGGTGAAAATATTGCTCAAGGACAGCAAACCCCACAGCAAGTTGTCCAAGCGTGGATGAATAGTGAGGGGCATCGTAAAAATATTTTAAGCAAGGATTTTACTCATATTGGAATAGGCTATGATAAAAATGGGCATCATTGGACACAAATGTTTATAGGAAAATAAATCAATTGGAAAAAGCAGATCAGAATTACGATCTGCTTTTCTTACGTAAACTTTAATGTTCTTTTTGATTAATAATTTTTTATCTGTAAATCATTCAAGTCCCTCAATGATCATTTCTTTTACCGGCAAGAAATTTTCATCAGTTTCCAGATAGTGTATATTAACCTTGTCACCCTCTTGTAAATAAATGGACAATGGGTTGTTTTCAGATGATATGACATAGCTTTGTTGGTTATCTAACAGGAATGAGATAATTGTATAGCCCCCAGACTTTTCTTTATAGACCCTTACAACTGTTCCAGAATGTTGCTTTTCTTCTGCATTGGAACTACCATCTACCGTACCTACACAAAAAATATGTTTTGGATAGTGTATACGAATATGACGTTCAATGTTTTTATGAAAATAGGAGGATGGAGTGTAAAGCATCTCTGCCTTCATAAATTTAGGGTTGGAAGAAGAGTCAGTTGCACTTAGCGTAAAATAGCTAGGTGTTTGATTTCCATTCCACCATTTGAAAAACCCGGAGAATTCAACTGGAGCAATGTATACATACTCTCCATTTACCTTTTGGATCTGCAAATGATGAAGATCATAATAACTTGTATTCGGGACTTGACCGAATGCTTTTTTCATTTCGTTGCGCACAAACTGTGGGGGAACACTTGCTGGTGTTTCCTTTTCATCAAAAGCTTCGATTTCAATCTTCTCTGCCATTTTTGCTTGTTTAAATTTTTCATCCGCATTAAAAATAGGCGCTGTTAGAAAAAAACTCCGATAATAAGGCTTCCAGCAAAAAAAAGGATTCCTTTGATTGACCCTTCTTTACCAGTAGAAAATAAAGATCCTGCGGCAGTAATGATGATAACAAAGAGCCATAAAGAAGAAAGATTTCTGTCAAAATTACTAGGGAAATGAACTGTAGAACGAGTGTGAGATTTTGTTACGAAGTTAAGTAAGTTCAATAATTCCCATTTTTCCGAAAAAAGTTTTACTTCCGAATAAAAAACGCGAAAAATTAACTTTGATAACGTTTACGATTATAAATATTTAAAATATTCAAAAAAATACATTGTTTTACAAGGAAGATTATGTATAATGTGAATATAGATTAATGTTATATATTCTTACATAAGTTGTTATTAAAAATAACATTAATAGTTGGTAATATCCATTTTAATCCAAATTAATAAAGGGGTGTTGATGAATGAAAGTGAAAATGGGGTTTTTAGTTTTAATTATGTCGGTTTTCATGCTTGGTGCATGTGCCGCACAGACAAGTGAGCCATCATCAGAGACTGGATCAGAGTCAAATACGACTAGTAGCTCAAAAGGAGATACTGTTCAAGTTGGGATACTACATTCTCTAAGTGGAACGATGGCGATAAGTGAGGTTTCCTTACGTGATGCCGAACTGATGGCGATCGAAGAAATAAATGCTGCTGGTGGTGTTCTTGGCAAACAAATCGAACCGATCGTTGAGGATGGTGCATCTGATTGGCCTACATTTGCAGAGAAGGCACGTAAGTTACTTCAACAGGATGAGGTTGCAACGATTTTTGGAGGATGGACATCAGCAAGTCGTAAAGCAATGCTTCCAGTAGTAGAGCAAAACAATGGATTGTTATGGTATCCCGTTCAATATGAAGGGATGGAACAGTCACCTAACATCTTTTACACAGGAGCAACAACAAATCAACAAATTGTACCAGCAGTTGATTGGATGTTAGAAAACCAAGGTGAAAATATATTCTTGTTAGGTTCTGATTATGTTTTCCCTCGTACAGCAAACAAGATTGTCAATGCTCAAGCAGAAGCGAAGGGCGGAACAGTGGTAGCAGAGGAATACACACCTATGGGACACACAGACTACAACACAATTATCAACAAAATCAAATCCACTAAACCAGATGTCATTTTTAATACATTAAATGGTGATAGTAATGTCGCGTTTTTCAAGCAACTTAAAGATGCAGGTATTACTGCAGAAGATATTCCAGTCATGTCAGTAAGTGTTGCTGAAGAAGAAATTCGTGGAATTGGAGCTGATGTATTAGAAGGTCACTATGCAGCGTGGAACTATTTTCAAACTACAGATACTCCAGAAAACACGACATTTGTAGAAAACTATAAAGCTAAATATGGTGAGGACCGTGTAACTGGAGATCCAATTGAAGCAGCGTATAATGCCGTTTATTTATGGGCGGAAGCAGTTGAAAAAGCAGAATCATTTGAAGTGGAAAAAGTAAAAGCAGTATCTGATGGAATTGAGTTTAATGCTCCGGGTGGTGTCGTGAAAATCGATGGTGAAACTCAGCATATTTATAAAACTGTCCGCATTGGTGAAGTTCAAGCAGATGGACAGTTTAAGGAAGTGTGGAACTCTGGTGAACAAGTGAAACCAGATCCATATTTGAAATCCTATGATTGGGCGGCTGGTTTAAGTCAATAAATCGCAAAGGGCTATTTGTCGATACATTTCTAGTTTAAAAGATTACTTGAATAAAGATTATACGAACTTTTAAGGAAGGTGGCACTAAGTACGGCCAATTATCATGCTGAAACATTCCCTCTAGAATAATTTAGCTTATAAAGATTGGCTTTATTTAGGGCCCCTTTACCTTCATTTAAAAGGAGGGGTAGTCCTTGTCAATATTTATCGCGCAATTATTTAATGGGTTAAGCCTTGGATCAATTCTTTTGTTAATCGCACTAGGGCTAGCAATTACATTTGGACTTATGAATATTATCAATATGGCTCATGGTGAGTTTATTATGATTGGTGCCTATACTACATATGTTCTTCAACAAGTATTCGTTCAATATCTTCCGCAATCGGCCTTTGGTTATTATTTTATCCTAGCCATTCCACTTTCCTTTATCGTAGCAGCTCTTATTGGATTATTAATGGAGAAAACGGTTGTGAGATTTTTATACGAACGTCCACTTGATAGTTTACTAGCAACTTGGGGAGTTAGCTTAATTTTACAACAGGCTGCAAGGTCAATCTTTGGGGCGCCAAATGTTGCGGTGATATCACCTGAGTGGTTAAACGGAGGTCTTGTCATCGCGGGGCTTACATTCCCATATAAACGCCTGTTTATTTTAGCTCTAGTTCTGATAAGTATTTTCTTGTTATTTCTATATCTTTATAAGACTCCTTCAGGAAGAAGAATGAAAGCTGTTACCTTAAATCGTGATATGGCCTCATGTCTTGGTGTTTCGACTAGAAAGGTTGATAGCGCAGCATTTGCACTTGGTAGTGGGTTTGCTGGTATTGCCGGGTGTTCGTTAACATTGCTTGGTTCAATTGGTCCTAGCTTAGGAACAGCATATATTGTTGACGCATTTATGATCGTTGTTTTAGGTGGTGTAGGTAAGCTGAAAGGAACAATGGTAGCAGCGTTAATGTTAGGTATTTTAAGTACATTTGTTGAATTATCAACAAGCGCAACAATTGCGAAGGTGATCGTATTTGCATTTGTTATTATTTTCTTACAATGGAAGCCAACTGGACTCGTCAATACAAGGGTGCGAGCTTTAGATTAATGGAGGTGCTTGAATTGATAAAAAGATACAGTCAAGGGGCTTATTATGGAGTGTTTTTCCTCTTGTTATTGGTTGCTCCATTGCTTCTTTCGGAGTTTCGAATTGGATTACTTGCTAAATTTTTATGCTTTGCCATTATTGCTGTTGGAATTAGTTTGATTTGGGGTTATACAGGTATTTTGAGCCTTGGTCACGGAGTGTTTTTTGGATTAGGTGCCTATTGTATGGCGATGTATTTAAAGCTTGAAGCATCCACAAGCGGAATACCTGATTTTATGGAATGGAACGGAATTACCGAACTTCCTTTTATATGGACGTTATTTGAAAATCCTATTTTTGCGATAGGTGCGGCAGTCCTTTTTCCGTTTATGGTTGCCGCGATCATTGGTTATTTTACCTTCAAAAACCGTATTAGAGGGGTATTTTTCTCTATTATCTCTCAAGCGGTTGTTGTTGTGACAGTCACTTTATTTATTGGAGGTCAACATATTACAGGAGGAACAAGTGGATTAACAAATTTTTTCACGGTTTTCCATGTGCCGCTAGCTGATCCTAGTACAAAAACAATGCTTTACTTTATAACGGTGACGTTATTGGCTGTAGTGATGGGGATCTCCCTTTTGTTAACAAAAACGCGCTTTGGTCGATTGCTTATTTCAATTAGAGATGGAGAAAATCGTCTCCGCTTTTTAGGCTATAATCCAGCCGTTTTTAAGGTATTTATTTATGCTTTATCTGCAGCGTTTGCAGGAATAGCTGGAGCATTGTTCGTCCTACAGGTGGGAATTATTTCACCGGAAATGATGGGAATCATTCCTTCTGTTGAAATGGTGTTATGGGTAGCAATTGGTGGGCGTCATTCGATATTAGGTGCTGCAATTGGTGCAATCTTAACGAATAGTGCTAAAAGTTTCTTAAGTGAATCTTACCCTGATATTTGGACGTTCTTCCTAGGTGGATTATTCTTATTGGTCGTATTATATCTACCAAATGGATTAGCTGGATTGGTTGAGAATCTGAAGGGTCGCTTCTTGAAAAAAGTGAAAAAGGAGGCGAAGAATCATGAAGCCGATTCTCTCGTGTCGTAATGTTATCGTTGATTTTTCGGGCTTTAAGGCATTACAAGGTGTTGATCTAGACGTTCAGAATGGAGAAGTTTTATTTTTAATTGGGCCAAATGGTGCGGGGAAAACAACATTGCTTGACGTTATATGTGGGAAAACAAAATCTACAGCTGGAGAAATCATATTTGATGATAAAATTTCCCTTACGAAGCTTCCAGAGCAAAAAATTGTACATGAAGGCATTGCTCGCAAATTCCAAGCTCCAAGTATTTTTATTCACTTAACATCTTTTGAAAACTTAGAAATTGCTATGAAACAACAAAAGAATTTAGTTTCCATTTTATTTGCAAAAATGACGAATAGACAGCGAGATAAGATAGAGGCAGTGTTGAAAAAAATTGGTCTTTATGATGTTCGTGATGAAAAAGCAGGGTCTCTTTCACATGGGCAAAAGCAATGGCTTGAGATTGGTATGCAGCTTATCCAAGAACCGAAGCTCTTGCTGTTAGATGAACCTATTGCAGGAATGTCTGGAGAAGAACGAACAAAGACAGGAGAATTGATCCAAGAAATATCTAGAGATTGTTCGGTATTGGTTGTCGAACATGATATGGATTTTGTTCGAACCTTTTCAACACTGGTAATTGTTATGCATGAAGGTAAGGTGCTTTGTGAAGGTACAATGGCGGAGATCCAAGAAAACGAAGAAGTGAAAAACGTTTATTTAGGAAGGAGTGGATAATATGTTGCATGTTTCGCAGCTTCAAGCTGGATATGATGAAACGATGATTTTACGAAACGTTCACTTAGATATTTCAAAAGGGAAAATCGTAGGCCTACTTGGACGAAATGGTGTTGGAAAAACAACTTTAGTTAAGGTGTTGATGGGGCTTTTGCCAGTTAATGGGGGAAATGTTCAATTCCAAGGGAAAGATTTGAAGAAAGAACGTCCAGAGCATCGAGCGCGAGCGGGAATTTCCTATGTACCACAAGGGAGAGAAATTTTTTCAGACCTGTCAATTAGAGAAAATCTTCTCTTAGGGATGGAAGCTGTCCGTAAATCCGAACGATCAAATACGATCCCTGAAGAAATTTTTCGTTGGTTTCCAGTGTTAGCAGAAATGATTAATCGTAAGGGTGGCGATTTAAGTGGTGGTCAACAGCAACAACTTGCGATCGCGAGGGCGTTGATATCTAACCCAAAGCTCCTTTTACTTGATGAACCTATGGAGGGAATTCAACCATCAATTGTTCAACTGATTCAAGATGTGCTCGTTCAAATCGCGAACGAAAAGGAAATAGCGATTTTATTAGTTGAGCATAACTTAGATGTTGTTCTCTCATGTGCTGAATCCTTTTATATACTTGATAAAGGCCAGATAGTAATGAGTGGACGATGTGATGAAATAAATGAAGATGATCTACAAAAGCACTTATCGGTATAGGAGGAATTTAGATGAAGCTTACAGCGCGTGAGCAAGAAAAGCTCATGATTGTCATAGCGTCTGATTTAGCAAGAAGAAGACAAAATCGCGGATTAAAATTAAATTATCCTGAAGCGATTGCGATTCTGACGTATGAAGTAATGGAGGGAGCGAGGGATGGAAAAACTGTATCAGAATTGATGCAATTTGGCCGTCATATTTTATCGCGGGAGGATGTTATGGATGGAATACCAGAAATGATCCACGACATTCAAGTTGAGGCAACCTTCCCAGATGGCACGAAACTCGTAACCGTTCACGAACCAATTCAATAGATACCACATTTAGTAGGGGAGGGTGAAGAAGAATGATTCCAGGAGAATACAAGCTAAAGCAGGATCCTATTCCATGTAATGTAGGAAAACAACCGATAAAACTTGAGGTAGTTAATCATGGCGATCGTCCAGTTCAAATTGGCTCTCATTTTCATTTTTATGAAATTAATAGCTTACTTTCATTCGATCGTACGAAAGCATTTGGGCATAGATTGAATATTCCGGCTGGTACAGCCGTCCGTTTTGAGCCAGGAGATAAAAAGGAAATTGAACTCGTTCCGTTTTCAGGTGAACGAAAGGTGTATGGACTAAACAATTTAACAAATGATGTACTAGATAAAGGAGTGTAAGCATGAGCTTTCAAATGTCAAGACATCAATATGCAGATATGTTCGGTCCAACAGTTGGAGATCAAGTGAGACTGGGGGACACCGAGATTTTTATCGAAGTGGAAAAGGATTTTACAACATATGGTGATGAAGTGAAATTCGGTGGAGGAAAAGTGATTCGTGATGGGATGGGCCAGCATCCGTTAGCTACGAGAGATGAGTCAGTTGATCTTGTTGTAACAAACGCTTTAATTCTTGATTATACAGGAATTTATAAAGCAGATATCGGAATTAAGGATGGTTTGATTACAGCGATGGGCAAGGCAGGTAATCCGTTAGTAATGGATGATGTTAATATCATCATCGGAGCATCAACTGAGGTGCTTGCTGCAGAAGGAATGATTGTGACAGCTGGAGGGATTGATGCTCACATTCATTTTATTTCTCCCCAGCAAATCCAAACGGCCATTGAATCTGGTGTCACCACAATGCTTGGTGGTGGAACTGGACCGGCAACAGGAACAAATGCAACAACGTGTACGCCTGGAGAATGGAATATTCATAGAATGCTAGAAGCTGCCGAGGAATTTCCGATGAATCTAGGTTTTTTAGGGAAAGGAAACGCTTCAAGTGAAGAAGCAATTATTGAACAAATCGAAGCTGGGGCAATCGGGTTAAAGCTACATGAAGATTGGGGAACAACTGCTTCAAATATTGACAAAGCTTTAACAGTTGCTGACAAATACGATGTTCAAGTCGCAATCCACACCGATACATTAAATGAAGGAGGCTTCGTGGAAGATACACTACGGGCAATAGATGGTCGTGTCATCCATACGTATCATACAGAAGGTGCCGGTGGTGGTCATGCACCAGACATTATTAAAGCGGCATCGTATCCAAATATTCTTCCATCCTCTACAAATCCGACAAGACCATATACGGTCAATACGATTGCAGAGCATTTAGATATGCTGATGGTTTGTCATCATTTAGATCCATCTGTTCCAGAGGATTTAGCATTTGCAGATTCACGTATCCGGAAAGAAACGATTGCAGCTGAGGATATTCTTCATGATCTTGGAGTGTTTAGTATGATTAGCTCAGATTCACAAGCGATGGGAAGGGTTGGAGAAGTAATCATTCGAACGTGGCAAACAGCTGACAAAATGAAACGCCAGCGGGGTGCTCTGATTGCAGGTGAAGTGAACGATAATGCGCGCGCGAAGAGATATATTGCAAAATATACAATTAATCCTGCGATTACTCATGGAATATCAGATTATGTTGGTTCAATTGAGGTTGGCAAATTAGCAGACTTTGTTCTATGGAACCCTGCCTTTTTCGGTGCAAAACCAGAATTAGTCGTAAAGGGTGGGATGATCGCTTGGAGTGTGATGGGGGACCCGAATGCATCAATCCCTACTCCGCAACCCGCATTATATCGGCCGATGTTTGCGAGCTATGGTAAAGCAAAGTACTCAACGTCGATGACATTTTTGTCTAAGGTGGCTTTCGAGCAAAAGGTTCACGAAAAGCTCGGACTTCAGAAGAAAATTGGGGTTGTTCAAAATACTCGTCAACTGAAAAAGAAAGATATGATCTTAAATGGAGAAACGCCAGAAATTGAAGTGGATCCACAAACATATGAAGTAAAGGTGAATGGTGAATTAATCACCTGTGAACCAGATGAAAAGGTTTCTTTAGCGCAACGATACTTTTTATTTTGAGGTGAAGAGATGATTATTGAGAAAATTGTTGGAAATGTAAACGAATTTGAGAAAGCGCCACACCATATTGAACGAGTTTATTTACGAAGTGATGATTTGGTTAAAAAGATTCAACGAGTGAAAACTGACCATGGGAAGGAGTTAGGTATACGTCTAATCGATGTGAAAGAGTTAATGGATGGCGATATTTTATATCAAGATGAAAAAAATTCAATCGTAATAAGTGTGATTGAAGATGATGTAATCGTCATTCAGCCAAAAAGTATTTTGCAAATGGGGAAAATTGCTCATCAGTTAGGTAATCGTCATCTCCCAGCACAATTTGAAAAGGATGAAATGATTGTCCAATACGATTATTTAGTAGAAAAATTACTTGAGGAGCAAGAGGTTCCTTTTGTTCGCGAAAAAAGAAAAATGAATGAAGCGTTTAAGCATATCGGTCATTCCCATGACTAATCAACTTTTTCACTTGCTTCAAATTTGTGATTCCAATTTTCCCTCTGGAGCATTTTCACACTCATTTGGACTTGAGACATTTATTCAAGAGGAAAAAGTAGTTGATAAAGAAACCTTTTTATTTGCTCTGAAGAAATTTCTACAAACGCAGTATATATATACAGATGGTCTTGCTTGTCGATTAACCTATGAATCTTTGAAAATGAACTCTTTAGAAAAAGTGTGGCAATTAGATCGTGAGCTCTTTGCTCTTGCGAATGCACGCGAAACGCGTGAAGGAAATCGAAGAATCGGACGACAGTTATTAAGGGTTATGAATGAATTGTATACGAATGAACATTTGAAACTCTATGAATCAAAAATCAAGGCAAAACAATTGCATGGTCATAGTTCGATTGTTTTCGCAATGGTTTGCTTAAATCTAAATATAGATTTGAAAACAACGCTATCAGGTTATTTATTTGCGTCGATATCTTCACTTGTTCAAAACGGAGTAAGAGGGATTCCTCTTGGACAAACAGATGGACAAAAGCTATTGAGTGAATTGCAGTCTTTTTTAGATGATAGTGTAGAAGAAATTTTAACATGCAAAGAGGAAGAATTTGGAGCGGGTGCTCCTGGGTTAGAAATAGCGCAAATGATTCATGAACAGCTTTCTGTTCGTTTGTTTATGTCTTGATGGTTTACAAAACGGCTATATCCTACGAACACTACCCTCAAAAAATGAAGGTAAAACTGGGTATGAGCTTCACATCAATTAGGGGTGGAACGAGCTAGCTAGCTCTACGCTATGTTATAGGAGCAAACTTGATTTTTTACGTGCTAATTTGGAATTAATGTAAAAGTAGCCGGTTCCGTCCTCATACCTTCAAAAGTGGTACTGAGTAAAAAATGAGAACTAGTTTAGATGAATGAAGAAAGGATGAGTACAATGAGTGAACCGATCCGTATCGGAGTTGGCGGACCTGTTGGTGCAGGTAAAACACTATTAGTTGATAAGTTGACAAGAGTGTTGATGGAAGATTTGGAGCTTGCGGTTATTACGAATGATATTTATACAAAGGAGGATGCTCAATTTTTAATTAAAAATGGCGTTTTACCAGAGGATCGGATTATTGGAGTAGAGACTGGTGGTTGTCCACATACAGCGATTCGTGAGGATGCGTCAATGAACTTTGCAGCAATCGATGAATTAAATGAGCGTCATCCTAGTCTTGATTTGATTTTTGTTGAGAGTGGCGGTGATAATCTTGCAGCAACGTTTAGTCCAGAGTTGGTTGATTTTTCAATCTATATTATTGATGTTGCCCAAGGGGAAAAAATCCCACGAAAAGGCGGTCAAGGGATGATTAAATCTGATTTATTCATTATTAATAAAATCGACTTAGCTCCATACGTTGGTGCCGACCTTGAAATTATGAGACAAGATACGCTTGCTTCTCGCGGTGAACGACCTTATATTTTTACAAATCTTAAGGATGGTACAGGTGTCGATGATGTCGTGAATTGGATTCGTAGAGAAGCATTTTTAGTTGGACTTGAAGCATGACTTACACAGGCTACCTTCAGCTTGAGGTAGACAAAAAACAAGATCGGTCTGTCATTAGCAACAGCTTTTTTGATGGGGTTTTTAAAATTACGCGACCAACGTATTTATCAGATGGACTGCCCCTTCTTACGCTTATCCATGTAGGTGGAGGATATGTTGATGGGGATACTTACAAAACAGAGGTAGTTGTGACTGAAGATGCACGACTAGCATTAACAACACAGGCATCAACAAAGGTATATAAATCACCACGCTATGGGGTTACGCAAACAATGGATTATTTTTTAAAAAGCGAGAGCGAGCTTTTTGTGAAACAGGATCCAATCATTCTTTATAAAGATGCAAATTTTACTCAGGTGACCAATGTATATATGAGCTCAACAGCTGTCTTTTATTATACCGATATTATTACTCCGGGATGGTCTCTCGATGGAAAACTCTTTCAATATAAAAAACTTACTTCGAAGATGAAAATTTTTATTGATGGACAGCTAGAAGTATTCGATCATCAGCTATTAGTACCTGAGAAGCAGCTCGAAGACTTCATGCAGTTAGAAGGATATTCCCATCTAGGTACGATGTTCATGATTCATCATAAAATCAATGAAGCATTGATTGAAGATATAAGGATAGTTTTGTCAACGATACCACATGATGTGCGTTTTGGTATTAGTATGCTAAATATTAAGGGACTATCAATCCGAGTTTTAGCCTCGAGTACTCCAGTAATCGAATTGGTTTTTTCTGAGTGTGAGAAGATTATTCGTAAACAGTTGTACAATGAAGAGAAGATTGAGTGGAGGAAATGGTAACAGGATGATTTTAAAGAAGCTTAAAAAAGAGTTGGCTCAGGTTCAATTGAGTTAGCTCTTTTTCTGTTTGTTAAACGGAAGAGGTTTTCTTCCAATACTTTTTAATTCATAGTATGATAGTCATAGAAAACCTCGAATTCAAGGGGCTAGGGAATGAACAGATTCAATCAAGATCTGAGAGGAGTTTACTATGAATATTACAAAGGTAGTTGTTTTTCGTGCGGGTAATGAAGAATATGGTTTACCAATCGAACATGTGATTTCAATTGAAAAGCTAGAAAATATAAAGAGTCTACCTAATATGCCTTCCTATATGAAAGGTGTTGTTAAGGTAAGAGGAGAGTTAATTCCTGTTTTAGATACGAACCATATTTTTTATCAGGAGGATACTAGCGTTGATGAAAATGTGAAACTAATTGTTGTGCAATCAGAAGAATTAACTTCGGCACTAATTGTGAAAGAAGCAAAAGAAATATTGGACATTCAAGAAAGTCAATTAAAATCGATACCTATAGGAGCCTTTCAAGCGACTAAGTACTTTATGGCTGTTGCTAGTGTTAATGAACGTTTGATTACGATTATCCAACCAAATCTTTTCGTTTCAAGTCTAGAAGGTATAGCTCTTGTGAAAGAAGAAATTATTAGTTACCAATAAATTTTTATACTGAGTGGTGGAGACATATGGAACGTCCTGCGAATGGTAGAGTCATACTCCATGTAGATATGAATAGTTTTTACGCATCTGTCGAAATGTCCTACGATCCTGCTCTAAAAGGAAAGCCACTAGCTATTGCGGGTAATGTAGAGGAGAGAAGAGGCATCATCGTAACATGTAGTTATGAGGCACGCGCAAAAGGTGTCAAAACGACGATGCCATTATGGCAGGCTCGTAAGTTATGCCCAGAGCTCATCGTGAAAAAGCCAAATTTTGAACGCTATCGAAAAGCCTCGATAGCGATGTTTGACTTGCTTAGGGAATATACTGAGCTTGTTGAGCCAGTATCGATTGATGAAGGGTATATGGATCTTACACAATATGCTGGTCCAAAGCCATTAGAAATTGCTCATGTTATTCAGGAACGACTTTCAGATGAGTTATTACTACCTTGTAGTATTGGGATTGCACCAAATAAGTTTTTAGCTAAAATGGCTTCAAATATGAAAAAACCTCTTGGAATAACTGTGTTAAGAAAAAGAGAACTTTCTGAACACCTGTGGCCACTACCAGTTGCCCAAATGCATGGTGTCGGGGAAAAAACAGCTGAAAAGCTTGAAACGATTGGAATCAACACAATCCAAGATTTAGCAAAAGCTGACCGCATCCAGCTTAAACAATTGCTGGGTATAAATGGAGAACGTTTAAAGCAACGTGCAAATGGTGTTGACAATCGAGAGGTAGATCCTGATTCGATCTATGAATTTAAAAGCATTGGAAATTCAACAACTTTATCAAAAGATACTACTAATGAAGATGAATTGAACAATGTTTTACGTAAGCTAGCACACTCTGTATCAGTTAGAATGAAGCGAAAAGATGTGCTAGCAAGTAAAATCTTCATCACGATAAGATTTGCAAATTTAAAAACGATTACGAGAAGTAAAAAAGTTGCAAATCCGATAGGAGATGTAGAAGAAATTTTTTCTGTTGCAAGACAACTCTTTTTCACCCATTGGAAGGAAGAACCTATTCGGCTTTTAGGTATAACTGGCCAGGATTTGGTGGAAAAAGGGGATGCTGTGAAACAATTAGATTTGTTCTCATTTGAAAGTGATGCAAAAGATGAGCCAATCCTTACAGTTATTGAAAAAATAAATGAGAAATACGGAGATCAGCTCATAAAGCGTGGGATAAAAGGGAAGCGGGAAGAAGATCCTTCGCCTGGTACAAGTTTTAATAAAGATTTTTTAAGGGAATAAGTGATTGCATCAAGAGCTTAACAAATCAAATCATTAGATGAAGTAGTAGAAAGAGCTTCTGGTTATCCATAGGAAGTTCTTTTTTTACATAGTTAACCAGTTGGTAATACTATATCGTTCTTATAAAAGGGAAGTTTCATATTAAATGACATAACAAAGAAAAAGCTATTACCGAGGTGGTAATAGCTAAAAAGTAAGGAGATTGCAAGGGTTGCATCTTGCTTCGTGCATACTTTATTTTATGATGTAATCGATGGATTGCATGAGGCAAATAGACGAGCTCATTCGCACATTTTTTAGTAATTGTTAGATAATGTACCTTTGAAAAGGAACGAAATGATTTGTAAGAATGAAACGAATATTGTACTTCATACTAAATGTATACAGTTTATTTACGTTTAGTATGTGAGTGTTGTCACTATTAAAAAATCCGGTTGGCTAACATGAGCCCAACCGGATGAAAAGCTATTGATCAATGATTACGATCAATTCTATCGCATCGGAATATTAGTATACTGGCCACCATTCATTGCCATCTTCTTCAAGTAATTCGTCAGCTTCTTTTGGTCCCATTGAACCTGCAGGATAAGTGGCAAGTCCTGCTTTTCCTTTTGTCCACGCTTGTGATATTGGATCAACGAATTTCCAAGATAATGCTACCTCATCCCAGTGCGTGAAATTCGTTGCATCTCCACGCAAGCAATCGTATATTAGTTTTTCATATGCTTCAGGTGTGTTTAGGCCATCTAGGAAATTGCTTGAAAGATCAAATTTCACTGGTTTAGAATCTCCTGCATCTCCATCTTTTTTCACGTTTAATTGTAGCGTAACACCCTCATCAGGTTGAATATTAATAATAAGTAGGTTAGGTGCAACTTGCTCGCCTTTTTTATAATATAGATTCATCGGAATATCTTTAAATTGAACGATGATTTTTGTTGATTTTGCCGCCATACGCTTACCAGTACGAATATAGAAAGGAACACCAGCCCATCTAAAGTTATCAATTAACAGCTTCCCAGCTACGTATGTTTCTGTTTGGGATTCGTCTGCGACATTATTTTCTTCACGATAGCCAATTAATTGTTGCTCATCTAATTGACCGCTTGTATATTGACCACGAACAAAGTAGTCACTTACTTCGTCTTCACTAATTGCGCGTAGTGCACGTAGGACCTTTACTTTCTCACTTCTAATTTCGTTTGTCGTAAGTTTAATTGGTGGCTCCATCGCAAGCAATGCGACCATTTGCAGCATATGGTTTTGCAGCATATCTCTTAGAGCACCTGAATTTTCATAATAACGCCCGCGGTCTTCCACACCTAACACTTCGCTTGATGTTACTTGAATGTTCGCTATGTAACGATTATTCCATAGCGGCTCGAATAGAGCATTTGAGAAACGAATAACCTCGATATTTTGAACCATCTCTTTTCCTAAGTAATGGTCAATACGATAAATTTGGTCTTCGTTAAATGCTTCTCTTATTTCTTGATTTAGTTTTTGCGCAGACGGATGGTCATGGCCAAATGGTTTTTCAATAACGATACGACTCCAACCATTTGTATCTGTCAGGCCTTGTATTTTTAGATTTTGTGCAATTGTGCCGAAAAATTCTGGTGCCATCGCTAAAAAGAAAATGCGGTTACCTTCTGTTTGATATGTGCCATCTAACTCATTTAATAGCGTATTAAGCTCTAAATAAGAAGAAGGATTTGTCACATCAAATGGGTGATAATGAAAATGCGATGTGAAATTGTCGAGATTTTTTGATTCCTTCATCGCTGTTTGAATGGAATCAGATACATTGGAGCGAAACTCATCATTCGTCCAAGGTCTTCTACCTACTCCAACAACGGCAAAATCATTACCGATTTTTTCGTTTTGTACTAGGCGATAAATTGAAGGGAACAGCTTTCTTTTTGCTAAATCCCCAGTTGCTCCAAATATGACGATAACTGCTTTAGGATGTTCTTGTGTAATCACGTTCGTACCTCACTTTGTCAGATGCATTTATTTAGTCATCAGTGTAAAAAAATCATTTGTGATATCGATTCCCAACTGCTAAATGATATTCGCATTTTTTGAACACTGATTGTAAAATACCTTTTGCGAATACTTAATTTTAAAGGTATTTATTTGTTAAATCAATCATTAATGTTTCAACATGTACTAGTATAAACGAATTAAGTAAAAATATCGTGTATAAAGCACTCGATGTAATTAAAATCTTTTTATTATTCAGTCTATTTTATTCAATCCTATTTAATTGGTCAAGTATAAAGTTTGGCTTTTTACTCCCAAAGAGCAGAAAATTGCTTAATGGAAGTTCCACTTTAACCCCTTTTCATGTATTCTAAAAGGAAGAAATCTTTAGGAGGAAATGCAAGTGAACGTTTTGTTTCTTGGAACAGGGGCAGGGATACCAGCAAAGGCTCGAAATGTAACGAGCATCGCCCTACAATTATTAGAGGAAAGAAAAGCAATTTGGCTTTTTGATTGTGGTGAAGCAACGCAGCATCAAATTTTACATACACCAATAAAACCTAGAAAAATTGAAAAGATCTTTATTACTCATTTGCACGGTGATCATATCTATGGTCTACCAGGATTGATTAGTAGCCGTTCCTTTCAGGGTGGTGAAGACCTTTTAACGATCTATGGACCTAAAGGTCTAGAGGAATTTGTGAGAACATCTCTATCTGTAAGCCAATCTCATCTTACCTACCCAATTGAATTCGTTGAAATTGGGGAGGGAACTGTATTTGAAGATCATCAATTTCAGGTGATCGCAAAAAAATTAGATCACGGAATTGAGTCATATGGATATCGAGTAATTGAAAAAGATTTACCAGGTGCTTTACTCGTACATAAATTAGAAAAATTAGCTATTAAGCCCGGTCCTATTTATCAAAAAATCAAGGATGGACAACAGGTGGAGCTGGAGGATGGTAAGATTTTAGATGGAAAAGACTTTTTAGGACCTTCGCAAAAGGGAAGAATTATTACCATTCTTGGAGATACAAGATACATAGCTGCGAGTGTCGAGCTTGCTTTGGATGCTGATTTGTTAATACATGAAGCTACTTTTTCTGAAACAGATGAGCAACTTGCACACGATTACTATCACTCAACGACAAAGCAAGCTGCAATGGTTGCCAAACAATCCAACGCCAAAAAGCTTATACTCACACATATTAGTTCTCGCTACCAATCAGAGGTTGACTTAGCTAAGCTAGAAAAAGAAGCACAAGCAGTGTTTCCATTATCCTATTTGGCTGCAGATTTTATGAAAATTGAAATCCCTAAAAAATGATTATCCATGCATGTTACCAACCAAGAGCATACTGCCTCGGGGCTTCGATACTTATTCCAAGCTGGGAAGCTACGGTTCTCGGCCAATACGGATCAAGTAGAATCTCTCTTGTGATGAATATTAAATCTGCCTGATCATTTTGAAGAATTTCTTCGGTTTGTAGTCCTGTTGTAATCAGACCAACAGCACCCGTTGCAATGTTAGCTTGTTCCTTGATCGTTTCTGAAAAATGGACTTGATATCCGGGGTATAATAGGGGACATAATCTTTACCATCCAAGCCGTCTTGATGGTAATCAGAAGCTGAAATGCGAACAAATAATGGCCCATCCCATACTTCCTTCCCTTAAAAAACGATAGCGATTTTCTGTTTGAATGCTTTAATTTTCCCTTCCCTTTCTCTAAAATAAAATCAAATCAAATAGTTCAATTAGGCAGGTGAGTGGTTTGCAGATGACATGGCAAACGAAGAAGCAATTAGTTAAACTTTTAGTAGATTTGGTGGAACATGCAAGCATTACAGGATCGCAAGGTGAGATTGCTCTAGCAGAATATCTTTATTCTTTACTAAAAGAGAAGAAATATTTTCAACAGCATCCAGAGTATCTTCAATTACATCCTGTTCCTGATGGAAGGTCATTTTTAACTGCTTTCGTTAAACAAGTGGAGAGCGAGGAAACGGTTGTATTATTAAGTCACTTTGATGTGGTCGAGGTGCAGGATTATGGGGATTTAACGGATTTAGCGTTTCGACCTGTCGAACTTACGCAAGAACTAAAGAAAAGAAACGCACAAATGCCGAAAGCTGCAAGTGAGGATCTTGAAAGTGATGAGTGGTTATTTGGTAGAGGGACAATGGATATGAAGGCTGGGATTTCTGTCCAGTTAGCGATGCTAGAAAGAGCGATGAGTGGGGAGTTCAATGGTAACATTTTATTCATATCTGTCCCAGACGAAGAAGTGAATTCTGCCGGGATGCAGAGTGCTGTACCTGTTTTAGATGAGCTTAAGAAGCGCTATGGATTAACGTATAAAGCATGTGTGAATTCTGAACCAATGTTTGCGAAATATCCTAATGATCAAAATCATTATATTTACACTGGTTCAATAGGAAAAGTACTGGCAAGTTTTTACTGTAACGGAATTGAGACACATGTAGGTGAGCCATTTTCGGGTCTTAATGCCAATCTCATCCTTTCTGAAATTAATCGGCTAATGGAATTGAATGATTCGTTTTGTGAACAGGTAGGGGATGAAGTTACCCCGCCACCAACTAGCTTGATGATGCGCGATTTAAAGCAGGAATACTCTGTGCAAATACCTCATGCCTCTGTGTCAATGTATAATCTACTGATGATGAATCGACCGTTTAGTGAGCTTCACAAAAAGCTAGTTAATGTTGCGAAGGAAGCAGCGGTTAATGTAGAAAGATTTTATCAAGATCGGGTTCAACGCTATAATAAATTCATTCCGTTTACGCCATTAGATAGAAAAATCAATGTCTTTACTTATAAAGAACTGTTACAAAAAGCGATAAATAAATATGGTGATCAAGAAGTTGAGAGAAGAATAAATAGTTTGTTGACACATCGTGGCGTAGAAGATGATCGTGACTTTTCCACAAAGCTTGTTGGCGAACTAGTCGGATTATGTAAGGAATACTCACCAATGATTGTTTTGTTTTATAGTCCTCCTTATTACCCAGCAGTCTCATCGAAAGAAAACGAGCTTATCCAGAAAACGGTTGATCGAGTGGTTACACACGCTAAAAAAGTGTATCAAATCGATCTTAAGCAACAACATTATTTTCCTGGCTTATGCGATTTAAGTTTTGTTCAATTACATGATGATCGTCAATCAATTGCTCGATTAACAACCAATATGCCGCTTTACGGAAATCATTTCTCTTTGCCGTTAAAGGAAATGCAAAGCTTAAACATCCCTGTTTTAAATATAGGACCTGTAGGGAGAGACCCGCATAAATGGACAGAACGTTTGCATATTCCTTATGCGTTTGAAACTTATCCAGAGTTATTATGTTTTTCAATTAAATCGATTTTTAATGAGGATGAATAGAAGTTGCTTGATCCCTTTTTCGTTTAACAATTTAGTAAGTAGCTTCCTATCATCATTGAAAAGGTGCTTGAATTGCATTTGAAAGTAGAAAAACCATTACCTGGTCTTAACGGGTAATGGTTTTTCTACTTTTTCACTCAATATATTTTTTGAGCCTTCTTTTTAAGTTCAACTATTCGAAGAAATAAGTGCTGTTTGGAACTCTGTTTTTATTTCGTTTGATCGCTCGCAGGATCGCTTGACACATGAGATAAGCGCGTCCTTAACTCCTTTTTCCTGAAGGACTTTGATACCTGCTTCCGTCGTCCCATTAGGACTTGAAACCTCTTTCCTTAATTGAGACGGAGATTTATCAGAGCTCGCAATCATTTCAGATGCTCCGAGTAATGTTTGCGCAATTAGCTCCTTTGCTACATCAGAGTCTAAGCCCATTTCGCTAGCGGCCTTTTCCATTGCTTCTGCAAGGAAATAAACATATGCAGGTCCACTTCCAGATAGGCCTGTAACCGCATCTAGCTGACTCTCGTCAACGAGCTTACAAATCCCAATGGCTTCAAATAGGGTCTGACATTTCTTAATTTGATTCATCGTCACGTTCTCACTTGCAGCAATAGCTGTAGCTGATTTAGCAATCGTCGCAGACGTATTAGGCATTGCGCGAATAATGGCTGCTTGGTTACCAAAGATTCTTTTCATCGTGTCAATAGAAATCCCAGCTAATACAGAAACGATTAGCTTTTGATCAATCTCTCCTTGAATACCATCAGTGCCAGCCTTTACATCTTTAGGCTTCATTGCTAATACAATAATAGATGACTCCTCTGCTAATTCCTTCTTATTCTGGGTCGTTTTAATTCCGTATTTTGTAGATAGTTCCTCTAAGCGTTTTGAATTGGAACGATTTGCAACAATCACTTGCTCTGGTTGAAATATGCCATCTTTTATAAGCCCTGCGATGATTGCTTCTGCCATTGAACCAGCGCCAATAAACCCGATCTTTTCCAAAATGTAACTCCTCCTTAATCAAACACAATATAAAAAGCCACTCTGTCCCTATAAAACGGACGGAATGGCTCTACAGTAGCCATGAATTCCAATCGCTTTTAGTCCTTACCTAATTACTATACCCCACAATCTTAGCAGGCAGTAATGCCCTTATATCAAGATTTGGAAGCAACAAAAAAGATAGGGTGGGGATAGCACGTAAAGAGTAAGGTAAGTCTCAGTTTAAATAAATTTTTATTAATTATGTAGCTATAGACAGATACTTGTCAAGCCTTTTCATGAAGAATGGATTTGTAATTGTTTGAAAATAATGACAATTAAAAGTGGACAAGGTACTATTATTATATCGTTTTATTTTTAATCCCGTATTCAAAAAATGATATAGAAAAATGTAAATGGAGTGGAGTTTATGAAAAGGGAAACACAGTCAAATCAAGTGTTCAAGCTAGAACTGCCAACACCTTTTTCAGTTGGTGATGTCAATGTGTACGTAATTAAGGGGGATCAATTAACGTTAGTTGATGTTGGTCCGAAAACTGAAGAAGCTTGGGTAGCGTTTCAATCTCAATTGAAAGAAATTGGGTATACACCACAAGATATCGACCAAATTGTGATTACCCATCACCATCCAGACCATGTGGGGATGCTCGACTATTTTAGTGAAGATGTTCCAGTTCTAGGTCATCCATTTAATGCACCTTGGTTGAAAAAAAGTCAACAATTTTTAGTAGAACAAACGACCTTTTTTGAAAGCTTGTTTGTAAAGTTTGGGGTTGATGAAAAATTCTTTCCTTTGTTAAAGAAGTTAAATGATCCCTTAGGGGTTTCATGCAACAGGGAGTTAACCTCCTTTTTAAGAGAAGGCAAGGAAGTAGATGGCCTTTCGGGTTGGAAAATAGTAGAGACACCAGGCCATGCCCAAAGTCACATCGTTTTATATGAAGAAGTCTCCGGGGTATTAGTTGGAGGGGATTTATTACTGAAACATATTTCTCCAAATCCTCTTCTGGAGCTCCCATTAAATGGGGGATTAGAACGGCCTAGGCCACAGCTGCAGTTAAATCATTCCATTTCTAGGTTGCTAGATATGCCAATTTCCTTCGTGTATCCAGGTCATGGAGAGAATATAGAAGAGGTACATCAGTTAATTACCTATCGCTTAAAAAAACAAGCTGAAAAAGCAGAACGAGTTCGAAGCTTTATCGCGGAAAAACCATTAACTGCCTTTCAAGCGTGCCAGACCTTGTACCCGACTAAATACGATAAGCTGTTCATGCTCACGATGTCTGAAACAGTTGGTCAGCTTGACTATTTAGTAGATATCGGTCAAATTATAGTTGATACTACACAACAAACGCATATTTATACGGTTAATTAACTTAGAGGTGACGGATTTGAATACACGTATACAAGGAAGCTATATCGCAATAACGGGAGCATCAAGTGGTATTGGTGAGAAAATTGCGATTGAGTGTGCCAAAAAGGGAGCGCATCTTATTCTACTAGCGAGAAGGGAAGAGTTGCTAGCTCAACTTGCTGAACGAATAATAAATGATTATGGAGTTTCCTGTCATTACTATTCACTAGATGTTCAGAATCTCGATTCCATACATCAAGTATTTACGACAATTGAAAATGAAATCGGACAGATTGATATTCTTGTTAATAATGCTGGTTTTGGTATTTTTAACAATGTAATTGATTCTACACTCGATGAAATGAAAAATATGTTTGAAGTGAATGTATATGGATTAGTAGCCAGTACAAAGATGGTGCTACCAGCAATGATGCAAAGAAAAAAGGGTCATATTATTAACATTGCTTCCCAGGCAGCGAAAATTTCAACACCGAAATCTAGTCTTTATGCAGCAACGAAGCATGCAGTATTAGGCTTTACAAATAGCCTGCGGTTAGAGGTTAAGGAACATAACATCTATGTCACATCAGTAAACCCAGGACCAATGAAAACAGAGTTTTTCACGATTGCTGACAAAGAAGGCAACTATATAAAAAATGTTGGAAGATGGATGCTTGATCCAAATAAGGTAGCTAAGATTATTGTCGACTCTATGCTTACATCAAGGCGTGAAATTAATTTGCCAAGTTGGATGAATGCCGGGAGTACCTTATATCAACTTATGCCTAAGCTGGTTGAACTACTTGCAGGAAAGGCCTTTTTTAAGAAGTGAGCGATGTTATATAACTAGATTCAGTTTTATTCTGACCATTTTATGACGATTCATGTCAGCAAGATTGAAATCAGATTGAACAATGGTATCATATAAGGTAGAAGCGTGAACAGTTTTGAATGAGTTAAATGAATTCTTGATTGGAGAGTTATAGATGAACAAAGAGAACGACTTTTTAAGAAGTGAAGCGATGGAGATGCTGTTGAAGACTAGTAGAACTTTTTACATACCTATTAGCTATCTATCCCCAGGACTTAAAGAAGCAGTCGGATCTGCATACTTATGCATGAGAGCAATAGATGAAATTGAAGATCACCCCAAGCTTGATGAGCATGTTAAGATTTCTCTTTTAAAATCCATTAGTAAGCAATTGCAAAACGCCCCGAGTGACGCTGATTTTGCGGCGTTATTTGATCCGTACAAATCGATTCTACCTGAAGTTACCTTACGTTTAAGTGATTGGATAAAATTTTGCCCGCCATCAGTAGTAGATAAAATAGTAACGAGTACTGCAATTATGGCAGATGGAATGGCAAAATGGGTGGAAAAGGGTTGGATAATAGAGAATGAAAATGATCTAAACGACTACACCTTTTATGTTGCTGGATTAGTTGGCGTCATGCTATCTGAAATTTGGAAATGGTCTGATGATATCGAAACAGATAGGGAACAATCGATTGCGTTCGGGCGCGGTCTGCAAGCTGTTAATATTCTCCGTAATCAAGACGAGGATAAAGAGAGAGGCGGAGTGGACTTTTTTCCAGATGGATGGGATTTTGAAGATATGTTGAATTTTGCTAAACGAAATCTCGCATTAGCTGATCAGTATATCGAAAGTATTAAACCAGGCCCGATTCGTATTTTCTGTGAGATTCCTCTCTCGCTTGCATACGGTACACTTAATGCACTTACTGACGGCAAGGAAAAAATAAGTAGATCAGATGTGAATGAAATCGTTTCAAAGATTGTAAGCAAGTAGCATTCGCATTCTTTAGCCCTCGAATAGAGGTGAAATCTTGCTACTGTATGATGAGAACGATCCTAATTCAAAAAATAGGCGCATGATGATTTCATTGCGCCATCATATTAGGCCCCTTTAAAATAATGGATTTTAAATAGTGACTTGTCTTACTTGTGAGGAGGTTGATCAATTATTTTTTCTCACTTCATTTTAGATGACGTCACTATTTTTCGCCCATGTATATGTTCAATCTTGATTCGTTAAATAACTATAAACAACATCCTCTATTACTTCATACCATTCTGCAGTCTGATCCTTCGCTTCTTTTATTTTTTTCATTATTTGGATATGCTCATCTTCTGATAGTGGATTTTCATCAATATTTCGTCCATATTGTAAAAAGCTTTTTTTGAGCATCTTTACTACAAATTTATCTTCCATACATACACCTCACTATCGCTAGTATACATTTTTTCGCCCTTGTTACGAATCTATTATTTCATCCTTATGGTGAAATAAAACAAAATCTATTACCATTGGAATAAAACAGTGAAACACCGTACTCGACTTGTGGGCGGGCATAAAGCATAATAAGCCCTATTTAAAAATGGAAAAGCTACGATTATCCTTATCAAGAATATTGTATAAGGACTTTATTCGTTTTTTAGGAGGATGTAGCGTGGGGGGACAACAATGCTTGACATACGTAGCTTTAGGGGATTCCTTAACGGTTGGAGTAGGTGCCTCGTTTTTAGCACCGGGGTTTGTGGGACGTTATGTAAGACTAACTGAAAAAGAATGTAATAGACCTGTGTTTACTGACATCTATGCGAAGTCTGGAATTGAGACAGGTGAAGTACGAGCAATTGTCGAAAGTCCGGCTTTACATGAAAAAATCAAGTGTGCCAATATGATTACTATTTCCGCCGGAGGAAATGATTTAATTAATGCGAGTAAGGACTTTGCTGAAACCGGAGAGCAAAATGAGATTACTCAATCAGTAAAAGAATGTCACAGCAATATGGTGCAAATCATGCATACAATACAAGGGCTGAAAAAAGATTGTGGTGTACCTTATATTATTTACCTCCTCAATTTGTATAATCCACAACCGCAAATTCCACTTGCAGATAAATGGGTGCAACTATTTAATCGTCATTTAAACAGTTTTGATAATCGCTCAACAATTCGTGTTGCCAATCTTTACTCTGTTTTTAAAGGTAGACAAGATGAATTGTTGTCTAGAGATCAGATTCATCCAAATAATCTTGGCTATCAAGCGATTGCAAATACACTATTTTCCTTAGGCTATCCAAGCGATTTTTAATAGAGGGAATATCAAATAGTCATTCTGAATTCCCTCCTGCGCTAGTACAGCTGGTTCATGCATAAAATAGGTGTGTGTGATAAACTATGAGTATAGTATGTTGCAAAGGAGATTATTATGCAGTTAACATTTACAGAGGAAGCGATTGAACAGTTAGCACCTAAGATGAAAGAAAATAAAAATAAGATTTTAAAATTAAAATATGATACAGAGGGCTGTGGCTGTGTGATGAGCGGTGTCACAGCATTATGGTTAGTAGAAGAGCAGGACAAAAATGATGTAAAGCTAGAAACAAACGCTGTGCCGATATTAGTTGAAAAAACAAAAATGGTCTTTTTAGATGAACAACTCACAATTACCTATAATCAAACAGCAAATTGCTTTATGTTAAAAAGTCCTTCGCAAATATTAAATCCTCGTATGAACTTGCTTGTAAAGTGAGGGGAACAAGGTGAAGGAGCGATTAACATCAATCAAAAATGTTGCGTTAAATAGAACATGGGTATCTTTTTTAAACGACAACCACCCATATAGTCTGATGCATTGGTCAATTGGTGGGTCTCATGAAGATACGAAAGACGTCTGGCTGCTTCAAGATGAAATGACCTTTGAAGCACAGGAATTTCCGACCATTGAAAAGGCGCTCCAGTGGATGGAAGCAAATATGGAAGACATTTCTGACGTATTGGGTTAGGCAAATGGAAGCACTTTCTCTTTGAGGTATGAGACAGAGGGAGTAGGCGCTAGAAAATTAAGGCTACCAGCTAAATAGGCGCGGTAGCCTTAACTATGCTTAACAGGTTGACGATTCTAAACCAATTTCATCTAAAAACTTATCGATAATTTCAGCATATTGTTCACGGTTTTCGGTATATGACATGGCATGGGTTCCCTTTTCAGCTATGTATAGCTTCTTAGGTCCTTTCTTTTTTTCGTAAAGTCGTTTTGACATTTCAGCGGGGACGTAATCATCATCTTTACTATGAATAAATAAAACTGGGTTTTCAATATTGGCGATCGCATTGAGGGGGGAAACACCTTTAATTGAGTACCTATCTCGCAGTTGAACAAAAGGCTTTGCAATCGGCATGACCAGGAGACTAGGTACCTTATATTCTACTTTAAGTCGGTATAGTAGCTGTGCTTCAAGCTCTGTGAAGGGGCAATCAGCAATATAAAAATTTGCACCATCCTCTACCATTCCTGCGTAAAGCAAAGATGTAACAGCTCCCATTGATTCTCCGTGAATACCTAAAACGATTGACTCACCGACCTCTTTCTTTAACCAATGAACAACAGATTGAAGATCAAATTTCTCATAATGGCCATAGCTGGTTGTTTTTCCACCACTTTCACCATGTCTACGGTGGTCAAAAATCACAACATTCCAACCTTTTTGTAAAAATAAATTCATGTACTTAACCGAATTAAGACGATTTACCGTAACCCCGTGACAGATAATGATATAACGGTTTGTGTCGTGCGGAGCGATGAGTGAGCCTTTAATTGAATAGCCAAACTGAGATGGAAGCGAGAAGTGTTTTTTCTCTAGAGCATCAAAATCTGCTTGATTATAAAGACCAAATGAAGTTTCACGATCGATTATTTCCTTATCCGATTTCTTCTTTATAAACATCATTTTATTCGTAAAGAAAAAACCGATAATCAAGATATACGAAAGAATAATAAGCAATCCGAGAAATATCTTTTTCATTAAGAAAAACCCCTTTATTTCCGATTGACTCTTATTTTACATGAATATGAAAAATCCTTCCAATGTTACCTAAACACTAAAAAAAGACAAGCATTAAGCCTGTCTTTCATATCACTGTTCGGAATTCTGTCTTTTGGTAGGATGAATCGCTTTTTCTACTTCTTCAGCAGCGATTATCTTTTTAGATGTATCTGCGTTTGGTTTGCCTTTTTGTCCTCGTTGTTTTGCCAAATAAAATCGCTCCTTTCTACTATATAAAATATGTGATGAGAGAACAAATTATACAAATTAGGGGAAGGAGATATAATTTAACCTAAAGTAATGCTTTTCTTTTAGTAAATCTCTTTTCATTTATAAAAAAGTTTTCTATACTTGGTAGTAAAATACTGATGTATGAATAGAATTAGTAAGTGAATATGGATGTAGGGGGCAGCTTGAATGAAAAAGTCAAACAAGAAAAAAGATGATCAAGCAGTATCTGTTTCAGATCATTTAAATAGTGATTTATTAGAACAATTGAAAGCAGTGAAAAAAGGATTAACAAAGGAACAAGAGGAAAGAGAAGCTGCTCTTGAACGCAAAAAAATAGAAGAGCGAAAGCAAAGAGAAAAAAATAAGAGTTTTGAAGAGTTGTTAGGTGAGAGTTCTTTATCATGGAAGGATTTTAAATGAATGATGAACAAAAGCGCAAGCGCTGGATGTCGTGAGCTTATCCACAGTACAAGAATTTTATAGTACGCTAAACGACAAGAACACGGGATCTGTTGGGATCCCGTGTTTTATACTATCAGAATTTGTATGTTTTGTACTTAGTTTTGGTGTCTAGCGCAAGCGTCCTAGCCCCTCTTGGGTCTAAGCCGATCAGGAATTGAAGGTAAAAAACACCTTCTATTCCTGATCGGCTTATTTGCCCGAGGCTGAACAAGGCGCTTGCGCTTTTCTTAGCGATGTTGTTCGTATGTATCTAATTTGAAAAGGTTTTGAAGTCTTTCGTATGTTTCAACAGTTAGTGGTCTAGCTTCTGAAGCTGCCACATTTTCTGTTATTTGCTGTACATTACTTGCACCAGGTATCACCGCACCGACGACATCTTGATAAAGGCAATAGTGCAAAGCCAGCTCTGTTAGAGAGTGTGAAGTGTCTACATTCTCAAGCTCTCCTAATCGTTTTTCAAGCTCTGCCTTTGAATATGAAAGATAACCTTTATCTTGAAGCTTTTCAAGTTTTAATGCGAGTGGCTTTTCTGTTAAAAGTCCTTTTGCTAAAGGTCCACGAGCAATTACGCTGACATGATGTTCTTTTAAAAGTGAAAACCACTCTTCGGGACGTCGATCTAAAAGACTATATTGCATCATAATCGAGACAATGCTTGATTTGTTCAAATATTCCTTAATGACGTTAGGACGGATGGACGAAATACCGTAATAACGAATAATCCCTTCTTGTTTTAACTCTTCAAAAGCTTCGATCGTTTCATCAATATGATCTTCAATCGTACCACCGTGCAGCTGATAGAGATCGATGTAATCCGTTTTGAGACGAAGTAGACTTTGTTTGACTGCTTCTTTTATGTATGCTTTTGAAGGATCCCAGCTCCAACCAGATTTATCTTCCTTCCAACGATTTCCTACTTTTGTTGCTAAAATGATGTCATTGCGACGATGGTTAATCGCTTTGCCAACTAGTTCTTCATTTAAACCAAATTCATATAAATCCGCAGTATCTAAGTAGTTAATTCCCCGATCAATTGCCGCATCTATCAGTGAAACGGCATGTTTTTCTTCTGTGCCAAGTGACATACAGCCAAGTCCTACTTCACTTACATACAAGTCTGATTGGCCAAGTTGCCTTTTACGCATCTGATCACTCCTCTTTTATAAGATAAGAAAGCATAAGTTTTTGTACTTTGCTTTGGTGTCTAGCTCCAGCGCCTAGCCCCTCGAGGTCATAAGCCAATCAGGAATTGAAGGTAAAAACTATCTTCTATTCCTGATTGGCTTATGCTTGTCGGGGCTGAACAAGGCGCTTGCGCTTTTCTTAGTTGTTATCCTAAAATCGAGAGTAGTATAAAAAATGGAAAAGTGCAACTTAAAACACTTGCCTTATTGTTTAGAAACTTTACTAGACTGTTTTAACGTTTTTTCATCATGAAGCCATTCATTTACAGTTGCATACGTGCGGTGATACTCTTTTAGCTTCGTACGAATTTCCCATGCTTTGCCGATAAGCACAATGCCTTTTTCTAGCCGATAGATTTTCATAATGAGGAACCATCCCTATCCATAAAGATATGTTAAAATGGTATGAGTGAAGATAAGCGGATAGAACAGGAGCTGATCAAATGGATCATTTAATAGAAAAGACACTTTCTTCTAAAGAAATATTTAAAGGAAGAGTCATTGATTTATATGTGGAAGAAGTCGAATTACCAAATGGTAAAACAAGTACGCGCGAAATTGTGAAGCATCCAGGAGCAGTAGCTGTTATCGCGATAACACCAGAAGATAAAATTTTAATGGTTGAACAATTCCGTAAGCCTCTTGGACGAACACTAGTTGAGATTCCTGCTGGGAAACTTGAAAAAGGTGAACAGCCAGACGCGACAGCCAGAAGAGAATTAGAAGAAGAAACCGGCTACACATGTAAAGATTTACAACCGCTAATTTCGTTTTATACATCACCTGGTTTTGCAGATGAACTCGTTCATTTATTTATTGCAGAGAATTTGGAGAAGCTAGAGATAGCTGCAGATCTAGATGAAGATGAATTTTTAGATGTAATGGAGGTCACATTAGACGAGGCGCAGGAAATGATTCAAACCAAACAAATTTTTGATGCGAAAACAGCGTTTGCCGTTCAATATTTGCAACTTAAAAAGCATTTCGAATGAACGGAAATAAGCTTTGGTTAGGCGTAAGTGCTCTTCCTCAGTAAATGGATTTAAAGCAGTTTTGCACACTCCAGCTAATAGGACTAAGTTTATCCATCATCCTAGATGTGGCGCTATTAGCTCATAGGGGGTTCGTAACAGCATGAATAGTTATTTTGCTGATTTACATATTCATATTGGTCAAACAACATCAGGGAAACCGGTGAAAATTACAGCCTCACGAACACTCACATTGGAGAATATTTTAGTTGAAGCAAGTGAACATAAAGGGATCGATATCATAGGCGTAATTGATTGTCATGTACCTGAAGTTATCGTTACGCTCAAAAAGCTCATAGAAAATGGTGATTGTATCGAATTAGAAGAAGGTGGCATTCGTTTTCAAAATACAACACTAATTCTCGGTAGTGAGTTAGAAATTTATGACGAATCATGTAAGGGTCCAATCCATGTGTTGGCATTTATGCCCTCGCTTGACAAAATGCAGGAATTTTCCACATGGCTTTCATCTCGGTTAACAAATATTACACTAAGCTCACAAAGAATCTATGAGGTAGGTAAAACACTACAAAAAGTCGTGAAAGAACTAGGCGGTTTGTTCATTCCAGCACATATCTTTACACCACATAAAAGTCTCTATGGGAGTGGAGTAACAACTTCTTTACAGGAAGTTTTAGATGGAAGACTAATTGACGCAGTTGAACTAGGATTAAGCTCGGATACAAGTATGGCTGACCAAATAATTGAATTACATGATTACACGTTTCTAACGAATTCAGACGCCCATTCTCTACCAAAAATCGGGAGAGAATATCAAAAGCTAGCTTTACTAGAACCAAGCTTTATGGAACTGAAAAAAGCATTAGCTAGGGAAAATGGTAGAGGTGTACAAGCGAATTACGGTTTAAATCCTTATTTAGGAAAATATTATGACACGACATGCGAAAAATGTGGATTAAAACCAAAAGAGAATCAACTAAAATGTGAAAACTGTGGTAGCGTACGCTTTGTTAAAGGAGTATCAAATCGTTTAAAGGAATTAGCCGGCAGTACTGATCATAAACGACATCGACCACCATATATACACCAAGTACCACTTCAGTTTATCCCCGGTATCGGTCCGAAGACATTAGAGAAATTGAAGGATATGTTTGGGACGGAGATGAACATTTTACATGAAGTACCTAGACATGAACTAACGAAAGTTGTACAAGAGAAAATTGCAGACTATATAGTAGGAGCGAGAGAAGGTCGGCTTCAAGTTAAATCTGGTGGTGGCGGAACATATGGAAAAGTAACTGGTATATAGCTGAAAGGAGATAGGGGCAACACCTCCTTGTCTCCTCCTTGATAAAAAGATTTGCTAAGAATTTAGAAGGTGGATCAAGTGTAAAGATGAGTTTAATCAGATCTGCTGTCTGTTTTTAGTAGTATACTAGTAATCGAGGTAACAACCATTTTTTAAGCATAGAATATCATCCCTCTCATATACTCTAGTAAGTGAATGACGGGGGGAAATAATCATGCGAAGACAACTGCCAATCAGTGCAATGATAAAAGAGCATCTAAAAGAGCATTTTTCAATATATTTGTTTGTATTTGTTTTATTTTTAATGGGCGTAATATTTGGAGCAATCATAGTAAATAGTATGAATATAAGTCAAAAAGAGGACTTATATTACTATTTAAACCGATTTTTTGGACAAGTTGCTGAAGGGAAAGTAGCTAGTTCGGCAGATATGTTCCAACAAAGCTTTTTTCATAATTTAAAATATTTGGGATTAATGTGGATTTTAGGGATCTCAATCATTGGTCTTCCAGTTATATTAGTGATGCTTTTTATCAAAGGAATGGTCGTTGGTTTTACAGTTGGCTTTTTAGTGAATCAATTGGGGTTAAAAGGATTTTTGTTGTCGTTTGTTACAGTATTACCTCAAAATATCGTACTAATTCCAGCGTTCATCATTATGTGTTCAGTCGCAATTATTTTTTCTTTAAAAATAATTAAACAGCTATTCGTTAAGAAGACAAGTAATTTAGAGGCCCCGTTCACATTATTTATGAGGTATGTTACCATATTTCTCTTTATTGGGATGCTTGCGGTAGTAGCATCAGGATTTGAAGCCTATGCGTCACCACTTTTAATGAAAAATGTAGTAGAGTTTGTGAGTAAATAATAATGATTACTATATAATAATCATTTCTTTTATTAGATTATAATCATTTTAATTGGACACTTTCCTTACCTTTGATATATAATAGTTTTGGGAACGCGGCGAGGGAGGAAGAGTAGTTATGGAAAACCGCATTGATCGGATTAAGAAGCAGTTGCATTCTGCTAGCTATAAGCTAACACCGCAGCGTGAAGCAACTGTTCGGGTATTATTAGAATACGAAGAAGACCATTTAAGTGCTGAAGATGTGTACCTTCTCGTAAAAGAAAAAGCACCCGAAATAGGATTAGCAACTGTATATCGAACGTTAGAATTATTAACTGAATTAAAAGTTGTCGATAAAATAAATTTTGGTGATGGCGTGTCAAGATATGATCTTCGTAAAGAAGGCGCTGCGCATTTTCATCATCATTTAGTCTGTATTGAATGTGGATCAGTCGCTGAAATTGAAGAAGATTTACTTGAAGATGTAGAAGAAATTGTTGAACGTAATTGGAAATTTAAAATTAAAGATCACCGCTTAACATTCCACGGAATATGTGTAAATTGTCAAAAGAAAGAAGATAACGATCAAAAACCAAATAATGAAGATTGACAGAGTCTAACATACGTCGTTAGGCTTTTTTGTCGTTCAAGAACGTAAGTAAAAACGTTGATTTAACTAGCAAGGGGAATTATAAATAATGTAGATTGTTATAAAATTTATGTATAAAGTTTGTCCTTTGGGGCATATCTTTTAATAATCACACTAAATAGTCCTCTTTATAGGTAGGATCCTTCAAAAACAATCTTCCATGTTTATCTTTGGATAATATGAAATAAACCTTGCAGATGGAAGACTTACTCATTAATTAAGAACGCGACGTCCTGTGCTTCGGGGCCGGACGCTTGCGCTGGGCACGAAAACTAAGTGAAAAAATTTATACTTTCTTACGCTTTGAAAAATGGAGGTTTCCCCATGATCCGCTGGTTAAAAACGTTTAGAGATATGCTGAAAGTGTTTATATTATTTACTGGATTTACGATTTTATTCTATTATGCTATCATTTGGGTGAACTCAGAATACGAGGATTTACATCGATACGATCATCCAGAGGGTGCTGCGTTAAAAGTAACAAATATGGTAGACAATGAAGAAGAAAGCTTGATTAACAGATTAATGTTCTTTTTTGACAATGGGGAGTAGACGATTTTGAAGGATCAAATAAAAGATTTTATTCATTATTTAATAGTAGAACGAGGATTATCAAATAACACCATCGTGTCTTATGAAAGAGATTTGAAAAGTTATCAGAAGCATTTAGTGGAAATACAGAAAATTGAAACATTTAACAATGTAGCACGCCTTCATATTATTCAATTTTTAAAATCTTTAAAGGAATCTGGGAAATCCAGTAAAACGATTGCGAGACATACAGCCTCTATACGCTCATTACATCAATTTCTGTTAAGAGAAAAACAAGCAGACCAGGATCCATCAGTATTAATTGAGTCACCTCAAATGGAGAGAAGCTTACCTAAAATCCTTTCCTTGCATGAAGTGGAAAAGCTACTGGAAACACCAAAGCTCACCACTCCATTTGGCTATCGTGATAAAGCGATGCTCGAACTATTATATGCAACTGGAATTCGTGTAAGTGAAATGATTAATTTAGACTTAACGGATGTGCATTTGACAATGGGGTTTATTCGTTGCTATGGAAAAGGAAAGAAAGAGCGAATCGTTCCAATTGGTAGAACAGCTACCGAAGTGATTACAAGTTATATTGAAAAGGGTAGACCAAAATTAGTAAATGCAAAGCAGCCAACCGAAGCGCTATTTGTCAACCATCATGGAAATCGAATTTCACGACAGGGATTTTGGAAAAATTTAAAAAATATTGCATTAGAAGCAAATGTGAACAAAGAGCTTACACCACATACGCTTCGGCATTCATTTGCCACACACTTACTTGAAAATGGTGCTGATTTAAGGGCGGTTCAAGAAATGCTAGGGCATGCTGATATTTCAACAACGCAAATTTATACGCATGTAACAAAGGCTAGGCTAAAGGATGTTTATAATCAGTTTCATCCAAGAGCATAAGAGGGCATCACACATTTGTGGAGATGCTTTTTTATTGCTAGGAATTTATAAAATTCTTGTACTGTGGATAAGCGCACGGCATCCAGCGCAAGCGTCTTATTTGCCCGAGGCTGATCAAGGTGCTTGCGCTTTTGTTTCTTTACTAAAAGTTCAATCAGGATTTGAAAAAATAGATCGTATTTTAAGTTGTCAACTATCATCAAAGAAGTTTATAATGAATGTTGTATTTAAGTTGTCAGACTTCTGACGATTCTTCTGACTCGAATGGAATATTGAGATATAAGGAAGATTATGTATGAGGATAATATGTCAAAGGGAGGATTTACATGTCAAATTATACATATAAACGGATTTTTTTAATCGTACTAGACTCAGTTGGCATTGGAGAAGCACCTGATGCAGACAAGTTTAACGATCTCGGTTCTAATACACTTGGACATATAGCGGAACATATGGGTGGGCTTAACATGCCAAATATGGCGAAGCTTGGTCTAAGTAATATTAGGGAAATAGCAGGAATTCCTGTTCAAGAGCAGCCACTTTCCTTTTACACAAAAATGCAAGAGGCATCAAATGGCAAAGATACAATGACAGGACATTGGGAAATTATGGGTTTGAACATCCAGCAACCATTTAGGGTCTTCCCAGATGGTTTCCCTTCAGAACTACTTAATGAATTAGAAGAAAAAACGGGTCGGAAAATAATTGGCAATAAGCCTGCCTCAGGAACGGAAATTTTAGATGAGCTTGGCGAAGAGCATATGAATACAGGAGCATTAATTGTTTATACATCTGCTGATTCAGTCTTGCAAATTGCTGCACATGAAGAAATCGTTCCTATCGATGAACTATATAAAATCTGTGAACTAGCTCGTGAATTAACACTAGATGAAAAATATATGGTAGGACGTGTGATAGCTCGTCCATTTATCGGTGTGTCAGGGAATTTTACAAGAACAGCAAACCGTCATGACTATGCATTAAAACCGTTTGATCGAACGGTAATGAATGAGTTAAAAGATAGTGGATATGATGTTTTAGCCATTGGGAAAATCTCTGACATATATGATGGTGAAGGTATTACAAAATCAATACGAACAAAATCAAACATGGACGGAATGGATAAACTAATTGAATCCTTGGATATGGATTTTACAGGCATCAGCTTTGTGAACCTAGTTGATTTTGATGCATTATTCGGTCATCGCCGCGATCCAATAGGATACGGAAAAGCACTTGAAGAATACGATAATCGGTTAACAGCAGTTCTCGAACAATTAACAGAACAAGACTTGTTAATTGTGACAGCAGACCATGGAAATGATCCTGTACACCCGGGAACAGACCATACGCGCGAATACGTGCCATTGCTTGTTTACAGCCCAAGATTAAAAGTAGGTAAAGAACTACAAATGAGAGAAACATTTGCTGATGTTGGTGCGACAATCGCTGATAATTTTAATGTCAAAATGCCTGCATACGGAAAAAGCTTTTTGCCAGAGTTGAACTAGGAGGATGCATAATGGATTATAATCAAATTAAAGAAGCAGCAAATTATGTAAAAGTGAAATTTAATGATACACCAAAAGTTGGTTTGATTTTAGGTTCAGGCCTAGGTGTACTAGCGGATGAAATCGAACAATCAGTCAAAATTCCATACGATGAAATACCTAATTTTCCAGTTTCTACAGTTGAAGGTCACGCAGGACAGCTAGTTTTTGGAACACTTAAGGGTGCAAAAGTTGTTGCCATGCAAGGACGCTTTCATTTTTATGAAGGGTATAGCTTAGACAAAGTAACAGCCCCAGTTCGCGTTATGAAAGAATTAGGCGTTGAAACATTGATCGTCACAAATGCGGCTGGTGGAATTAATGAGTCATTCGAAGCGGGAGATTTAATGCTCATTACCGATCACATTAATAACATGGGGGCAAACCCATTAATTGGACCAAACGACTCGAATATTGGAGTGCGCTTCCCAGATATGTCCGAAAGCTACAATCTTAACCTTAGAGAGATGGCAAAAAGTAGTGCAAATGAATTGAACATTAAATTACAAGAAGGGGTATATGTTGGTAATACCGGTCCATCCTATGAAACTCCTGCAGAAATTCGTGCTCTTCGTACATTAGGAGGAGACGCAGTAGGAATGTCGACTGTACCAGAAGTAATCGTGGCGAAACATGCTGGTCTAAACGTTTTAGGTATTTCGTGTATCTCAAATATGGCTGCAGGAATTTTAAATCAGCCATTATCACATGATGAAGTAATTGAAACAACAGAAAAGGTCCGCGTCAACTTTTTAAATCTAGTAAAGAGTATCGTTGAGAAAATCAATAAACTAACATAAAAGGTGAGATTATCGATGAGAATGGTTGATTTAATAGAGAAAAAAAGAGACGGTCACGAATTAACAAAAGAAGAGATCCACCATATTATTAAAGGCTATACTGCCGGTGATATTCCTGATTACCAGATGAGCGCATTGACAATGGCTATTTACTTCCAAGGAATGACAGACCAAGAGCGTGCAGAGCTTACCATGGCGATGGTTCATTCAGGGGACACAATCGACTTAGGTGAAATTAAAGGGATAAAAGTAGATAAGCATAGTACAGGTGGAGTAGGTGATACGACAACACTTGTATTAGGACCACTAGTAGCAGCAGTTGGCGTTCCAGTTGCAAAAATGTCTGGACGAGGATTAGGTCATACAGGTGGTACAATTGATAAGCTCGAATCTGTTCCAGGCTTTCACGTTGAAATTGAAAACAAGCAATTTATCGATCTTGTGAATAAAAATAAGCTTGCTGTCATCGGTCAAAGCGGAAATCTCACACCAGCAGACAAAAACCTCTATGCTCTACGCGATGTAACAGCAACCGTAAACAGTATTCCGCTCATCGCAAGTTCGATCATGAGTAAAAAAATTGCAGCAGGTGCTAATGCCATTGTATTAGATGTGAAAACCGGTGCAGGTGCATTTATGAAAGATTTAGATGACTCAAAGGAACTAGCGAAAGCAATGGTGGACATCGGTAACTTAGTAGGTCGAAGAACGATGGCTATCATTTCAGACATGAGCCAACCATTAGGATACGCAATAGGAAATGCGCTCGAAGTAAAAGAAGCGATCGACACATTGAGTGGCAAAGGACCAAAGGACTTAGAAGAACTATGCATTACACTTGGAAGTTATATGGTCCTGTTAGCTGAAAAAGCTAATTCACTAGAAGAAGCACGCACAATGCTTGTAGAAGTAATGAATAATGGCAAGGCCTTGGAGACGTTAAAAACGTTTCTAGTAGCTCAAGGTGGAGATGGTACCGTAGTCGATCAACCAGAAAAACTACCAGAAGCACGATTTAAAATTGAATTACAAGCACAAGAAGATGGATATGTCTCAGAAATCATCGCAGACTCAGTCGGAACAGCTGCCATGCTACTTGGAGCCGGTCGTGCAACAAAAGAATCACAAATCGACCTAGCCGTAGGACTTGTGTTAAATAAAAAAGTCGGTGACTCTGTTAAGACGGGTGACTCACTTGTAACCATTCACAGTAACCGAGAAAATGTCGATGATGTGAAAAACAAATTATTTAGCAGTATCTCAATTTCTAGCAATGCAGTGAAAGCACCAGAATTGATTTACGCTACAGTGGAATAGAAGGAACTGTTGAACCACAGCACTTAGGGCTGTGGTTTTTTTTATGTAGAAAGATGGAAAATCGGTATGAATGCACCTAGGAGAGATAAACGAACGGCGGAAAAACTCCCGACAATGGTGGGAAAACTACACACATTGGACGAATTCATAAAAAGATAGAAACAAAATACCTAACTTATTTCAATCAACAATTTTGAACAAGCAGATAAGACGTTTTTTACAGATGAAATCTGAATCTACTGTATATAAAATCCTTGTCTCATTGAAAAACAACTATACTGGCAATCTAAAAGGAAGAACGCATGAAAAATCGAGTTTCATCTAATTCAAAATAAACTACACCAACAGCTACCTCTTAAGCAATTCTCAAAAAACACCACACTAATCATTACCAACCAAAAAACTTCCCATTACACTAGTATAATTTCCCTCCTATTGGAAAAAATGGGTATATAAAGAATGGAGGGCTTATGAAATGAAACGGATAATTTCATGTTTTATGCTTATAGCAATGCTTATTTCTGTCACACCAGTGGCGTTTGCCAAAGAGTCTTCTGTCGAACTTGCAGATAGAGCAAAGTCAGCTGTTTTGATCGAACGAGATACAGGGACGATTTTGTACGATAAAAATAGTGATCAAAAGCTACCTCCAGCAAGTATGACAAAAATTATGACGATGCTTCTAATTATGGAAGCGCTCGAAAAAAATCAAATTAAAATGGATGAAAAAGTTCGCACAAGTGAATATGCGGCTTCAATGGGGGGATCACAGATTTTCCTTGAGCCTGGTGAGGAAATGACTGTAGAACAAATGTTAAAAGGAATTGCAATAGGGTCTGGAAATGATGCATCAGTTGCGATGGCTGAAAAAATTGCAGGTTCTGCTGAAGCGTTTGTAGAAATGATGAACAAAAAGGTAGAAGAATTAGGATTGAAAAATACACATTTTAAAAATCCTACCGGGTTACCAGAGGCTGACCATTATAGTTCTGCACAAGATATGGCGCTTATGGCAAAAGAATTATTAAAGTATGAGGAAATCACAAAGTATACAGGAAAATACGAGGATTATTTACGAGAAGGAACGGATAAGAAATTCTGGCTTGTTAATACGAATCGACTTGTTAAGTTTTATCCAGGCGTAGACGGAGTAAAAACTGGATTTACAAATGAAGCGAAGTATTGCTTAACAGCAACTGCGAAAAAAGATAATATGCGTGTTATCGCGGTTGTGTTTGGAGCGGATACACCGAAAGACCGAAATGCACAAGTAACGAAAATGTTAGATTATGCATTTAGTCAATATCAAACACATCCTCTTTTTAAAAAGGATCAAATATTAACAAAGATGAAAGTTAGTAAGGGTAGCGAAAATGAGGCTAATTTAATGACTTCAGAACCAATTTCTATTCTTACAAAAAAGGGTGAAAATGTTGATGATGTGACACAAGAGATTGTGATGAAAAAAGATGTTCGAGCTCCGATTAAACGAGGCGATGAACTCGGATCATTGCAATTAAAAAAGGATGAAAAAATTATCGCTGAAAGCAAATTAGTTGCGGAAAAAAATATTGATGAAGCTAGCTGGTGGAAATTATTTAAACGTGTAATGGGTGATTTTACAAAGTCTAGCTGATGTTGACGAATTTTAACTAGTTTTGTCAGGATGCAGGAAATTAATGTTTCAATCAAGAATGACTCTTTATCCAGAATTTAAGGAGGGGTAAAACCTTGAGTCTAGCGATTGAACTTGATGTGAAAGAAACTGTTTTATGTATACGACTCTCAGGTGAGCTTGATCATCATACTACAGAGGAATTGCGTACGAAAGTAACTGAAACACTAGCAGCAAACCCTATCAAGCATATTTTATTAAATCTTGAAAAATTAGCGTTTATGGATAGCTCTGGCTTGGGTGTTATTTTAGGTAGATACAAACAAATTAAAGCTATGGGTGGCGAGATGGTTGTATGTGCCATTTCTCCCGCTGTAAAACGTTTATTTGATATGTCAGGCTTATTTAAAATCATTCGTTTAGAAGAAGATGAGCAAAAGGCCCTGCAAACATTGGGGGTGGCATCTTGAGAAATGAAATGAACCTTCAATTTTCAGCGCTAAGCCAAAATGAATCGTTTGCAAGGGTTACAGTTGCTTCGTTTATTGCACAATTGGATCCTACAATGGATGAATTAACGGAAATTAAAACAGTAGTTTCAGAGGCAGTAACAAATGCGATTATTCACGGATATGAAAATGATCCAACTGGAATTGTTTATATTACAGTAACGTTGGAAGATGAGGTTATTGAGATGACAATTCGTGATGAAGGTATAGGCATCGCTGATATTGATGAAGCGAGACAACCACTATATACAACGAAGCCTGAACTGGAAAGATCGGGTATGGGCTTTACGATTATGGAAAACTTTATGGATGAAATGAAAGTTGAATCGTTAGAAACAAGAGGAACAACAGTAAGAATGACAAAGCACTTATCAAAAAGTAAAGCTTTAAGCAATTAAAGGGAGACTTGCTATGGATGTGGAGGTCAAGAACGATAATTCAAAAACTCAGTTAAAGGACCACGAAGTCAAAGAATTAATTCTGCGTAGTCAGAAAGGTGATCAAGAAGCACGTGATTTAATCATTCAAAAAAATATGCGTCTTGTTTGGTCAGTAGTTCAACGCTTTTTGAACCGTGGTTATGAACCTGATGATTTATTTCAAATTGGCAGTATCGGTTTGATGAAATCTATTGATAAATTTGATTTATCGTATGATGTGCGATTTTCAACCTATGCTGTTCCGATGATCATTGGGGAAATCCAACGATTTATCCGTGATGATGGTACGGTCAAGGTTAGTCGGTCACTAAAGGAATTAGGCAATAAAATTCGACGTGCTCGAGATGAGCTTTCGAAAACGATGGGTAAGGTGCCTACTGTTGTAGAAATCGCAAACTATCTAGATATTTCTCCCGAAGATGTGGTTCTCGCTCAAGAGGCTGTAAGAGCACCTTCTTCCATCCATGAGACCGTTTATGAAAATGATGGTGATCCAATAACCTTGCTAGATCAAATAGCAGATAATACCGAAACAAAATGGTTTGATAAAATCGTGTTAAAGGATGCAATTCGTGAACTCGATGAACGCGAAAGGCTCATTGTATACTTGAGGTATTATAAAGACCAAACGCAGTCAGAAGTTGCGGATCGGTTAGGAATATCGCAAGTGCAAGTGTCTCGTCTTGAAAAAAAGATTTTACAGCAAATGAAGGATAGAATGGATCAATAGGAAAAGCTGACTCATTAACTGAGTCAGCTTTTCGTCGTTTACCAGGAACGATAAAATTCTAGATTTCCGGATAAGCGTTCATTTTTCATGGTAATTAATGGACTTCTCTTCTATCTTGCATGATTGAAAATAAGCCAATGCATACTACATATACAAACATAACTATCCATTAGGAAGTGAATTTTGATGGAAAAGACAGTGTATATAAGACTTCGTCATCGAATTCAAGTTTATCCTAACGAGGTCATTACGATTGATAAAATCGCACTTGTCGTCGGCGATAAGGAGTTGACGGAAAAAATAAAGCGAATTTTCATTCACAAAATTCAACCGAGTGATAAAAATATGGTGGTTATAGACGTCATGCATGTACTAAAGGAAATACATAAATTTGACCACCAAATTGATACGCAAACAATTGGGGCAGCACAAACGATTGTTGAGATTTTGTATGACAAAAAGAAATTTTCACCATTATTATTTTGTGTTGTGTGGATCTTGTTATTTATCGGTGCCGGTCTAGCTATAATGAACTTCCATGAAGATGTGAGTATGCAAGCTGTTCATCAAAAGATTTACAAAATGGTAACAGGGAAATCAAATGATTATCCACTCCTACTACAAATTCCATATTCATTAGGACTAGGGATAGGGATGGTTTTGTTTTTCAATCATTTATTCAAGAAGAAAATTAATGAGGAACCAAGTCCCCTTGAGGTTGAAATATTTAATTATCAGCTAGACTTAGATCAATATGTGGCGATGAATGAAAACAAGGAGAATTTGAACGAAGTTGATGATAATCGTTAACAGTTTCATTCTAATCATCATTGGTTTAGCAGGAGGACTTGTTGTTGGTTCCGGTTATGTAGCATTCATTTCCGTCCTCGGTATTATTCCAAGATTAACACAGCTAACGAAAACGTATAAATATATTCATGTTTATGAATTGGCGATCATCCTAGGGACTGTCATTTCAGGATGGATGAGTTTGCGAGATACAATACTTTTTCAGTCAGAGTATTGGCTAATCCCGATTGGACTATTTTGTGGAGTGTTTATTGGTATGCTAGCAGCCGCTTTAACTGAGGTATTAAATGTCTTTCCAATCTTAGCAAAGCGAATCGGATTTGGAGATAGAATTGTTATGTTATTAATGGCTATTGTGTTCGGAAAAATAATTGGTTCACTTTTTCATTGGATATATTTTGTGAATCTGTAACAGGAGGAAGTCATATGGAAAAACCTAAAATAAAGGATGATTATAAAAATCAAATTAAAGAATTTCAGCCGAAACCACCATACTTCTTAAATTGCCTTAAGGCATTCATTATTGGTGGGCTTATTTGTATTGTTGGTCAAGGAATACAAAACTTTTACATTCATGTATTTAACTTTTCTGAAAAGGAGGCAAGTAATCCAACAGCGGGAACATTGATCCTACTTTCAGCCCTTTTAACTGGATTTGGTGTTTATGATAAGCTGGGCCAGTTTGCAGGAGCGGGTTCAGCGGTCCCAATTACTGGTTTTGCAAATTCGATGACAAGTGCGGCAATCGAACACCGAAGTGAAGGGGTTGTGTTAGGAGTTGCCACTAATATGTTTAAGCTTGCAGGTAGCGTCATTGTGTTTGGAGTTGTTGCGGCATACGTTGTTGGGATCATACGCTATTTCTATGGAATCGCATTTTAAAGTGAGGTGGCATTAGTGAAATTAACGGGTAAACAAACTTGGCAATTTGAAAATCCATTATTTGTCCATTCGAGTGGAACAGCGGTTGGTCCGATGGAAGCAGAGGGGCCTTTAGGGAAATTATTTGATGTAAAACATAACGAACTACATTGTGGTGAGGCTAATTGGGAGCTTGCAGAAAGAAGATTGATGGAGCAAGCAATTGAACAATGTTTAAAAAAAGGGAACAAAACAATCGATGATATCGACCTGTTATTAGCAGGTGATTTGTTAAATCAAAATGTAACATCTAATTATGTTGCGCGCCATGTGAATGTACCGTTTCTTTGTATGTTTGGTGCTTGTTCAACATCAATGGAAACAGTAGCTGTAGGTTCTGCATTAGTGGATGGTGGATTTGCTAACAATGTGATTGCAGCTACAAGTAGTCATAATGCTACTGCCGAAAGACAATTTCGCTACCCAACTGAATATGGTGGTCAAAAGCCTGACTCAGCAACATTCACAGTAACAGGATCAGGTGCAGTATTAATTAGTAAGGAAGTAAGCAATATTAGAATAACTTCAGCTACGATAGGAAAGGTAGCCGATTTAGGGATAAAAGATCCGTTTGATATGGGCTCTGCGATGGCACCGGCTGCTGCCGATACAATTGCACAGCACTTAAAGGATTTAAATCGCACACCTGATGATTACGATTTGTTTCTAACAGGAGATTTATCGGGAGTAGGAAGTCCAATTGCTAAAGAGATGTTAAAAGAAGAAGGATATGATGTTCATGACAAGTATAATGACTGTGGTTTAATCGTTTTTCGACCTGATCAGCCAGTGTTTGCAGGTGGAAGTGGATGTGCCTGTTCAGCGGTCGTAACGTACGCTCATATTTTTAATGAACTTCAACTAGGTAATTTAAATCGCGTATTTGTTGTTGCGACTGGTGCTTTATTAAGCCCGACAATGATTCAACAAAAAGAATCAATCCCAACCATCGCACATGGTGTTGTATTTGAGAGAACCGATTGGAGTGTGAGTAGCTAATGGAGTACTTATTAGCATTTGTAGTCGGAGGCGCCATTTGTGTGGTCGGACAATTGCTTTTAGATATTTTTAAATTTACACCCGCACATGTGATGAGTACCTTTGTTGTATCAGGAGCTATTTTAGATGGTTTTGGTCTTTATGATAAATTGATTGATTTTGCAGGAGCAGGTGCAACTGTACCAATCACAAGTTTCGGACATTCATTACTCCATGGAGCGATGGCACAAGCGAAGGAACATGGTTTTATTGGCATCGGGATAGGTATTTTTGAATTAACCTCTGCAGGTATTTCAGCAGCTATTTTATTTGCATTTATAATGGCCCTTATTTTTAAACCGAAAGGATAGGATGAACCATTGACAAAAAAACGAAAGGTCATATTAGTCACTGATGGGGATGAGTACGCCGCTCGTTCAATTGAATATGTAGCAGCTAAAATAGGTGGTAGAGCTATTTCCAGAACTCAGGGAAATCCAACTACATTAAGTGGTCCACAAATTGTTAAGCTCATTCTTACAGCGAAAAGTGACCCCGTTTTTGTCATGTTTGATGATTGTGGCCTTTTAGGTGAGGGTGCAGGGGAAATGGCATTAAAGTATGTGGCAGAAAATCAGCACATAGAGGTTCTTGGCATTATTGCTGTCGCTTCCAAAACACATCAAACTGAGTGGACTAGAGTGGACGTAAGTATTGATCGTTTTGGCGAGTTAACAGAATTCGGAGTAGACAAGAGTGGAATCCGGGACATAGAGATTGGCAGGATAAGTGGTGACACTGTTTATTGTCTAGATCAATTGAACGTTCCAATCATTGTGGGAATCGGTGATATTGGAAAAATGGCACGAAAAGACAGTGTGAAAAATGGCTGTCCGATTACGATGAAAGCGGTAAGACTAATCTTAAAAAGGAGTGGATATCATGACGACCCAAACTGCTGAAGAAAAACGTCCGATTTCAGGTAATCTTGCCGAAAACGAACGATTTTTCAAGGACAATGTCGGATTGAATACAAGTTTTGATCTAGGTATTAGAAAAGTTTATATTTTAGATTTTCAAGTTAATATGTACTTTTTAAACGGATTATGTGACACAAATTATATTGTTGAGATTTTAAAAAAAATTACATCAATTAATGATAATGAGGTAGATCATACAAAATTTAAAGAGATTCTTGAAAATCGGATTGTTAACCAATCTGTTCAAAAAATCAAAACACTAGATGAAGTTGTCGATCAAGTTCTTTCGGGATTAATTGTCTTTTTAATAGAAGGTAGTGATTATGGGTTAGTTGTTGATGTGCGCAGCTACCCTGGACGTCAGCCTGCAGAGCCGGATACCGAGAAAATAGTCCGTGGAGCAAGAGACGGATTTGTTGAAAATATTATTGTAAATACTGGGCTAATACGTCGTAGAATCAGAGACGAGCGTTTACGATATAAAATGATGAAAATTGGTGAGCGTTCAAAAACAGATGTATGTGTTGCTTATATAGAGGATGTGGCAGATCCCGGATTAGTAGAAACGATTAACAAAGAATTAGAGACGATAAAAATAGATGGAATTACAATGGCGGATAAATCGGTTGAGGAATTTTTAGTTAAACAAGGTTATAACCCATATCCATTAGTTCGTTATACGGAGAGACCAGATGTAGCGGCAAATCATTTATTAGAGGGGCATGTATTAATTATCGTTGATACTTCACCAAGTGTTATTATTACACCGACAACATTCTTTCACCATGTTCAACATGCCGAAGAATATCGACAGGCACCTGCGGTTGGGACTTTTCTTAGATGGGTTCGATTTTTAGGTATCGGAGCATCAATATTCCTTTTACCTTTATGGTTCCTATTCGTTTTAGAGCCATCTTTATTACCTGAAAAGATAGCGTATATTGGTCCAGCTGAACAAAAGAACATACCAATCGTTGTGCAAATTTTTCTTGCTGATTTTGGTCTTGAGTTTTTAAGAATGGCTGCCATTCACACACCGACATCATTGTCCACGGCAATGGGCCTAATTGCTGCAGCATTAATTGGTCAAATCGCCATAGATGTTGGAATGTTTGTACCAGAGGTTATTCTCTATGTAGCAGTAGCAGGAATCGGGACGTTTGCAACTCCAAGTTATGAGCTAAGTGTTGCGAATAAAATTGCCAGATTAGTGCTACTGGTTGCTGTTGCAGTCTTTAAGCAGGAAGGTTTAATAATAGGTTGTACATTATTTCTTTTATTCTTGGTAAGTATTCGTTCCCTTAATACACCTTACTTATGGCCTTTCCTTCCATTCAATGCAAAAGCGTTATGGCAAATTATTATACGGACAACTGTACCGGGAGCAAAACTTAGACCAAGTATTGTTCATCCGCAAAATGTAAAAAAACAGTCAAATTAGGATAAAACCTTATTGTAACAACCTCTCAATTATGATATTGTATGCTTAAATAAGTGAAGAAATTTTTTAAAAAAACAGTTAATTACCATTTGTATTAACTGTCTTTTTTTCCGGTTAGATTGAAAGCTGGCTTTTTAAAAAATGAATGTTGTTTCCTTTCATAATAAGTGAATTTAACAATCGATCTGTTTGTGGACTAGTAATAACATGTGTTCGTAAACGCATCATAAAGGACATCGTTTCTTAAACAGCCTAGATATAGAAAGAGGGGATACACGTTGTTCTTACATGGTACGAGCAAAATAAATGAAGTAGGACATTTAGAAATAGGCGGAGTAGATACGATCAAGTTAGCTAAAGAATATGGAACACCTCTTTATATTTATGATGTGGCTTTAATAAGAGAACGTGCTAGAAGTTTTAAGCAAGCATTTGAAAATATGGGAGTAAGAGCACAAGTTGCTTATGCAAGTAAGGCCTTTTCGTCAATTGCGATGTTTCAATTGATCGCTGAAGAGGGGTTATCTCTAGATGTTGTTTCTGGTGGAGAACTCTATACGGCCATTGCTTCCGGCTTTCCAGCTGAAAAAATACATCTACATGGAAATAACAAAAGTCGTGCAGAGTTGAAGATGGCTTTAGATCATGGTGTTGGTTGCATCGTTGTTGATAATTTTTATGAAATTGAATTGCTAGAGGAATTATCTAAGAATTATAGTACACAAGTACCGGTTCTTTTACGTGTAACTCCAGGTGTGGAAGCACATACACATGATTATATAACGACAGGACAAGAAGATTCTAAGTTTGGTTTTGGGCTATTAAATGGTCAAATTGAACGAGCGATTGAAGCGATTCTGAAATCTAAAGGCATTCGATTATTAGGGATACACTGTCATATTGGTTCGCAAATTTTTGATACGGCAGGTTTTGTCCTTGCAGCCGAAAGAGTATTTGAGAAAATTAGCGTTTGGAAAGAACAATTTTCCTATACGCCAGAAGTTGTTAATTTAGGCGGAGGCTTCGGTATTCGTTATACGGAAGAAGATCACCCGCTTCCTGCCACATATTATGTAGAACAAATTGTCGAAGCTGTTAAAAAACAAGTGAATGAAATGGGTATTGCTATGCCTGAGATTTGGATAGAACCAGGTCGCTCGCTTGTTGGCGATGCCGGAACAACACTTTATACGATCGGTTCACAAAAAACAGTACCAAATATAAGAGAGTACGTGGCAATTGATGGAGGAATGAGCGACAATATTCGTCCAGCACTTTACCAGGCAAAATATGAGGCTGTATTAGCAAATCGCGTGACTGAAAAACATGATAAACCTGTTTCGATTGCAGGGAAATGCTGTGAAAGCGGAGATATGTTAATTTGGGACTTGCCACTGCCAGAAGTTAAACCAGATGATATTTTAGCTGTATTCTGTACAGGAGCATATGGTTATTCGATGGCAAATAATTACAACAGAATCCCTCGTCCAGCTGTTGTTTTTGTTGAAAATGGTGTAGATCAGCTTGTTGTAAAAAGAGAAAGCTTTGAAGATTTAATAGCAAATGACTTACCTTTAAAATCAAAAGTAATCCAAAATTAAGAAAGTATCGTCTCTATTGGTAGGGATTTTACTAGTAGCGAGCAACGAAGAGATATTCGTTGCTCTTTTGCTGTTTCAAAAACGAATCCTTGTCTAACTCTCTGAATCTAAATCTATCAGGATAGAAAAATGCAGTAACGGTGTTTCCGTATGGTGATATTTTTAGTAGTAATTAAGTTTCATTTCTAGGTTCGGTTATACTTACTATTACTCACTAAACCGTAAACGGTTAGAACGATTAAAAATAAACATAGGATAATAAAAGTAACACTGTAACCCATCTTTTCTTCGATATAATTTTCATAAGCAAACATTCCTATTGCAAAAGCATTGATAAAAAGACTTAAAAGTAGTAGTGGATGAAAGTTTACTCTCCCTATTATTTTCCACCTCCCGTTCTCCTGTTTTATTATATAATATTTCATGCTTTGTGAGTGGAGTTAATAAAAACAGGAGAAATCAAGTAGGTTTCTCCCGTGAGGCTATTGCATAATGGTTTTGACAATGACAGATTTGACTATTCCATTGCTGATTGTTCATCATTCGTAAAGATGGAAATAATTGCATTCCATAAAGCGATAAAGAATTCTTTCACTTGCTGTAAAAAAGTTTTGCCTTCCTCTGAATTTAGAAAGTTTGAGATTTTATCTTTTGCCTTATCAAGCTGGTCTCCAACTTGATTCCAATCAATATTAATATTCTTCATCTTATTAAAAAGCTCTACGAGGCTGTTTATATTTTCCTCTGATAGGGTGATTCCTAGTTCATTAGCTGCATTTTCAATCATCGTGCGAAGATCAGATTCAGTTTCAGGAACACCATTTTGAGCAATTTCATCCTTTATTTTAGCCATTAGTGCTGAGGCGTTTTCAGTCCCAACATCATCTCCAAGTTTGGCAGTTGTTACAAGCTCTTCATTCGCAACTTGTTTGACATCCTCAGGTATCACCTTATCTGAAGATACTTCATAGGCTTTTATTAACCCTGTTAATGCCGCTGTGCCTGATACTTTAAATGGAGCAGTAACATAAATTGTCGCATCTTTTACACCAGCTGTCATTAGTGCATTTAAATACATTTCGTCCGTTACCCAGTCAATGTTTTTTGTCGTGACCTCAAGTCCTGATCCTTGTTCTTCAATTGTAATACTCGTTGAGGAAAGAGCTTTTGTTCCAATTGTCGCTTTTGGTATATACTTTCCTAGATAATTATGCTCTTCTTCATTAGTAACGGTAATAATTTGATCATTTTCAGTTGCATTCATTTCTTTTAATAAAGTTTGTTTTTGTTGTTCTGATAGGTTTTCACCAAGAGTTATAATCATTTCACCGACCACTGCATCAGCGAGGGTTAGTGATGGGAAAGCAAACATAAGTACAGCGATAAAACATAAAATATATTTTTTCATAGGTAAAGCCTCCTTAATGTGTAAAGCGAATATCCTCTAATAACCACTATTATAGATTTTTTTGGGGAATGTCAATAGCATTTTTCATTTTAGTAAGTGAAGAGAAGTCAGATCACTTACTATTTTGACCAAAAGATAAATTTTCAGAGCAAATGAAGGTTACTGCTTGGTGTTCTTTCCTTAGTTATAGTAGAATAGAGTGGTGTTCATGTCTATTAGACGAAATAAACATAATGGAGGTTACAATACATATGAAAAAAGCAGAAATTACAATGGAAAATGGAGATAAGCTTGTTATTGATTTATTTCCAAACGAAGCACCTGGTACGGTTGCAAATTTCGAAAAATTAGCAAATGAGGGCTTTTACAATGGTTTAACGTTTCACCGTGTAATACCTGGATTTGTTGCACAAGGCGGTTGTCCACATGGAACAGGTACTGGCGGCCCTGGTTACTCAATTAAATGTGAAACACAAGGTAACCCACATACTCATGAAGCAGGTTCATTATCAATGGCACATGCTGGTAAAGACACAGGTGGAAGTCAATTTTTCATCGTTCATGAGCCGCAACCACATTTAAATGGTGTTCATACAGTGTTTGGTAAAGTTATTGAAAATCTTGAGGCTGTATACAACATTAAACCAAACGATGTCATGAAAGAAGTAAAAGTATTCGAAGCATAAGGTAAATGATAAAAAGCTACTTCTTTTTTCTTGCGAGAATTAGAGGTAGCTTTTTTTTGTGTTTGAAAAGGAGACGGAACCAGCTTACTTACACAGCATTCCCAAACAGTTTATAAAAAGAGTCGTTTAGGTCAAAAATGGTGTAGAGTAAGCTTGTTCCACCTCTTGATTTTCCTTCATTTAAGATGATGTGAAAAATTTCATAAAAAAAATGATCATTGATGATTGCTTATTTCTCGAATTAAGGATAAAATAAAAAACAATTACATATTTTGTTTTACATTCTTCGGGGCAGGGTGAAAATCCCTACCGGCGGTGATGAAGCCAGATTGAGCTTCTAAGTCCGTGACCCGTTAACTTTAGTTAACGGTGGATCTAGTGAAAATCTAGGACCGACAGTGAAAGTCTGGATGGGAGAAGAATTGCGCAAATTTTGCGGTGTATTAAATATTCTTTTTTTGAAATTGATATTTAATACTCTTATTTGACATACTCAAATATCAATTTCTTATAAATAAGCCCTTAGTCTATAGACTTTGGGCTTTTTATCGTTTAACCCCAATTGCCTAAGTAAGAAATGAAACTCTTGTTTAGAAGGGGGTTTTCTATTAACTGGATTTTTAAATAATGGTGTAGCAAAGTGAGGGAACTAAATGTTTACAGGAATTATTGAAGAGATTGGATCGATCACTGCTGTCAAAAGTTCAAAAGATGCGATTGTTTTTACCATTGGGGTGAAAAAAATAACAGATGATATATCTCTAGGAGATAGTATCGCCGTGAATGGTGTTTGTTTAACAGTCACTGATTTCAGTCAAACTTCATTTTCGGTGGATGTTATGCCTGAAACAGTAAAAAGCACTTCGTTAAACCAATTAAAGCAAGGTTCGCGGGTTAATTTAGAAAGAGCAATGCCTGCAAACGGGCGTTTCGGTGGTCATATTGTTTCTGGGCATGTCGATGGAATTGCGAAAATCATTAGAAAACAACGTGTATCGAATGCTGTTTATTATGAATTGCAATTACCTGAAGAATTAACAGATACGTTGATTTATAAAGGGTCAATCACGATTGATGGAACGAGTTTAACCATTTTTGGGTTAGAGAAAGAAAAGGTTGTTATTTCGATTATTCCTCATACTTTGTCTGAAACAATTCTTGGTGCAAAAGATGTAGGGGATATCGTAAATATTGAATGTGATATGCTTGGCAAATATATTAAAAAGTTTCTTAATCAACAGGTCAATCCGAAAAGTTCTTCATTGAGCAAAGCATTTTTGGAGGAAAATGGATTTTATTAATCTGGAAAGAATAAGCATCTTAAGTAGTCTCGGACAAAATAGTGCTAGATCTTGGTGTCCGGATGCTAATAATAAAAGAAGGGGGTTTGGCGATGTTTCATAAAATTGAGGAAGCTATTACTGATCTACAAGAGGGAAAAGTTGTCATTGTTGTTGACGATGAAGACCGTGAAAATGAAGGGGACTTCGTTGCTTTAGCAGATAAAGTTACACCTGATGTGATTAATTTAATGATTAAGCACGGTAGAGGACTAGTTTGTGTGCCGATTACAGAAAGCCAAGCTAAAAAATTAGACCTCTCGCCGATGGTGAACCAAAACACGGATCCACACGGAACTGCTTTTACCGTTAGTGTTGATTATAAAACGAATAAAACAGGTATTAGTGCATTCGAGCGTGCTGACACAATAAACGCGCTGCTTTCAGATGAATCAATTCCAACAGACTTTAAACGTCCAGGTCATACTTTTCCGCTAGTCGCTAGGGAAGGCGGTGTCCTCAGAAGAGCTGGGCATACTGAAGCAGCTGTTGATTTATCGATTCTTTGTGGTGCCAAACCAGGTGGAGTCATTTGTGAAATCATTAAAGAAGATGGAACAATGGCAAGAGTACCAGATTTACTTGAAATAGCTGAAAAGCTTGAATTGAAGATCATTACGATTAAGGATTTAATCCATTACCGTAATCGAAGTGAAAAACTAGTAAAAAGAGAAATAGAAGTTGAGTTACCTACGGAATTTGGATCTTTTAAAGCAATTGGATATTCCAACTCAATAGATGATAAAGAGCATGTTGCTCTCGTAAAAGGTGAAATTAACTCCAGTGAACCTATATTAGTTAGAGTGCATTCTGAGTGCTTGACTGGAGATGTTTTTGGCTCATATCGATGTGATTGCGGTCCGCAATTGCATTCAGCACTTGCTCAAATTGAGGAAGAGGGCAAAGGTGTTCTGTTATATATGCGTCAAGAAGGCAGAGGAATTGGTCTGTTAAATAAGATGAAAGCATATAAACTTCAAGAGCAAGGGTACGATACTGTAGCAGCAAATGAAGAATTAGGATTTGCTCCGGACCTCAGAGATTATGGAATCGGCGCACAAATCTTAAAAGATTTAGGTATTGAAAAAATGCGTTTATTAACAAATAATCCTAGAAAAATTACTGGTCTGGAAGGATACGACTTACAGGTAGTTGATCGTGTGCCGATTCAAATGCCTGTAAGAACGGAAAATGAAGCATACTTAAAAACGAAAAATGAAAAATTAGGACATTTTCTACATTTCTAATAACATATTCAGGAGGAAATAGATATGAAAACATTTGAAGGTCATTTAATTGGTAGTGGGTTAAAAATTGCAATTGTCGTTGGTCGTTTTAATGAATTTATTACATCAAAGCTTTTGGGTGGGTCAGAAGACGCATTAAGAAGACATGGCGTTGAAGAAGAAAATGTAACGGTAGCTTGGGTACCTGGTGCATTTGAATTACCTTTAGTTGCAAAGAAATTGGCTGAATCAGGAAAATATGATGCGATTATTACGTTAGGAACTGTTATTAGAGGAGCAACTACTCATTATGATTATGTATGTAATGAAACTGCAAAAGGTGTTTCAAAAGTATCTTTAGAGACTGGTGTTCCTGTCGTATTTGGATTGCTAACAACTGAATCAATTGAGCAAGCTATTGAAAGAGCTGGAACGAAAGCTGGAAATAAAGGCTATGAAGCTGCTGTCACAGCTATTGAAATGTCTAATTTGCTAAAAGCCCTAGATTAATTTTTCTTAAAAGTGTTTAAAATCGATAAAAAACTGTATATAATGTTTTGAGAAGTCATTTTACTAAAGTTTGAACATAACTAGACAAAAGGACATCTCGCAAAAGTATTTTTACTTTTAGAATTTTTTATCGGTAAATGATTTTCGCTTTCGCCTTTTTGGAAGCTATTTCGTTAATGAGGGGTAAATATGTTAATACGCTTTAAAAAAAGTTTTGAAAAGATTGCAATGGGTCTCCTGTCATTTATGCCAGCGGAGAAGGATTTGAAGCAATTACAGCAAACAATTAAACAGTACGAAACAGCAGATGATTGGCAATTGTTTCTATGGAAGCAGGATGAAGACATTATCGGTGCAATTGGTGTTATTTTTAAAGATGAAGATGTTGTTGAAGTACGTCATATTTCGGTTAATCCATCCCATCGTCAACAAGGAATCGGTAAAAGCATGGTGAATGCTGTGAAAGAACTTTACAAAACTAAAACTGTTATTCCTAATGATGAAACAGAAAAGTTTTTTGAAAAGTGCAAAAGTAATAAAGACAAGAATTGCTAAAAAACCAGAGATCATATCTCTGGTTTTTTTCGAAGCTCGAGCTGCTTTATCCGTTCATTAATTACACCAGTTCGATTTCTTTTTGTGTGCTTATTTATCAGATATTCATTGGATAAATCACTGGCTTGTCCCCATATTTTCTTTGTATCAATACAGTGATTATGGCAAATCTTAAGTAAGACTTTATCAATAATAGGCAGGTTGATACTGTAATAGCTTTGCTTATTTACAATTTCACTTTTTCTCTTATTTAATATGGTTACTAGTTCATCACTGTTTAAACCAAGCTTGTTAACAGCCTGTTGATCATTCTCAAGTAATTGAATTGAATTTGAGATCATTCTTAATGCGCCAGTGAAGTTTCCTCGTCTTTGATGGTACAAACCAACAGCAATTTGAATGAGACCAACCCAGTATGTTTTTCGTTCGTTTTTTGCTTCACTTTTCCAATGTTCCTCTAGCACCTCATGACACTCGAAATAATCCCGCTCACAATGGAAATAAATGAGATAATCGATATAAGCACGATCATACATAGCTTTTTCACCTCTTACCAATTCTTATGCCATTAGTGTACCATAAGATAAGGCTGCTGAATGAACAGCAGCCTTTTTTTCTTTAGCGTACAATAAAATTCTTGTACTGTTGGATTAGCGCATGACATCCAGCTCCAGCGCGCCCAGCGACTAGTGAACTTCACCCTCCTTATACGCTAAGTCAACACCGAATCGCATTCTCGCTCTTCGTGTTTCCTTTAGCTCATACGGAGTGCTCCAGTTCATACGTCGATGAACGGGCGCTTACGCTTTTGTTCTTAGCATAACCAAGCAGCACCAACGATGATTAACAAGATAAACAAGACAACAATTAACGCAAATCCTCCGCCGTAATTAAAACCGTCACCCATGTTTAATTCCTCCTTAATGAATAGCTATTTACATTTGTAATATATGACCAACGAGTGGAAGTGTATGGGCGGATGACTATTTATTGGGTAATTTATTACTGGGAAATATGGAGACCGTTATGAAGCAAAGGGATTGATCAGTTTGTCAGGCTATTATGGATGAGCATAAAATGGAAACCACACGAATATGCTGCACCTACAAAATTCATGCAATGGCGAAAAAAACGCTTAAATCATGATTTATTAGCTTAAAAATATTGGACATGTAGAAAATTTCCTCTATACTATATGATGGCTAGTTGTAAGAATGGTGGGGTATAAATTGCAATATCATGTGAAAATCGACGCTTTTGAAGGTCCACTAGACCTTTTACTTCATTTAATAAATCGTTTAGAAATTGATATATATGATATTCCTGTTTCGGAAATCACTGAACAATACATGCTTTATATTCACACAATGCAGGAGCTGCAGCTTGATGTCGCTTCGGAATATTTAGTTATGGCAGCAACATTACTTTCGATTAAAAGCAGAATGCTTCTTCCAAAGCATGAAGAAGAGTTATTTGAGGATGAGTTTGGGGAAGAGCTTGAAGAAGACCCTCGTGAGGAATTAATGCGAAGATTGATTGAGTATCGAATATATAAAGAAGCAGCTGAGGATCTACGAAGCCTTGAAGAGATTCGTTCGCAGGTTTATACAAAGGCGCCAAGTGATTTAAGTGAATATGGTGTACAGGTAGTAAATCAAAAAGATTCATTAAATGTTTCCTTATATGACATGCTTGCTGCCTTTCAAAAGATGTTACGAAGAAAAAAAATTCAAAAACCAGTTCAAACAAAAATTACACGTCAGGAAATACCGATTGAGAAACGAATGGAAGAGGTATTAGAGGAATTACGGGTAAATCCTGGTAGACGTCGATTTACCGATTTGTTTTCAACGAACAGTAAAGATCATTTAGTTGTCACTTTTTTGGCTATTTTAGAATTAATGAAAACACATTCGATTTTAATTGAACAGGAAAATAATTTTTCAGATATTTATATTATGAGGAGTGAGTAGGATCGTGTCCTTAGGTGTCATTGAGTGGAAAGCAATTGTGGAAGCTCTTTTATTTGCATCAGGTGACGAGGGTCTTTCCTTGAAACAACTAACAGTCGTTTTAGAACTTGAAGAACCCGAAGTCATTGAAATAGTAGAAGAGTTATCTAGGAGTTATCAAGAAGCAGAGCGTGGAATTGTATTAGATGAAGTTGCTGGACATTACCAACTTACAACGAAAAAAGAGCATGCGATATATTTAAAGAAGTTAGTTGAAGCTCCTGTGAATGCTTCTCTTTCACAGGCTGCACTTGAAACGTTAGCTATTATTGCTTATCGACAACCAATTACGAGAACAGAGATTGAGGAAATCCGTGGAGTGAAAACTGAACGACCGATTCAAACATTGCTCACGAAAATACTAATTAAAGAAGTTGGGAGAGCCGAAGGTACAGGGCGTGCGATCCTATATGGAACAACGAAGGAATTTCTGGAACATTTTGGATTGAAATCTATCGAAGAACTACCACCTCTGCCAGATAAAGCAGCTGAGGAGTATGAACAGGAAGAAGCAGATCTTTTCTTTGAGAAATTTAATGAAACATTTGAAGAACTAAAATAAAAATGAATTGCAACTGAATCGAAAGTAAATTTCACAAGTAATTACTATTTGTCGGAATTTCCTTATCGAGGCAGTTTTTTTTGTTTAGCGAACTATAAAATTCTTGCACTGTGGATAAGCGCACGGCATCCAGCGTAAGCGCCTAGCCCCTCGGGGTCATAAGACGCGCATGAATTGAAGGTAACAAGTACCTTTCTATTCATGCGCGTCTTATGACTGCCTTAGGCTGGTCAAGGAGCTTGCGCTTTTGTTCTTTTCTGAACTAATTTCGAAACAAATATCAAGCTTTTGAAGTAGAAATAAATGATTGAGTATAGCTATATTTATGAAATTTCCATTCATAAGCTTTGTCCAGATGCATAAACTTGTACAAAACAAGTAAGGGGACGAGGGATGCCATATGCTGTACAGAAAGAAAGTGATATTTGGCTTTATCATCATATTTTTGCTTTTAACTATATTTCCCTGTAACTCCACAGCCACCGGTGTGAGTGCAAAAGCTGCCATCTTAATAGAACAAGAATCCGGTCGGATTTTATATGAAAAAGAGGCTCATACAAAAATGAGGATTGCGAGTATTACGAAAATTATGACAGCAATCCTTGCGATTGAATCCGGAAAAATGGATGAAATGGTAACGGTTAGTGAAAGAGCAGTACAAGCTGAAGGGTCAGCGGTTTATTTACAAAAAGGGGAAAAGATAAAATTAGAGGATTTAGTATATGGTTTAATGCTCCGATCAGGAAATGATGCTGCAGTTGCAATTGCAGAACATGTTGGGGGTAGTCTTGAAGGCTTTGTTGTGCTAATGAATCAAAAAGCACAAGAAATTGGCATGACAAATACGGAATTTGCCAATCCGCATGGATTAGATGATCATGAAAATCATTTTTCCACCGCTTATGATATGGCTATCTTAACACAGTATGCGATGAAAAATGAAACGTATCAGAAGATTTCAGGTACCGAAACACATAAAGCTCCTAATCCAAATGAAAAATGGGAAAGAGAATGGGAGAACAAAAATAAATTATTAACGGGCCTCTATAAATATACAACAGGTGGCAAGACAGGTTATACAGTCAGAGCGAAACGGACACTTGTGTCAACTGCTTCAAAGGATGGTTTCAATACGATTGTAGTTACGCTAAATGATCCGGACGATTGGCAAGATCATATGAATCTACATGACTATGCATTTAATAACTATGAGCTAGTGAATCTAAAGAAACAGGGAACACTCAATAAAATAGATAACGAATTTTATAAAAATCGAGTTTTCATCGATCGGAATGTTCAATATCCACTAACAACTGATGAACAGGAAAAAGTGAAAATTAGTTTATCTTTATTAACTCCAAGTAAAGCGTGGGAAGATCTAAAGAATGTACCGAATATCGTTGGGCAAATGTCTGTAAAGCTTGATGAAAAGGAAATTGCTAAGTTACCTATCTATTTTGATAATGGTAAAGTGGAAAAACCGAAGGATACATTTTGGCAGTTATTTAAAAATTTATTTTTAGCTACGGTTGGAGTAAATAAAGATGGTTAATCTCATTTGGGTTGCACTGACCGTAATAGGAATTGTTTTTGCTATGTTTAATGGAACAATGGATCAAGTAAATGAAGCTGTTTTTAAAGGTGGAAAAGAAGCGGTAACGATTGCGATTGGATTAATTAGTGTATTGGTGTTTTGGTTGGGGTTGATGAAGATTGCTGAAAAAGCTGGTTTGTTAGAAAAACTCGGTAATTTGTTTAAACCAATTTTATCAAAGCTATTTCCAGAGGTTCCTCCTGACCATCCCGCAATGGGCTATATGATTTCAAATATGATGGCCAACTTTTTTGGTCTTGGAAATGCGGCAACACCACTAGGGATAAAAACAATGGAACAATTAAAAGTTTTAAACGGAAATTCGGATGAAGTCAGTCGATCAATGATCACCTTTTTAGCTATTAACACATCAAGTATCACGTTAATTCCAACAACTGTAATAGCCATCATGATGACCTATGATTCGTCCTCACCAACAAGCATTGTCGGTCCTTCAATCCTTGCAACATTTATTTCAGGAATTGGTGCAATAATAATAGATCGATTCTTTTATTATCGGAGAAAGAGAAAAGGGTGATCGAAGATGGGACTCATTAGCGTAATATCTTTATGGTTAATGCCCGTTATTATCGGGGCTATCTTAATTTATGGTACCTTTAAAAAGGTACCTACCTATGAAACATTTGTTGAGGGTGGAAAAGAAGGGATTACGATTTCTTTTTCAATCATACCTTATTTAGTTGGGATGATGGTTGCTATTTCAATCTTCCGTGCTTCTGGAGCGTTAGAATTTCTAATGAATATCATGAAGCCGATGCTAGAGGTTCTAAATATACCAGCAGAAATTGTTCCACTCGCGTTCATCCGCCCTATTTCAGGTACAGCAGCCCTAGGGATAACCTCAGATATTATTGCCACTTATGGTCCTGATTCTTTTATCGGGATGCTGGCAGCCACGATGCAAGGTAGTACCGATACGACGCTGTATGTGCTGACTGTTTATTTTGGTGCAGTCGGAATAAAGAAAATGGGCGATGCATTGAAGGTTGGGTTATTGGCAGATCTTATTGGGATTATTGCATCAATTATTATTGTCACCTTGATGTTTGCATAATCTTACATTTACTAAATAATAAAAAGACTATTCAAAATTTGAGTAGTCTTTTTTGTATAATCAGAATTTATCCCACCTTAACGGGCAGTAAAACTCCGACTTCAAGATTCGAGAGAAGCAAAGAAGATAAGTGGGAGATAACTGCCCGTAAAGATCCGATAAGTCTCGCTAACCATCAGTGGGGGATGCAGAA
>NZ_JAIQUM010000014.1 GCF_020075705.1 Metabacillus rhizolycopersici | reverse complement strand
TGGGTTTTGAAGAAAAAATACCGAAAGAATTGTTGTTAGTCCTTTTTGCAAAGGAAGCAAAAAAGGGACAACCTCTTTCGGACTTATTCAAACACTGGAAAGTAGTAAAGAAATGGCATGATGACCTATTAAAAAAGATGAAAAAAATAAAAATGAATGTAAAACACTGTTTTTTACAAGATTTTATTGTTTCCGATCTCTCGTTTAATAGCGAAATAGAGTTTCCTTTTTAACTCTATGGAATAAAAACCCTTAAGCTTGTTTTTCTGCACAGACACTTCGGTGTGAAAATTCCGATAGAAGGATTGCTGTGTGGGACTTCAGGTAGTTCTGGTAACTCCAGCCCCTTGGTGTGCTCTTCGGAGACCGAAAGATTTGGGTGGCTTTAGCAACTAGACCCTCACCAGTGAAGGGTCGGGCAAAACCTTGTTTTGTTCCCTACTTCACAAAACCTACGATTTGTTATATTCTTATATGATATTTTATGGTTTTAAAGGAGCTGGGACTAGCTTGAGTAAGGAAGGAATCATTTCTTTAGGTGAGGCATTTGTTGATCTTATTTCCGCTGATCAGACAAATACAAGGTATCAACAGTTTTTAGGAGGCGCAACGGTTAATGTTGCGGTGGGGGCAAGTAGACTTGGCATTCCTTCTTATTATTTATGTAAATTAGGTACAGATACAAACAGTTTGTTTGTTGCGGATGCGTTGAAAAAAGAAAACATCAATATTGACTATTGTGTCTCTTCCTCTGAGAAAAAGGTATGTAGTGTGTACATACATCTTGATGAGGTTGGTGACAGATATTTTCATAAATATGTAAATGAAACTCCGGATGAATGGTTAACCGTGGATGAATTAGAGAAAGAACTTTTTCATACTGGGAAAATCTTTTACTTTAGCTCTGGGACACTATTCAATGATAAAGCACGAAAAACGACAGAACAGGCGTTAACATATGCAGAAGAATCTCACATGCTAGTGTCGTTCGATGCGAACATTCGCTTAAAGCGTTGGGAAAGTGAAGAAAAATGCAGGGAGAGGGTATCTTCTTTTATGAAACGAGCAGATCTTGTTAAATTGACGGAAGATGAATTGCTGTTCCTGACAGAAACAAACACAATGGAAGAAAGTCTAGTTAAAATATCTAACCTGAACATTCCTTTTCTTTTCATTACAATGGGGGAAGAGGGGGCATGTGTTTTACATGATGGAAAAAGAATAAATGTTCCAGGAATAAAAGTTAAGGCAGTAGATACAACTGGTGCAGGAGACGCTTTTTTCGCAGCTATTTTATCCCGTTTTCATGAAAAGGGAGTGCCAGTGGACGATAGCCAATTAAAGGAGTATGTTCAATTTGCTAATAAAATAGGTGCAATTGCGACGACCAAAATTGGTTCATTGTAAGCGGAAAGATAAAGGGAGAATGGTTGAACCAAACTAATTTACACAATCTGCTGGTAAATAACTGATCAAATGGAGTGATTTACCGGAATTCCTTTTACTGTGGGGGATCGGGGATCGGTCAGATTTGAAAGATTCTAGGAAAATGGGTGATTAATAGTGGAAATGAGGATGCTAGAAAATGAATGGAGGGAGTTGAAGAGGTAGACATAATGGAGGAAGAGTTTTCAAGTTAAGTGGAGAAACATTGTTTGGATTCAAAGGAGTATGTGTTCTTTTAGCTTTCATATTGATCATTAATCTTCTCTCATTTTTGATTACGTTCATTAACATTCCCCCAAATATAGTAATCCCACATTCTAGGACATTCGCTTGTTTTCCTTGCTGAATTGTGACTTCGACATCATTTCCTTCATCTCATTTTTATATATGGAAAAATGCGGAGGTGTAAAGTCAGTGCCCTTTCCAAGTGACAGTCAATTTACTCCAGTAACTCGCTTCAGAATGTAAAACGAATCAAAGAGCAAGAGGTCATGCTACCAGATGGTACGGTAGTTGAATTAACACTCATAAATGCGTTAATAAGCGGAAATATCCGAATTGTTGTGTATACAAGCGAAGACGTTTGCGAATCAACGATCATTCCATTTCGCAAGTGTGAAAAATTCCTCATTTGTATAAATGATCTTTCAAGCATCTCGTTAAACACGCTAAGCGCTGAATGCAATGTTAATATTATATGTAGAGATGCTCAGCTAGACCAAATTGATGTGGATATCAACCTTTGTGCAATCATCAGTTCTTTCTCAAGTGTCGTTTTAGAGGTGCAAGGAAGGGTTTGTAAACCGAGAAACGATAAGCTAGATTGGCATCAAGGTAATGACGAAGAGAATGATCAACCGAATGGAAATATTGATTTCCATTGTATTAAAATAGAGCAGGTCAATGATAGCATCACTTTTTCCACAGGAATCCAACTGGAGTTGCCTTCTAGTACTGTTCGGTTTAGTTGTAGACCTAGATCATGATGTGTTAGTAGTCTGATTTTAGGAAATGGTGTCCAGGTGGTTAGAGGTAGAGGAGTAATGTGCCTGATATTGAGGAAATGTAGCTCGAGAGGTCACGAATAGGAGAAATTATCTGTTTGAATCACAGACCAAATCACAACGCTTTGGTCTGTTTTTTGTTGTTAATGGATGAATGTCGGTTAGCGTTGATCAAAATGGTTGAATATATCGAACGTATGTGCTATTATATTTTTATACAAATCGTTCTTTGAAAATGAGCTGGAATATAGGGTTCTAATAACTAACCTATCGTTTGTTGGGTGAAATTCTATGCTCTGTTCTTTTTCTACCGTCGGTTATGCACGATGACTAGAGCAGATAATCTGTCTATCTTGTCGGGTGCAGTAGGAAAAGAATATTCCCGAACGAATGTGTTAGAGCTTTTTGCTTTCAGATATGCTCTACACTTGTAGACTCTTTGTTGTAGGATGAATTCTATCTTGAAAGTCTGAAGGGGGAGTTGAAAATCTAATACCTAGTTGAACGGGTATGGTTCTATCTTTTGGAATATACGACTTTAAATTTTTGTTAGAGAATTAAGTCGTGAGTAGTTCAATTGAGATGGTGAAAGAGTAGTTATTTTACTAAGGAAATTCTAATGAAACCAAAATTAACACAGTGTTTTTAACTGTGTTAATGTCGGCATGAGGTGATAAAAGTGGCATTAAAATCCAAAAATATCTTTATCAATTTACCAGTGAAAGACTTGCACAAATCGACTGATTTTTTCCAGGCGCTAGGTTTTGAGTTTAACCCACAATTCACGGATGAGAGCACAGCTTGTATGATCGTCAGCGACAATATCTTCGTATTGATAATGGTCGAAGAACGTTTCAAAGAGTTTAGTAAGAAGGAAATTGTGGATGCTGCTACTTCATCCGAAGCGATTTTTTGCTTATCAGCTGAAAGTCGGGATCAGGTCGATGAAGTGGTAAATAAGGCACTAGCATTTGGTGGTAAATCTTCGAATGACCCTCAAGATCATGGATTTATGTATGGATGGAGTTTTCAGGACTTAGACGGCCATATTTGGGAAGTTGTTTATATGGATGAAAGTGCAATGAATCAGGGGTAAACATTAGTAGGGATAAAAGAAAACCCACTCTGATGGAAGTATTACTTTATGAGAATAAGGAGGAAATTATGGGAAGATTAATCCATTTCGAAATTCATGTGAATGACATGGAGCAGGCAAAGAAGTTTTATGGTGAGGTATTTGGATGGACATTCCAGGATTGGAGTGATTATGCAGGGGTGCCTTACTTTGGCGTAGTCACTGGTGATGAAAATGAACCTGGAATCAATGGTGCTTTGATGCAACGTAAAGGTGGTGCCCCAGAAACAAACCAGGCTTTGAATGCCTTCTCTTGTACAATGGGTGTAGAAGATTATGATTCTACAGAAAAGAAAATTATGAATAATGGCGGCAAGGTCGCAATGCCAAAATACGCCCTGCCAGGTATGGCATGGCAGGGATACTACATTGATACTGAGGGGAATATATTTGGCATTCATCAACCTGATAAGGACGCTAAATAGAACTTTTTCCATTGTATATCTGGAGCATCCATAAAGTTAACTGAAAGATACGGTAGGTTTCCCAAAACACTAAAGAGCCTTTCGCTCAATTTAAGATTTAACCTTAGATTGAGCGAAAGGCTCTTTAGTACAATTATATGTATCATGTTTGATAATAGTTGTAAGTAGGTACCATTATTTCCTCTTTTTCATCGATGTTGATCTACAAGAATTTGATTACCATCTGGATCTTCAATTGTAAAATGTGCTGGTCCTTCACCTGACTCATCTGCTTCAGTTAGTATGTTCATTCCTTTTACTTTAAGTTGCTTTTGTAGCTCTCGAATGTCCGTAAAGGATTCTAGATTTTCAGCATTTTCATTCCATCCTGGATTAAAAGTCAAAATATTCTTTTCAAACATTCCTTGGAATAGCCCGATTATGCAATTTTCATTTTTCATAATGAGCCAATTTTGGTTGATTTCTCCTCCAAGGACTTGGAATCCTAGGTTTTCGTAAAATGATTTTGATTCATTTATATCTTTTACATTTAAACTTACAGAAAATGCGCCTAGTTTCATATTTTTCTCCTCCTTTAAATGAATGACTATAAATTCAGATAGTTTTTAAATGGAATAAATTAAGTATAAATGAGTACTTTGCAATACACAATATTTACTAAATTTAATAGGGAGTCTAGCGAGTACATTATGTGATGGAATCAAAAAAGCTACAGCTTGTCTGTTGTATAATTTGTCTATTTCTGATAAAGTTAACCTAACTTTAAAGAAATGGAGGTTTTCCTTTTGACAGCATCAATGAGACTTCGATTCAACGCTTTGAACAGATAATTGAATACGTTCAAAGGCTCTGCATGTGTGCAGGGTAAATGGATTGGTCTGCCTGTTTTTAAGGAAACTTTTATTTTACGGAATGTAAAAACGAGGGGATAGGTCTGCCCTCGTTTTTTTGCGCTGTTAGAATAGAATTCATCGAGATAGCCAATTTTTCTTATCCACCTGTCTTAAGTGGTGATCAGTAAGCTTATATGAAGACGGGGTAGTGATGGATAAGTTACATGAGGAATCTTTTTTTAAAGGCCAAATGCTAGAAAGCTTTAAATAAGTCCTTATCCGTTTACTCGTATACACAGTTAGGTCGTCTGTGTTTTTTTTCTGTTTAAAAAAGAAATTGTGCATAAACTAGAAAATCAAAATAAGGACGTGTATAACATGCAACAAACAACTGAAAATCCAATGCAAAATTGGAAGAAAAATATTATTCTCTTTTTAGGTAGTCAAACGATCTCCCTTTTTGGATCTGCTTTGGTTCAGTATGCCATTCTTTGGTATATCACATTGAACACTCAGTCGGGGATGATGATGACGATCTCCATTTTATGTGGCTTTTTGCCGACTTTTATTCTTTCGCCGATTGCTGGAGTATGGGCTGACCGTTACAATCGAAAAATGCTCATCATTTTAGCAGATTCGTTGATTGCTATTTCAACGTTAATTTTAGCTATCTTGTTTTTAATCGGATATGATGATCTTTGGCTTCTTTTTGTCATGTCAGCTGTTCGCGCTGTTGGAACTGGTATTCAAACGCCGGCTGTTGGAGCGATTCTTCCTCAGATTGTACCCGAGGATAAACTGACGAAGGTGAACGGAACAAATGGTAGTATTCAAGCGATGATTATGCTGATTGCTCCAATTATCAGTGCAGCGCTACTAACAACTGCTTCACTCGAAACAATATTCTTTATTGATGTGGTTACCGCTGCGATCGCTGTTAGTATCTTGCTGTTTTTCTTACGGATCTCTGTTCATGAAAAAGCATTACTAAAGCAAACGACAAGCTATTTCAGTGACATGCAAAAAGGTTTTAGTTATATCAAGAACCATGATTTTCTTAAGAAATTCTTCCTGTTTTTCGCTTGTTTCTTTGTTTTATCAGCACCAGTGGCATTTCTAACGCCGTTACAGGTTACACGCAGCTTTGGTGATGATGTATGGCGGTTAACAGCGATTGAAATCACTTTTTCAATCGGGATGATGATTGGTGGAATTGTCATTTCATCTTGGGGTGGTTTTAAAAACAAGATTCATACGATGACATTAGCGGCCCTAATATTTGGTGCTTGTACGTTTGCTCTTGGGATCATTCCTATTTTTTGGCTTTATTTGCTTTTCATGGGGATTGTCGGAGTGGCAATGCCGATCTTTAATACACCTTCTACGGTCTTACTACAGGAGAAAGTGGAACAGGACTACCTTGGAAGAGTATTCGGTGTATTAGGTATGATTTCAACTTCGATGATGCCGTTGGGAATGCTTGTATTTGGACCAATATCTGATTTTGTTAAAATTGAATGGCTTCTTATTGGAACAGGAATCCTCATGTTTATTCAAGGGTTTTTCTTGTTGGGGAGCAAAGTGTTAGTCGAAGCGGGGAAGCCAAACTTAGAAGAAAGTAATTTGTAAGAATATGTCTGCCATTGCCCGTTTTCACCAATTTTTATAAATTGGGATTCAACAAAAGAATATGAATGTTAGTTATAAAGCAGACAGTCTCTATCATTATAGGGGCTGTTTTTTTATGTAATTCAGATGTATCTACAAGGTGATAACAGCAAATATTGCAATATGATGCGAAAATGTGCGAAAGAAAAAATATTGACAAATTATGTTATTGAATATACCATTTTAATTGTTAACTATATTTTATTTTTAGTTAACATTAAAATGTGAGAGTGCAAATTATACATTGTGATCGGTTACGAATGAAGAGAATAAGCAGGCTGTAATAAGAACCCGAGATTAGGAGGTTAGTTAGTTTGATTGAGGAAAATCTTTTTAGTGTTAGAATGAGAGCTTCCAAGAATGGGGCACATGAAAATGGTGGAAAGCATATTTCTGGCGGTGAACAAATTTCAACATACAGTCATTTGAAACATACCGTAAATGTCCTGTTAGACAAAGCGTTAACTCATTCTAAAGGAAATCCTGATTTTATGCAGATTCAACTTGAATTAATTGATGAACCGATTACAAAATGCGAACCTTTACATATTGAAACGATTGAAGTGGAATCGGTAGAAGAAGGGCAATTAATAGCTAGGAATCTTTTAGAAAAATCAGGGGTTCCGAGAGCGTGCATAGAAAAAGCCTACCAGCAAATGAAAGAATGTTCCGGGCTTAGAGGGGCGATTTTGTTTGACATACATACTGGGGAACGCATCGATGATCGCAGCGACAAAGGTGTTCGCGTTTCTAGAATGGACTGGTTCACCACGAATTATGAAAAATGGGCTAACTACTACAAGATGCCTGTAAGTCAAAGGGTGAAGGAGGCGCTTGTTCTTGCAACAAAGGTAAATCGGCACCCCGCAACTGTGGCAGAATTATGCTGGTCAGATGATCCTGAATATATTACAGGTTATGTTGCAAGTAAAAAGGCAGGTTATCAGAGAATCACGAGGCTTAAAACATACGGTGATGAACAAGGCTGCCGAATCTTCTTTGTCAATGGCTTGAGTGATCTTGATTCATACATACACTACTTAGAAAAAGAGCCACTAATCATACAATGGGAGGAAGGAAATGATGAGCGAGTTAATTAAAAAAAGTAAAAAGTATCTTTGGCTACCGTTCACACAAATGAAAGATTACGACGAAAATCCGTTAATCATCGAAAGTGGCAATGGCATAAAAGTGAAGGACATCAATGGGAAGGAATATTATGATGGATTTTCTGCCCTTTGGCTTAATGTTCATGGGCATAGAAAAAAGGAATTGGATGAAGCGATCAAGAAGCAGCTTGATCTCATTGCCCATTCGACATTATTAGGGATGACAAATGTCCCAGCAACAGAGCTTGCTGAAAAACTAATCGACATAAGTCCTGAGAAGCTAACGCGTGTTTTTTATTCAGATAGTGGGGCGGAAGCGATGGAAATCGCTCTGAAAATGGCGTTTCAATATTGGAAGAATGTCGATAAACCAGAGAAGCAAAAATTTATTGCCATGCAAAATGGCTATCATGGCGATACGATTGGAGCCGTTAGTGTTGGTTCCATTGACCTTTATCATCAAGTGTACGGACCGTTAATGTTTGAGGGCTTTAAAGCACCAATACCGGATGTCTATCACTCAAAAAGCGGTGATCCCGTACAGTGCAGAGATGAATGCTTACATATTCTTGAACAACTGTTGATGGAACATCATCATCAGATTGCTGCGCTAACGATTGAATCAATGATCCAGGGGGCAGGTGGGATGATTGTCATGCCTAAGGGATTTTTGTCAGGAGTACGGGCGCTTTGTACAAAATATGATGTGTTAATGATTGTGGATGAAGTAGCAACCGGGTTTGGTCGTACAGGGAAAATGTTTGCTTGTGAACATGAAGGTGTTCAGCCTGATTTAATGGCTGTTGGAAAAGGGATTACAGGAGGCTATTTGCCAATTGCCGCTACCTTAACAACAGAGGCGATTTACGCAGCATTTTATGATGATTATCAAAAACGAAAAACATTATTCCATGGTCATTCTTATACTGGAAACCAGCTTGGATGCGCTGTTGCTCTTGAAAATTTACGTTTATTTGAAGCGGAAAACATTGTAGAAGAGGTAGCTGAAAAGTCAGAGTATCTCAACTCACTCCTTGAAGAGCTTCAATCGCTTCCATCTGTAGGTGAAATTAGACAGCTTGGTTTTATGTGTGGAATTGAGCTCGTTTCTTCAAAGGAAACAAAGGAACCCTTTCCTGCTGAAGAACGGATTGGCTATCACGTGACATTGAAAATGAGAGAGCTTGGTATGTTAACAAGACCATTGGGTGATGTGATCGTCTTTATGCCGCCACATGCAAGCACAAGAGAAGAGCTATATGAAATGGTTGCCATTATGAAAGAAGCAATTGCGGAAGTCACGAGCGGAGTTACTAATGCTAGAGCTTGATGAATGGTTATGTCAACATCTAAATAAAACAAAAGAGGCGGGTTTGTATCGCAAAGTGCGAACGATGAATACGGCACCTCGTTCTACTATGTTGATCGATGGCAGAAGACAGATTGTTTTTTCATCGAATAATTATTTAGGGCTGGCGAACAATCAACGTTTGGTTACTGCAGCAGAAGCGATCCTCCATGAATATGGAGTAGGAAGCAGCGGCTCAAGATTAACGACTGGTCATACCGATTGGCACCACAAGATTGAGGAGAAAATCGCCAGTTTTAAGCAAACTGAGGCAGCCCTTCTTTTTTCAAGCGGCTATTTAGCAAATGTCGGCGTGTTATCAACATTACCTAAAGAAGGCGATGTCATCTTAAGTGATCAATTAAATCACGCGAGTATTATTGATGGATGCCGTCTATCAAAAGCAAAGACAGTCGTTTATAACCATATTGATATGGATGATCTTGAAAAAAAATTGAACGAAACAGCCTCATATAAAAGGCGTTTTATTGTAACAGATGGCGTTTTTAGTATGGATGGGACAATTGCTCCTCTTGATCAGATGATCTCACTTGCAAAACGTTATCATGCCTACACGATTGTTGATGATGCTCACGCAACTGGTGTTTTAGGGAAGAATGGACGGGGGACAAGTGAATATTTCGGTGTCCGTCCTGATGTGGTGATCGGAACCTTTAGTAAAGCCATTGGGACAGAAGGCGGTTTTGTTGCTGGTTCGCACGTTTTAATTGACTTTTTGCTAAACAATGCGAGAACGTTTATTTTTCAAACCGCTATGCCCCCGGCAATCTGTGCTGCTTCCTATGCTGCGTTGGAAGTCATTGAAGAAAGTTATGATAAACGTCAACAGTTAGTTTCTAATGTGGAAAAAATAAAAACGAGTTTAATAGAAATGGGTTATCTCGTAAAGGGTGATCTTACTCCGATTATTCCTGTGATCATAGGCGATCCCAATGAGGCAGTCGGTTTTTCAGAAAAGCTGCAGGAAAAGGGGATCTATGCACCTGCCATCCGGCCGCCAACTGTACCGGAGGGAGAAAGTCGTATCAGGTTAACTGTCACATCCGATCATACGGCGAAAGAAATCGATTACTTGCTGGAGTGCTTTCAATTCATTGGAAAAGAGCTGAGCATCAAATGATGAATGGTATTTTTGTTACAGGAACTGATACAGATGTGGGAAAAACAATTATTTCTAGTGGGCTTGCAGCGGTATTAAATGAGAAAAAGATCGATGTTGGCGTGTTTAAGCCATTATTAAGCGGTATTTCTCGTGAGGATCCTGCAAGTGATACAAGCTTGCTAAAAAAACTGTCCAAAACAACTTTATCGTATGAAGAGATTACTCCCTTTGCATTTAAAGAACCGCTTGCTCCGTATGTAGCAGGAAAACTGGAGGGGAAGAATGTAACGAGCGAAGAGGTATTAAATCATTGGGAAAAGATCAGAAGAAAACACGAATTTTTTATCGTAGAAGGGGCAGGCGGTATTTCAGTCCCACTTGGAAAACAATTCTTAGTTAGTGACCTAATAAAGGCGATGCAGCTGCCGCTGGTGATTGTAGCTCGACCGAATCTTGGCACAGTCAACCATGTTTTTCTAACCGTCCAATACGCAAAAAGTCTTGGTCTACCTGTTGCTGGGGTCGTAATCAACGGGATCAGTGATCATCCAGATCTTGCAGAAAAAACAAACCCAGAGTTAATTGAAGAATTATGTGGTGTACCTATTTTAGGCATAACGCCAAAACTGAAAGAAGTTACGATAGAAAACATAAAGAAAATCGTAAAAGAGCACATAGATGTGACATTATTACTTAATGAAATGGGGATAAGATCATGAATAAATGGATGGAACTAGCAGATCAAGTATTAGAGGGCAAGGAAGTAACAAATGAGGAGGCTCTTTCCATTTTAGAGTGTCCAGATGATGATGTGTTATTACTCATGCATGGGGCATTTCAAATTAGAAAGAAATATTATGGGAAAAAAGTAAAGCTCAATATGATCATGAATGCAAAATCTGGAATTTGTCCGGAAAACTGTGGCTATTGCTCACAATCATCGATTTCAACAGCTCCAATTAATACGTATCGAATGGTCAATAAGGATACCATCCTTGAAGGAGCAAAGCGTGCCCATGATTTAAATGTAGGGACATACTGTATTGTAGCCAGCGGCAGAGGCCCTTCAAATAAAGAGGTTGATCATGTTGTTGAAGCAGTAAAGGAAATAAAAGATTCATACGGATTAAAAATCTGTGCTTGTCTTGGACTGTTGAAGCCAGAACAAGCGAAGCGTCTAAAAGAAGCAGGAGTAGACCGTTACAATCATAATATCAATACATCTGCAAGCAACCATGCGAACATTACGACATCACATACGTATGATGATCGCGTGAATACGGTTGAGATGGTAAAAGAATCTGGTATGTCGCCATGTTCAGGTGTGATTGTCGGCATGAAAGAAACGAAGCAGGATGTAGTAGATATGGCTAACAGCCTAAAAGCTCTTGACGCGGATTCCATCCCAGTTAATTTTTTACATGCCATCGACGGTACGCCACTACAAGGAGTAAAAGAATTAAACCCGCTTTATTGCTTAAAAGTGCTAGCATTATTCCGCTTTATTAATCCTACAAAGGAAATTCGAATCTCTGGTGGACGTGAAGTTAACCTTCGTTCCTTACAGCCGTTCGGGCTTTACGCAGCCAATTCAGTTTTCGTTGGTGATTATTTAACAACAGCTGGGCAAGAAGAAAGTGATGATTATAAAATGTTACGTGACCTAGGATTTGAGGTTGAATCAGTAGAAGAAATGAAAGCTCTTTTAGCTGCAGAAAAATAAAGCGAGACTTATCGGATATTAACGGGCAGTTATCTCTCCCAGCGATTCTTGTCTACTCTAGCATAGAGATGGAGGTACTGCCTCATGCGGGATAACAAAAAAGAATGGTTGTATGTGAGCTATCCATCTATGTACAACCATTTTGATCATGTAAAGGAGGGCTAAGATGAAAACATATTATAAGCAAATCATAAAGGATTCATTTACATCTACTAAGTTTTTTCAAAACCCTTATCCAGTTTATGAAGAGCTTCGATCCATACACCCGATTTGTTGGGGAAATATGATGAAAAATCCAGGCTGGTACGTAACTGGATATAATGAAGCAATGATGATTCTTAAAGATACCCGATTTCAAAATCGCATCCCGTTACCCCAGACATCGAAAAAATATGAGTGTCTAAAAAACATTCAACATGACATGATGCTTTTTAAAAATCAACCTGACCATAAGCGGTTGCGTTTCCTTGTTAGTAACGTCTTTACGCCGAAAAAGGTTGAGTATCTTCGACCTTTTATTCACGATACAGTAAACGATTTACTGCACCAGTTTCAACAACAGAAATCAATAGATGTCGTTTCAGACTTTGCGTTTCCTTTAGCAAGTCTTATCATTGCGAAAATAATAGGAGTTCCTCAAGAAGAGCGATATCAATTCAGAAAATGGTCGGCAGACTTGATTCAAACCATTGATTTTACTCGTTCGAGACAGGCGTTAGACAATGGAAATGCAATGACAATCATCCTAAGGGACTATTTTAAAGGACTGATTAAAAAACGGAAAAACAGCCCTGAAGAGGATCTGATCAGCTTGTTAATAAAAGAGGAACAGCAAGGGGATCGGTTAACAGACGAGGAAGTAATAGCAACTTGCATTTTGCTTGTTATTGCCGGTCATGAGACAACAGTCAATCTGATTAGCAATTCAATCGTTCTCTTATTGAAACATCCAAAGCAATTAATGGAACTAAAGGAAAAACCATTTCTGATTGAAGGGGCAGTTGAAGAGATTCTGCGCTTTGAGAGTCCAACACAAATGACTGCTCGGATTGCTTCGGAAGATATTACAATCAATCAAACAACAATGAAAAAAGGTGATCAAGTATATATTCTATTGGGAGCTGCAAATCACGATCCAAATAAATTTCAAGATCCCCATTTATTTGACATCATGAGGTACCCGAATCCCCATCTTGCATTTGGATATGGATCACATTTTTGTTTAGGTGCCCAACTAGCACGTCTAGAAGCTCAAATTGCGATAAATTCACTACTAGCATGGAAAGATAACCTTAAATTAGCTGCTCCTGACTTGCAATGGAGGAAACTGATCGGGTTTAGATCGTTATCTGAACTTCACATTACATTTGACTGAATTAGGAAAGAATATCGAGTGGTAGGTGACTGTCCAAGACTTTGATATTGGGTGTTCCTTCCATTTTAAAAAGTGGTTAAGGACAGTCCCAATAAACCTAAGAAGAAATGCCACCCTATTTCATTTATATCGTATTGTTTGATTTAATTGAGATGAAATTTTCAGGATATTCAGTTGGGTTTTTGAGCAAATTTGTATATTAATAATACATGGTATTTTTTCATTATGGTAACTGTTAATTCCATGGGACGTTCATTTTTGAAACCAACAGTGGAATAGAGCCAGTCGTATCATTTCTTTATGATGATATAGCTGGTTTTTATTTTTCAATAAATCAACTAAGGAAAGGAGTTGATAAGGTGAAAATTATGTTTTATGAAGTTACAATAAACATAGAAAAGGAAATGTCTAAAAATGAATAAACTACAACTTTTTACACAGGAGTGGTTAAGTCAAGAATTAGTAACTTTAGTGGCGTTTCGTGACCGTTTTCTGAAATTTGGAGCCGAACCGGTCACTGTTGGTGGCACTCTATGTGACAATAGCAACAAAGTTTGCGAAAATAGCCTTTAATTAAAATATCAATATTGAATAATGGTTACTGAATTTTCTATTAGTTATTTATTACTTTCCTTGTTTCTTCTAACGGTGTAGGATAAGAGAGGAAAAAAGAACTTAGTAGTAAAGGTGGTTAGGATTTATGATTCAAAATCCAACAGGAAAAGAGCGGTTAGCTTTGGCATTTCTATTAGGGATGCTTGGAATGCTAGGACCGTTAAATATTGATATGTATTTACCGAGTTTCCCCGATATTGCGAATGATTTAGGGACTTCTGCATCGCTTGTACAGCTAAGTTTAACAGCGTGTTTGATTGGTCTTGCAGTTGGTCAGGTCGTTGTTGGACCAATTAGCGATGCCCAAGGGAGACGGAAGCCTTTGCTGGTATCGATTTCATTATTTGCGGTATCATCACTTCTTTGTGCATTTGCTCCGAATATTACCACATTGGTTGCAGCGCGATTTTTACAAGGTTTCACTGCTTCAGCAGGGATTGTTCTTTCGCGAGCAGTTGTACGTGATGTGTTTAGTGGAAGAGAGCTTTCGAAATTTTTTGCGCTATTAATGGTTATAAATGCCACGGCACCAATGATTGCACCAATGGCTGGTGGAGCCATCTTGCTTTTGCCATTTGCAAGCTGGAATACGATTTTTTACTTTTTAAGTTTGCTTGGACTTGTCATTGTTCTGATCGTTGCTCTGCGATTAAAGGAAACATTACCGAAAGAAAAGCGAATTCCAAGTTCGGTCGGACATTCCGTTCGTACAATGGGAAGTTTGATGAAGGATCGTTCTTTTATTGGCTACGCATTGACCGTTGGCTTTATTCATGGAGGTAGTTTTGCTTATGTATCAGGAACTCCTTTCGTTTACCAGGGAATCTATGATGTATCACCTCAAGTATTTAGTATTTTATTTGGGATTAATGGTCTAGCGATTATTTCGGGGAGTTTTATCATCGGGCGCTTCGGTGGAATCGTTGGAGAAAGACGCTTGCTTCGTAATGCAGTCATCATTGCAGTAAGTGCTACCTTTATTCTACTTATCATGACCATAATCAAAGGTCCGCTGGCAACTCTTGTCATTCCGATTTTTATTTACATGACCACTATGGGAATGATCCTAACAAGTTCGTTTACACTGGCGATGGAAAAACAAGGGCATCGCGCAGGAAGTGCAAGTGCTGTATTAGGTTTACTCCCGTTATTACTTGGATCAATGGTCTCACCTCTTGTTGGGATTGATGAGACGACAGCAATCCCGATGGGTGCTATATTATTTAGTACTTCTTTTATTGGTGCTATTGCTTTCTTTTCATTAACAAAGAAAAAGAACGAAAATGAAACAAGTTTAAGGTACAAAGTTGAACTGTAACCCGAATATTGGACACTTTTAAAAAAGGAGTCCAATTCGGGTTTTTCTTTTTCCAAAAACAAATTTGTGTTTATAGTCAATTAAACAAAGATGGGTGAGGTTATTTTTCGAGTAAAATTATTTTTACAAAGGAGCAGGTCAATCAGTTAGAAGTAAATCAAAATGTAGTAAAAGTCTCTAAACGAGCTATTACATAAATCTCAAGTAGACTTTCCAGGTCAATACTTGTGTTTTTTTCGTCCATTAATTTGTATTAAATTAGAAATTTTCAAATAGTTTATCTTGAAAAAAAATATAGTTTAATTAAGATAATCATATAAATGTGTTTTTTCTTTGTATAGATAAATTTAGGAAGCATTAGCAATACGTCTATGCACACCAGGATTTGGGGATACGACAGATTTTGATGCGATTTAAAAATACTATCATTTGTCGATTGCGATTTTTCCTGAAAAAATGACGCGCAATACTTGCCTAAAGGACCTGATTTATTAGGATAAGAATTCACTATACAATCGCTACAACTTAAGCAACAAGGAAGAAAAATTTCTAGTCCGTGAGGGAAATGAAACAAAGGGGGAACTGATAATAGATGAATATTCGTGATGCTTTAAAGGATGAATTGTATCATATCAGGAAACAAAGAATACATGCATATAGTGAACATGCAGAAGCTGTTTCAGAAGAACATTGGCAAGCATTAAAACAAGGAATTTCTTCTGAAGTGGATCTACTACCAGGTGTTGAACTGATTGTTACAGAACTAGATGGAGTAATTGTAGGCAGTGTTGCCTTATTTCCTCCAAAAGCGGATGCCTATGAGGGGGTTATAGATGAGCTTGATTATTCTGAGATTAGATTACTAGCTGTTACTCCAGAAGCTCGCGGAAAAGGCGTTGCGCAAGCATTGGTTCATGAATGTATAAAACGCACGAAGGAAAAAGAGTTCGCTACAATTGGTCTCCATACTGCAGACTTTATGAATAGCGCCATGAAATTATATGAACGAATTGGTTTTGAACGACACCCACAATACGATTTTGAGCCAGCAAATGATGGTGTAGTAGTGAAGGCATTTCGACTATCGATTTAAGACGATTGTTCAAGATTAAAAGATAAATAGAAACATGGGACATACCAATCTGGTCATGTCCCATGTTTTATTGTGATAAACGGCGTATTTGTGCTTGGTGATTCCGAAAGTATATTTGTTCTAGCAGTTATCCTCTCGAGAATCAAATTTTTTTATTGCTATTTTTATTCAAATTAAAAGGAGATGAAATTCCATTATTCGTGTCAGAAACTTTTAAGCAATTAGTGGAAGAAAGTAATATTACTGATTGTGACTTTCTAGAAATAAGAACTATCTTATAATTTTTCAAGAACCTTAGAGGGATAACCTTTAAGGTTTCTTTTTGTGTGGGGCTACCCAGTGCCGAATAAACTATTCTTAATCATGAGAATAGATGTAAACAAAAGGGAGTGCGTTCAATCGTAGACCAGGATGCCAGGGGGTCACAAAAGTAAAAACGATCACTTCTTTGGATAAAAAACAGAATATATGATCACAACGGAAGATCGAATCATTACAGCCGTAAAGGTAAATGATGGGGCTTAGGTAGATGGAACTCAGTTTCAAGAGTGAATCGAATGAACCAAGAAAAGTGGAATCACCATAGAAGAAGTGTATGGGGATAAAGCCTATTTTAGAAAAACCATATTAGATAAAATCAAAGAATTAGAGGCAAAACCTTATATACCAGTAAGCGCAATGGCCTACAAGATAGACGAAGAAAGATTCAGTTACAATAAAGATTCCAATGAATGGTTTTGCGATCAGGGGAACAAAACAGACAAAAAAGAATAAAAGAGGGCAAGAATTCTATAAATATTACTCTGACAAGGAAAAATGTAGAAATTGCCCATTTAGGGAAGATTGTATTAAAAAATCCAAAACGATAGGGAGAGTGTTAACAGTAGGAATCAATACCGCGGAATTCTATGGGTACAGTCAGGAACAAAAGACTGAAGAGTTTCAAGAGAAATATAAAAAAAGAGCTTGTCAAGAATGGGAAAATGGAGAGATGAAAAATTTCCATGGGTTAGATCGTGCCAGGGGCTACGGTCTAAAAAGCATGTCCACACAAGCAAAATTAACGGCATTAGCCGTTAACTTAAAGAGGATAGCACACATACTATCCTCTTTCACTCCGTTTTTATTTCATTTTTTTACCAAATTATTTATAAAAATAGAGTACATTATAAATATTCTAATTATTAGGAGGTGTATTTCGGTGGTCTAGAAGCGTCCCTTTGCTCTTACGTATTTATTTCGTAGGTGGGACCATTTTACGCTTACGACTTATATAGTATTGATTTAATCACTTTTACTTTTTTTTAGTAAATGGTTTCATACCCGATCTCCATGAATATTAGCATGATTCATTACAGCTCCCTCTCAAGTGTCTTCCTGAGGGGGGAAGGAACTTTTATTTTGATCAAAAATTCAAGAGATAAAGGCAGTTCTATTTTCTTTTAGAGTAAAGGTGCTGGTTCATTTCCTTTACTTCTTTGTTTAGGGATTTAAGCAGACTAGTCATCATCAGGAGCATAATAATTGAAAAAGGTAACGCAGCCACAATCATTGCATTTTGAAGCGCTGTGAGACCACCAGAATAGAGCAAAACTAAAGCGGTAGCAGTCAGTAAAATCCCCCAGATGATTTTAATTCTATTTGTTGGGTTAGGTGATCCATTTGTTGACATCATGGCTAATACATATGTGCCTGAATCCGCCGATGTAATAAAGAAGGTAACGACAAGAATAATGGCCACAATGGACATCAACATACCTAATGGGTACTGATCAAAAACGCCAAATAAAGATTCTTCCAATGCTAACGTGGATATGGAAGCGATGCCCTTAGCTTCAAGTGACATAGCTGTCCCTCCAAAAGTTACGAACCAAAAGAATCCGATAAGGGAAGGGATCAGTAAGACGCAGAACACAAACTCCCTTATACTACGCCCCTTTGATACTCTGGCAATGAAAATTCCGACAAATGGGGACCAAGCAATCCACCATGCCCAATAAAATATCGTCCAGGAATTGATCCATGCTCTACCTTCTTCATTCATTGGTGCAAGTCTAAAGCTCATGTTTGGCAAGAACTGCAGATAAGATCCAATAGAATCTGTAAACAAATTTAATATAAATAAAGAGGGCCCAACAATAAACATCAATGCGAGAAGGAGAATCGCCAAAATCATATTGGCGTTACTTAAAAGTTTTATTCCCTTACCAAGCCCAGATAAAGCAGACAAAAGAAATAATATAGTGACAATTACAATAATAATAAATTGAATCCAAAAACTAGAGGGAACGCCGAAGAGATAAGAAAGTCCTCCATTAATTTGGGCTGCTCCAAATCCAAGTGTAGTGGCAACACCAAAAACGGTCGAGAGTGTGGCTAGGATATCGATAAGTTTTCCTACCATTCCATTTGCTCGCTCTCCGATGATCGGTCTTAAAGTAGCACTAATTAACCCAGGTTCATTTTTCCTGAACGTGAAATAAGCCAGTATTAAGGCAACGATTCCATAAATAGCCCAAGCGTGAAGTCCCCAGTGAAAGAAAGTAAATCGTAGAGAATCCTTTATGGCTTGCGGGGTTCCGGTTTCACCAGTTGGTGAGCTAACGGCAAAGTGACTAATGGGTTCAGCTGACCCGTAAAAGACAAGTCCAATGCCCATCCCAGCACTAAAAAGCATGGCGATCCATGTGGGTCTGGAAAATTCGGGTTTATCACCTTGTTTTCCCAATGTAATGCGGCCAGCAGGACTAATGAATAAATACAAACACACGATTAGAAAGATCGAAACAATAATTAAATAGTACCACCCAAAACTGTTAGAAATGAATGACTGCATGCTTGCTGTTACATTTTCGAGCAGTTGGGGGGCAATGATTCCGAAGGTAACAAGAAGCACTAGTACAACAGCTGAGTAGATAAATACTGAAGATAGTTTGTTTTCCATGATTTCATATAAACTCCTCTCCATGTGAAGATGTCGTTACAGATTAATAGTGAGAACGTAAAAAAATATAGAGGGTTTTGATCATATGTATGATGTATCTCTTTGATAAGCATTTGACCTTTATTATTATGACTTATAACGGCAAAAATACACATGGAAAACAAGAATCATCTTGTCTGTCATATGTCTTGGAAAAGCCTTTCAATCAGGTAATAAAGGACAAAATGGATGGGAGTCAGGTCCAGCTTAAAGGGGAAGAAAATAATGATTGGTAAAGATTATTTATTTTTGAAAGATGAAAGCTAATTAAGGATTGTCATTTTTCTGAAAAATGATAATATTAAACTTAAATTTATTTTTCTAATATAGAGCTCGCACGAGTATTAGTCATTTGTTAGGGGTTAAAAAATGAGGAATCACTACACGAACACAGCAACGGCTTTGTACATCAATTATTTTTTATTGGGTATGGTTAATATTATCTTGGCTTCAAATATGTCTCATTTAACGGAACAATGGGATACGGATCAAGCAGGTATTAGTTTCATTATATCTGCAATCGGAATTGGAAAATTGTTAACGTATGCATTATCTGGCGTTCTATCGGATAAATTAGGTCGAAAACCGCTTGTCATTTTTTCTGCACTTGCAATGGGGATTTTTTTAGTAGGGACTCCATTGTCGCCAAGTTATCAATTGGCATTTGTATTTGCGCTGATAGCAGGAATGGGTAATTCAGCTATGGATGCAAGTTCATATCCTGGTCTATCTGAAATTTTTCCAAAATCGGCCGGTTCAGCAAATGTGTTAGTAAAAGCGTTTATGTCTGCAGGAGCAGCGCTGCTACCGTTGATGATTTTGTTTTTTTCTAATCACAATCTGTATTTTGGCTATGCGTTTTTTGTTCCAGCAGCCATTTTCCTTCTTAATTTTATCTTTTTATTTGCAGTTTCATTCCCTGATCACAGAAACAACAAGAAGAGCAAAGGTGATAACGATTCAGTAACAGAAAAATTTAAATCGGAACCTAGTTTCAAGAAGGAAGGACTAGCCCTTATAGTCATTGGCTTTACTTCAACAGGCTTGTTTACCGTCTCACCAATTTGGATGCCATCTTTTGGTCAGGAAGTGGTAGGGATGACACTAGATCGTTCGATTACATTATTAAGCTATTATAGTATTGGCGGCCTCATTTCTGTGATCGTTTTATCGGTGTTATTGAAAAAATTCCTAAGTCCGGTAACGGTCATGTTGATTTATCCTATCATTACGTTTATTTCGATTTTAATTATCTTGACCATTAAGATACCGATTGTTACTTCCATTACCGCGTTTTTTATTGGTTTATCGACAGCAGGGATCTTTCAGTTAGCGATTACAGTCATGACTGAATTGTTTTGGAAGAAAAAAGGGACTGTGACAGGAATTTTGGCAACGGCATCTGGACTTGCTTCGATCGTAATGCCTTTGATTACAGGATTAATGGCAAAGAGTGGAAATATTTCGATTATCTTTATTTTCGACGGATTACTCGCAGTCATAGGCTTTATTGCTGCATGTTTTGTCTATTATAGATATAATAAAATAACCAATAATAAAAAGGATGAAGAACAACCACTACTTCGTTTAGCAGATTGAATCCATACGAGATATCGAGCATAAGAATGCTTTCATAAATGGATCTTGTTTGGAACTGTTATTTTTTAGAGTGCTTGGCAACATCTATTATTGTTTGGAAAAATGAACTTCAATCTTATATCCTAGAAAAGGGATTATTAAAAAAGATAATAAGGTTGTAAAATGTTTTACAGGAGGAATCACATCATGACTACAACACAAGTCACGCAAAATCAATCAAGCTTTTTTGACGTTATAAAGGAACGTCGCTCTGTTCGTGCTTATGATCCAGCAGTGAAAATTTCCCGTGAGGAAATGACTGAAATGCTTGAGGAAGCAACATTGGCTCCATCTTCCTCGAATCTGCAACCATGGCGTTTTCTAGTTATTGATTCACCGGAATTGAAACAAAAGTTATTACCAATCGCATTCAACCAACAACAAGTCGTTGAAGCATCTGCTGTTATTGCTGTTCTTGGAGACGTAAAAAGCTATCAAAAAGCCGAGCAAATTTATGGACAAGCAGTTGAAGCAGGTTATATGGCGGCTGATACAGCTACATCATTCATCGAAAGATCTGTTAAGACATACTCAGGCTTACCATCAGAAGTCGCTCGTCAGATCGTTTACACGGATGGTGGTCTAATCTCAATGCAGCTTATGCTGATTGCTCGAGCTAGAGGGTATGATACAGTTCCAATGGGAGGCTATAACAAAGCGAAATTCGTTGAAGAATTCGGCATCTCAGAACAGTATGAATCGGTCATGTTAATTGCCATTGGAAAAGCAGCTAAGCCTGGACATCCGACTACACGTCTTCCTATCGGGGATGTTACGTTCTTTAACGAAATGCCAACGGAATAGGTCGGATGAGACAAATCTAAAACACATGACGGCGGCTATAACGACTAATTTTTTGGGAGTTATAGCTGCTTGTTATGTCATCTTACTTTTTTGAAGTTGACTTTCTTAATCCCCAATAAAGTCAAATAATCTATGCCTCAATTCATTCCGTTTTTCCACGATTAAGAACTCATACATGACTCTGTAGAAATACCCCTCAAATGTGGAATGAATTCTTCCCATTTTTTTCATAAAAACAGTTTGCTTAAAGGCATCGATTACTTTGTCCATCACATCAGCCAAACAACGTTCTAACTTCATTTTGTTATAGACAATTAGCACTCGTTTCCACAGTTTGTAGATTTCAACGGCATTTAGAAAAGGCTTTGCTGCTTGGACAAATTCCTTGTGAACAGATTCTGGTAGAAAGCTAGTATCTAATTGATGATCGTGGATTAAGTCTGACTTTTCTTTTTGAGTAGATTCTTCAAGCTTAAGATAATGACTATTTTTCGAATTCCTTACGTAAGTAGGTTTAGTTTTATTCTCACAGAGTGAGCTTTGCTTATTCTCTGTTTTATTAGGTGTGACAGGTGCCGTGACATCGAGGGGTGACACATTATTTTTCATATCATCAATTGATTGAAATGGCTGGATGACAAGTAGGTTGACTCCTTGCTTGCCGTTCATTCTTGCCGTTGGAATTTTCTTAATCACGCCAAGACTTTCAAGCTGTTTCGTTGCACGAATGACTGTTCTACGGCTTATCTGCACTCCGTCGGCAATCGTATCGTATTTGGCAAATGATACACCAATCACTTTTACAGAATGGCTCCAAATAAATTTTAATACTTTCATCGTTCCCTCTGATAGAGATGATTTGTGTTTATATAAAAATCCGCGAACCGCTTGATCCATTTCTGCGATTGTTGAAAAAGATTGATAAGATTGAATGATGTCAAAGTTAAGCTTGTCCATTAGTAAACTCTCCTTACATAGATAAAAGTTTTCCACTATCTATATATCTTTTAAAGGGTGGGAGAGTAGCGTCTAATTTGAAAAAAATTTGTAGCGGGAACAGGGCAATATTCAAGTTGAAAATTATTTTAAACAAGTCTTGCCTTACATGTGATCAGGAAGTTACAATGGTGAGTGGTAAAAAATTCATTTGGACGGAAGAGTTAGCAAGTGATCTAATTTGGGAGGGAAAAATGAATGATAAGATAAATTTGTAAGAGAGGATGAAAATGAAAATGAATAATCATGAAGGCTCGGCAGTTCCAGCAGACAAACCGACAGGAAATTTATTTGCAAACCGATTTGTTGTAGCGATTATGGCTTCAAATTTCTTGCTACAGCTTGGTATTTGGGTAAGGAATTTTGCAATTTTATTATATGTAACAGAAATGACGAATAATGATCCATTGTATGTTTCGTTGATTTCTGTTGCAGAGTTTGCACCAATCTTTATTTTTTCTTTTATTGGAGGAACGTTTGCAGACAGGTGGAGACCTAAACTTACAATGGTTTGGTGTGATTTGTTATCTGCCGCTTCCATTTTTGTCGTGTTACTAACACTTATTTACGGTTCGTGGCAAATGATTTTCTTGGCGACATTTGTTTCAGCAATTTTATCTCAATTTTCGATGCCATCAGCGATGAAATTATTAAAACAACATGTACCAGGTGAACAATTACAATCAGTCATGGCTATGTTCCAATCGTTAATGGCCATCTTCATGGTCATTGGTCCAGTCATTGGCGCATTTGTTTATCAAAAGTTCGGTATCTATACGTCCATAGCTGTAATGGGATCGATGTTCTTACTATCTGCTATTGTTTTATTTACTCTCCCACGTGATGAAAAGAAAGCGAAAAAAGATGAAGCAGATAATTTTAAAAAAGAGCTTGCAGATGGTTTTCGATATGTGATGTCAAAGAAAATACTAAGATCGATGGGATCCATTTTTGCAGTTTGTGGATTAGCAGTTGGGCTTATTTCTCCCTTAATGATCTTTGTAACGATTGAAAAACTAGGACTTCCTAAGGATTATCTTCAGTGGTTACTCATGGCAAATGGAGTCGGTATGCTACTAGGGGGCGGCATTGTTTTCGCCATTTCAAAGAAAATCTCGCCACAAAAGCTACTTGCAATCGGTATATTTGCAAGCATGATCGGGACAATCGGTGTTGGCTTGTCAACAAATTTCGTCTTAACGCTTCTTTTACAGCTTTTTAATGGTTTGTTTTTCCCATGCATTCATATTGGGATCAACACGATCATCTTAAAAAATTCGGATGAGGCGTTTATCGGCCGTGTCAACGGTGTACTCACTCCGTTATTTATGGGGATGATGGTCATCGGTATGTCCGTGGCTGGAATCATCAAGGTGCCGATGACATTAACTGGTGTGTATTTACTATCAGGAGTATTATTTTTACTTGGAACATTGTTGACGATTCCAATTATGAAATTAAAGGAAGAAAATACATTTGTAAAACCAGTTTTGGAAGATAAATAAGCAATGGTGATTTTAACCTACAATTTATAAGAGAACGAGCTTGGGAATCTCAAGCTCGTTTTGTTATTTTTACCGTTTATTCATTAAAGTCTATTTAGACTTCAATAATAATTGGAAGAATCATTGGTTTTCTCTTTGTTTTTTCAAATAAAAATGGTCCTAATGATTTTTTAATGCTTTGTTTCAGCACATTCCACTGACGGATGTCCGTTGCTAGAAAGTCATTAACAGATGCTTCGACAAGGCGATTAACCTTTCTGAGGAGATCATCAGAGTCTCGAGCATACACAAAACCACGAGTAATGGTATCAGGCTGTGAAATCATTTTTCTCTCCGATTTACTGATCGTTAATACAATCACGATCATTCCATCCTCAGATAGCTGCCTGCGATCTCGTAAGATAATCTCCCCAACATCACCAACACCAATTCCGTCTACATAGGTATTTCCTGATGGGATTTTCCGAGTCTGACGGGCTTCCTTATTTTCAATATCAACCACATCACCATTGTTAATAATAAATGTATGATCCTTCTCAACTCCAACGGACTCAGCTAGTAACTTGTGATGATGGAGCATTCTAAATTCTCCATGAATTGGGATGAAATAGGTTGGTTTCATTAGTGTAATCATCAGCTTTAAATCCTCTTGGTAACCATGTCCTGACACATGCATGCCTGTTGAACTTCCGGATCCGTAAATAACATTAGCACCAAGTTGAAATAAGTTGTCGATGATTCGTGATACATTCCGTTCATTTCCAGGTATTGGTGATGCGGCTAAAATAACTGTATCTTCAGGTAAAATCTCTACACCACGAAAAGATGATGTCGACAAGCGAGAAAGGGCGGCCAATGGCTCTCCTTGACTTCCTGTACAAAGAATCACTACTTTTTCTGGAGCCATAGCATTGATTTCATGTGGTTCGATCAGCATACCTTCGGGAACTTGTAAATAACCACGTTCAATCGCCACATCTATCACATTCACCATACTTCGACCAAGCAAGGCAAGCTTTCGATTTGTCTTAATTGCCGCAGAAACAACTTGTTGGACTCGATTCACATTCGAAGCGAAGGTAGAGATAATTACTTTCCGTTTGGCTTTCATAAACGCCTCAACAATGTGGTCACCAACAAGCCGTTCAGTCGGAGTTAAACCAGATCGTTCTGCATTTGTACTCTCAGATAAAAGCAATAACACACCTTGCTGACCAATTTCAGCCATTTTATGTATATCTGAATATTGATTGTTTACCGGAGTTAAATCGAATTTGAAGTCCCCGGTATGCACGACATTTCCTTCTGGTGTATGAAAGACAATGCCCAAACAATCAGGAATACTGTGGCTTGTTTTGAAAAAGGATAAACTGATTTCATCAAACTGAATTTGCGAATTCGAATCAATCAATACAAGTTCAGTATCTCTGAGAAGCCTATGCTCAGTTAATTTTAATTCAATTAAACCTAGGGTAAACTTTGTCGCATAAATCGGTACATTTAATTTTTTGAAAAAGTAGGGAATTCCGCCGATATGATCTTCATGCCCATGTGTAACAATCATCGCTTTGATCTTATCTTTATTTTCAAGTAGGTAAGTAAGATCAGGAATGATTAAGTCTATTCCTAATAAACTTTCATCTGGAAACTTTGCCCCACAGTCGATGATAATGATTTCGTCGGCATATTGGACCACATACATGTTTTTACCGATCTCATTGATCCCGCCTAAGGCAAAAATGGATAATCTATTCTTTCTTGTGTCCAAGTTTATGTCCTCCAATTTTACTTTTATTCATAGTATTATCCTATTTTGTCTTTATTTATGAGGTAGTCGAGAATATTCGGGACTTTAGTCATGAGATGAATAGTTCAAAATGGTCAACTTCCTTCAAACCAATGGAAAGGGGTGCTCTTTAATATATATGAATCGATTAAAGCAGTACGTGAATTAAAGAAATAGTATCCCAACTTGAAAGATGTGGAAAGTATTACTTTACAAAAGCCTGTCGAGAACATTCATGATGCTTATACGATTTCGGTAGTGGAGCTAGTCTTTAATTTGGCAAATCAAATGGTCTAGGTTTTTTAAAATTGTAAAAAGTTTGTTACTGTTGTCCGCATCTCTTTAGTCCCACTAGATCAAGATTATTTCAATTTTTGATTTAATTCAGCCATCCACCATATCGATCCCAACAACCAACAAAAATTCGAATTAAATGAAAGCTATAAGTACACACTATTTTATTATGTGAATGGAATCCATTAATTCCCTGAATTTCTTATTGGCAGGGTATATCATGGTTACTTTCTCTAAAATTGAGCAGATGTACATATCTAAGCTCGTTTTATCGCAGATTAACGGGCAGTAAGTCCCTCACTTCAAGAATTTTTAATGAATAAAGAAAGATAAGAGGGGGACAAACTGCCCGTAAAGGCCCTAAAGGAACACAGACTAAAATCGCCACGTCGTCTGGCAACGGATGTGTGACCCATATCCTGTGGCCGCATCAAACCATCAGTGGAAGAAGAAAACCCCCACTGATGGAAGATTCAGTTTATCTTCTTTGAGAAGGGATGTAGTTATGAAAACGCATGGATATCCAGTTGCACAAGGTTTGTATCATCCTGAATATGAACATGAAGCCTGCGGGATCGGGATGGTGGCTAATATTAATGGAAAAAAGACACATGAGATTGTTGAAAATGCAATTACCATTTTATGCAATTTGGAACATCGGGGAGGGCAATCAGCGGATATCAGTACTGGCGATGGAGCAGGTATCCTGACACAAATTCCACATACTTTTTTTGAGAAACAATGTGAAAAAGATAACATCCTTCTTCCGAAAGAAGGTGGATATGGAATTGGCATGGTTTTTCTTCCCCAGGATCCGGAAGTAAGAATCCAAATTCAAAAATTAGTCAGAAACATCATTGAAAAAGAAGGACAAATCTTTCTTGGATGGCGGACTGTTCCGGTCAATGATTCATTTGTTGGTGACCTGGCTAAGAAATCAAAACCGTTTATTCGCCAACTATTTATTGCCCCATCCCATGATATTAAGGAACAGAATGTTTTTGAAAGAAAATTATTTGTGATTCGAAAAAGATTAGAAAAAGAAATTCTTACCTCAGATATTGAACATCATGAAGGATTTTACATTTGCAGCTTATCGACAAGAACGATTGTGTATAAAGGCATGTTAATTCCAGAACAACTAGACTCCTTTTATATTGATTTAAATCATCGTGATTTTAAATCGGCCTTAGCTCTCGTTCATTCACGTTTTAGTACGAATACATTTCCAAGCTGGGAACGATCACATCCCAATCGATTTACGATTCATAATGGCGAATTTAATACAATTAAAGGGAATGTCAATTGGATGCAGGCTAGGGAAGGGCAATGTGAATCGGAACTATTTCATGGGGAGGATTTTCAAAAGCTCTTCCCGGTGATAGATACGAATGGTAGTGACTCTTCGATGTTTGATAATTGTTTTGAGTTTCTTCACCATTCAGGACGTTCACTCGCTCATACAGCCATGATGATGATTCCTGAACCATGGACTCATGATGCAATGATGGATCAAGAAAAGAAATCCTTTTATGAATATCATAGTTGTCTAATGGAACCGTGGGATGGGCCTGCAGCTGTTGTATTTACTGACGGAAAACAAATAGGGGCATGCCTTGATCGAAATGGACTACGTCCGGCAAGGTACTATGTAACAAAAGACGGAATGATCGTCTTAGGATCTGAAGTGGGTGCATTAGATATTTTTGTTGAGGATATTGAAACGAAAGACAGGCTTCTTCCTGGAAAGATGCTTCTTGTCGATTTAGAAAAAGGACGGATTATTCCAGATGAAGAAATCAAAAAGCAAATTTCGTCAGAACTGCCTTATCAAGATTGGTTATCAGAGCATTTAGTTCACTTAAATGACCTACCTGAAACGGGTGATGATCAACAAAAATTTACCGCAGAGGAACGTATAAAACAACAACTCGCAGTTGGATATACGAATGAAGAGTTAAATAAAATGATAAAGCCTATGGTTACGGATGGCAAAGACCCGATTGGCTCAATGGGTAATGATACCCCGCTTGCCGTTTTATCAAAAAAACCGCAGCTTCTCTATAACTATTTCAAACAACTATTTGCACAAGTAACAAATCCTCCAATTGATGCGATAAGAGAGGAAGTCATAACGTCTGTGATCACAACGATTGGGCCTGAAAGAAACCTGATCAAACCTGAGCCAGAAAGCTGTAAACAAATTCAGATCGATACTCCAATTTTGACAAATAGTCAGCTAGAAAAACTTTATCAATCAGACTTTACGTGTGAGACGCTATCGATACTATTTCCAGTTGAAGATGAACTTCCTGATTTTGCAAAACAATTAGATGATCTATTTGCTAAAGCTGATACTGCAATTGAAAAGGGAGCATTATTGCTTATTTTATCTGACCGTGGAGTAAATGAAGAGTATGCAGCACTACCTGCTCTGCTTTCAGTGTCAGGATTGCATTACCACTTGATTCGTAGTGGAACACGTTCGAAGGTAAGCATCGTAATTGAATCTGCAGAACCGAGAGAGGTCCATCATTTTGCAACATTACTTGGGTATGGAGCAGAAGCAATCAATCCGTATTTAGCATTTGAGTCAATTAGAGGTCTAATTGAAATAGGAGACTTACGTGACACAGAATTTGTTAAAGCGGTTGAAGTTTATAGAAAGGCTGTTACGGATGGGATCGTTAAAGTAATGTCGAAAATGGGGATCTCAACGATTCAAAGTTATCGGGGCGCACAAATATTTGAAGCCGTTGGCATTCATCAAGAAGTGACCGATAAATACTTCACAAATACCTCATCACGAATAGGTGGTATCGGACTGGATATTATCGCCAAAGAAGTCGTGATGAGGCATAATAAAGCATTTGAAGATTCAAGAGACATAAAGAAGAGATTAGAATCAGGTGATGATTTCCAATGGCGCCAAGACGGGGAAGATCATCAATACAACCCAAAAACGATTCATTTGCTACAACATGCTTGTCGGACAAATAATTATAAACTCTTTAAAGATTACTCAAAACTACTTACAGATACAGATCGCAATCTACAATCGATTCGAGGGTTGCTTTCCTTTAAGAAAAGAGATGCGATCTCGATAGACGAAGTTGAATCAGTAGAAGACATTTGTAAAAGGTTTAAAACGGGTGCAATGTCGTATGGTTCTATCAGTAGTGAGGCTCATGAGACGCTTGCCATTGCAATGAATCGGATCGGAGGAAAGAGTAACTCTGGGGAAGGGGGAGAAGAGTCTAGTCGATTTACACCTGATCCGAATGGTGATCTAAAACGAAGTGCTATTAAGCAAGTTGCTTCTGGCCGTTTTGGAGTAAGTAGTCATTATCTTGTCAATGCCGATGAGATTCAAATTAAAGTGGCGCAAGGTGCAAAACCTGGAGAAGGGGGTCATCTCCCCGGTAAGAAAGTGTATCCATGGATTGCGGAAGTGAGAGGCTCAACACCAGGTGTAGGTTTGATTTCACCTCCACCGCATCATGATATTTATTCAATAGAGGATTTGGCTGAATTAATTCATAATTTGAAAAATGCAAATCCAGCTGCCAGGATTAGTGTCAAGCTTGTTTCAGAAGCGGGTGTTGGTACAGTTGCAGCGGGTGTGGCAAAAGGTCGAGCAGATCTTGTTCTCATCAGTGGATATGATGGTGGAACTGGGGCTGCACCAAAAACAAGTTTAAAACATGCGGGTATACCTTGGGAAATCGGGCTTGCGGAAACACATCAAACGTTACTGTTAAATCGATTGCGTGATCGAATCATAGTTGAAACAGATGGAAAATTAATGACAGGTCGAGATGTTGTTATTGCTGCATTATTAGGAGCAGAGGAATATGGATTTTCAACGGCGCCTTTAGTTGTCTTAGGGTGTGTTTTAATGAGAGTTTGTCAACTTGATACATGTCCTGTTGGGGTTGCGACACAAAATCCTGACTTACGAAAAAAGTTTACTGGAGAAGCAGACCATGTTATGAATTTTATGAGATTCATTGCTTCTGAGGTGAGAGAGCTCATGGCAGACCTCGGATTTCGAACAATGAGGGAAATGATTGGTAGAACGGATGTACTAGAGGCTAATCAAGCGCTTACCCATTGGAAAGCGAAAGGAATCGATCTAAGCGCGCTTCTCTATCAACCAGACGTACCTGAAACGGTTAGTCGTTATGCGACCATTGAACAGGTTCATGGACTTGATAAAACATTAGATAAACAAGAATTAATTCCATTATGTAAAGAAGCGCTTGAAAACCAAGAACCGGTGGAGGCAACTTTCTCGATTCGGAACATTAACCGGGTCGCAGGGACGATGCTCGGATATGAGATAACAAAACGATATGGTGCAAAGGGGCTTCCTGAAGACACGATTCGTCTCACCTGTACAGGCTCTGCTGGGCAAAGTTTTGGCGCATTTATTCCTCCTGGTTTGACAATGAGACTTGTTGGAGATGCCAATGATTTTATTGGAAAGGGATTGTCGGGCGGGAAAATTATTGTCCATCCTTCAAAGAGAAGCACGTATATACCAGAAAAAAATATAATTATTGGAAATGTTTCTTTTTATGGAGCAACTGCAGGAGAAGCCTATATCAATGGAATTGCTGGAGAGCGTTTTTGTGTGAGAAATAGTGGTGCCCATGTTGTTGTTGAGGGTGTTGGAGACCATGGTTGTGAGTATATGACAGGTGGGACGGTTATTGTTCTCGGGACGACTGGGAAAAACTTCGCAGCAGGCATGTCAGGTGGAGTTGCTTATGTTTTAGATGAATCAAATGAATTTCAAGTGAAGTGTAATAAGGAACAGGTTTATCTCCATTCAATTGAGGATGAGCATGAACTCGGAACGGTTTATCATTTTATCGAAAAACATGTTCAATACACGAAAAGTCCACTTGGTAAACGAGTTTTAGAAAACTGGGCTGATATGAAAAGGAAATTTGTTCGTGTGATTCCGAAAGATTATCTAGAGATGACAGAGAGAATTAAACACTTCCGATCAAGAGGATTAAGTGATCATAAAGCTGCACTCGCTGCATTCGAAGAAGGAAAAAAAGCAGTAAATTTAATAAAAGATGGAGGGTGAACGATGGGAAAGCCAAATGGATTTCTAGACTATCAACGTCAAGCTAGACCCGAACGTGACCCTGTAAAACGAATAGAAGATTGGAAAGTTTATACATTACATCTTGATGAAAAAGAGTTGAAACAACAAGGTGCACGTTGCATGGACTGTGGTGTTCCAACCTGTCATACAGGTACGATGTTAAATGGAATGACTTCCGGTTGTCCTGTTCATCACTTAATCCCAGAGTGGAATGATTTAGTTTATCAAGGGCAATGGAAGGAAGCTTTGAAATGCGAACATGAAAGAAATAACTTTCCTGAGTTTACAGGGATGGCTTGTCCTGCTCCTTGTGAAGGTTCATGTGTTCTAGGAATAAATGAACCACCGGTTGCCATCCGTTCTATTGAGCTTGAAATTATTGAAAAAGGGTTTAAGGAAGGCTGGGTAAAGCCGGAGCCTCCAGACATTCGGACTGATAAAAAAGTTGCCGTCATAGGTTCTGGACCAGCAGGTTTAGCTTGCTCCGCTCAGTTGAATAAAGCAGGTCATAATGTCACAGTTTTTGAACGTCATGACCGAGTTGGAGGTCTTTTAACCTACGGAATACCTGAAATGAAGCTTCCCTATTATGTTGTTGAACGACGTGTAAATCTTCTTAAAGCAGAAGGGATTACGTTTGTGACAAATACAGAAATAGGCAAAGATTATCCAATGTCTACACTTCAATCAGAATTTGATGCTGTCATTCTATGTGGTGGGGCTACGAAGCCTCGTGACTTACAGGTCGAGGGGAGAGAGTTAAAAGGAATCCATTATGCTATGGATTTTCTCCATGCGAATACGAAAAGTTTATTAGATTCAAAACTTGAGAATGGAGACTATATCTCTGCAAAAGACAAAGATGTCATTGTAATCGGTGGGGGAGATACAGGGACAGATTGTTTAGCTACTTCTGTCAGACATAAATGCAAAAGCTTAACACAGTTTGATATATATGAAAAAAAAGGTGACGTCCGACCTGATGATAACCCGTGGCCACAGTGGCCAGTTATTCATCGAGTCGAATATGGTCAAAAAGAAGCTGCTGCTATTTTTGGAGAAGATCCACGCGCCTATGCTGTGATGACGACAAAATTTGTAGGCGATGAAAATGGGCATGTCAAAGAAGTTCATACCATTGACGTTGAAACGACAATGTCTGAAGATGGACGACGTGTTCGTAAAGAGATACCTGGAACAGAAAAGGTATGGCCTGCACAGTTGGTCTTACTAGCAATTGGATTTAGTGGTCCAGAGGAAGGCTTTCTCCAGAATCTTGCTGTTGAAAGAGATGAACGTTCAAATGTGAAGGCTGAGTATGAAACATACAAAACAAATATTAAAGGTATTTTTGCTGCTGGCGATATGCGTCGGGGACAAAGTCTCATCGTATGGGCTATCAATGAAGGTAGAGGGGCTGCAAGAGAATGTGACAGATATTTAATGGGTGAAACTAGGTTACCTTAAGATTATACCAGCTACCTATACTTATGGTAGCATCAAGAAATAAAGGAATAAAAACGACTAGCTCACTCTTACATTTGGCGATGAATGTAGATGAGCTAGTTTTTATTGTACTTGCTTTGTCAAGCGGAACGCTGTAATCGTATATTATTTTATATAAAACTCTGTTCCATCACCGTTGGTTGGAGGATGAGCGACTTGGTTATGCACATTGTATCTGAATATCGTCTTGAATTACCTCAAACGAGGAGAGATGCGTTCGATATGTTTTTTACAAAACGATTCTTAAAATAGTAGAAAAACAAAAGGAAAGTATCATCCATGGTTATTGTCCTTTTGTTGTCCACGATGCCCCTTATTGTTTAAATATTTCCTCAAGACTATTCATAAATTTGATAAAAAGACAATATAGTTATGTTTACTTCTTTATAGCTGTCTGCCTTGGGCTTGTAATGGGAATGATTCATAACTTCGCGTTTACATCTGTTCATGCACAAATAAATTTATTAGGTTGGGTTTCAATGGAAATATTCGGTATTATTTATTCTATCTACCCACGAGCAGCAGAATCAGGATTAGCACAAACTCACTTTTGGTTACACAATAGTGGTGTACCATTGATGCAAGTTGCTCTTTTTATTCAGATTCTTACAGGTAATCAAGCAATCATAATTGGTTCCATAATGGTTGTTGTTGGTACACTTTTATTTCTTATTAATGTTTTCAAAAAAAATAATGCAAATCAGTCTATTGTAATGAACAAAGATATTACAATGTAAACATAGAATAATAAAAGATCCCTAGAGTTTTAGGGATCTTTTATTATTCCTTTAAATTCCAAAAAGTTATGATGGATGTCAATTGTTCGAAAGTTATACATCCATCTACTTCTATTAGTCTTGAAAAATAATAAAGCACAAGTTAGATACGATTTTATTATTTATTATTCTCCTCTTGTTTTTCAATACTCTCAATAACTGATCTATAACGGATTGGCCCAGTACTGCAGCTTGTGTATTTTCAATTACTTTTTCTAAGGTTGATATCTCATCAGTTGATTCGGTGTTATTTGAAAATTCTTTATTAGCTACACTTTCTACTGTTTCACCTTTTTAAGACAAGTTGTTTGTTAGGCTTCCGTCAGGCGCAGTTCTTACATGTTCTCTTACTACTACAAGATTACTATATGGAGCTTTATTTCATAATGGCATATTTTCAAAATTAATCATTTTCAAAATGTTTGAAATGCTATAATAACAAAGAAAGGGATAAAGTTAATGAGCAACCGAGAAGTTCTAATATGAAGATTTATATGATTGACTACTTTACGATTGTAATAGCTAATGTAATTGATAAATTTGACAACAAGATAGTCATTTCTACGATCATCATCCAAACCCTACGAAAATAGTACCGCTTCTATAGAGCAAAATATAACATTTTACATCAGAAAGGACCGGTGAAACACAATGGACATGCACGATAAAGTAAGCACAGGAATGGCTGGCTTCGACCAAGCAATTGACAAGCTTCGTCTTGGAGATAACGTCGTCTGGCAGGTGGATTCAATAGAAAGCTATAAGAAAATGGTTGAACCATATGTTGCACAAGCTAGACTGGATAATAGAAAGCTAGTCTATGTCCGTTTTGGGAACCATGAACCGTTACTTGAGGATTGCCCAGACATCAAAATGTATCCTGTCGATCCAAACAAAGGGTTTGAAAGCTTTGCGACAACGGTACATCATCTGATTGAGCAAGAAGGCAGGAAGACTTTTTATGTTTTTGACTGTCTGACCGATTTGTTAGAATACTGGTATTCTGATTTAATGATAGGTAACTTTTTTAAGGTTTCTTGTCCATTTTTGTATGAGTTAGATACGATTGCTTATTTTGCGATTATGCGAAATGTTCATACTTACAGCACCATTGCAGGAATTCGTGAAACGACACAGCTTTTGCTTGATTTATATCAAGTTAATGATAAATTTTATGTTCACCCACTCAAGGTGGAGCAACGTTATTCCCCTACGATGTTTTTTCCGCATTTAATCCGGGGGCAGGAGGCTATTTCTATCACAGCGAGTTCTGAGGCCGCCGAGTTATTCTCCAGCATTCATCGTGGTGAGGAAAGACTTGATTACTGGGATGTTGTTTTCACCAAAGCAAAAGATGCGCTTACACTTCAACCAGAACAGCGAGAAACAACTAAAAAACTGTTAATTTCCTTGCTGATTGGCAATGAATCGAGAATGGTTGAGTTGTGCGAGAGATATTTTACTTTAAGTGATATTTTGATGATCGCATCAAGAGAGGTAGGAACAGGATTTATCGGTGGAAAGAGTGTCGGTATGCTTCTTGCGAGAAAGATTTTAGAGCAGGATGAAGAGGAGCGATTTACTCCTTTTTTGGAGCCACATGATTCCTTTTATCTTGGATCAGATGTTTTTTACACCTATATTGTTCAAAATGGCTGGTGGAAGCTACGGACAAAGCAAAAGACGAAGGACGGTTATTTTACACATGCACCTGAATTGAAAGAAAAGCTTCTCCACGGAAAATTTCCGGAGAATATTCAGGAGCAGTTTGTTCACATCTTGGAGTATTTCGGACAATCTCCAATTATTGTGCGCTCCAGCTCATTACTAGAGGATAACTTTGGGAATGCCTTTGCCGGTAAATATGAGAGTGTGTTCTGCGTAAACCAGGGTACTCCTAAAGAACGCTATGAGGCGTTTGAACAGGCTATTCGTACCGTTTATGCGAGTACAATGAATGAGGAAGCGCTCGCCTACAGGATGAACAGGGGTCTTTTTGAGAGAGACGAGCAGATGGCGATATTGATTCAGCGTGTTTCTGGAGACCATTATCAAGAAACCTTTTTCCCGCATCTTGCAGGCGTTGGAAACTCCTCTAACCTTTATGTATGGGACGAAAGTGTAGATATGGATGCGGGCATGCTTCGCCTCGTATTTGGACTTGGCACAAGGGCGGTAGATAGAACGGTTGGTGATTATGCCAAAATTGTTACCTTAGATAATCCTTTACGCTTACCACTGATGAATTACGAAGATCAAAAGAAGTTTTCACAGCATTATGTTGATGTTCTCTCTTTAAAAGATAATACGTTAACAAGCAAAAGATTGGAAGAAATTATCCCTTATGATATTAAGGTTGATCAACAAATGTTTGCACGTATCGACTATGAAACGGTGAACCGCCTAAATGAGCTTGGTTATACCAATAGACCACTCCCTTTTATTCTTGATTTTCAAAAGCTGCTTAAGAATACTGAATTTCCAAAGCTTATGAAAGATATGCTCGCTCTGTTATCTAAGGTTTATGACTATCCAGTAGACATTGAATTTACCGCAAATTTCACGAAAGACAACCATTTTAAGATTAATCTTTTACAATGTCGCCCTTTGCAGACGAGAGGATTAGGTCATTCGGTCGAGATCCCGAAACTGGCAGATGATCAGGCTTGTTTTTTCTCCACAAAAGGGAACTTTATGGGAGGAAATGTACGATTGCCTATTGATTATGTTGTTTTTGTTCATACTAAAAGCTATTTAGAGCGTAATGAACAAGGGAAATATGCGGTTGCCAGACAAATAGGTTTGATCAATACTGCGCTGAAAGGGAAAAACGTCATGCTGATGGGACCCGGTAGATGGGGTACGACCACACCATCATTAGGTGTACCTGTTCACTTTACAGAGTTGAGTAATATGTCAGTTATCTGTGAGTTCGCATCAAATGAAACAGGACTAATGCCCGAGTTGTCTTATGGTAGCCACTTTTTTCAGGATCTTGTGGAATCGGGAATTTTTTATGTGGCTATTTTTGATGGACAAAAGGAAGTAGTATTCCATCCGAATGTCATTTTAGAAAAAGAGAATATGTTGGCATCGATTTTGCCCCAAAGCTCACAGTTTTCAGATGTCATCCATATTGCTAAAACAGATGGAATGGAAATATTCTCAGAAATTGTTTCACAAAGGCTTTTATGTAAATGAGCGTATCCGGAATCATTATTGCTATTTATGCCTAGTCTTTCTACTAATCAAATACGTACTGGTATTTTTTCATAACGAGAAAGTGCAAATTGAAAGTAATACTTTACTTGCCTGAGAGTGGTTCGGTATGCTTCTAGATTCGGTAGTGTCAGGAAAATGCGGAGTGACAATACAAAGTTAAGAGTTGCCTCTTTATAAAAACTCTTATTTTATCTATCCAAATTGATAGATAAAATAAGGATTTTTTACTACAGTCGAGGTTAATATTAAATGAATTTAAAAACACTACTCAGGATCTAATTGAATTGATCTAAACGACTTTTTTTGCTGAAGTAATTTTAAAAATGTTTATAAGTGCCTAAAAGAAATTACAAATTTAACAATTTAAAAACACCAAATTCATTTTAGTGGAAGTACCTGTTCCTATTAAACAATTGACCTATCAATTTTTTGGAAAATAGATTTTTCTCTTCAATTAAGATTTAAAGTTTTTGTAAGATAACCTTAGACAAATAATGGAAAGGAATATATACTACTTATTATCAAGAAAAAGGATGAGGGAGAGGAATAGTAATGGATATAAAACGTCAGAACGTTGATTTTGGGAATTCAATCTTTCAAACACTGGTGGATGGCTATTATTTTGAGATTCCAACAAATGTAGTAGAAATAACAAAGGATAAAGCAGCAGGTCACTTTCCTTCAGCTTTACATGAATCCGAATCACTTCTTCAAAGTTTGCTAATTTCAACTACAATTGGCGGAGTAGAGAAGTATTATCTTGTAGGGAATGCAGCAGAAAAACAGGTCTTAGGAAACATACATATAAACAAGTTGCATGATAAAACTGAATCTGAAATTCCATATGTGATGTTCCTGGCTTCAGTTGCTTATTACAATGCAATAAAAGGAAAAGACAAAGAAGATAACAGAGTTAACATAAACTATTTCTCAACTATGCTTCCAATATGGTTACTTAAGAAAACGAACAAGTTCAGTGAAATGCAAAATAAAATGGCCTGGCGATTTGAAGGGGATCACAAAGTTACTATATTGACTCCAGGATTAGAAAAAGTTGTAACCATTCACGTTGAAACAAGCAAATGTCGTATTGAAAGTGAAATTGCTCGTTGGGCTATTAAAAAAGATTTTGATTTACAAGATAGGGAAGAAGGAAATTCATTCAAAAATTTTGAAACCTTAATTGTGGATTTGGGTGGAGGAACCGTTGATCTTGCATTGCTTCCTGCAGGTCTTCAAGTTCCTAAGAGTAGGGATTCATTGAACTGCTTCACAGATATTTCATATTTGAAACACATTGAAAAACTAAGAAGTGAAAAGTTACTCGAGTATTTTGATGATGTTCGTTCATTGGAAGAATTCATTATCAATAACATCGAAAAACCAAAAATGGAGCAAAGGGATGGAAACAGTGGTAAAAAAGTAGATCTCACAGAGAAAATCCATGAGTCACTAAGAGACTATACACAAATTTTAATCACTAAGATTGAAAATACATTCCCATCACCCAAAGATAAGGTCTATAAGTATGTTTATATTGGTGGGATAGCTCCAATCCTTAAACGGTTCATCCAAGAATTGATCGATATAATGTATGGAGAAGAAATTAGAGAGGAAAATCATATTTTCCTGCCGGATACAAGAAAATTAAATTTGTATGGTCTTGAAATTCTAAGTAGACATGAAACAAATGCAGTTTACGCCTAAGAAAAGGAGGAGAACGTATGAGCAACCAAAATAAACGCCTCGATGAAGCGTTAGTTGATAGATTAGAGAACGTATATTTTCATCTAGGTGTTCAGATGGCTGCACCATTTTACATACTATCTAAAGCTTTTCTTACAGCTAGTAATCAATCAACGGATGTGGTCGGAGTAATGAGAAAGAAAGAAAGTAATAAATATGAACGTGAAATGTTTGCTATAAGCACTTCTGAAATGCCTCCTGAGGTTTACTCATTTCTAGAGCAAAAAACGCAAGCAAATGAGTTGTGGGATTATGTAACGAAACTTGTTGAGCAGGATTTGCATAAACCAGACAAAGAAGATACAAGAACGTTATTTGATTCATTCCGTGACGAGTTTTTAGGGGAGATTAACTTACTTAAAAAGGAACTTGCTTTACGTCCTGTCGCTAGTGCTGATTATAATGGGTTGAGACCTGCGCAAGTAAATGAGTTGCGGGATTATGTAACGAAACTTGTTGAGCAGGATTTGCATAAACCAGACAAAGAAGAGTTACGAACGTTATTTGATTCATTTCGTAATGAGTTTTTAGGGGAAATTAACTTACTTAAAAAGGAACTTGCTTTACGACCTGTTGTTGACCCTAATTATAATGAGCCGAGACCTGTTAATGACCATAAAGAAGAAGTTGATGATTTTAAAGAAGGTCAGTTACTTGAAAGTGATCGAGTAACGGGAACAATTAAAGAAGTTATAGATATAGATTTTTAAATATTAGGTAGGGGAGTGATGTTCCTCTACCTTTATTTTTTTGTATGTAAAAGGAGGCACCAGGCTTCCTTTTAGGGACATAAAATGGCCTCCCTTTTTTGGGATTTCTCATTTAGATACAATATGGTAAAGATATAAAGTATTGAAAGCACGAGTAACAATACAAAATGGGAAGCAAACCTTTACTTGGTATGAATGCCGAGACCCTGCATAATATTTTTTTCTCCTTATTGAACGGGTGCTTAGGACAAGCAGCAAAAAAAGGATCTTCCAATCGTGAGCAGATCCTTTTTATTGACTATAATCAGATTATGTTAACTAGATTTGTATAGAGTATGCATACAAATCTAGTTAGTAATAACAATGAATATAGATATGAATTAGTCCCTGCAAACGAACATAATATGATTATTTTTGATAAGAAGTCGGGCGAATATTGGAATAAATTTATACCAAGTAATGAAGGTCCTACAAGTTGTGAAAAAGGAGATTCACCAATTAAATATAATGACAAATAAAAAGTAGATTAAGAGCATGAACCATCTTAAAGTTTTGTTTGAGATGGTTCATGCTCTTAACATTTCTACCGTTATGTTGTTTGATTTTTCACACGCTGAAATAAGCTTAGAGCTATCTATGAGATAAATACTAAATCCATTTGGCAAACCAAGCGACATAATAGGCAGCAGGGATAAACAAGAGCTGTGCCAGGATAGTACCTACTAATTTCGAACTAATCATTGTCACGGAGTAACTCTTTAAGTAAATATAATCACATTGTTTATTCATGACCCTATCAGCTAGCACCGAAGCTTTTGGATCAATAAACAATGTTAGTAAAATAGTGGCAATTCCATTAATAATCCCTGACGACATTAATGCAGCTTGAGCATAATCTTGTGGAACTAACATGGAGGCATAGATAGAAGAAAGTACCCCAATCGTAAATACCGCAGAAACCATTACATTAATTACAAAGAGACGTTTAGGAATTGTCTTTAACGTAATGCCCTTTAGGTATGTTAATCTTGGTACTCGAAAACACTTAATGACCTTTACAATACCCTTTACATTAAATTGATTTAAAAATAGTGCTATGACGGAACCACGTTGATTTGATAACTGGATAATGGCTCGTGAAAAAATATTGATGAATGTCGGAAAGAGTAGTATTCCCAACAATACTCCAATGGATGTTACTCCAATTAAAATTCTATACTGTTCCTCTATATAATGTAATTTGTTTAAACCAGGTGCTTCTGCAATAAGTTTTGCGGTTAAAGGTTGTTGAATCATGGTAGAAAATCTCGAAACAATCACTAGCGTACTAAACAAAGATATTGCAGTTGCAATTAACTTTACTCTTGTTCCTGAAATTCTAGTTGCATAAGCTAGAGTTTCAATCATTGTTATGATCAATAAAAATAGAGATATTATCATTACTTTACCGGTAATTAGTTCCATAAAAAGCCCCTTTTAAAATGATTCTAGTTGTATTATAAATGAAATTCTACATTTTTGAATTGTTTAGAAGGTAATCTGTAATAATAATTTGATATTACTTGCTACATTATTCTACCATTTTAGCTAAATCAAAATCTAAAAGGGGATGAATACTCTATATAAATCTAGTTAACATAAAGTTTTTATAGTATCATTCCTTTAGACACTGGAGTATCTGATGAATGATAGACTCTAAAGCCTACCTGCATAATATCAGAAGTGGATAGGCTACACTAAGTTGGATAGATAGTATAAGGGACTCTACTTTACGCTGTAGCTTAACTTGATCCTGTTACCATTAGCTAATAGGCTTGGTAAGGTAGATATAAAACCAAAAAATGGATATACAAACATATACTAACAAATTTCCAAAAGGAGATAGTTAATTGAAGGTTATATTGAAATATTTAGTATTAATTATATAGAAAGAAGTATGAAAAGTTTATTTTTAGTCATTGTATCGTTTGTATCAATCTTATCGACAATTGGGTTATCAGCAGGAAATGCATTTGCATCTGAATCAGTTAATACAATTTAACGAAATAAAAAGAACCGATTCTCTTTTCACACGTGAGAATCGGTCGCTGGATCACTTTGATGAAATTGACAAGATAAATTCATTAAAAACATCCTTATTTTTGTTTTTTTATATTCTTTATAAAAGCAGCGTATTCTGGTTGGGCTTTTCCGTGTAATTCTATTGCTTCAACTAATAACTTTATAAATTTTTTCATGTAAGATATCTCCCTCCAATATGTTATGTCTTCATTATCAGACATCAGCTACCTTTTTACAAAGCTGGAGAAAACGGAAACAATGACAATGTAAGCGAACAATATAGAGGCTTTTCTTATGATTTCGTTGTTTTTCTTAGTTTATCTATGTTCTTTATATTCCGAATATTTCATTAATAATGTCTGCAAAACTAGTGAACAGAAGTTTTATTCTGCATGATGCAGGGGAGATGAGAAGGTTTTCCATAATGGGATTGATGGTGAAATAAAGAACAAATAACATAAGATGCGCTAGGTAGATCTTTGACGTGTTATTGGGAAATGGCATTAGATTTTACACCGCCCATATTTACGGACGGAGGGCATTTATCGAAGACTTAGGCTCCTAATGATATCGGAAAGGCAATGCTATTACAGAAATTTGAAAGCATGATACGTAAGGATGATAGTGAATGGTGAAAAAATCATTTAAATCCTTTACACAGTCATTTAAGCTAGTTTTCATTAAAATATATAGCATAAAAAATAATTAATTTAAAAATTTAACATTAGTTTATAAAACAAAATAAAAAAGGAGACTAAAATAATTGGACTTATTGTAAAGTGTTAATAGAAAAATTGTTTCATCTCGTTAAAAAACTTCCTTTTTTCTAAGGCTATTTTCTAAATGATTGTTGTTTTTTGATGGGGTAGAAGCCCGAATCAAGGAAAAAGAGCAAAAGCGGGCAACTTTAATGGAGTTACGTGACCGATTTCTGAAATATGGGGACGAACCGGTCACTATTGGTGGCACTCTATATGACAATAGCAACAAAGTTTGCGAAAACAGCCTAAATAAAAAAAGGAGCAGTTCATCGTTTCAATCTTTTAAACAAAAAAACACTTAGCTCAACCCAAAACCAACTATAGAAAAACGAAAAAAATGCAAGTGAGAAAAACAATGGCAAGTCGATTGTTGGTTGAATGGAAGGTCCTAATAATGGAAACTGAAAGACGAGTAAGACAATCAGAATCCCACTAAGCAATGCGATTGCCCCTGAAATAATGAGACTAAGGCGCCGTTTCCATACATGATAAGCAAGACCAATACCAATTCCTAATAATCCAGTAGTAAAAGTGAAAATCAGCACTTCACTTGGTTGTATGAGTACGAGCAAGAAAATGGTTAACAGGTAGCCTAGAACCCCATATTTTTCTGATAAAGTTGTACTAATAATAACGGGTGCCGTGGCAAAGGGACTAATGAACAAACCAGCTACAGGAATGAATCCACCAGCTGATTGAAGGATAGCCGACAATGTAGTTAACAGGGCAATCGTTGTAAGCTTTTTTGTAATCGACGCTGTTTTATTAAAAGAATTAGAAAAAACCTTCGCATGCATTGATATCGATCGAAGTAACAATTGTTGTTCCTCCTTCAATCATTCGTCATGCATACTATATTCGGCTATCCGGTCCTTCATTAGTAAAAATGTCTTTTAAAAATAATATTGGTAGGTTATCACTCATTTATAGTTTTTTAACCGTTCAGTTAACCGGAAATTTTCTTCACAATCAACTGGACATTCAATAAGTACCGGACCATCTTCAGAAAGGGCCTTTTGCAAGATTTCTTTTAGTTCAACTGCATGGTTTACTTTGAACCCTTTTGCACCATATGCATTTGCCAAAGCCATTAAGTCTGGGTTATGAAATTGAACATTTGCTGAATGACCTAGCATGTTTTTTTGTTCCCACTCAATCATTCCGTATCTTTCATCAATCCAGACCATAATAACAATCGCTAGTTTCAATCGAATCGCTGTTTCAAATTCTGCTAATGACATGATAAAAGATCCGTCACCACATACAGCGATTACTTTTTTGTCAGGGAGGGCAAGTTTCGCTCCAATTGCACCTGGTAGTCCAATTCCCATGGAAGCAAGTCCGTTTGAAATGATGCACGTATTTGGGTGCAGTGCCTCATATTGTCTGCCAATCCAGAGTTTGTGAGCTCCTACATCTGATAACAAAATATCATCGCTTGATAGGGATTCCCTGATTTCCTTAATAATGAATTGTGGGGCCAACGGATAGTTATTACTTGTCTGCTGAATCAACAAATCATTTGTAATTGTTTCCTTTAGATTTCGATAAAAGGGGTCAATCTCATTCCGTTGTTGAAGCTGGTCGGTTAGACTCTGTAAATTCACGGATAAATCACCTAAAAGTGTTGCTTTAACTGGATAATAACGGTCTATATCATGTTCATTGATATTAATATGAATGATCGGTGATTGCAATGGATTCCACTTTTTCGCACCATATTCGATTGGGTCATAACCAATCGTAATGACTAAATCTGCACGGTAAAAGGCTTGATTTACAAAATCACCTTCTGGCAAACCGATTGTTTGTAAATGAAGTGGATGATTTGCTGGAACAACTCCTTTTGCCATATATGTTTCTATAAACGGAATTTGAAGCTTTTCAATTAACGACAGAATAGCAGTAGCTGCACTTTCTCGTACGACATTACTTCCGATTATAACAATTGGGAACTTTGCTTCGTTAATTGCTGAAGCAACATCATTAATGGCTTGTTCTGGCGCAACCCCTTTTTTAGCAACAGGCTGATGTTGTAAAGGTTTTCCTTGCACAAGGGATGAAGCGATATCACTTGGCAATTCGATCTGGATTGCTCCAGGTAAATTGTTTAAGGCTAATGTAAATGCTTTTGAGACAACTTCTGGAATAATGGAACCATCGAGAATTGCTGTATTCCATTTTGTAATTGGGCTGTATAAATTGATAAGATTTACATATTGATGGGAACCATTATGCTGCATTGCAAGATCGGTCTGTGCAGTAATTGCGATGAGCGGCATCCGGTCTAAGGTAGCACAAGCAACACCTGTCACCATATTTGTTGCTCCAGGTCCAAGTGTTGAAAGACAAACACCAGGCTTTCCCGTCAATTTCCCCATAACCCCAGCAATAAAAGCTGCCCCAGTTTCGTGCCGACAAACGATAAACTGAATGGACGACTGATTGATCGCGTCCAGTAAATGAATGTTTTCTTCCCCAGGTACACCAAATATGTATTCCACACCTTGTTCTTCTAAGCATTTGACAAAAAGCTCTGCTGCTTTCAAAAAAACAACTCCTTTAAAATAAGACTAGAAAGCCTTTGTATATCTTTTCTTTATCTATACCCTGTTTGGAAGGATTTATTTAGATTACTCATTAAAGGAACGGAGAAATCTCGCAAATTTATCGATTCATAAAATATTCAAAATGATGGACTCCTACATTCAAGACAATTCCATATAGAGTGTTTTTTAAAATCTCTTCTTAAGCAATAAATGGTTAGCCTGATAAGATTGTTTCTAGCGTATTCTATAAAGTCCATAAAAACTGTACAAATTTTGATAGTAATATAGAGGTCGGTAGGGGAGAACACACTCGTTATCATGAACAGAAGGCGGTGGGGAGCAGGATTCATCATGACATTTGACCCTGCTTCCATTCAAAAAAAGAGTCTTTTGCATCTTAACTTGCTTAATATTTAGATTTATTAAAACCACTAGTCATCTTCTACCTAGACGGATAGGAGGCTTTAAATTTGAAGTTCTAGTTATGGGGCGGAACTCCAGAAGATGGAGATGCTGTCTTGCTTCAAGCAGATGCATTAATACTAAATGGATGCTTAATAGTTTGATTACTGAAATTAGCGTATAATTGAATAGGGGGTGAAAAATATGGAAAAACTGTCGAATCTGAGATTTTACATCATTACAATTGCTGGTGCGGCATGCTGGGGACTTATTGGTTTATTTATTGCTCCATTGTATGCTCGCGGTTTCACGGCTTGGGATGTAGTTGCGATTCGGGGGATCTTTACGTTCGTTATTTTAATTCTACTTATGGCAGTATTTTATCGTGATCAATTACGTACTAGATTAAAAGATCATATTTTTTTCGCTGGTGCGGGAATTTTTAGTATTGCCTTATTTAACTTTTTTTACTTTGAAGTTTTTGCTCAATCGAGTTTATCCCTTGCCGTAACACTTTTATATACAGGGCCTTTGTTTGTAACCATCTTATCTCGGCTTTTTTTTAAAGAGCCCTTGACCATTCGTAAAGGCTGGGCACTTGCTCTTGCTATTATAGGGTGCGCATTTGTTGTAGGTCTACTGCCATTTGGCCAAGAAAGTATACCTATGAAGACCTTGTTAATGGGGATTTTATCTGGATTTTGTTATGCGTTGTACAGTATTTTCAGTAAACCTGTAACGAAACGGTATTCTGCCTTGACCATTACTACGTACACATTTCTTTATACGAGTATTTTCATGTTATTGACAAGTGACATCATAAGGAAGACTGATCAATTTCAATATGTAGATGTTTGGGTGTCAGCGGTGTTGTTAGCTGTAGTGGCAACGGTTGCGGCTTTTGTTTTGTACACTTCAGGACTAAAGCATTTAGAAGCTAGTAAGGCCTCCATTTTAGCAACGATAGAACCTATCGTTGCAGTAGTAACTGGAGTACTCTTTCTTGGAGAGCATCTGCGGGGATGGCAGGTGTTAGGAATTGCATTGGTTTTGTATTCAGCAATTCTTGTCGCAGGGGGACGATCTAAGATGAAGAAAAGCAGCTGATATACAAGGATATGGACTGGTTTGGAGATCGTCCTGGCGTTCATATTAAAACCATTCACTAGAGTCTGAAAACCTAGAATCAAATTACTTTCAATTTCAATCTTCTTTCGAGGATTCTTGAGGAATAAATCAAACCTAATTCCTCAGCGTGTTTAATCCCTCCATTTCTTTGTCCATACTGCTCCAGCTAAAGGATTGGCAGAAGACCAAGAAAGAGAATTCATATAAAGCATACTCCTTTGGTTATTATACTAATCTAATAACCTGAGTTTAGATAATCAAACAACAATTAATAAAATAGTTGATATTAAAGAGTCTTTGCCCAAAAGACAAAGGCAGTTATGTGATTATATTCTAAAAAATTATCAGTCAATAGGATTGATAACAATTAAGGAGCTTGCCACTAATGCCAAAGTTGGAATTTCAACTGTGGTGCGTACGATAAATGCCTTGGGATATGAAAATTTTAATGACTTACGAAAAGATATCTATGATGAATCGATGCCTTCCGTTTCAAAATGGACATTGAAGAAGTCTTTTACAGAAATACAAAAAGAAGGGGGGAAGGTGCCAACTTTAGTGCAAGTTTGGAAAGAATCAGTGAATTTATTAAACAAATCATTAGATTCTGATTTATTGGAAAATTTTGATAGCGCAATTGATTACATTGTGAAATCAAGTTATATCAATGTTTTGGGTACTCGACGGTATAAAGCAACTGCATTATATTTTGAACTGTTGCTTGGAGAATTCTATCCTAAGATAAGGCAATTAGGTCATGATACAGAAGTAATTTATGATAGGATTTTGCAGCTTGAAAAGGATGAAATTTTAGTGGTTTTTGCATTCGAACCCTACACTAATCGAATTATCGAAGCCGTTAAGCTGGCCTATGAACTAGGCAATAGCATTATATTAATAACAGATCATATTTCATGTCCAATTATTTCATATGCGTCTGTAACACTGAAAGTAGAAGTTAGTGAAGAACAATTTTCAATAATACCTATTATTGCATTGATAGATGCATTGGTCATTGAAATTGGTAAACGTTCATCAGAAGAATCGATTAAAAAGTTGAAAAAACTTGAAAAAACACTTATAGAAAAGAATGTGACGTTTACTTATTAAAACTAGAAAAACAATTTTTTATCCAATGTTTTTTGTTTTACAGACAATTATGAGAAAAATACGGTCCATAACCCGTTCATAAAAATACACTTTTACGAACGGGTTAATTTCACTTTAAACCTCTTATTATTGATGTTCGTAAAACTTGAAAAAAAATTTACGAACGCTTTTTAGTAGAATAGCAGAATAAGAAACTAAAACATGAGAGTGATCTGATTGACGTTCGCAAAAAGATATTGTTATGGATAAAAGAACGTATGAAAAGAGGGAGTTGGCACGCTAAGCAAAGCAGTATTGTTTAACTCGGTCATTTAAAATAATTCTCAATAAATATATAGCATAAAAAATAATTAATTTAAATTTTAAAAAAAGTTTATAAAACAACATAAAAAGAAGAAAGACTATTTCTTCATAAGTTTTCAGATTTATCAAGCTATCTAATCTTTAATAGGAAAAGAAATAACCTCCAAACAACAATTAAAAACAACAAATATCCGAAAAAAGAATATCCGTGATTCCATTCGGGCTGATGGATAAACCAACCAAGTTGTTCGGCAACCTGTTCGCTAAAAAAGAAAACAATGCTAATAAAAACAATCATTATGAAACGGATAAACGGCTGAACGCGTTTTGCAACAACCAAAAAGGTAATAGTAAAGAGAGGAAGGATAACTAAAGTAAACAAAATATTAATAGAGAATACCTCAGGGAAAACTCTAACTGGAAAATGATACATTCCTTTACCGACGAAAATCAAATCTAAATAAGTACCGACAAGTGAAGCGAATAAAGCAACGGTTAGATAGATATTCAAATTTTTATTCCTGTCTGAGAAAAATCGCCTTTTTTGCGATGATAGCAAGCTCGATTTTCTCGATTGTTTTACAATATTCATCATAAATTTCCCCACCTTTATATATTTCTTCTTCCATTAAATAATCGATAATTCTCCAATCATCAAACCAATCACCTTGTTCAGCTTCTTGTTGCTCAACATTTTCCCAAGCAAATTGCAACGGTGGACTATAAATACGATGTGCACTCTTTTTTAGTTGGCACTGTTTTGTCCTCCGTTTGTAAATGGATCCTGGCAGGGATTCGTTCACATGATGAAACAAATGATGCCAATAATCTTTTCTTGAGCCTGAATGTGGGTGCTTGTCAGCCCAAAGCAAAACGCCTTGCAAGACGGGTTCTTGCTGAAAAAGTAATGAATATAATCGTTTACCTAACATAATTCGCTCATGAAGTGAATCAAAATGCTGGAGAGTTTCGCCAATTAAGCTTATCTTTTTTGACTTTCCCTTTTTAATAAATGGGAAAATGATATGATTAAAACGCAAAAAATCATACAGTTTAAATCCGATCGTATTTAAGACTGTTTTTTTGAAATGAGGATTTTGAATCACTCTTTTTTCTAAATAACTTTGTTCGTTGATTACCATTGCAATGGCTAACAGATAACAGTCACCATTCTCCCAAAAATAATTCCATATCGTTTCCATAAAAAGTGAAACACCAAAGTAAGGAAGGAGATAAAAAAGATTTTTTTTGACGTGTAAACTTTGCTGATAAAGTAAGCATTGTGGATAAACGTCTTGAAAGATTAACCAATTTCCACGTTCTAAAAATAAAAAGAAATGGCGTTGTTCTTTTTCCGTCAATAAGCGATTAAAAAGATCACCTTTTAAATCGGTCATATGCCAACCACCATTTCGGGATACCATATGACCTAAAAGGGCCCAGTGGATCTCAGGGTATTGGATAAAAAAATCATAATAGGCCTTCGTTCTCGTGACATTATTCAAATTGAACATTTTCGTTTGTTCCTTAATAGTGTTAATGATTTCTCTTTCTTCTTTTGATAGGCTTAGTTCGGTAATTGAGCCTGATTGCTTTTTGCTTTTATTCTTTAAATCCTCTTTTATTTCAAGATATGCTTTGATCGTTATTTTCTTTTTACTAAAACGGCCAATCACCATTCAATTCCCTCCCGTCCTAGGAATGCACTCTCGTTGTAAGGAATATGTATAGGAAAAACTACTTTTAACGAAGAGAGGATTAACAATGATATGAAACTTTTGGTCGAAGCTGAAATTAACCGTTTAGTAGACATTCTGAAGAGAGAACAGAAGCTGGACGGATCATGGACCTATCCGTTTGAAACAGGGATTTCAACAGATTGCTATATGATTATCTTATTGCGCTCATTAGAAATAAATGATGAAGATTTTATCAACTCATTGGTGCGGCGGATTCTAAGTAAACAAGGAGAAAATGGCGCTTGGAAGTTATATGATGATGAAGGGGAAGGAAATCTTGCGGTTACCGTTGAAGCCTATTATGCTCTTCTTTATTCCGGGCGCCGTACGAAAAATGATTCTGATATGCGCTTGGCAAGACAATTTATTTTAAAACACGGTGGTTTAAAGAAAGTAAATATGCTTACAAAAATTATGCTAGCTTTAACGGGACAATATCAATGGCCAAAACATATTCCCATCCCAGTTGAGATCATGCTTTTGCCACCTGCTTTTCCAGTAAATATTTTTGATCTTTCGGTGTATGCAAGAGCTATTTTCATTCCACTCCTCATCACTACAGATAAAAAATTTCACCTCAAGACAAATCGATCTCCAGACTTAACCGATTTAATTATACATAGGGGGGATGATGAATGGGAAAAGGAGCTAGGTGATTTTCGCTCTATCTCTTCATCCATTCACCACGGAATAAAAAGTCTAATTGGCTATCCGCATCATCTCCATCAAATCGCTTTAAACCGCGCCGAACAGTATATGCTGCAGCGAATCGAATCTGATGGAACATTTTACAGTTATTTCAGTTCTACGTTTTTAATGGTTTTTGCTTTACTGGCACGAGGCTATTCGAAGCAACATCCGATCATACTTAAGGCGATTCAAGGATTAAAATCATTCCAGACGAAAATCGACAATCATATTCACGTTCAATATACAACGGCAACAATATGGAATACAGCGCTAATTAGCTATAGTCTTCAAGAAGCTGGGGTTTCGTCTTCTGCCAAAGCCATTCAAAATGCGCAAATATACTTGTTGACTAGGCAACATAATCTATACAGTGATTGGGCTGTCCATAATCAAACCGCGTTACCAGGAGGGTGGGGCTTTGCTAATATTAATACAATCCATCCTGATGTGGATGATACAACTGCCGCATTAAGAGCTATTCAATCACTTGTTTTAAAAAATCCTGTTTATCGTCAAGCTTGGAACGCTGGTATACAATGGCTTATTTCCATGCAGAATGATGACGGTGGCTGGGCTGCGTTTGAGAGAAATATTGATAAACCTTTGCTTGCTTGGCTGCCAGTTGAGGGCGGAGGATCCATGTTGCTAGATCCTTCAACAGCAGATTTAACAGGGAGGACGTTAGAATTCTTAGGGAACTTTACTCATGCAGATTATAACCATCCACTAATAAAACGGGGTGTGAATTGGTTGTTTCAAAATCAGGAAAAGGATGGCTCCTGGTATGGACGATGGGGGATTTGTTATATTTACGGAACATGGGCAGCAATCACTGGCTTAATTGCAGTAAACATAAACAAAGATCGTACTTCGATTCAAAAAGCAATCAAATGGTTATACAGCATTCAAAATAAAGATGGTGGATGGGGGGAATCTTGTCAAAGCGACATCAATAAAAAGTATGTACCGTTAAATGAAAGCACTCGCACCCACACGGCATGGGCATTGGATACACTTATTGCTGCGGAAAATAAAGTGACACCCGAAATTAAGCGCGGAATGACGTATTTACTTGAGACATCTGGAAAAAGTGATTGGACAACAACCTATCCGAAAGGTCAGGGTCTACCAGGTGGATTTTATATCCATTACCATAGCTACGAATACCTCTTTTCGTTACTTGCTTTAAGTCATTATAAAGGGAAGTTTTGTTGAAAATGAGATTTTGGACTAGGCGAAAGTGTGAGAACGGTAACGAAAGAGGAGTAAGATACTCGTGAACCACCAACAAAGAGATAACCGTAATAAAAGAATAGACAGCTGTTACTGGCTAACTGTATAATTACTCACAAAACTCAGATTTAAAAGGAGTAACAGCAATGAACTATCTTAAATTTTTAATTCTTTTACTACCTGTTCCTTTTCTCTTTCATTTTTACGAATATGAACAACACGTAAGGAATCAAGATGCATCATTTCTTTTCGTTGGTTTTGTATTCTTCATCATTTTATCAGGAATCATTTCTTCTCATGTTAAGTCCGTAACAGTAGTAATACTTACTATCTTTCAAACTCTCATTTCTCTATATTTAGCATCTAATTTTATTGAAAATGATACATATTGGTTTAAACCATTCGATCGGGACAAAGTAATTATAATTTTTTCAGTTTTATATTTCTTGGGTCAATTAGTGGTTAGGATGATTGTGAACCGAGTTAAGCGATCTCCAGTAAAAAATAAATTTTGAATGAATCATAAAAAAATTGGTCTAGTCGGGATTTCCCATTATACAACTATCTATAACCAATCCCTGTTCAAGCAAATAACCTTCTGACTCATGAATTCACATCAAATGGTTATATTAACATGGGAACCACACTTTGAAAAAGGGAAGGTGAATGTATGATCAATTCAGAGGGATTTGTCGAAAGTTTGCAGGAACAACAACAAAAACAAGAAAAGAACAAACAACTACATGGTAGAGGAAATCCTGGCAAGAAAAAGCCGAATAAAACACATAAATAATAAGAAGAAACACCTCCGACTAATCATTCTTGGAGGTGTTTCTTTATGTGGCTTGAATGTAGTATAAAAGGGTTATTACAGCGACTCCTTTTTCTTATGGGGTTTTTTGGGAATTTCATTGCACAATAGATGCCTCATGAAAGATAAATTATGGTAAATTAATAATTTATACTACGTGGGAAGGTTTGTGAATTTATTGGTAAGTTCGGTTATTCATGGTGTTATTTTGGCTCTTGGACTTATTCTCCCCTTAGGTGTTCAAAATGTTTTTGTTTTTAACCAAGGTGCAACCCAATCAACATTTAAAAAAACTTTACCGGTTATCATCACTGCAGCCATTTGTGACACTTTACTTATATCTTTGGCTGTTTTAGGTGTATCTGTTATTGTTTTGGGAGTTTACTGGATAAAGCTGATTTTATTAACAATTGGTATTATCTTTTTACTGTATATGGGCTATGTGACGTGGAAAAGTAAACCTGGTACATATTCATCCGATGAAAAAGCACTTGCACCCAAAAAACAGGTTGCTTTTGCGGCTTCAGTTTCTTTGTTAAATCCCCATGCTATTATGGATACAATCGGGGTAATTGGAACAAGCTCTATCTCGTACACAGGTACAGAGAAGCTTGCCTTTACCTTAGCTTGTATTGCGACATCGTGGATATGGTTTTTTTCTCTCGCATTAGTTGGAAGACGAGTTGGCAGATTAAACAACTCAGGAGGATTTATTGCCAATTTAAATAAAGTATCTGCACTAATCATGTGGGGCACAGCAATCTATCTCACTTTTACATTAATTACTTAAAGAATTCAACATTCAAGTAAGTGAATTAATTTTTTCATTCCACTTTAATCGAATTTAGACTGACTTTATGGGGATACTAATTAGTCTAGTGATTCTTTTATGATTATACTGTTATAAGTGGTATAGGTAGAAGTGATGTTAAAGATTTTGGAAGAACAATCCAAGTGAAAAACAACTTCTTAAATTAGAAATATCCGCGTGTTTTTGGTAAATGGGAGAATGTTAGAAAAAATGTGCGGAATATTATTGATATTATTATTTAAATTTGTTATAATTAACTGTTAATAACAATATTTAGGGGGAACATTATTTTTATGTCAATAGAAATAGGCAGCAAAGTACAAGGTAAAGTAACAGGTATCACTAATTTCGGAGCATTCGTAGAATTACCGGGAGGCACAACTGGTCTCGTGCATATTAGTGAGGTAGCAGATAGCTATGTAAAAGATGTTAATGACCATCTCAAAATAGGTGATGAAGTTGAAGTAAAAGTGATAAGCGAAAAAGAAGGAAAAATTGCCTTGTCCATCAAAAAGGCGATTGACCGACCAGAAGGGCAAACATCTTCTTATTCTCAACGTCCACCGCGCCAAGGAAGAACTGATAGTCGTTCAAAAGATAGCCGCTCAAAAAGTAATTTTAAACCAAAGGAAAACTTTGAAGATAAGATGGCTCGTTTTTTAAAATCGAGTGAAGAAAACTTATCTAGCCTTAAACGTAACACTGAAACAAAAAGAGGCGGTAGAGGCGGTAGACGCGGATAACCTGCTGCCTTATTTTCATTCTTCATCATATAGAGAGTAAGGCAAGCCAATAAAAAATGGCTTGCCTTCATTTCTGCGTTTTTTTCATTTTGTTTTCATCACATTTCCAGTTATCATCGTCAAATTCCTCATTGGTTTATTTTTCAAAAAGCATCGATCCGAGAATAATATCCACTACCAAAATCCTATTGAAAAGATCTTAACTAAATCCTAAATTCTATTAATAAAAGTTAGAAGTGTGTTAAATTGACATTTACATTAGTTTGATATATTACAAATTCAAGATAACTTACTTCATGATAACAAAAGGAGATATATAATTTTATGAACATTTTAGTAGTAAAGGCAAATAATCGTCAATCGTCCAGCAACAGACGCTGTATCAAGTAAAATGTATGAAACATTTATGAATAACTTAGAAGGCGCTAACGTAACTACTTACGATGTATTTGCTGAAGATATGCCTTACTTTGGTCAAGAATTATTTAACGCTTTCGGTAAAGTAGAATCTGGGGAAGAGATGACAGATATCGAACAACGTCTTTTAGCTGCAAAACAAAAAGCAATGGATGCATTAACAGCTGCAGACGTAGTTGTTTTCGCGTTCCCACTTTGGAACTTAACAATTCCAGCTAAATTACAAACTTTCATCGATTATGTGTACCAAGCTGGTTTCACATTTAAATATGACGAAAATGGTCAAGCAGTACAATTAATGACTGACAAAAAGGCAGTTATTTTAAGTGCGCGTGGTGGCATTTACTCAACACCAGAAGCAGCGCCGATGGAAATGGCTGCAAATTATATTAAAAACGTTGTTGGTGGCGTATTTGGTATGGAAATTGTAAATGAGGTTATCATTGAAGGCCATGCTGCAATGCAGGATCAAGCAGAAACAATAATCACTGAAGGTTTAGCAAAAGTTGAAGCTGTCGCAAAAAGTTTTTCAGCTGTAACGGCTTCATAAGTTAGTCAATAATAATATTTGAAATGTAGTAAAATCTAAAATTTAGATTTTACTACATTTTTTTGTTATAGATGGCATGCAAATTAACAAGTGGTGTACCCTACCTTAAGCAAAAAAGTAGGGGGTAAAGTAAACGCTAGCCGTCCGATGCCTTGCTTTATGAATCAAACTGATTTTCGTTCGTCGTATGGGTAGTCTTCGTCTCGTGAACGGATTGAGAGCAAGTCAAAAAAGTTGGCAATTTCGCGTTCAGCACTTAACAGGGAATCGGATCCATGAATGACATTCTCCTCTTTCGTACATGCAAAGTCACCGCGGATTGTTCCAGGCAATGCTTCTAAAGGACTTGTTTTCCCAATCATAGTCCGTGAAACTTCGATAATGTTTTCACCTTCCCAAACCATTGCAAAAACAGGACCTGATGTAATAAAATTGACCAATTCTCCAAAAAACGGCTTATCTTGATGTTCAAAATAATGATTTTCCGCTTTTGCTCGATCAACGGTCATAAGCTCTGCGTTTAATAGTGTAAATCCTTTTTGTTCAAAGCGTTTCATAATCTCTCCGATCAAACCTCGTTTCACTCCATCTGGCTTAACCATCAAAAATGTGCGCTGCATAGGCATATCCACACAACCTCCTCGTAAAGAATGTAAATCTTGTAGTATACAGTATGACAAATTTTTATCATTTCATAACAATTTGATAAGTTTTTATGTATTATTTCGGAGTGAACACCAATTCGATGGGAAAAACTTCGATATGGAGCTTCATGTAGTTTATAAAAGTGATAAAGGGAATCTTGCTGTTGTTGGGGTTATGATCAAAGTAGGAAAAGAAAAGCATCATCAGATATACGGGCGAACATTCCGAAAATCAGTGGTTTCATCCTCAATCATAAGATGACTTTTAGGATAGCATCTAAGGCTGATGACTTGAAGATCAACTATTTAACAAACACAGAATTTTTTAGAAAGTTGAAAAAGAGCCAAACCCTTGGTACATAAGGTTTTGGCTCTTTTTTAATTCATGCATGGTTTTATATAACGTAGGTGTTTTAAGTTTTCGGCTCATGAAAAAGCTTGGTGACTACATAAAAATATAGATCTTTTTATACTCGTGGTAATCGACTTGAAATTTGCTTAGCGTTGTAAATTGTCAATTTTCCTGAAGCTCCCCCAGTTAGAGAGTACAGTGAATGAGCATCGCGGGGAACAATCCGGACCTTGGATTGTTTCGAAGCCGCGTCGAGCTTTTCTAATCGTTTAGCAAATTATAAAATTCTTGTACTGTGGATAAGCGCATGACATCCAGTTCCAGCGCCTAGCCCCTCTTGGGTCTAAGCCAATTAGGAATTGAAGTAAAAAACACCTTCTATTCCTAATCGTCTTATGCTATGCCTGAGGCTAATTAAGGCGCTTGCGCTTTTTTTCTTATTTCGCTAAGTTTTCTACCAATTGTTTTTCTTTCCACATGACAGTAATACTAAGACCTATGACCATGATGACAGCAGCGAAAAGATAAGGATAGTGAATGTTTATGTCAAAGAGTATTCCGCCCATCATTGGCCCGACGATCGTACCTAAGCTCGTATAGGTTGAGTTCATTCCAGCGACAAATCCTTGTTCTTGCTCGTCGGCGGCTTTTGATAAAAAGGTCGTCAATGCCGGACGAATCAAGTCAAATGCGAGGAAGATGAGGCAAGTTACCGCAAGCACTGTCAAAAAGCTAGAGATCACGGTCGACGCCACGGCCAATATTGCCCCTGAAATTAAACATAATTGGATCAGTTTCTTTTCACCTAGCACATCTACCAATCTTCCAAACATAAATATTTGCATCACAACTCCGAAGATTGAGCTTATTGTAATAATCAAGGCGATGTCCTTCGGTGTGAAGCCGAATTTATGATCAGAAAAGAGACTGAAAATAGTTTCATAGGCTGATAAACCAAAAGAAAGGACAAATACAATGATAAAGGCAATAAAGTAAAGCGGGTTAAGCGATCTTTTTAAATCGCCTATAAAGTTTGTTTGCTTTGTCCTAGCAGAAATTTCTACAAGCTGCTCCTTTGTTAGCGGCTCTTTTAAAATAAATATGGATGAAATACATGTTAGAAAAGCAATGGCTGCCGCAAAAAAGAAGGGCATGCGTACACCATATTCTGCAACAAAGCCACCGATACCAGGTCCGATAATAAAACCAGTGCTAATGGCGGCAGAAATATAGCCCATCGCTTTTGGTCGTTCCTGAACAGAGGTAATATCTGCAACATAGGCAGTAACACCTGGCATAATGAAGGCGGCACTAATTCCCCCTAGAATTCTTGATAGATAAAGCACTGTTACGTTCGTGCCTAAACCAAAGATAAGTTCCGAAACACCAAAAAGGAATAAGCCAAATATGATGATTTTTTTTCTTCCGTAACTGTCAACAAAGCGTCCTGCGATTGGTGATATCAGTAGCTGTGCTACCGCAAATACGGCAACAAGATAGCCCATCGTACTTCCCGATAAATGCATCATATTCATAAAAGACGGCATAACAGGGATGATGAGTCCTATGCCTAGAAATACAAGAAATAAATTGCTTAGAAGAATAATTAATACCATCTTTTGTTCTTTAATTGGTTTCTTCATGTATTAGCACCTCTTTTTTGTATGTATCATTGATTTGAAATACCTCTCCAAAATACTGTCCAATAGGCTGCTAGTTTAGCCTCCAGCCGTTTCTCATCATTGCCGTATACAAGCTCCAGCATAATGGAATCGACTATTCCTAAGAAAGCAAAGGTCGGAGTCATTGCTGCATCTCCAACGATTAATTTGGCATTGATCCAATCCTGAAATTTTCTTTCCAGTATCGTTTGTATCTTTTCCTCGATATCAATGACTTCCCGTTCAATTTCTTTTTCAAGATGGACTGGCGGAAAAAAAGACATACGCAGCCAAAACTTTAACTGCTCATTTTTTTGGAAAAGATCAATCACCAATTGTAGAAATCCGTATAAATCTTTTTCAGGATTTTTCGAATCAACTTTACTGAAATATTGGAGTTTTGAAGATAGCTCCGTCTCTTTCGCATCACGTAAAACTTGCAGGAAAAGATCATCTTTTCCTTTAAAATGGGCGTAAATGGATTGTTTTTTCATGCCGACTTCTTCAGCTATTAGAGAAAGGGATGCTCCTTCATAACCATGAATTGTGAAATATTTTAGAGCTGCATCCTTAATTGCATTGTTTTTCAATAAAATCACCTCTTATTTAACGAACGTTCGTTAGTTAGTTTAGCAAATAAAAAAAACATAAGCAAGTGGTAAGTATATCTAGCTTTTAATCTAGCAAAGTTTTGAATTATTTTATTGATAATTTTCTTTTTTACTTATGTGGATATTGTAAAACTCCTGTCATGTTATTCCACTAAAGAGAGCGATTTTAGAGTAATAAAAAAAGCCTAATTTAGAATACGGCCATATGTTCATTAATTAATCATGAAGCTACAATATCGTACCGTATGTTCTTAGCGTTTCGTTGGGAAGACACAATTTATATATTTTATTGTTGAGTGACAATAAAGTCGTTTAAAAACAAATAAAGATGTTTAAAAAGATGGTGTGAAACTAGATTTTCAAACCATCTTTTTTGATTTCTCTGTATAATAAAAGAAAGAATATTTCGATATTGGTTAAGTGTAAAAATGGGCAGTTTGAATGAGAGGTGTGTTAATATGAATCGAAAAGAAACACCTGAAGAAAAAAGAGAACGATTAAGACAAAGTGAATTTAAAAATAATCCCACTGTTCTCTACACGAGGGATTAAATAGAGAAAGTAATGAGAATTTAACTGATTTATCAGGTGGGTATGGGTTGGAAAGGTACAGGAATATTAATTTTAGTATTATTCTTCGGTTACATTCTATACAACCTTATATTTTAATGGGGGCTATGTTTAACGATTCTCTTTCCGAAATTAAACAACTTTATTATTTCTACACAATTAGAAATCCTTTGCTAAATTGAATCTATCATTAGTTTTGTTAATCGTTAGTATTAATAAAACCTATTGGACTTATAGGAATAGTATATTTATAATAATAGTATTCATTATTTTTCTGAATTATATGGCAAGTTTTGCGGAAAACGGATATTATTAACAATTGATGTATGTATAGTTTATATTCTTTGTGAGGTGGAAATCGTTGCAACTTCAGGTAATGAACAGTCCTTTTAATCAAGAGCAGGTAGAGCTCCTTAATCAAAGTCTATCAACCCTAACTCCATCACAAAAAGTTTGGTTAAGTGGTTATCTTGCCGCTCAGCAATCTTTATTGGATACGGGTTCACTCGATTCGCAGGGTGGGAAACTTCCTAACGTGAGTGCTGGGCAAACAATTTCAAAAGAAGTGACCATCCTTTTTGGCTCACAAACTGGCAACGCACAATCGCTTGCCGAGAATGCTGGTAAAACACTTAGTGATCGCGGTTATCAAGTAACCGTTTCTTCTATGAGTGATTTTAAACCTAATAACTTAAAGAAGGTCAAAAACCTACTTATCGTTGTCAGCACACATGGGGAAGGTGATCCGCCTGATAACGCGCTGACATTTTATGAGTATCTTACGGGCAAACGGGCACCAAAGCTTGACGATCTCCGCTTTTCTGTCTTGTCACTTGGTGATAGCTCATACGAATTTTTCTGTCAAACAGGTAAGGATTTTGAAAAACGCTTAGTTGAGCTTGGTGGAAAAAGTCTTTATAAACGAGTCGATTGTGACCTTGATTTCGAAGAGCCGGCAGCTGAATGGCTTGAAGGAGTCACGAATGGCTTAAGTGAAGGGCAAGGCGAAAGTGGTACACAGGTTACTACAGTCGCACCTAAAGCAGCTGCATCTGCATATTCTAGAACGAATCCTTTTAGAGCAGAAGTACTTGAAAATATAAATTTGAACGGTAGAGGTTCGAATAAGGAAACGCGTCACCTTGAATTATCGCTTGAAGGTTCCGGATTAACATTTGAAGCAGGGGATTGCCTTGGGATCTATCCAGAAAACGATCCACTAGAGGTAGACATGTTGTTGAGTGAATTAAAATGGAATCCAGATGAAATGGTGGCAGTTAATAAACAAGGTGACATGCATTCACTTAAAGATGCACTAACCTCTCATTTCGAAATTACTGGTTTAACAAAAGCACTTCTTAAACAGGTAGCACAGCTTTCAACGAATGAGGATTTAAAGGAGCTTGTTTCGACAGGGAATGAAGCTAAGTTAAAAGTGTACCTACAAGGGCGTGATGTACTTGACTTGATTCGTGATTATGGTGTTTGGGGTGAGTCGGCGCAAGACTTTGTTTCCGCACTTCGGAAAATGCCGCCGCGTCTCTATTCCATTGCGAGTAGCTTAAATGCGAATCCAGAAGAAGTCCATTTGACAATCGGTGCTGTCCGCTATGAAGCACACGGACGCGAACGAAAGGGCGTTTGTTCGATTTTATGCGCTGAACGTCTTCAGCCAGGGGATACACTGCCAGTTTTCATTCAACAAAACAAAAACTTTAAACTACCAGAAAATACAGATACGCCAATCATCATGGTTGGACCAGGAACAGGAATTGCACCATTCCGCTCCTTTTTACAAGAACGCGAAGAAAGCGGTGCGGAAGGAAAATCATGGTTGTTTTTCGGAGACCAGCATTTTATGACAGATTTCCTCTATCAAACAGAGTGGCAAAAATTTATTAAAGATGGTGCACTTACGAAAATGGATGTCGCATTTTCACGAGACACTGAGGAGAAAGTGTATGTGCAGCACCGTATGCTTGAGCACAGTAAAGAATTATTCTCATGGCTACAAGAAGGTGCAGCTGTTTATGTTTGTGGAGATAAAAATTCAATGGCAAAGGATGTTCAAACTACGTTACTTCAGATTATCGAAAATGAAGGCGGCATGAGCAGTGAAAAAGCTGAAGAATATCTTGCTGACATGAAAAAACAAAAACGTTATCAACGAGACGTCTATTGATTTAAGTTTGAAAGGAGAAATACAACATGGTAAACCCATTATTAAAAGCTCCGGATGGTCCGCCAAGTGATGTCGAGCGCATTAAAAGAGAAAGTAATTATTTGCGTGGTACTCTGAAGGAATCGATGCTTGAACCGCTTAGTTCCGGAATTTCAGATGATGATAACCGACTAATGAAGCATCACGGTAGTTACTTACAGGATGACCGAGATCTCCGGATTGAACGCCAAAAACAAAAGCTTGAACCTGCGTATCAGTTCATGTTACGTGTTCGCTTGCCTGGCGGTGTAGCAACACCTGATCAATGGCTTGTGATGGATGATCTTTCTCAAAAATACGGAAATGACACATTAAAAATAACGACACGTATGACATTTCAAATGCATGGTATTTTAAAATGGAATATGAAAAAAACGATTCAGGGAATTCATGCTTCCCTTATGGATACAATTGCAGCGTGCGGTGATGTGAACCGTAATGTTATGTGTAACCCGAATCCTTATCAATCTAACATTCATTTAGAAGTATATGAATGGGCGAAAAAATTGAGTAATGATTTATTACCACGTACAAGAGCCTATCATGAAATTTGGCTTGATGAAGAAAAGGTAGCCGGAACACCAGAAGTGGAAGAAGTAGAACCAATGTATGGTCCGCTTTATTTGCCACGTAAGTTTAAGATTGGAATTGCTGTGCCACCATCAAATGATATTGATGTTTTTTCACAGGATCTTGGATTGATTGCGATCGTTGAGGATGAAAAACTGATTGGTTTTAACGTAGCAATCGGCGGCGGTATGGGAATGGCGCATGGTGATAAAACGACTTATCCTCAGCTTGCTAAAGTAATTGGTTTCTGTAAACCAGAGCAAATTTATGATGTCGCGGAAAAAATCATCACGATTCAGCGCGACTATGGAAATCGTTCTTCCCGTAAAAATGCACGCTTTAAATACACAGTTGATCGCCTTGGACTTGAAACGGTTAAAACTGAACTAGAAAACCGTCTTGGCTGGAGCCTAGATGAAGCAAAACCATTTCATTTCGATCATAACGGTGATCGCTACGGCTGGGTAGAAGGTGTAAAAGGAAATTGGAATTTTACACTGTTTATTGAAGGTGGCCGGGTCACGGATTATGCTGATTACAAGCTTATGACCGGCTTGCGTGAGATTGCAAAAATTCATACCGGTGATTTCCGTTTGACGGCAAATCAAAACTTGATCATAGCTAATGTAACAAGCGAGAAAAAGGAACAAATTAGCGAGTTAATCGAACAATACGGTTTAACCGACGGAAGTCATTATAGTGCTCTTCGTCGCAGTTCGATTGCCTGTGTCGCGTTGCCAACCTGTGGTTTAGCAATGGCGGAAGCGGAACGCTATTTGCCGACATTAATTGATAAAATCGATGCGATAGTCGATGAAAATGGTTTACGTAATGAGGAAATTACGATCCGTATGACAGGCTGTCCAAATGGCTGTGCACGCCACGCACTCGGTGAAATCGGCTTTATCGGGAAAGCACCAGGCAAATACAACATGTACCTTGGTGCAGCATTTGATGGTAGCCGTTTAAGCAAAATGTATCGTGAAAACATCGGTGAAGAAGAGATATTGAAGGAACTAAATATACTTCTTCCCCGCTACGCAAAAGAAAAAGAAGAAGGCGAGCACTTTGGTGACTTTGTCATCCGTGCTGGCGTGATCAATGCAACGACAGATGGAACGAACTTTCATGATTGATTGAAGTTGTATCAGAAACAGAGAAAGAGACAGGAAACGTATTCCTGTCTCTTTTCAGAGTGTAGAGAAACCCCGTATTTCTAAATTGATGGTTTGAAATTCTTCTATTTATGTTATTTCTCAACTATATATTGTGTTTTTTGTAGTTGATAAAACAATATATAGATTTTAAACAGACACAAAAACGGCTGCGGGACTTTCCCGACAGCCTGGAAAGAGACAGGAAACGTATTAGGCCACTGAAAAAATGATTACTTTGAGAAAGTAATGTGTATTTTATCAACATATTGAAAACAGAAAGAAGCTAATCATCTATATACAGTAGGTGATTAGCTTCTTTTTCTTATTATATGGACTTTTTCAGTGCCCTCGAAACGTATTCCTGTCTCTTTTTTTAATGATAAGAAAGTATAAATTTTTTGACTTAGTTTTCGTGTCCAGCGCAAGCGTCCTAGCCCCTCGAGGTCATAAGCCACTACCCGAAGATGATGTTTTCTAATAGCTGTTATTACATCAAGTAAATACATGCCAAATTACTGTTCATGTAAACTGGAAACTGAAACACTCTGTTTATTATTAGGCTCATCAAGGGTATGGATTGTAGCTGTTCCATTCTGTTGATCCACGTGCTCAATGTAAATACTTTGCCCATTGTAACTTACATTAACCATATTTGGCGAAGAAGAAATTTCTTGTGCTCGTTGTGAGTTTATAGTGTCCACCTCCTCTATTTTTACAACAATAATAATATTGGTTCCAAATTACCAAGATATACTTATTGTTATTGGAATTCTAAAAAACTTAATCTTTAACTTAATCAAGTAATTTAAAAGGCGTGTACATTTATCGCAAATTACCGCGTAGTAAGCCCCCCACTTCACGATTTCGAAGTGATTTTGAAGTGGAGATAAAGAAACCCCACTGATGGTAGATTTGTTAATTTGTTTTGGGGGAAATTTCAAAAAGAATAGTAGTGTTAAATATAAGACAAAGTCTCCACTCATTTAGGTTCTAGTCAAGCCTTGGAGTACTTTGGCTTATTTTTTGTTTGTTTTTTGCCTATACATAACTTGATAAATCATCATAAAGTACAGCATGGAGACTTGGGGATTTGTATAAAACGTTATTATTCCAGAGTCTTTAACATGGGCTGGTATTCGATTAATGAAAATGGAAACCATCATTTTCACCTATTCATACAAGATGAGTTAGCAGAATGCCGGAAAAAATGGGAAGGGAAGAATCTATCTTTCTTAGGAAATATTATTAGGAGGTTTAACTTTGAACAATGAGACCCAAGAAGTTGATGAAAGAATAGCAAAAATCATGTTACCAGAGAACCAAGGGGGAGACCTCACAGGTAGAGATTATTTTTGGTATATATCGCTGGGGATTGTCTTTCCCATCAGCCTGCTTATATGGGGATGGTTTTAATGGGGAAAAATCTGCAGAATAATAATCCGGATACGGAGAGTATATTTCCTGTTCTTAAAAAGGATAGAAATTGGAGTTCGAATGATTTATTGCTAGTTTCAATCAGCAATTCTGTTGCGACTTGGTGTTTTCTCATGGGTGGTTTTGCGGGTTATTTTTTAAATGCAAAAATGGGGAGTGCTGCATTAATTGCAGGCTCAATGATCGGGATCTTTTTAGTTGCCCTCGCGCTTGTTCCAGTAACAACGAAATATGGACTTGAAAGTGTGATAACTTCTAAAACTTTTTTTGGAAATAGAGGTTGGATCATTGCATTAATTCTTCAATATGTTTCTGTTATAGGATGGAATTCGATTTTACTTATCTTTTTCGGAAAAGCAGCCAGCAGGATGTTACTAGAAGCTGGCTTCATAAGTACCGGTGAACAAAATGTAGCCATGTCTGTCCTTACTCTTATCGCCCTAATTTTTGTTTGGTTTTCTTTACGGAAAGGTGCATTATCTGTCCGGGCCATTTCTAAAATCATTGCAATCATCATTATGTTAATAGGTGCCTGGATGTTTTATATGATCATAAATAACTTTGGGATTAATGGCATTGCTGAAGCTAAGCCATTAGCATCCTCTGGGGACAAACTTTGGGATTATGTAACTGGGGTTGAAATCGGTTTAGTCAGTCTAATGGCATGGTGGCCTTATATTGGCGGAATCGTTCGTGTCGTTCCGAAAACAAGCCAGGCTACTATTCCAACAATGCTCGGACTTGGCTTACCTGTTGCAATAATGAGCATCATTGGACTAATCTCTATTTTAGTCATTGGAGATCCAGATCCAACAAGCTGGATGACTGAGCTTGGAGGAGTCGTGATTGGAAGTATTGCGCTGCTTTTCATCGCGTTAGCAAACTTTGGATCGGCTATTATTGGCGTCTATATCTCAAGCTTAGGGCTAAGGCATATCCCTTTCATACAAAAGCTGTCATGGAATCAAACGACTGCTTTGGCGATCTTACCGGTAGCATTGATCGTCATTTTTGTCCCTGAAGTGTTTTTTGAGAATTTCGGAACTTTCCTTGCGTTATCAGGTGTTTTATTCGCTCCACTAATCGGGATTCAGATTGTAGACTATCATTTGTTTAGGAATAGAAGATTGGATATTAAAGAGCTATACAATTCATCTTTAACCTCTTCCTATGCATTCTTAAAGGGCTGGAATCCAGCCGCTATTTTAGGGATGGTTGTTGGTTTTGTCACATATTTATATCTTCTTGATCCAATAACGTATGAATCTAATGCCCCATATCAATATGTTACTGCAACACTTCCCACGATGTTTGTAGGAGCATTTGTTTATTGGGTAGTTACGAAATGGCTCGTAATCCCAAGAGGGTGGGGTGGGTACAAATAATAAGCACAAAAAGGTGTGAATTCCTCCCCAGCGTTTTATGTCAGAAGCGTAAACCTTTTAGAATTTTCCATGGTGCTAATTTGTTTGTTTAGGTTTTATCATTTCAATAGCAATCCTTTATTTTATTAGGTTTGTGAAAAGGAGTTAAAGGTACGATTCCGGAATAAGTAGAAAGGCTGACTCCGATTTAGAACAAAACCTTGTTTTACTTCAGCAATTTCCTTCTGTACTGCTGTTGATGGACTTGAAAGTGCGTCCAAGTACTGTCAATATACTCGGTTAAAATGTTATATTCTGTACGGCCTTTGCTGTTCACACAAGTAAGTATTTATGTATTCACCGAGGCGTTCCATGCCTGATATGGAGAGCACGATCATTGCCTATGCATCGGCAAGCCAATTACTAACAAGCTTTTTAGGAACTTTTACAATGGTATTTTTGGCTGTGCCTTTACAACGATTCATGTATAAATTAATGGTAAGAGGTGACAAATAATAGAGAAGAGCTTGAATAAATATGTAAAACTTGGTTTAGTTATCTTATTGAGTATTGGTTCAATCCTATTTACACAAGAAATAAAGCTGTTGAAAAATCCTGATTCGTTACCAGTCACTTCAATGATAATCATTGGCCTACTTGTTTTGTGGTTGTTTTCGATGATTGGAATTCTAATTGCAGACCTTGCTAAGAGGTCAGGAGTGAAAGTTCTTCAGGATTTCCCTGTCTTGGGTAGCTATCACATCACTTGTTGCCTGCTTAATCTCAGATTTCTTTGTTACAGCCATTAGTGCTGTTGATTTTCTTTCAATCACTACTCCAATCCTTACGTATGCAGGGATTTCCGTTGCCGACCGTTTAGTTGATTTACGAAAAACATCTTGGAAAGTGGCAATTGTTGCTGTATTCGTCTTTATGGGAACATATGTAGGAAGTGCATTATTATCGCAATTTGGTTTATTTATAACAGGGAATTAAAAGATAGAGGATTACTATTGTAACAGTTTGATTCAAACGTAATATTAGTAATCTCTAAAAAACTAGATTAAAAAGAGCATCGACAAGTAGATGCTCTTTTTAATTTGTTTTTATTCTAAATGAGCTTATCATGGCATGATTCCAATGATTATGAGTTAAACTAGAACAAGAGCTCTATCTAAAAAAAAAAAGGAAGTTTATTATGAAACGTCTATTCATTTATTTTTCATTCTTAGCAATGATCTTAGTTTTTTTCAGTTACTATATTATTCAACAGATTTCCTCGGTGCCAGATGTTATTTCTAATCAAGATAAAGAAATAGAATCTGAAGTGGAATTTAAAAAAGAAGCACCAAAGGAGCCCGCGATTACGATTTCAACAGCTACATTGTCTGCAATTGGTGATATACTCATTCATGACCGGGTTTACAATCCTGCACATATCGGAAACAATCAGTATGATTTTATACCTTTGCTTTTACCAGTACAGTCCTATCTAGCAAACGCAGATATTACTGTGGCCAACCAAGAAACGATGATTGGTGGGGTAGAAATCGGTCTTTCGTCCTATCCTTCGTTCAATAGTCCATATGAAGTAGGCGATGCATTAAAAAAAAGTGGTGTTGATATTGTCACATTAGCTAATAATCATACATTAGATCGCGGCGAAAAGGCGATTCAAAGTGCTATTGCTCACTGGAATGAGCTTGATATGCCATATACAGGATCATATCTTTCAGCAGACGACCAAATGAACATTAGAACAATTGAAAAAAACGGAATCATCTTCTCTTTTTTAGCTTATACATATGGGACGAATGGTATTCCAGTACCAGAAGATAAACGATATTTAGTGAATTTAATCGAAGAAGAAATGATCGAACAAGAGATTTTAAAAGCGAAAGAATTATCTGACGTTGTCGTTGTTAGTTTACATTTTGGCAATGAATATCAAAGGCTACCAAGCGATGAACAAAAGGAAGTAGCATATAAAACTGCAAATGCTGGTGCTGATATTATCATTGGCCATCATCCTCATGTTCTCCAACCAATGGAATGGATAACGAAAGAAGATGGAAAACGTACATTTGTCGCTTACTCACTTGGTAATTTTCTCTCTGGTCAATTAGGGGACTATAAAGATCTCGGTGGTATCATGCAAATAAAGGTTGAAAAAACCGTGGAAAATGATGAAACAACAATCACGTTAAAGGATCCTTTATTTATCCCAACCTATGTAAGTGAAGATTATACAGTCTACCCGCTAAATGAAATAGAAGGTAAAGAGGAAGTCTATAAAGAAATTAGTCGTCATATGAACCAATGGGTACCAAACCTTAAGTTTTCATTTTAATTTTAGCAGTGTAAGGAGTTTTGTTATGAATGAAATCCTAGAAGATTTTTATTTAAAAGCAATCGCGCGGACAAAAAAATTGGCCCTCGAGGATATAGATACCTATTTAGAAAGCAAAGAGAACCTACCAGCCTATGAACAATATGTACTAGAAAGAAAACGGTATATTGATCAAATTTGGTTAAATTCCTGGTTAAATTCAGCAACTAGTCAAGCATCTAACGTAAAAAAGAAGGCATACTTGTCAGGTAAGGGGTTTGAAGTCGAAGGGCTAAGTAAAAAGTTGATTAATCAAATGTTTCGGAATGAAATAAGGGAAATCGAACCATTTGATTTAATCGACTGGCTAGACAGTATGTTTGTAAATCAGGGAGAAGAATGGGAACAAAGATATGCGCAGGCAAAAGAAGACTATCAAAATCGGATAACACTCCAACAACAACGAGAAGCAGCTAGAAAAATTGTGGGGAAAATCGATTATTACATAGACCAACTACTTGGAGAGCAATATGAAGAGCTTTACCTTTATGCTCGATATTTACTTGGTTGTCACCTTGCAATTGAAATCGAGCAAAAGGTAAACCCTCTATTTTCAGAGGAGATGATCTTTTCTTCTTATCTCTATCATGAAATGGAATCTGCCTTTAACAGAAAACACTATGAAGAAGATATAACAGAAAAGTATGAAACGCTCATTTCCAATTATTTATTTGATTTTGGACCTAATTGGCTTAAAGAGCGTCTTTCTTCACATTTATTTGCTGATTACCTTAAAGTGTACAATGAGCCATTATCTGACACATTTCTAAAGGAAGTGGCGTTTGAAAAATTTGTAGCGATTAGTCAAGAGTTCTTTGAGGATTTGTTAGAGGAATATGTAGCAGATCTCATTAAATTAATTGATATTCCTTTTGATTTAGCTACACATCAACAGATCTTTGCCAATGATCGATCTGAAAGAGAACGGAAAGTTGTTGAAACTCTCGAAGAAATCAAGCGTCAAAAAGAAGAAGAAGCACGAATGATTGCTGATATTTTCGGTAGGGAATATAATCCTCCAGCTGGACGAAACATTCACTATGTTCTTCATGTTGGTGAAACAAACACTGGTAAAACATTTCAAGCGATAAAACGAATGAAAGTGGCAAGTAGTGGCATATATTTGGCGCCGCTTCGATTATTAGCTCTCGAAGTATATGAAAAATTAAATGATGAAGGTGTACCTTGTTCATTAAAAACGGGTGAAGAAGAAAAACTGGTTACGAATGCTGCACATATCGCCTGTACTGTTGAAATGTTTCATGAGAAGGATTTTTACGAGGTGGTCGTCATTGATGAGTCGCAAATGATTGCCGATAAGGACCGAGGCTTCTCATGGTATAAAGCAATCACGAAAGCAAATGCGAAAGAAGTCCATATTATTTGTAGCTTCAACGCTAAACAAATGATTCTTGAGCTTTTAGGCGAATCACATGTTGAGGTCATTGACTATGTTCGTGATATTCCACTTGAAGTAGAATCCCAATTGTTTCGTTTAAATCATGCACGGAAAGGCGATGCACTCGTTTGTTTTTCAAGAAGGCGCGTGCTTGAAACGGCATCAGAGCTTCAACGCAGTGGGCGTCAAGTGAGTATGATTTATGGGAGTATGCCACCAGAAACAAGAAAAAAGCAGATGCAGAGATTCATAAATGGTGAAACAACGGTCATCGTCGCAACAGATGCAATTGGCATGGGATTAAACTTACCAATCAGAAGAATTGTTTTCTTAGAAAATGATAAGTTCGATGGTACACGAAGAAGATGGCTTACATCGCAAGAGATAAAACAAATTGCAGGCCGTGCCGGTCGTAGAGGTATTTATAATACTGGAAAAGTAGCGTTTACTAATAATCTGAAATCGATGGCGCGTCTTCTAAACCAAGAGGATGAGCCGCTTAAAGGGTTTGCCATTGCACCGACAACTAGTGTATTCGAACGGTTTCAAAAGTATTCCCGTAAACTTTCTCTCTTTTTTCACTTGTGGGAGCAATTTAAAAGTCCGAATGGAACAAAAAAAGCAGCTTTATCTGAAGAAAAGGTATTATATGAAATGATTGAAGATTCCATTATCGAGGCGAAACTCTCAGTAGCTGACTTATATAACTTTTTACATTTACCTTTTTCGACAAATGAACCTTCATTAAGAGCGCAATGGAAGCAAAAGCTTGAAGCAGTCGTGGAAGGGTATGACTTGCCTGAACCACAGTTAAAACACGGAGGACTTGAAGAGCTTGAACTTTCCTATAAATCGGTTGGCCTTCATCTATTGTTTTTATACAAATTAGGGAAAAGTACAGAGGCCTACTATTGGGAAAGAGTACGGGAAGAAATTAGTGACAAAATTCATGACCAATTAAAAGCGGGAGTACATATTCAAAAGAAAAAGTGTAAAAACTGTGGAAAAGTCCTTCCATCATTGTTTAAATTTCAAGTGTGCAACGAATGTCATTTTGAACGACTTGATCGGAAAAGGTATTAAGGAACACGTATCGAAAGCAAAAATACATAACTACAGCAACAAGCAATCATTTCCTTTTTTCGATCCATTTGGTTATGCTAAGTTGGCTTGTTATTTGTATCAAGTAATTCTGTAGTTGTTATTTCAAAATATCTATGGTATTTTTAGTCATTAAACATAAAAATCGATTAGACTTACATGTCGAAAATACCGAACATAGTAATTTAGAGAATATGGTAATTAGTCGAGAGATTTCTATTATTAAATAGATTATAAAAAAATGAGGTTAATACATGAGTAAAAAAACGTTTGACGATTTTCATTTAAGTGATGAAATAACTAGAGCGCTTGGCGTGTTAAAATACGAAACTCCAACAGAGGTTCAAAGTGAGGTCATACCAAGATCATTGGAAAAGAATGATCTTGTCGTAAAATCTCAAACAGGCAGTGGCAAGACGGCAGCCTTTGGTATCCCTGTTTGCGAAATGATTGAATGGGCAGAGAAAAAACCGCAAGCATTAATTCTTACACCTACTCGCGAGCTTGCTGCTCAAGTTCGTGAAGATTTAACGAATATTGGACGGTTTAAGCGAATTAAGGCGATGGCGGTTTATGGAAAAGAACCGTTTGCGAAACAAAAAGAAGAATTGAAACAAAAAACGCATGTCGTTGTCGGTACACCGGGCCGTGTTATGGACCATATCGAAAGAGAAACGCTCGTTTTAGATCAAATAAAGTATCTCATTATCGATGAAGCGGATGAAATGCTTAATATGGGCTTCATTGACGAGGTTGAAGCGATTATCAAAGAATTACCTTCAAGCAGAGTAACGATGGTATTTTCAGCAACATTGCCAAAAGATGTTGAAAAGCTCTGTCATAAATATATGATAGATCCGATTAATATTGAAATTGCAGCGACTGAAATAACAACAAGTTCAATCGAACATCATTTAATCGAAGTGAAGGAAGAAGAAAAGATTTCACTACTTAAAGATGTAACTGTTGTGGAAAACCCAGAGAGCTGTATCATTTTTTGTAGAACAAAAGAACATGTGGATACAGTGTTTAACCAATTGGAACAAGCCAATTATTCTTGTGAAAAACTCCATGGAGGATTAGAACAAGAAGATCGGTTTGCCGTGATGGACGGTTTCAAAATTGGGAATTTCCGTTATCTTGTCGCAACAGATGTTGCTGCGCGCGGAATTGATATCGATAATGTGACGCTTGTCATTAACTATGACGTTCCAATGGAAAAAGAAAGCTATGTACACAGAACAGGAAGAACCGGACGTGCTGGAAATAAAGGAAAAGCGATTACGTTTGCGACACCTTATGAAGGTAAATTCATTAAAAGTATTGAAAAGTACATTGGTTTTGAGATCCCTACGATGGAGGCTCCTACACATCGGGAAGTTGCTGAAGGAAAAGACGCCTTCGAAGAAAAAGCTAGCGGGCGCCGCGTTGTTAAAAATAATAAAACAGCTCGAATAAATCAAGATATCATGAAACTTCATTTTAACGGTGGCAAAAAGAAAAAGATCCGCGCAATCGATTTTGTTGGAACAATTGCGAAAATTCCTGGAGTAACAGCTGATGATATTGGCATTATCACAATCCAAGATCAATTATCCTATGTTGATATTCTTAATGGAAAAGGCTCCTTAGTCCTACAAGCGATGGATAATACAACCATCAAAGGGAAGAAGCTGAAAGTTAGTAAGGCGATCAAGTAATGACATGCTCAACAAGGACGACTATGACAACCATAATCGTCCTTGTGAATCCCTTAATTGGGTAAACAATGAATGCAATAAACGGTGGAAAGATGCAAATTCTGAAAAGAGGGAACGATCGCATGAAATATATCAAATCACAAATGAAACAGCTAATCAAAGAAAATAATGAATTGCAAAAGCGCTTAAAAGCGTTGATGGTTGAACACGAACTTGAGAAAAACTTTGCCTTAAAAGCTTTGTACCATTCAGAAGTTGCTGCAGGTGGAAAGTATCAATTAGCATACCAAGCACTTGACTTACCTAAAGGGTAGGTCATTTTTTTATATTATGAAACCATTCAACAATTTGTAGAATATGTTCAAAAAAATCTATAAGAAAGGGGGCCTTTTTTTACTTTTTATATATAGATATACGATTATGCGTTTATTTATATGAAGAATCATTTTCATTATTTTTATCTCTGTCATTCGTACATTACACTTTTTCCTCTAATATAACAGGAGCTAAGAACCATTTGAAATGGATTCAATTAGTAGCAGATGTAAAATGACAATAAAGTTATTCAATTTTAAACGTTCAAACAAGCATAACCCCGTTCTAAATTTAGGACGGGGTTAAAAATATAGTTGTTTAATTTTTGATGTAAGATGCTTCACTACACTAAAAAATATAACAATAAAGTCGTTTAAAAATCTAAGTTTTATTCAACAATAGCGCCCGATTGTTGAAGATCGTTGAAAGCCTTATTGAACAAAAGAACCAATTACTTTAAGTGCAATTCTTCACAATCTAACTCTCAGTACAGGAATTTCTTTAAAAACTTGATAACACTGGCTTAATAATCCATGCTACAATAAAATACAGATTTACAGTTAGATTGGACTAGAGGTGAATCAAAATGTATTGGACTCCATTATTTGAAAATGATGTACCAGTAGCACTCTTCTGCTCTTAATGGAGTGAAGGTGACTACATCTCTCCGTTAGGGGCATTTTCGACCTAATAAATAAAAGACGGAGGGTATCAAAAATGAAAAACACCTTATTAGGTTCTATATATTTAATTTTAGCTTCCAGTATTTGGGGTGCTATGTACGTTGTTGTTAAAATTGTAGTAGAAGTCATACCACCACTAGAACTTGTGTGGATACGATATTTAGTAGCTATTTTAGCACTTCTAGTTATCGGTTTCATAACACGACAAAAATGGCGAATCGAGAAGCGTTATTTTTTAATAATCATAGCCATTGGGATCATTGGTAACACCATTTCAATTGTTGCTCAGGAAGTTGGTACAATGCTATCCTCAGCACAAATGGGAGCCATGATAACTTCTTCAACACCAGCATTTATGGTTATTTTCGCTCGCTTAATCCTTAAAGAACGGTTGACGTTAAAAAAGGGACTCTCCGTTTGTTTAGCGACAATTGGGGTTTTCCTTATTGTTGGAGTTGGGAATTTGGATTTATCTAGTAAACTTGGTGGTATTTCACTACTTATTGCTGCTTTAACATGGGCACTCATGTCTGTACTTGTAAAACGTTTGCCGAGTGATTATTCACAAATTGTAGTAACAACCTATTCTAGCTTGGTAGCAGTAATCATGTTGACCCCTTTTGTTTTGCCCAGGTTACACGCAATTAATATCTCTGAAATGACTCACCCGACTATTTGGGGAGGACTCTTGTATTTGGGTATTGTCTCGACAGCAGGTGGATTTCTACTTTGGAATCGTGGATTACAAATGCTTAACGCTTCAAGTGGGGGGATATTTTTCTTCTTTCAACCCGTGGTTGGAACAGTACTTGGATGGCTTATTCTAGGAGAGAGCATAGGTGTAATGTTTTGGATCGGCTCTGTCCTAATTCTCATAGGTGTTTTATTCGTTATCATCGAGAAAAAATAGTATTTAAAAACCCCCTTCAATCGTATCTGAAGGGGTTTTACTTTCTGTAACAGGATTATTTATGAACAAATAAATTCTCCTTTCTTCAATTAAACTCCCCGTTAGCTTAAGTACATTTCTTCACAATCATCTTTTATAAAGAAACCCTGTTTAACCATACGCACCCTCAGGTTAAATTAAAAATACTGACCATTCCTATCTAACGTATAAATTATCAAATAGTACGATAATAACATTGATATGATTTACCAAAAAGGAAAATTGTTGAGTACATAAATTCGCTTCTCCAAAAAAAATCGAAAAAACCCTTTACCTCAACTTAGGTTTAGGTTGTATCTTATCAATAATGGAATAAGGTGGGAATAGAAAGAATGCCCCATGTGCAATGAGTGTAGCGAGGAATCCGTAGAACGAAAACGGTTTAGGAGCAATTAATACTGAATTAAAAGAAACGATTACAGATTTAGATTTAAAACCTGGAATTGATGAAATTTATAAAGGTGCGATCGGATCTGAGAGTATTACTCGTACAATTGCTTTTGCAATTGAACAACTATCTAAATAAATTAGATTTATTTTCTAAAATTCCTAATAAGAACGTGAAAAACCTATGCCTCAAAGCATAGGTTTTTTTATAATCGGCAAAAACTAGTTCGATTTTTCTACTTTAATGTTTCTCATTAAAATATTGCTGCAGAACCTTTTATAACAACATATTATAACAACATATACTCAAAATCTCTTTGTGATACGGTTCACCATTATTATGTTAAATAAACAAAAGAACAGAAGCTCAAGCTCATCTTTAACAATCTGGCCAGTTTGTTGAATAGCGCAATAAGAACTTAGTCTCGCCTTAAACTATACTTATATATATCTGTATAAGAATTATTACTACCAACATACTTGTCCAGAAAATCACGATAAATAAAAAGAAAGTCACAGCAAAATGGCCTAGCTTTTGGCCAATCAAAAGCTCAGGTAACAGATGATTAAAGAAGCGTACCATCGATTGGAAAGCAGGAGGGATGACAGCTGTTAAAGTCATGCAGGAAGTAGGGCTAAACAAGACGACCTTTTATAAGCTTGTCAGGGAGTATGAAGAAGTAGCACAAGAATAAATCTATGTAATAGCAAGAAACTCGTCAAAAAAATTAGCATTTGAGTTATAATGAATTTGATTGAAAGGAGGTGCAACAATGACTCAAACATTTGATGCACTAGTTGTTAACAAACAAGACGACCAATTTTCTGTTGGCATTCAATCGCTTTCACTGGGGGATTTACCAGAAGGCGACGTACTTATTCGCGTTCATTATTCAAGTGTAAACTATAAAGATAGTCTCGCTTCTATTCCTAATGGCAACATCGTCAACACGTATCCATTTGTACCGGGAATTGATTTAGCTGGCGTCGTTGTTTCATCTAAAAATCCATGTTTTCAAGAAGGGGACAATGTCATTGCTACTAGCTATGACATTGGTGTGTCACATTTCGGTGGCTATAGTGAATATGCTCGCATACCAGCCGAGTGGGTTGTACCACTTCCGAAAGGCCTTACGTTAAAAGAAGCGATGACAATTGGAACAGCTGGATTTACAGCGGCCTTATCCGTTCAACGTCTGGAAGAAAATCATCTAACTCCTGACAAAGGAGCCGTTCTTGTGACGGGAGCAACAGGTGGAGTTGGTAGCTTCGCTGTCTCTATTCTCTCTACTCTTGGTTATCAAGTACAAGCAAGTACAGGAAAAGAATCAGAACACGAATACTTAAAGCATCTTGGTGCACAAAAGATTCTTTCCCGTGAAGATGTCTACAATGGCAAGATTAGAGCATTAGGCGGACAAAAATGGGCAGCAGCTGTTGATCCAGTTGGTGGTGAACCTCTTGCATCTGTGTTAAGCCAAATTCAATATGGCGGCTCAGTAGCTGTTTCTGGTTTAACAGCTGGAACCAAACTTCCAACGACAATCTTCCCGTTTATTTTAAGAGGCGTGAACTTACTTGGAATCGATTCTGTCTACTGCTCAATGGAAACAAGGGTGAAAATATGGAATCGTCTAGCCACTGACTTCAAACCGGCAAACTTAGAAGAACTTGTTCAACAAGAAGTCACACTTCAACAACTTCCTGATGTTCTTTCAACCTTATTAAAAGGGGAAGCACGTGGAAGAATACTTGTGAAATTGTAATGAAAAAGTGACGAGAATCATTTTTCTCGTCACTTTTTGCGTTAAAAACGTTCCTCCACAATCTGGCCCGATTATTGAATAGAATGACTCGCATTTTTTTAAACAACTTTATTATTTTTTAAATGATTTTATTGTAAATTAAACAATTTTTTTGTTACTTAACAGCAGAAGCTTTTCATTCATCAGGTGAATCATGAAATTCAACTATTTTTCATATTAGGAGAGGGCTGGGATACATTTTGGTAATTATTTTGTTGCAAAAATGTATTCAAAGAGGGAACTTTATTAATGTACCCAATTATAAAGGAGGTTACCAATGGTCAATATAAAGGCTATGTTGATATGCTTGTTTACTTTCCCATTCCTGTTTAATGTTTCCTCTGTGATTGCAGCTCCACCTGAAAATGAATTAAACCAATATTTAGATGAGATTGGATGGACGAAACAGGAATTACTGGATTATCTAGAATACTACGAGATCCCTTTAGATGATTTTAGTACAGTGGAAGACCTAAAAGTAGTCATGGGAACCCCAATTAACTCGAAAAATTTACAGGGGTTATTAAAGAAATATAATTTGACAGAACAAGAACTAACAGACCTTATGGATCATTTCGAAGACTCTTTGAATGACTATAAATTTATCGAGGATTTGGATGCAGCGGTTGATTTTTATGTTAACCATGATGAATATATGGCTGAGGTTGAAAATGAGTTGGCAAAGATAGGTCTTACAGAAGAAGAAACGGAGAGATTCTTTAATTATTTAGCTCAAGTAGAAGAAAATAACAAAAATCAACTTGACCAAATGGAAGCACTTGATCTCCGCTTGGAAAATTTCCTATCCGTTAATGATCCATCTGAACTCTCAGACGAGGAATTGGATGAGTTAGTTCAAATTTTAAACGAGACAATCGCCTTATACGAGATTAACGTGAAGTTCAAAATAGATAATAAAGAAGTAACATTAAAAGAACTTCTAAAAATGGAAGAAGCCCCGAACAATTTATTTGTCAGTATCTATAGTACATCTGGAGAGCTTCTAATTGATTTTTCAATGCCAGCTGAATTTTTTGAAACAGGGGATGTCATGGAAAAAGGAGAAGAAATAATTCATGTAGGGGAACTTTCTGACGAATATGTTGACCACATGCATAAAGAAAAGTACGAGAATGCTCAAAAAGAGTTAAAATAAATCCTAATGACCAGGCTTGTTCCTATTAAGACCAAGCTTGGTTGAATAGTTTGTTCAAAAGGATCACTAGGAACAATCTATTAATCAGGCGCAATTCCAGAATAAGAATGGCGCTCTTTCTTTTTATAAAGGGTCAATTAGGTATATACAAATTATTTATTATTATATCATGAAGAGAGGTTGACTCTAGATTGTTGAATAACTCTAGTATGAAATATACTCTTTTTGAGCATAATAGAATCAAGATTAATTGATTCGTAACCCGAGAGAGTGAAGTGAAATGTGTATAATCTGAAGCCTGTGAGAAGTATGAACTTGATAAAAAGATCGAAGGATATTCTAATCTAGTATTAAAACCTTCTAGTCTAGGTCATCGAGTATGTTGTTTTCGATTTCTATTTAAAAGGACATGTAATAAAGGGTTCATTCCCAAGAATCTAGCTGCTAAATTGAAGACAAAAAAGACTGCCAAAAGTAGTCGTCATTTAACGACCTTTTGAGTCAGCCACATTAATACCTATCAAAACAATTTCAAAGATGAAATTTCAAACAAAAACTAGTCATCACGCTGGTTTATCTATACTTTTTTATTTCTCAATTACTTTTTTAATAATTTTTCAATCTCTCCTGTAATTTCTTCAGGATTGGTAGTTGGTGCAAAACGTTTTACTACATTTCCATCTTGATCAATTAAAAACTTCGTAAAGTTCCATTTGATGTTTGTCCCTTCCAACACTGCCGGATTAGTTGCACGTAAATGCTGATATAATCGGCTGTTTTCATCTAGATTTGTTTCTTCTCGTGCTTGCTTACGTAAATATTGATATAAAGGGTGTGCGTTTTCACCATTCACCTCTATTTTTTGGAAAAGAGGAAATGTCACATTATAATTTAATGCGCAAAAGTTACTAATCTCATCATCTGTTCCTGGCTCTTGCCCCCCAAATTGATTGCATGGAAAGCCTAGTACAGTAAATCCATCATCTTTGTATGTACGATATAATTTTTCGATACCTTCATATTGAGGTGTTAATCCACATTTGCTTGCTGTATTTACAATTAACATAACATTTCCAATGTATTTTTGTAGACTAATTTCTTTCCCATTTGATAAATTTGCTTGAAAGGTGTGGACTGTCATATCATTCTCCTTAATAAATCAATTTGTTTTCAACCGATAGTAGAGTGGATCTATACCATTTCTAATAGTATAAATTAAACTAGATTTTTATTCCAAGTAACTGCTTAGTTCTCAGAGTATATTATGCGAGAAAAAGAAGAAGGAAAAATGTAAAAAAATATGTACAAAAAGACGAGCGGATAAATTTACATACAAGAACAATATAATATAGCATAAATTATATTGTTTTATATATAAAATGATAGTCAATAAGTAGTTTAGTACAAAGTGTACCAAATCAACTACAAAAAAGGGAACGTATTTTTGAGTTATACTTCCGTTATTATCAAAACAATGTTTAAACTAAAATGTTATTACAAATGCACAATTAGTCTGAGCTTTACATATGAAACTCTTCAACTTTTGGTTTTCGAAAAAGGGGGACTCAATGGTAAAGTATAGTCGTATTTTCTTCTTTACTGTAATAACAAATGTAATTCTATTTTTTATTTTTGGCTCTATATTTATGGGTGGGGGCATTATCAGGCAAACAAGCTTATCATACTCGTTATTGAATTGTACGGCATTCTCTACAAAGGCTTGAATACACGACCTTATCCAATAAAAGAATCAGAAGCATCTTTGAATTATTCCACTTACTACAAAAAACAAATCACGTGATCCCCGAGCCTTTAAAAATATTAATATGCATTTTCTTCAATATTTTTTTCGATGTTACAAAAGTAAATTCTCGGATAGCTTATGAAAAAGTTTTATTGTTATATTTGAAATTATAAAATTGCTTTTGTTCTTTGATCAGTACGAAAGGAATGGGTATAAAAATGAATGAAGAAAAGCTTAAATATTTGCTTAAACAGATGACATTGGATGAAAAAATCACTCAATTCATTCAATTAGTTCCCCAATTCTATGAAGGTTCAAAATATAAAGGTGACAAAACGGGTCCAATGACTGATTTAGGTATTAATAAAGAAATTGTTCAAAATAGCGGTTCTGTCATTGGTGCTTCAGGGGCTAAGGAGATTATCAATATTCAGGAAACACATCTCAAAAACAATCGGCTCGGTATTCCCCTATTATTTATGGCTGATATTGTTCATGGTTTTAAGACGATTTTCCCGGTTCCTCTGGCAATAGGATGTTCATGGGATTTGGATCTTGCTGAAAAAAGCGCTCAGGTTGCTGCTTTGGAGGCGTCCGTATCGGGTATTCATGTTACGTTCGCACCAATGGTTGATTTAGTTAGAGACCCACGCTTTGGAAGGGTAATGGAATCAACAGGAGAAGATCCTTACTTAAATAGTCAATTGGCAAAAGCTTTTGTCCGTGGATTTCAGGGGCCTGACCTTGAGAACACTCCATACCGGGTGGCAACCTGTGTGAAGCACTTTGCAGCTTATGGAGCTCCTGAAGGGGGACGAGATTATAATACAGTTGATATGTCAGAAAGACAGCTGAGGGAATATTATTTACCTGCATACAAGGCAGCTCTGGATGAGGGAGCCCAAATGATCATGACTTCATTTAACACGGTTAACGGAATTCCTTCCACTGGGAACCGAAAGCTTTTACGCGGGATACTTCGGGATGAGTGGAATTTTGACGGTGTCGTCATTTCGGACTGGGGATCTGTGAAGGAGCTAATTCCGCATGGAGTAGCAACTAATGAATTAGAAGCTGCCTATAAAGCCATTGTAGCCGGTGTCGATATCGAAATGATGACGGCAGCCTACGTAAAGCATCTATCTTGGTTAGTAGGTATGGAAGCGGTTGATGAAGCACTGATCGATGAAGCCGTACTACGAATTTTAAGACTAAAATCCAAGCTTGGTTTATTTGAAAATCCTTATCGTGGTGCAGATGAAGCAGTATCGAAAAAAATCATTATGAGCAAGCAGCATCGTGAAATTTCCCGGGAGTTGGCAACTAAATCGATTGTCCTTTTACAAAATAAATATCATCTTCTCCCGCTTCAAAAAGAGCAGAAGATTGCCGTTATTGGTCCGTTTGCAAAGAGCCATGATATATTAGGGCCTTGGTCTTGGCTAGGTTCAAAAGAAGAGGCTATTCCGTTATATGATGGACTTTTAGAAAAAGTGGGAGCCCATTCTCTTCTTTATGCGGAAGGCTGTGAAATTGAAGTTGGAACAAACGAGCAGCAAAATGCTGCACTAAAGATAGCAGAAGAAGTGGATGTCATTGTGCTTGCGCTCGGGGAAAGCTCCGAGATGAGCGGAGAAGCAGCAAGCAGAGCTGATATCCACTTACCACAGGTTCAACTTGATTTAATCAAAAAATTAAAGAAGGCAAATAAGCCAATGATAGTGGTTCTTTTTAATGGCCGTCCACTTGACCTTCACAGTGTCTCCTGCGAGGTAGATGCCATTCTTGAAGCATGGTTTCCAGGAACTGAGGGTGGAGCAGCGATTGCTGACCTCATGTTCGGTGATAAGAATCCATCTGCCAAATTAAGCATCTCTTTTCCGTATTCCGTTGGTCAGATACCTGTTTACTATAATCACTTTCACACAGGACGTCCTAAAAATGCGCCTAATGCAGAAGAGAAATATGTTTCAAAGTACTTGGATATTCCAAATGAACCTTTATTTTCATTTGGATTTGGCTTAAGCTACACTACTTTTTTATATAGAAATGCAAAACTATCGGATAGAATGATGACGGTTGAAACTCCTATAACCATCTCTGTTGATCTAACAAATGACGGTGATGTAAAAGGAGCGGAAATTGTTCAACTCTATATTCAAGATGTAGTAGGAGAAGTCGTTCGCCCATTGAAAGAATTGAAAGGCTTCAAAAAGGTGATGTTGAACCCTGGAGAAACAAAAACAGTTTCTTTTATCATTACAGAGGAGCAGTTGCGCTATCATCATTCAGATTTACAATATAAAAGTGATCCGGGTGCGTTTGTTGCATACATCGGTACAAACAGCTACGATGTACAGGCTTTACCGTTTCAATTAATTAAATAGTCATTAAAAGTGGAATGGGCTCCATTATTTATAAGGTGGAAATCATCCTAAAATATAAAGTTTGTGAAGAGATATACTTAAAGTAACGGTTCAGGACAGTTGAAGAAAGAGATGTTAATTACAACATCTCTTATTGCTTAAGCACCAATCTCATCTGCATGCTTCATCATTTCTTCATCTATGATTTCAACTAATTCTTGGTTACTATACATATATAAAACAACTTCTTTTAATTCATCTTCAATATGAATTTCAGCTTTAATGCGTATTTTTGCTTGTTGTCCGTTAAAATTAACATTAAAGATACCAATTTCTTTTACTTCGTTGTTCTCCTTCATTTTTTCTATTTCAGATTGAATGGAATTGATTTCATCATCAGTAAAACCTGAATCCAATACGGAGGACGATAGCCTGTTTAAGAAAGGTTGTATCTCATCAATGTCAAAATTCATTCCATCTGCTAATTGTGCTTCATCGTTGTTTATATTTTTCATTTTGTTAAAAATATAGATCGTACCTCCAACTAAAAATATTAAAATAAGACCAATAATTAAACTTTAATATACCTTCACACCTTTCTGTTTATTATTATAAAGCAACATTTAATTTTACTAACTACATAAAGCGAGACTTCCATCAGTGGGGGTTTTCCTTATCCCCCACTGATGGATAGTGAGACTTATCGGGCTTTTACGGGCAGTTATCCCCCACCTTCGCTTCTTGGTGATTCATTCAAGCTTAGAGGTGGGGGTATTACTGCCCGTTAATGCGGGATAAATAATCCCAAGTTATTATAGTAAAAAATGAATAAAACAATATCGAGGTGAAAGCATGAAATATACTTGTCCTTGTTGTGGTTATAACACATTAGATGAAGAACCTCCGGGTACATATGGTATTTGTAACATTTGTTTTTGGGAAGATGATGGGGTTCAATATAGAGACCCTGATTATGAAGGTGGCGCAAATGAAGTTTCATTAAGACAGGCACAACAAAATTTCATAAAATTTGGGGCTTGTGATGAAGGAAGTATTACGTTTGTGAGAAAACCAAATAAAGAAGACTTCAAAGACCCAAATTGAAAAACGTTATGAGTATACTTAAGGATAAATGATTCTGTTTGTTAATTAACAATCGGACGCTTTCCAGTAATATGAATCTGCTTCCGGTGATACAGGTGAGTTCATCTTCAGAGAGTTCGACGAAAAAATTGGTTTCTCAAAGACATTGGCTAAACACTTAGATTTGAAAGAAACAAGGGCTTACTACATTCATTCAAATGAAAATTTACTTTGTCAAAAGATTTATCAAATCATTGCTGGGTATTCCGAAGATGAAGCTGCTGATCAACTGACGCAAGATCCTGCATTTACTCAAATCATTGGAACACCAGCGTTAGCTTCCCAACCTAGTTTAGCTCGTTTTTTTTAAACGATTTGATCAACCTCTCACAAATGATTGACCCAATCTAGTAGAAGATGACGGATATACTAGGCGGTAGTTTATGATATAATTAACTCGAATATTTGTTATGGTGAGAGAACAGAGTCGTGTTAGTGAATAGTTATAAATCTACTGTTGGAGGAGCCAATGATGAATCAGACACTTAGAAGGGCTATTGTTGACTCGCAAGAATTCAAAATTTCTACTAAAAATATTTGGAAGCGCTATCAAGATGTAGGTCAATATAACGAAGGAAGCATACGGGGGGAAATCTTCGATTCATGGGAGAATTCTAAGAAACTAGGCATCAGCCCTTTTCAAAACAAAATTAATGAAATTATCAAACAGAACGACTTGGAAGATCGACTCAAGAAAAACGAACAATTGCTTTCGTTTGCTACACCAAAAATAAAAAGTTTGACCGATATCCTAAATGATTCTAAAACAATGTTTTCAATTACGGATAAACACGGTACTATTTTACATTCCTCCGGTGAAAAGACTGTCTTGAAAAAAGCGGAGAGAATAAATATTTTTACTGGGGGAACCTGGAGTGAGAAGTCTGCGGGAACAAATGCGGTTGGGATGGTACTTAGGACGAAAAAGCCATCGCGAGTTTTGTTTTCGGAACATTTCTGTGAAAAAAATCATGAATGGTATTGTGTGGCCTACCCTATTTTAGCTCCTTTTACAAATGAACTATTAGGAATTATTAATATTGCAGGTAACTATAATCAAGTGCATCAACATACAATTGGGCTCGTCATATCAGAAGCAAACAATATTTCCAAGTCTATTGATCAACAATATTATGAGTATATTTTACGTAATAATTTATTTATGAATACAGCAATGGAAGGTATAGAAGATGCTATATTTGTAGTGGATAGTGAAAAAAGGATTGTAGAAAAAAATGGTGCTGCCAGGTCGCAGTTTATTTTAAGTGGTATTCAATCAATCAAAAGCCTCCCCGAATTAGATAGACTTGTAGAATTTGTCTTACAACATGGGAAGATTATTATAAGAGAAGAAGTAAATGATAATCTAAATAAGAAAAAATTCATTTGCTCCATTTATCCCGTTACTTTTCAGGATGAGCACCTGGGAGCAGTAATATTTTTTAGAGAAAATTCAGCATCTGCCGCTCCAAAACCACAACAGCTTACATCAGTCCGTTCAGTGAATTCTAAATCTACACGGTATAGTTTTGATGATATGATCGGTTCTTCTCCAGAATATAAAGAAGTCGTGAGAAAGGCGCAAAAAGCATCATTGATCGATGCTACACTTTTTCTAGCGGGCGAAACGGGAACAGGAAAAGAAGTTTTCGCACAGGCGATCCATCAGGCTAGCAACCGTAGTAATCACCCCTTTGTAGCCATTAACTGCGGTGCTATTCCACATGGGTTGTTTGAAAGTGAACTATTCGGTTATGAATCAGGTGCTTTCACCGGTGCTAAATCAAAAGGTAATCCTGGGAAGTTTGAATTGGCCCAGGGAGGAACAATTTTTCTTGATGAAATTGCAGATATGCCCCTAGATTTACAAGTCCATTTACTTCGTATATTAGAAGAGAGGGTCGTCACAAGAATAGGTGGAGATAAAACAACGCCTCTTGATGTGCGTGTCATTGCAGCTACTCATAAAGATTTAAATGAAGCAGTTAAAAATGGTCAATTTCGAGAAGATTTATTGTATCGGCTTCGTGTCATTCAATTGAAAATTCCTGCTTTACGTGAAAGGATCTCTGATGTTCCTGCATTGGTTCATCACTTCGTTAAGAAAATGAGTGGTCAATTCGGGAAACAAGAGATTCTGATACATAAAGATACAATGCAATGCTTGACACAATACACTTGGCCGGGAAATATTAGGGAATTAAAAAATGTCATCCAACAATCACTTTTTAATATGGAAGGAAATATAATGTTCCCATTCGATTTACCACCAGAAGTGATTGGAAATTTAGGTGAAAACGAGAAAGAGAGAATAATTGAAGCAATGATCAGAGAAAATGGAAACGTCACAAAAGCTGCGAAAGTACTCGATCTTTCTCGAGCTACTATGTATCGAAAAATCAAGCAGTATCATCTTTCCGCTGAAGATTGGATTGATGGAAAGTAAAAAGGAAATTTTTCACGAGGCCCCCAAAATTCACCCTTCTTTTGGATGAGAAGGATAAATTTGGGGGCTTTTTTGCATTGAGACAATGTGACATTTTTTCGTCTCATTGAAACAGTATATGTAGGAGAATGAGAATAGATAAGATGCAATATTATTATCTATCTATTGATTTGACAACGTTTTCATTTTGTTCTTGAAAATTGGCACGGTTCTTGCATTATATTTTAGTGTATCAAGGTTTCACTTTAAGACGAAAGCATGGTGATGAAGACAAATGAAGGAATTTGACGTTATTGTCATTGGTGCAGGACCTGGGGGATATGTTTCCGCTATTCGTGCTGCACAATTGGGGAAAAGAGTCGCTATCGTCGAGAAGAAAAAAATTGGCGGGGCGTGCCTGAATGTTGGTTGCATCCCTTCAAAGACACTATTGAAACATAGTGAAATGGTTGAAGAGATTCAAAAAGCAAACAGCTGGGGAATAAAAACTGGAGAATTGACCATTGATTTCCCAAAACTGATGAAGCGAAAAGATCAAGTAGTGCAAACGTTGACAAGTGGTGTTGAATATTTGCTAAAGAAAAACAAAATTACTTTATTTCAAGGAGAGGCATCAATTACTGAAGACTTAGTCGTTTCCATTGGTAATGACAAGATCAAAGGTCGAGATATTTTGCTAGCAACAGGAAGCAGACCTTTTATTCCACCAATTAAAGGGTTGGATAAAGTGGACTATTTGACGACTGATTCATTCTTTGATCTGGAAAAACTACCAAAAAACATGGTGATTATTGGTGGTGGAGTGATTTCAGTAGAATTAGCTTTCGCTATGGCTCCATTGGGAACAAAGGTGACAATTATTGAAGTTGCACCTGACATTCTATTAACCGAAGACCTTGATGCACGAAATGTAATTAAAAAGCAATTACAAAAGAAAAACATTCAAACGATCATACAAGCTGATATCCGGGAAGTGAAAAAAGAAAAGGTTATGTTAGTGGACCAAGAAATTTCATATGATACTCTTTTAATCGCGACCGGGAGAACACCAAATATTGAAGTGTTACAAAATCTAAACATAAAAATGGATAGCAGTAACAAGTTTGTTGCTGTCGATGATTATTATGAAACAAGTAAAAAACATGTTTATGCAGTAGGAGATATGATAGGAGGCTATCAATTGGCTCACGCAGCGAGTGCAGAAGGACTAGTCGCGGTTCATGCAATGAATGGGGATATGCCTCAAACTCTTCAACAGACAGAAATTCCTAGATGTGTATATACACATCCAGAAATCGCTTCATTTGGGTTAAGTGAAGAACAAGCAAAGAATACCCATTATGATGTGAAGGTAACCATATCCCAGCTTGCTGGAAATGGTAAAGCCATTGCAATGGGAGAAACAGAAGGATTTATTAAAATCATCTCTGATACTAAATATCAGGAAATTTTGGGGGCTGTTATTGTTGGTGCCAACGCAACCGAGTTAATTGGCGAGATATTGGCTATGAAGCACTCGGAAGGAACAATGAATGAGCTAGCAAGCCTTATCCATGCACATCCAGCTGTTTCTGAAGCAATTGGAGAAAGTGCAAATGCTTTATTCCAACAAGCTATTCATGTCTAAACAATATAGAGGGAGGAATTAATAATGGAAAAGAAAGAAGCGCTTTGGATTTATCAAAAGATGAATGAGATTAGATTTTTTGAAGACGATGTACATCGTACCTTTGGGAAAGGCTTAATTCCGGGATTCGTTCATTTGTATGCAGGTGAAGAGGCTGTTGCAACTGGGGTAATGGCTTTGTTGGATGATGACGATTATATTACAAGTACTCACCGTGGACATGGACATGCGATTGCAAAAGGTTGCGATATCAATGGGATGATGGCTGAAATCATGGGAAAAAAAGATGGCTTAGGTGGAGGGAAGGGTGGCTCCATGCACGTTGCCGATGTTGGTAAAGGGATGCTAGGTGCCAATGGGATTGTTGGCGGTGGCTTCGGGATAGCTGCCGGTGCAGCTCTTAGCATTAAGACGTTAGGCAAAGACAATGTGGCTGTTTGCTTCTTTGGTGATGGTGCTTCAAACGAAGGTACGTTCCACGAAGGTTTAAATCTTGCTTCTATTTTAGGTTTACCTGTTATCTTTGTTTGTGAAAACAATCAATTTGGTGAAGGTACACCATTTCGATATGCAAGTGCTTCTGAAACAGTTTTTGAAAGAGCATCAGCTTATAATATGCCAGGCGTCCGTGTGGATGGCATGGATGTTGAAGCGGTTTATAATGCTACAAAAGAAGCTATTGAAAGGGCAAAGACAGGGAAAGGTCCTACTTTAATTGAATGTGATACGTATCGGCACTATGGTCACTTTGAAGGTGACGAACAAAAATACAAAACGGATAACGATCCAAATAAAGACCGTGATCCCATTCCTGAGTTTCGTGAAAAAGCAATTGAAAATGGTTGGATGACTGTAGAAGAAGCAGACGCTATTGAAGCAGCAGCAGAAAAAACAATTAAAGAGGCAGTTGCTTTTGCAGAAGCTAGTCCATTACCAGATGAATCGACTCTATATACGGATATCTTTGCATAAGAATAGGGGGAATTATAATGACAAAAAGACAAGTTACGTTTATGACAGCGATTACAGAAGCGATGGCACAAGCGATGCGAAAAGACGAGACAGTCATATTAATTGGTACTGACGTTGCAGGTGGTGCTGAAGTAGATCACTTAGTTCATGACGATGGTCGCCATGATGATGCTTTTGGTGGTGTTTTCGGATTATCGAAGGGGATGGTGACAGAGTTTGGCAGAGGACGTGTAATTGACACGCCTATTGCGGAACATGGATATTTTAGTGCAGCGGTCGGTGCAGCTGCTACAGGTTTACGTCCCATTGCTGAGTTGATGTTTAACGACTTTATCGGATTTGCTTTGGATCCAATCTTAAATCAAGGTGCAAAGATGCGATATATGTTTGGCGGAAAGGCAAAAATCCCTCTTACTGTCCGGACGGTACATGGTGCAGGAGCAGGTGCAGCTGCCCAACACTCTCAAACATTGTATGGGATGTTTGGTTCCATTCCAGGGGTTAAAGTAGTCGTTCCTTCCAATCCATATGATGCCAAAGGGTTGATGCTAGCAGCGATTGAAGAGGATAATTTAGTCGTTTTTTCAGAGGATAAGATGCTATACGGCATGAAAGGTGATGTGCCTGAAGAATATTACACAATCGAAATTGGTAAAGCCAATGTGACAAGAGAAGGAACGGACCTTACGATTGTAGCGATCGGTAAAATGGTTCAGGTAGCTCTTGAAGTAGCAGAAACATTAAATAAAGATGGAATCTCGGTGGAAGTAATTGATTTAAGAACAGTAGCACCGTGGGATCAAGAAACTGTTCTCAGATCTGTGGAGAAAACAGGACGGCTCATTGTCATTGATGAATCAAATCCGCATAACAATACCGCAACAGATATTGCTTCAGTCGTTGCAGATAAAGCTTTTGATTATCTTGATGGTCCGATTAAAACCATATGTGCACCAAATACACCGGTACCATTTGCATCTAACTTAGAAAAAGCCTACATTCCAGATGCAAAAAAGGTGTTGACAGTAGCAGATGAATTAATAGCTGACTTGAAAAAATATGTAACGAACTAGGAGGTGCACGAGAGAATGAGTGGAACAATTGTAATGCCTAAATTAGGGATGACGATGACAGAAGGTAAAATTGTGGAATGGTATAAAGAAGTTGGAGATCCAGTTAATCAAGGTGAAGCTATTCTGATGATCAGTTCGGAAAAATTGAACCAAGAAATTGAAGCTCCGATAGCAGGTGTTTTGCTAAACAAAAATGGTGAAGTTGAAGATGAACTAAAAGTCGGTGCTACTATTGCTGTAATCGGAGAAGAAGGGAAGACTGTTTTAACGAACGATAACGAGGCTGTTCAACCTACTACTGCAATTGAAAAACCGGATAATAGTGACTATACAGATGTGTTGGTAAACAAGGAAGAAAAGACTATGAAAGGTGATCGCCTTTTCATCACTCCATTAGCTAAAAAAATGGCAAAAGATAATAATTTTGACATGAATTTGATTAAAGGTACTGGTGGCAATGGTAGAATTACCAAACAAGATATCCAGCGTGTATTAGCAAATGGTTTAGATTATAAATCAGATCTCCCAACCCAACCTGCATCAGTCGATGTTGAAGTTGTTGGTGAAGGGCTGCCACCGATGCGAAAAGCAATTGCTCGAAATATGCGTAGAAGTTTGGGACAAACTGCTCAATTAACTTTACATCGAAAAGCAAATGCGGATAACTTAATCGACTTCCAGAAAGTGCTAAGGAAAGAAATCGAGTCAACTGAATTAGATGTCAAACTTACTTTAACGGTATTGATTGCAAGGGCAACCGTTCTTGCTTTACAAGATCTGAAGAAAATGAATTCTCTTTATCAGGATGGCCAATTAACAGAGTTTGATGAGGTTCATCTGGGAATTGCGACTTCTCTAGAAGATGGCTTGGTAGTCCCTGTTATAAAGGATGCTCATCAAAAAACAATCGGTAATCTTGCAAGGGAAATAAAGGAATTAACAGGGAAAGCTAGAAACGGTGAGGCAAGCGGGGATTTGCTCTCTGGATCGACATTCACGATTACAAACCTAGGAGCCAGTGGAATTGAATACTTTACACCTATTTTGAATACGCCAGAAACAGGTATTTTAGGAGTAGGGGCTTTCCAAGATGAATTAATCTTAACTGAAAAGGGCAAAGTCAAATCGGTTAAGAAAATTCCATTTAGTGTAACCTTCGACCATCAAATCGTAGACGGTGCTACAGCAGCAGATTTCTTAACTATTTTAACTAAATATATAGAGTCACCTTATCTATTAGTTCTATAAGAGGCACGAGAAATAAAGATTAATAGTAGGTGTGAAGCTATTAAGAGGAAAAGATCTAGTAAGATGAATCGTACGATCTACCCTTTGAAAATTTTAGGAGGTGTTGCAATGTCTGATCAAAAAACAGCAGTTATCACGGGTGGAGGCCAAGGAATTGGTAAAGGGATTGCAAAAAGATTAGCAAGTGATGGGTTTGCAATCATATTAAGCGATATGAACGAAGAAGTACTGAATACTACTGTTAAAGAATTTAAAGAACAAAACATAAACGTAGCCTCGTTCGTTGGGAATGTATCTAAACCGGAAGACCAAGAAGCATTAGTCAAAACAGCTGTGGATCATTTTGGACGCGTAGATGTTTTCATTAATAATGCAGGAATTGAACAAGTAGCACCTATTGATAATATCCAACCATCTGAGTTAGAAAAACTTTTCCAAGTAAACGTGTTTGGTGTAGTATATGGCATCCAAGCTGCTGCTAAACAAATGAAAAAACAGGGAACAGGCGGAAAAATCATTAATGCTTGCAGTATTGCAGGACATCAAGCATTTACGATGTTAGCTGCTTATTCAGCAACAAAATTCTCTGTTCGTGCATTCACGCAAGCTGCAGCTAAAGAATATGCAAAAGATAAAATCACAGTGAATGCATATTGCCCTGGCATTGTCGGAACAGGCATGTGGGATAGAATTGATGCGGGCATGGTTGAATACATGGGATTGGAACAAGAAGAAGCCTTTAAAAAGTTTTCAGAAGGCATTGCATTAGGGCGCACACAAGAACCAGAAGACGTGGCAAACTTTGTTTCTTATTTAGCATCCTCAGATTCTGATTATATGACTGGACAATCAGTTATGATTGATGGTGGTATTGTATATAATTAAGAGCACAAAAATTTGAAACTTCCATCTTTAACAGATTAGAGTTCAGACTGTCAAATTACTAAGTTCGTTTTTAAATCTTCTATTTGCTGCTGTCTGTCTTGTTTCTTAATTATACACATTTCATCAAACTTGGTTTGATGAGAATTGAACTGTAACCCTCCGTTTATTAAATAACTTTATTGTCATTAATCATAATAGGTTTCAATAATTGATAAATTGGCCAAAAACTAGATTCTCCTTTTTAAAAGAAGAGAATCTAGTTTTTATTTTTACCTTATCTTTGTGTCATAACTTTAGAAGACGAAGAGGTGTCTGTTTTATCGCTCCAATTGCTTAAAACCTATTAAGTTGAAAGTTTCGTAGTTTTCATCATTTTGACCGGTGAACAAAAGACCAGCTAATCTCTTTGTAATGATATTAGCTGGTTTAGTTGCGTAAGGGATGTATTCGCGACTTCTTGGCTGAGCCAAACGCAAAGCGTGATGAGTTCATCCGTTTGATACTTACTAGATCGTCGTACAAAACCAACCTGTTTGGCGATTTTTTGTAGGACGATTGGAGATAGAAAACGTTGTAATTCTTGTGAGAAGAGATGTAATTCTTCAGAAAGAGAGAGATCCATGAAAAAACGTCATCCTTTTCAAGTATTTTACTGAAAGAATAACGTTTTTTTCATTTTGGGGGAAATTTGTTTAGTTAGCTTGATGGGCATGGGGTAGCGTCAGGAATATGCGGATTTACAATGCTAAGCAAATTTTCCCGACGGTTACCCGGATTTTAAGACCGTTAAGAAGTTCTTAACGGTCTTAAAGAATCTAACGAGACCTTTTTCTCCGAATTAAAATGGTATTCTCCCAGTAAATTAATATGCTCCCAGCCTCACTGAGACATATGATGCAGCAAGTCCTCATTAAAGTCACCTAATCCTTTTTGATATTCTATCGCTTTTGACAAATATAGAGTATTCCAGACACTAATGGCATTGAGAATTTAAGTTCCCCCGATTTTCCCTCCCCTGTTTGATTTTATTGTGTAATATGACGATGCAAAGATAAGTTGGCTGTCTTTTTTATTCAGCAATCGGGCCATTTAATTGAAGAACATTTTTATAAAAAACTGAATATTAAAGTGCAGGTATGATTTTGAAGGATTGTACTATATGTAAGCAGCAGGATAGTTTAGGAAAAAATATTCAAAGTGGAATTAATATGTTGTTGCATTCTTAATATTCTTTTGTTAATATCGTTTCATAGCTAACGATTATGAAAACTTAATGAGGTGATTCATTATTCATTCATTTAATGAGGATGGGGAACTTCTTCCTGAAGAAATCGATACCATCAACCGTTTAACGAAAATCCCTATTCATTCGCTAAATCTGGATGCGATTTTAATCGCTACGAATATATATCGAATCGCACAAGGATTAAGAAACAAAATGGAACGAGAAGTCTTATCTCAATATGGGTTATCTTGGACCGCCTTTTCCATGCTATATGATTTGTGGATCTGGGAATCCATTGAAACGAAAAAATTAGCACAGTCAGCTGGTGTCTCAAAGGCTACAATCAGCAATATAACCAAAACGCTTGAACAAAAAGAATTATGTTTCCGAAAAAGTGATATTAGAGATAAAAGAATGACCTACGTTGTGTTGACAGATAAGGGTAAGCAAGTGATGGAGGAACTTTATCCACAATTTCATAAAGGTGAAATCGAGATCGTCTCTGGCTTGTCTGTAGAGGAACAAAAGAGTATGGAAACATTACTTAGAAGATTAATAAGAGAAAATGATTTTTAGTAACGACAATTAAACATGGAAAAGTGATGACAGGAAATCTAGTAGTAGTTATCTCCCTGTAGAAAGAGAGTCGATGGTTGGTGGAAATCGACACAAAGATAACACGAATTACAATTCCTTGAGCTTTCTTTGTGAAACAAACAGTAGCAAAGAACGGACGAGCCGTTAATCGTTGAGTGGAAGGATCATATTCTTCAATAAGGGTGGTACCGCGTGCAAAAGTTAAACCACGTCCCTTTTTTGGAGGGCACTGAAAAAGTCCATGTAATGAGAAAAAGAAGCTAATCACCTACTATATATAGGTGACTAACTTCTTTTCGTTATATATATATTGATAAAATGCACATTACTTTCTCAAAGTAATCACTTT
>NZ_JAIQUM010000013.1 GCF_020075705.1 Metabacillus rhizolycopersici | reverse complement strand
TCAATCTCTACATTTGAATAGGTGAAATACATACAAAAATCCCTCGTTTTCATTTGATTTACGAGGGATTTTATCGAGATTTTCGCATTTTGTCCATAGACAATTTTGTTTTTCAACAGTATGAAAAAGAGACAAATACGTATTTGTCTCTTTTTGTCCCATTCTTAACTGGCAGTAAAACTACTAGCTCTAGATGCAAAGTAGTTAATCCTCCAATGTCGGATGTCTCTTTATGAGGTTTTTTCCTGAAGTTTTTGATTTCGCTCTTTTAATCTTGTTAACATATTGTTTAACAATTTATCAACTTTTTCTTCGTCCCCATTTTCTGCCGCAGCTTTCAACTCTCTCATTTCTTCATGCTTTTTCTGTTTGATTTTTTTCCATTGCTTTTCGTCCAAGTGTTTATGATGTCTTTGCCATTCATCTTTATCCACTTTTGATAATAAAGCGTTTCTTGTCGCAATGGCTTCCTTCCATTCGTCAAGCGTTTCAGGTGAATATTTTTCAACCATTTGGAGGATTTCCTTTTGTCTTTCCTCTCTTTTCTCCATCCAATCCATACCCGGCTTTTGTTGCTCTTCTACTGTAGGATTCTCTTCCGCTGCCGTTATAGTTGGAATCGTGAGCGTGATCAACATCAGCGCAAGCATTCCGTTTCGTATTTTCATGATTATCACTCCTTCACAATTACTTTCTCCAAAACCTTCCAATATATTAGGTTTTTTTCTAAGAAAGGCGCGAACACTTGACAAACCTAAAGCCTATCGGGATAGTTTCCCCTCCGTAAACAAGCATTAAAACTACATTATTAGAGTATTTTCATCCACGCAAAAAGAAGCTACCAAATTGATAGCCCTCTTTAAGATTTAACTGGGATTTTCACTATGAAGGTTGTTGAATTTTTGTTCGATTGAACGTCAATCTCTCCCCTATACCTGTTTACTACTTCTTTTACAATACTTAGCCCATCGCCTCTAGGTACTCCACGTCGTTCTTCTTTAGTTGAGAAACCTACATTAAATATTTTATCCTTCAATTCTTCTGGGATTGTTGGACCAATATTTTCTACCTTAAACAAATACATCGTCTGAGTAAATTTAACTTCAATATTAATAAATCGTTCTGATTCAAGTAGTAACAATGTAGCATCGAAAGCATTATCTATTAAATTAGATAATATCTTTATTAAATCAATAGATTTTATTTTTTGAAAGTGGTGATCGTCTACGAGTAAATGCATATCCACCTTATCATTCTGAGCCCGCACCCACTTAGACTGTAATAATATTAACAGTGCTGGATTCTTTACCTTTATCGGTAACTCGATTGATTCTACTTCATTCGTTAATGAATTCACATACTCAACAGCCCTGTCTTCTCTTCCGATTTTTAACAAACCCTGAATCACTTGGATATGATTAATAAAATCGTGACGAATCGATCTCATTGTCTGAAGCATAGAATGAAATTCAACTTGATAGGTTTCTTCCGTTTCTCCTACTTCTACTTTGACATCTCTACGTAACCAAAGCTGAAAGAGTAAGAAAATGCCGAATGAAAAAAGGACAAACAATCCACTAAAGACAAAAAAGGGAATACTACTTTTCATCACCTCATCTGTTATTTTATCGACTGTTGCAACACTTTCATTAACGACTAGCGAACCAATAATTTCCTTATTACTTCCTACAATAGGTACACCTGCTGTAACGTTCGTTCCACTAGAATTATTTTCAATTCTAGTAAAAAATGGCTTATTTTCCACAAAAACTTTCTTAAGTTCATTAGAAAGGATGCAGCAATCGCCGTTGTTTTCCCCCGAATCTTCCGGTCGTAAACCATCTACTATTAATTGTAGTTGATTTTCTTCATTAGCCTTAAGAATATAAGCATATTTAGCATCTGAATAATTTTTCGCGTCACTTAGTTCATAATCAAGCATCTGAAGCTTTTGTGATGATCCTTCGTCTTTCAGATATTCTTCAAAGATATGTACATCGAAATGATTTAACACAGTTTGTGCTGTTAACATTCCTTGATTCGCAATCGTTAATTCGATTGTTTTACGAGTATTATAATAGGTCGCATATAAGTTTAATGAAGAAAGTAAAATGATTATTAAAATTGTCATGGTAATGATGACTGTAAACTTTTTTTGTTTTTTCCGATTAATCTCAGTCACCTCTAACTGTATACTATGTATTAGACGTTTTTATATAAAGAACTAGACAAATTTGAGCTAAAATTCTGCCGTGCGAACAAAACAAACTTGTTCTTCCTTTATTGAAACTTAATTCGTCCAAGATTGAAATAGGTGTTAACAACATTAAAGTGAGACTTACCCTTTCTTTCACTAGCAGTTATCTCCCATATTTACTTCTCTGATGCACAAAAAGCATAGAGGTAAAATCATTACAACCAGTAAGTAAAGGTTAAATTTTTCTAGTCATTTCGTACCCATTTTCTTTATATAAATATTATTGCATCAGTTAACAATTTTTGCGAATCTTTTTTTAAGTTTTCTATTCTATTATACCATCTATCTCGCAAAATGAACTGTAGTCAATAAAAAACACATGGCTATCGTCTAGATCCATTCTTTTATATCGTATATTCGTCCATTTTCTAAAGGAGTTGCCAAAAGATCGACTAGTACTTTTGCAACAAATTCTGGTGCTCTCAATAGGCCCTTTTCATGATATTCTTTAAACTGATCTATCGAGGAAAAATCTTCTTTACCTGCAGTACGAATTGTACTTTGCATGTCCGTGTCCATAATACCAGGTGAAAATGCAATAGCCATTACTTTATTCTCATGTTCTTCTTGTTCAAGACCTATTGTTTTCGTAAACATATTTACTCCAGCCTTTGTACTTCCATATAAACTCCATCCAGCTGTAGGTCGGTTTGCAGCACCAGACGTAATATTTACAATGACAGTTTGACCCGTAAATTCTTTTGTTTCCTTTATAAAATAATCACTAAGAAGCACCGGTGCAAGTAAATTCACATGAACATTTGCGATGATGTCTTCAGCATCTGCGTTACCTACGTTTTTAATCGGATCAACCATTCCTGCATTGTTAATCAATGTAATCTTATTTGCCTGCTTAAGGTCTATCTTTAAAAATAACTTTTTCATGACGTTTCCTAATTGATGAACTTCTGAAAGATCACATTCTTCAAAGTAAAGTGGTGTATGTTTACTTGCAGCAAGTTCCTCCAAAGCTAGATTATTCGTTCTAGATACATAATAGATAACATTATTTATGTCGAACAATTCTTTGACAATCGCTTCCCCTAATCCACGGGATGCGCCTGTTATTATATAATAGTTCATATTATTTCCTCCCTTTGATTCAAAGCATTTTTAGCACAGCTTTCATTAGAATGCAAGAAATACGTTATTTTCGAAAAGATCGTCATGACTAAAAATAGATGAAGATTGTTTTATCTTCTGATTTTTTTTGTTATCGTTATGAATATGAAAACGAAATTGGAGGGACAAATATGCTTACAAAACTACCTAAAGCGTCAAGAGATGGCATGAAGGAAGAAATAAGAACCTTCTTTTATCATGAGAGAGATGAAGAAATCGGTGAGATTGCGGCAGAAGCAGTTCTTGACTTTTGTTTAGAAAAGCTCGGACCTTATTTATATAACGAAGGGATTCAAGATGCAATAAAATTGATTAACGAAAGAAATATGAATACAGAAGAGGATTTACATTCACTTATGCGATCGATTTCACGTTAATAATGGCGTTTGTTTTCCCCTCACATTCATGAGGATATAAAGGGACCTGATTCATATGTTAGATACAGTTATGAGCCAGTGTCCCTTTTGTTTAATTAATCAAAACTAAATCGCTCTTCTTTCCAAGGGTCCCCCTCCATATGATAGCCATTTCGTTCCCAGAAGCCAGGATGATTATGTTCAGTAAATTGAATGCCACGTAACCATTTTGCACTTTTCCAAAAATACAGATGTGGAAACACGCCTCTTAGTGGATACCCATGCTCCGGTGTTAAAGGTTCGTTGTTAAATGAGTATGCGAGTAGACTTGACTCTTTTAAGAAGTCCTCAATTGAGAGATTTGTTGTCCAGCCCTCCTCTGCGTGTAAGATCACATAGCGTGCATTCGGATGGATGTTTATGTCCTTCACAAGTTCCCGTGTACTTACACCTTGCCAGCTTGTATCAAGTTTTGACCAGCCTGTCACACAGTGGATATCATTTGTTCGTTCTTCTTGAGGAAACAACGACATCATCTCATCTAACGAGTAAAGCTTCGGGTGTTCAACCAAACCATATATTTGTAAATTCCATTTAGATATATTTTCATAGTAGGGAACATTTCCGGCGTGTAAGACTGGAAATGTTGTTGTAACATTTTGATTAGGTGGCACTCGATCTGATAAATTCGTCTTGCGCTTTTTTCCAAAGTACATATTAATCATAACCGCCCTTCTTTTTGTTAACTTATTATAAAAAAAGTTGACATATATTCAACCCTCGATTATTCTTTTTAATTAGAAAGCGTATTTATGGGGGGAAGAGGATGAAAAGAAAATTAAGTGCATATGATATAACCCTGGTTGGAATGTTTGCGGCATTAATGGCCATTGGTGCTAATATTACATCTTGGGCTCCATTTCTTCAAATTGCAAATGTACCTTTGTCAATGCAGCCATTTTTTTGTATTTTAGCAGGTCTTCTTTTAGGAAGCAGACTTGGAGCATTATCGATGACGATTTATGCATTGATTGGTATTGCCGGCGCACCTGTATTTGCACAGTTTAATGGTGGAATTGGCGTTATTTTTGAAAGTACTGGCGGATTTATTTTATCTTATATTGTAACTGCCTATGCTGTCGGAAAAGTCGTAGAACTAAGCAAAGCGAAAAAGCTTCCGACCTTCCTAACTGCTTCCTTTTTAGGAATTATCCTTATTTATATCATTGGCACGACCTACATGTGGCTAGCGTTAAACGTCTGGATGAATGTCCCAATGTCCTATGGAGTAGCCTGGACAGTAATGGCATGGTTTCTTTTGAAAGATGTAGTCTTCACAATTCTCGGTGCTTTCATTGCCCCTCGTATCTACCATATTGTCACAAAAGCAACGAATAATAGAATTGTAGCTTAAGAACAAAAGCGCAAGCGCCTTGATCAGACCCGACAGGCATAAGACGCTTTTGAATAGAAGGTGTTTTTTACCTTCAATTCAAAAGTGGCTTATGCCCCCGAGGGGCTAGGCGCTGGAGCTGGATGTCGTGCGCTTATCCACAGTTCAAGAATTTTATAGTTTCCTAAACAAGAACAAAAGCGCAAGGCGCCCGCTTATCGGCGACAAGCACAAGCCAATCCGGCCGGAAAGGTTGTTCTTTAACCTTTTTGGTCGGATTGGCTTGTGACCTCGAGCCGATAAGCCTGGAGCTGGACAATTCTCGAAGCCTAAACTTATAAATTCTGATATTATAAAAAATACGAAAGCGCCTTAACCTGCATATGAAAAAATGAAGAAGCAGCAGTAAGCTGTCTTCTTCATTTTATACTTCCCTTATACTTATCTAAATACTCCTGCTCCTCTTTCGGGCTCATAACTCCCGTCGCCTTACCAACAGTTCCTCCTTGCAAATTCCATATTCTATTATGGTCTTTATCCGCGTCCGAGAAGTCCTCTTTAGCCCAGCGATTCAGGATATCTAAATAGTCATCGCTATTTTCATAGTTTCCATTTTTAACCACATGTAATAAAAATTGAATGCGCTCGTTAGTCATTTCATAATAGATCCACTTTTCTTCCGCTATAACCTTTTGGTGTGACATACCATGCATAAAGTTTAAAATCTCCTCCTCTGTCAAGGTTGTGAATTGACCACCAAAGGGATTTTCAGTCGGGGTACTTACCGCTGGTTCCTGCTCTTCCGTTTTTTCCGTTTTTTCCGTTTTTTCCGTTTTTTCCTTTTTCTCCAAATTTTGTGACTCGGTAGTTGTTGCAGCTTCTTTTGCCACAACCGGCTCAGAAGAAACCGCTTTCTTATCAATCATGTCTACAAATAAGACTGCTAGAAACACTAAAAAGACTGCAAAGACGATGATGCTTGTAAAAAATAACTTGTTTTCTTTTATCCAGGTCATAGAAATCCCCTCCTAAAAATAGGATATTTTAATGATACAACGGATAAATGAACAAGGACAAGAGAAAGGATTGTCGGATTTTATCGTAATCATATCTTTTTACTATTTTTCACTAGTAAAGATCCTCTTTTTGCCCATAAAAGTCTGAAAAAGAGAAATGTGTGAGCAATAAATAGTAGAGAAGTATCCAAGTCTGATAGAGCCCATATAATATTGGAATAAAGCGAAGCTACTCATGAGAATGAAAGATAAATCATAAAGTACCACAAAATGGAAAGGATGAGTAATCAATAGATTACTCATCCTTTCCTTATGACAACTTAAATTCCCTTTAATTCAAGCTTAGTCGCTACTCTTTTCTAAAGCATTATTTACTTGCTTCAAATCGTTCTACAAACGTAGCTAATGTTCGGGCCATGACTCCAGTTGCACCTGTTGGGCCAAGATCACTTTCCTTTGATGTTGTAGCGGTACCTGCTATATCTAGATGGACCCATGGTGTCCCCTCCGCAAATTCCCCGATAAATGTTCCTGCCATAATCGCATGTCCTTCACGGCCAGGTGAATTATTTAGGTCCGCCATTTGGCTATTACGAACACGTTTTTTATCTTTTTCGGTTATCGGTAGGCGCCAAATTGGTTCTTCACATTCATGAGATGCTTGCAGCACTTGCTCAAACAGTTCTTCATTATTTGTCATCGCCCCTGTTGTTTCAGTTCCTAACGCAACAATCACTCCACCAGTTAGAGTGGCGACATCGACTAAATAATTTGCACCATGATGTTTCGCATACGTCATACCATCAGCAAGTGCTAATCGGCCCTCTGCATCAGTATTTAATACCTCAATTGTTTTCCCACTAAGAGATACAATAACATCATCAGGCTTAAATGCTCCGCCACTAATCATGTTATCTGTTGATGGAATGACAGCAACCACGTTTTGCTCTGGTTTGATTTCCCCAATGATTTCCATAGCTCCCAGCACTGCTGCTGCTCCGCCCATATCAGTTTTCATGCCGACAATTCCATCTTTCGGTTTAATGGAATAACCGCCAGTATCATAGGTAATCCCTTTGCCAATTAAACCGATGACATCAGTCCACTCTTCTAACCCTTGATATTTTAAGACGATCATTTTCGGCGGCTCATCAGATCCTTTGTTCACGGCAAGTAATGCCCCCATTCCAAGCCGCTCCATCTCATCTTTTTCAAGTATTTCGTATTCAAATTGATATTTGTTTGCTAAATCGATTGCGTATGAAGCAAGCTCTGACGCTGTTAACAAATTTGGTGGCATATTCGTTAACGTTCTTGCGCTGTTAGTCCCTTTACCAAAAGCATAGCCTACTTCTAGCCCTGATTTAATGGCACTAACCTCGTCTGTAAGTGAGATAACTCGAATCGATTCTATATTCTTTTCAGGCTCATTTGATTTTTGTTTGTAATCAATTATTTTATATGTAGATAAAGCAAATGCCTCTGCTAACGCATGTGCAGCTTCACCTTGGTCAAAACCTTCTGTAACGAACGTATCTATCGCAATCGTGACATCCTGTAACTTTGCCTCTTGAATTGTCTTAAACAACTTTCCAAACGCTAATCTTGCCGAATCAAAATCAAATTCTTTTTCTTTTCCTAATCCAACAAAGAATAATCGTTTGATTGCAAGTCTACCGAGGGTATGTATTTTCGTAATCGAGTTCTGTCTTGCAGCCAGGTCTCCACTCTTGATTAATTCTGTAATTTGCCCATCTAATTGTTGATCTACTTCTGCTGCAAGTCCTGATAGTTTACCATTTTGTTGATATAATCCAATCACAAGTAGTTCATGTTTATCAGTTAACTCTAATTGATTATGTACCATAAACAAAAGCGACACCTCCATAATATAGTTGATACCTACGCGACCTATCTTCACAAAAAGTTAGGCTAATCTCTTCTCGAACACTTTCTATACTTCGAGGATAAACGCAAAAATGAAGATTCCAGTTACATAAGAAAAGCGCAAGCGCCTTGATCAGCTTCGGGCAAATAAGACGCTTTTGAATAGAAGGCGTACTTTGCCTTCAATTCAAAAGTGACTGTAGACCCAAGAGGGGCTAGGCGCTTGCGCTGGACACGAAAACTAAGTCAAAAATTTATACTTAGCCTATAAAAAACACGAGGCTTGATACAAAAGGTCATTGTAAAAATATGCTATAATGAAAAAAACTTTTCACATAGCCAAATTACTTTATACATCGACTTTAGGGTCAACGAAAATGTATGACCTTTTGATTGTATCAAAACCATTCCATATTTTAAATAAAATGGAACTTTTTGCACCAACCTACATAGTTGAAAGGGGTTTACACTTTGGATTTACTTTTAAATATTCCGTTACTTTCCTCATTAATTGCCATATTTTTTGCACAATTTGTTAAAGTACCGATTCAATTTATTGCTACTAGAGAATGGAATTGGTCGCTTGTAACAAGTACAGGTGGAATGCCTAGTTCTCATTCAGCAGCAGTAACCGCCCTTTCAACCAGTGTGGCACTTGAACATGGACTTAACTCCTCACTTTTTGCGATTTCAGCTATTTTTGCAATTATCACCATGTTTGATGCCACAGGGGTAAGACGGCATGCAGGGGAACAGGCAACTGTATTAAATCAGCTTGTACTTGACTTTAATCGATTTGTTGAAGAAGCAAAGGTTTGGCCACAGAAAGCTGAACATGATAAACAAAAGAAATTGAAGGAACTTCTCGGACATCAGCCAATTGAAGTTTTCTTCGGAGGTTTATCTGGTATTCTGCTTTCACTTTTTATTTACTACATTTTTGTATTCTAGGAGGTTAGGGTAAAAAATGAAACTTATTTCAATATGTCCTAGCAATACTGAACTTGTCGTATACCTAGGATTAAAAGATTACCTAGTAGCACTTGATGATTTTTCTAATTGGCCGGATGATCTCTCTCATCTTCCGCGGCTTGGACCTGATCTTTCTATCAATATGAATCTTCTTGAAACATACGAACCAGACTTAGTGCTCGCATCTCTAAGTGTTCCTGGGATGGAGAAAAATATTCAAGAATTAAAAGACCGTAACATTCCTCACATTGTGTTTAATCCACAGTCTTTTCAAGATATCGCTGAAAATCTAGATACATTAGGAAAGGCAACTGGAAAAGAAAAAGAAGCGGCACTCGCAATCGAAAACTATTTAAACTTCCTTGATAAGTACCGAGCAATTGCAGCTACGATCAAACAACCTAAAACAGTCTACTTTGAATGGTGGCCAAACCCTATTTTTACGCCAGGTCAAACCAACTGGCTAACAGAACTTAGTCAATTAGCAGGTGCTAAAAATATTTTTGATGATGTTGAACTTGCTAGTGTGCAAACAACTTGGGAAGATGTGCACCGTAGAAATCCAGAGCATATTTGCTTATCCTGGGTTGGTGTAAAGCAATCAAGAATGAAGCGTGATCATGTTTTGAAAAGAAAGGATGCATCTGACTTACAAGCTGTGCAAAACGGTCATATTCACCTGCTAGAAGAATCACTATTCTGCAGACCTTCACCACGTCTGCTCTTCGGCTTACAAAAACTAGCATACCTTTTACATCCAGATTCATTTTCACCACCTAGTGCGAATGAATTGTCCTAAAACAAAAACACTTGGATAATCACATGAATCCAAGTGTTTTTTAGTATACATTAGCTGTTGACTTTTATCAGACTCAACCATCTGTTGTGCACGTAGGATTTACTCCTAAGAATTATTCTCGATCCAAGACTTTATAACGTAAAACGGTTTTTAATTTTTCAGAAGGTGTCTTCCTTGCGTCATTTAAGTAGATTTCCCGATGCCTTTTGTCGATTCGAATCAAGTTGTTTTCATCGCAAAACTCATCCATTAATGAAAAAGTTTTTGGCTCACTGTCGTAACTTCCTACATGCATACATTGAACGCAAAGTCCTTCTTCTATTTTCTCTAATTGAACAGCATTTAAATGATCTTCCGCTACTTTTTTTGCTGCTGTGCTCTTCGCTTGCCAAAATAATTCATCTGTTACAAAATCAGGTTGTCGAATCATTAGCTTATACACTAACCTGTCTTTATCCAAATTTTCCAATCGCCTGCCTTCTTCATCTAAATCCCATACTCCTTCTAATGGGAATACCGTATATTCAAAGTACCCTTCTGGTGTTATTCCTTTCTTCGGCATCATTCGAATAGTGTATGATAGTGTATATAACGTTTTAATATGCTCCTTAAACGCTTCACTATTTGGGTTTCCTTTTCCTTTTAAAGTAAAGAATTTCGTCTTAGGAACCTCTATCATTGTAGGTTTGCTTTTAGGTAGATATATTTCTTTGTCTTTCTTCCGCCATTCATACTTCATTTCATCAACTCCTATTTTTGCTAACAATCATTCAACTTCATCAAACTTGGCATCTCGAATCAAAAAAGACGAACTCTTGTTCCTTTTTAATGGTATCAAAATTCCAAAAAGAAAAAAAGTACTCCTGGCTTATCAAAAGCAAAATCAAAAAACGGGGTGATAAATCAATTATAATTTATCACCCCGTTTGGTTTATTATTTTCAATTTACTTGTACGAACACATAGAAATCGTTCATTAGCTTTTTGTTTTATTTTTAATATACTTTTGCCTAAAGACCTGCATCGATTCGTCTTCATTCAAACGATTTAATTGTTCTTCCGTTAGTTTACCGTCACCCATTTTAATGACATACACATCTACTTGCCTCTTCCCCCAATCGTTGTACACATCTTTCACTGTCTCATAATAGAGATCTAATCTATTACCTTTTATCGCTCCACCTTTATCTGCTACAACCCCGAATCCATATTCAGGGATAAACAAGATCGTTCCAAGCGGAAATACATCTAAGTCAGCTGCAACTGTTGAATATAAATCTCGCTTCACTTTTACGCCTGAATATGTAATCCCATAACTAGGATTTCCTGGTTGTTTCCCTGTTGATTCAACCCCTGCGGTATAGCCTGTAGCAACAACTTGCTTCGTTGGGTATTTTGACAAACCAATTTCATCCTCTAAAGATACATTACGATTAGCTGTTTCTACACTTGATGAAGTCATTGCTTCAATGACTGTTTCAGAATTCATTGCCTTAAAGGTTAAACCTAAAAATTTGAATGTATCTGCACTATTTTCTACTTCCTTACTATTTTCATCATCGATCTGCACACCTGCACTTGAATGATTGTGACCGTACCAATTCGATATGTCCTTAGCTTCTACACCTGTTATCACTTCAATTGTCGTAGTCAATGCACCAAAAAATAAGAAGGTCATCAATAACCTTCGACTTACTCTCTTTATACTTATCATATTTTCCCTATTCACTCTCCTCACAAATCTATTCGTTCCCAGTTCCAAGCAGGAATATTCGCAAATAGGGAAAATACATTATTTAACAATTACAAAAAAACCTTTTATTTGCCTTGCAAAATTTCATTTGGATAAAAAGATTTTAATGGGGGATCGTAATAAAATGAACAAAAGTGCAAGCACCTTGATCAGCCTCGAGTAAATAAGACGCTTTTGAATAGAAAGTGTTTTTTACCTTCAATTCAAAAGCGCCTGTAGACCCAAGAGGGGCTTGCCGCTTTCGCTGAATGTCGTGCGCTTATCCACAGTACAAGAATTTTATAAATTCCTAAGCAACAAAAAAAGCCTGTCACGATTGATTACGATGACAGACTTTCATTAAAGTCGATAATTAAAACATTTGATAGCCTCTTTTTCGAAGCATTTTAATGATGATTCCTGATAGAATGGCGCCAATAAGTCCACATGCTAGAATTAAAATATCCGCAAGTGCTAATGAAACAATTTTACTCCCTAACGCAGAAAATGAATCGAGTGGACGTTGGAAATATTCGATAAACCTCACATTATCTATAATAAAAATACAAACAATAGGATAAACAATTGCCATCACCCAGGACATGCGTAAAAGCATATTTAATAAAAATCCTATTCCAAAAAATAAAACTAAAAATAAAAGCATTGATATTAATAAAACCGGCAAGCTTAACATTTCTATCACCTCCAGTACACCAATTTAAGTGTACTTAACTAGTGATAGACAGTCAATCCATAAGCCTTTAAACGTTTTATCTCATCCTTATAATGAACCGTAAAATTCACAGCCCGAAGTACGGTTTTATGATTTCTCACCGGTCCCCTTGCAACTATTACATGTTTCAGAACCGCCAAGTATTAATTGGAAATAACCCCTTCCAAAGCAATAAGGACATTCTTTCAACTCAACCTTTGTTTTGTTCATCCATGTCTCTCCTTCGAAAATAAGTCATTTTTCATTAAGGTGCTAGTTATGATTTACTAAGAAATAGAATGATTTCACAATCGTTCAACAGAAAGCGATTACATAAAATTAGACTCCTAATAGTGGGTGTGCTTTTCATCACCCACTATTAGTTAATGAAACGTAGTTCATTTTTTGATTGCATCACAAAAATTTAAACTTGCCTTTTTTTAATACTAATGAAGGTCCACCAATCATGTATAAAGCACGGTTGTCAATCACCTTTTTCATGAAGGATGCTCTAGAACCAACTAGTTTTTTTCCGTATACTACTCCAACTGCATCACTTTCACCTAAGGAAGCTACAGAGCCCTTAATTTCAGGTTTGAAGGTCATCATCCTACCACGCTTTTGAATCGCAACTGCAACGTTATTTGCACAGACTTCTCCCTGCTGCATTGCTATTTGAGCCGTTGGAGGAAACGGCCGATTTATTTCTTCATTAATAACCAATGAGCAGTCACCGATAACGTATACATCTTCATGACCTGGAGCACGTAAAAACCTATCTACCTTCACACGTCCACGCATGTTTTCAAATCCTGCTTCTTCAACAACACTATGACCGCGAACACCCGCAGCCCATACAACTGTACCTGCTTTAATGGTTTCCGTTTGGTTGTCTTTCGTTACAATAATCCCATCTATGATGCATTCCTTAATAGCTGTACCAATTTTAAATTCTACACCTTTGTTTTGTAAATAATTCACTGCATAATTAACTAATTCAGGATCAAATCCTGGCAATGCAGTGGGTGCTGCTTCAACACAGATCAGACGTACATTTTTGAAGTCAATATCGTACTCTTTGCATAGCTCCGGAACACGATTTCCTAGCTCTCCCAAAAATTCAATTCCCGTAAATCCAGCTCCACCGACAACAATTGTTAAGCGCTCAGCTTTTTTCTGTGTTTCCGTATTATAAATGGCAAATTGATACTCAATATGCTCACGTAGATGACGTGCAGAATCAATGCTTGTAATGCCAAATGCGTATTCCTTTAAACCTTTAATACCAAATGTTTCAGGATGTGCACCTAATGAAATAACTAAATAATCATACGTTAATTCACTTCTTTTTAGCACTACTTTTTTTGTTTCTTTATTTATTGAAATAACAGTGTCTTTTATGAAATTAACAGGGGTATTTCCAATGATATCCTTAATTTGATAACGTGCTCGATCATGATGTAATGTTCCCGCAGATGCTTCATGAAGCCAGGTTGTTTCGTAGTGATAATCGTTTTTATTGACAAGTGTAATTTCCGCTTCATCAACTCCAAGTTGTTTTTGCAAGCGAGTTACGGTAATTAATCCACCATATCCAGCACCTAAAACGACAATCTTTGGCTTTCTCACGGAATTCCATCCACCTTTTCTATAAAATATTGTGAAATCATTCACTAACATATCTATACATATAGTATTTGAGTGCGGTCCAATAATATCATTAGACTCACTTTCAATTTTAGCCACTTATCATTAGTATTTCAAGAAATTTCCACATTAAAACCTTTAAATAATGAATGTGTGACAGTCAAATTATGTGGGATAAAATCCACTCTATTTCTTTATTATTATGCTTCATAGCTTTAATATATAACGAAAGTTTCTAAAACAATCTTAATTTTGAGAGATTTCCGAAAGAAGTATATGAACTTTTCGGGGCACTTGTGGTAATATTTCTACATAGCTTTTGTACATACATCAAGGAGGATTACAAATGAATGAAGATACTACGATTTACGATATAACCATCATCGGTGGGGGGCCTGTCGGTTTATTTACTGCCTTTTACGGTGGAATGAGACAAGCAAGCGTCAAAATCATTGAAAGTCTTCCACAACTTGGTGGACAGCTTTCTGCCTTATATCCTGAAAAATACATATATGATGTTGCTGGGTTCCCAAAAGTGAGAGCACAGGAACTTATTAATAATCTAAAACAACAAATGGAGCAATTTTCACCAACAATTGCATTAGAACAAGCTGTTGAACAAGTTGAAAAACAAGCTGATGGTGTCTTTAAGCTGACAACAAATAGTGAAATACACTATACAAAGACAATCATTATTACAGCTGGAAACGGGGCATTCCAACCTCGTAAGCTGGAGCTTGACACAGCAGTAAAATATGAAAACAAAAACTTACATTACTTCGTAGATGATTTAAACAAGTTTGCCGGGAAACGTGTTGCACTTTGTGGTGGAGGAGATTCTGCAGTAGACTGGGCACTTATGCTTGAACCAATCGCAGAAAGTGTAAGTCTAATTCATCGCCGTGATAAATTTAGAGCGCATGAACACAGTGTCGAACTATTAAAAAATTCAAAAGTAAATGTTGTCACACCATTTGTTCCAACTGATTTAATTGGTGAAGACAATATTGAACAGATCGTATTAGAGGAAGTCAAGGGAGAACGCAAAGAGGTCCTTGATATTGATGACTTGATCGTCAACTATGGATTTGTTTCTTCTCTAGGTCCAATTAAAAATTGGGGTCTAGAAATCGAGAAAAATTCGATTCGTGTCAATTCGAAAATGGAAACAAATATTGAAGGAATTTATGCAGCTGGTGATATTTGCACATACGAAGGTAAAGTAAAACTTATCGCAAGTGGATTTGGAGAAGCACCAACAGCTGTAAATAACGCGAAAGCTTATATGGATCCAAAAGCACGCGTTCAACCATTGCATAGTACTAGTTTGTTTAGTTAAAAAATCCTATTCCAAAACAAAAACGACTGATCTCAATCAGTCGTTTTTGTTTTCATAAGAAAGAAATTTGTTTTAGCATTCCTCAGGAGTACCTGCCACCGTCTTCGTTCTAAACGATGAACCACAGCCACATGCAGCAATTGCGTTCGGATTGTCGATGGTGAAGCCACCGCCCATCAGGGATTGCTTATAATCAATCGTCGTACCATTTAAAATAGGTGCGTCTTCCTTTTTTACAAGGAACGTCAACCCATGCTGTTCTAAAACATTGTCATCTTCACTAATTTCGTGTTCAAATCCCATTCCGTATGAAAGACCGCTACAGCCTCCCCCATTTACTGCAACACGAAGATAGGCGTTTTCTTCTTCTTGTTCTTTCATCATGTCTTTTATTTGAAAAGCAGCTGCTTCTGTAATTATGACAACATCAGTCATTTGTATTCCTCCTTAATCAGATTTAAAGGATTATATGTTTAGTATACATCTTTGTTATCATCCACTCAAATGAAATGCGTGAGTGTTCATGGTCGGGGGGATTACTGCCCGTTAATGCCGGATAAAATAGGTTCCTGTACAAATCACCTCAGCTGGTCCTGTCATTAATACAGTTCCTTCCTGAGTCCAATTAATTTGCAAGTCACCACCAGCTAAATGGACAGTTGTTGATTCTCCTTTTATTGTATGATTGTTTAGTACAGAAGAAACAACCGCTGCACAAGCACCTGTTCCACAAGCTTGCGTCACACCTGAACCTCTTTCCCACACTCTAAAATGCAGCTCGCGCTCAGAAACGACTTGGACAAATTCTACATTAACACCTTCTGGAAAGCGTTTATCCTTTTCCACAATCGGCCCTAATGTTGTGACTGGAGCTTGTTCGATGTCATCTACATAAAAAATGATATGTGGATTCCCCATCGACACAGTTGTAACCTCAAATGTTTCTCCGTTAAATTCCATTTTTTCACTAATCGTTTTTTCAGTTTGATCGCCCAACATTGGAATTTCCGACTTCACTAATCTAGGTTCTCCCATATCCACTGTAATTAATTTTACCTTATCATTCTCAAGATGCACTCTAGCTTCAACAAGTCCTGATAAAGTTTCAATCTTAAATGTTGTATCTGTTACTAATTTATGCTCAACAGCATATTTTGCAACACAACGTAAGCCGTTTCCGCAATTTTTCCCTTCAGAGCCGTCGTTATTAAAGATTCTCATTTTTACAGCTGCCTTATCTGAAGGACAAATTAAAATTAATCCATCAGAACCAATACCAGTATAAATATTCGATACTTGTCTCGCAATTTCAGGTAGTTTATCTTCTTGTAGGTGCTCCTCAAAAAGATTGACATAAATATAGTTATTGCCTAATCCGTGCATTTTTGTGAATTGAAAAGAATTCATGTTGTCCTCCAAAAAATTTAGTTTTTATAAGTATAAAATGTTAGAATTCTGAACACAATATTAATATCCCCCGTTTTATAAAAGTAAAAGTTTCCTACTATGTAGGAGGCTTTTATTTTCACTACCATTTTACCCATAAAATAATAGTCTTTTTTACTTATTTTTTGGTATAATTTACGTAAGGTTCAAATTAGAACACATCTAAATTAGTAGATTTGGAATGATTATTATGATTAAAGAACTAGAATATTTATATAATAAAATGGTTTATTGCCAAATGTGTCAGGAAACGTATACTACAAAGAAGATTTTAACTAAATACATCAGAGCTACTAAACATGATACTGATTTTTGTTCCTATTATACATCAACAAAAATAAATCCACTCCTCTACTATGTACATGTCTGCCCTGGTTGTGGTTATTCTTCTTCAGACGAGTTTTCTACCTTTTTCCCACCTACCTCGTTCGAAACGATACAGGAAAAAGTTTGTACGAATTGGAATGGAGCTAATTACTGCCATGAACGCACTGTAGAGCAGGCAATAAATACATATAAATTAGCGATCTATTGTGCAACGCTGAAAAAGGAAAGGCATATCACGCTATCTGGTCTTTATTTACGTTTGTCATGGATTTATCGAACAGAAAAGATGAATGTTAAAGAAGAAACTCGTTTTTTACGATTAGCACTGAATGAATATAGTGACTCTTATATGAATGGTGATTTTGTCCATACGCATTTAACAGAGATAAAACTGCTTTACCTCATTGGTGACATTAGTCGTAGACTCGGAAAAAATGAACAGGCTACTCGTTATTTCTCCCATGTGATTCAGATGCAAAAGGAATCAATTGAAAAAGGTATTGTTGAAATGGCTAAAGATCGTTGGGCAGAAATGAGAGCGACAAAATCAGGTTAATGAAACAAGACTTCTATCAGTAGTTATTTTCCCTATCCAGACAACTACGCCTCCTTCTTTCCCTCATAGTCGTTTACTTACTTATTAAGAAAAGCGCAAGCGCCCGTTCAGCGACGTATGAACTGGAGCACTCCGTATGAGATAAAGGAAATACGAAGAGCGAATGCGATTCGATGTTGCCTTAGCGTATAAGGAGGGTAAAGTTCATACGTCGCTGGATCTGGACACGAAAACTAAGTCAAAAAATTTATACTTTCTGATCTTTTTACAAAGAGCAACCTTGGCAAATAGCTGTTCTTTTTTCATTTCATTCGAAATTTGATTGTAAACGGTACATAAATCATCCATAATTATAATTGTCTTGTCCTGATACTTTTTACTGCGAAAGCCCACTTAGAAAGTAAGCGCTTCAGTTTTATATTGTTTACCTTACAAGACAAAATATGAGAATAGGGGAATCGAAAATGAAGAATCTAGTGATTGTTGGCGGAGGGTATGGTGGAATGCGTATTCTGCACAGACTATTACCTAACCAATTGCCAGAAAATATCCAACTAACACTTATTGATAAAAATCCTTATCATTGTCTTAAAACAGAATATTATGCTCTAGCAGCCGGGACAATTTCCGATCAGCACATCCGTGTGTCGTTTCCTGAGCACCCCAGGCTTCATATCAAATATGGAGAAGTTAGCGCCATCCATCTAGATAAAAAAGAAGTGATCGTAAATGCAGAGGCTTTTCCATATGATGAATTAATTATTGGTTTAGGTTGCGAGGACAAATACCACGATGTTCCAGGTGCAGACGAATATACCTCAAGCATTCAAACAATCGACCTAGCCCGTAATACATATAAGATGTTGAACAATTTAAATGCCGGTGCTACTGTTGCGATTGTAGGCGCTGGCTTAAGTGGTGTAGAGCTCGCTAGTGAGCTTAGAGAAAGTAGAAAGGATTTAAAGATTAAGCTATATGATCGAAGTAAGCATATCCTTTCAAGCTTCCCTGAGCGCTTAAGCAACTTTGTTGAAAAATGGTTTGTTGATCATGGGGTTGAAATCATTAATCATGCAAATATCACGAAAGTAGAACAAAATCTTATCTATAATCATGATCAACCATTTGAATGCGATGCGATTGTTTGGACCGCTGGTATTCAACCGAATAAGGTTGTTCGTGAGCTTCCAATTGAAAAGGATAGTCAAGGTCGTGTTGTATTAACCCCACAGCACTTTATTCCAAATTACGAAGATGCTTTTGTGGTTGGTGATTGTGCAAGTCTGCCACATGCACCTAGCGCTCAGCTAGCAGAAGCACAAGCGGAACAAATAGTCCAAGTATTACTAAAGAAATGGCATGGGGAACCACTACCTGATTCATTCCCTCCATTTAAACTTAAAGGTGTTCTAGGATCATTAGGTAAAAAGCAAGGATTTGGTCTTGTGAATGACCATCCATTAATCGGGCGAGTACCACGCTTGCTAAAATCCGGGTTACTTTGGGTTTATAAATATCACAATGGATAAAAAGGCTCAAGCGCCTTGTTCAGCCTCGGGCAAATAAGCCACTCAGGAATAGAAGGCGTTCTTTGCCTTCTATTCCTGAGTGGCTGTAGACCCAAGAGGGCTAGGACGCTTACGCTGGACAATTTTTGAAGCCTAAACTTATAAATTCTAATATTATAAAAAAGCTGATACTTTACTATCAGCTTTTTTCTTTTTCGTAAATCAGTCCTACTAATCAATTGAAAAAACTTTACACACTCACATACCCATGTTGTTCCATTTCTTCATAAACTCTTTTTAACCGCGGATTTCCTTCGCCAACAACTGTCCCCTCAATAACAACAAGCGGATAGAAATATTCATCGTTCATGATCTTTTCAGCCATTTTCTGCTTTTCTCGTTCATTTGGTGGCTCGTTTATATCGATGTAGGTTATTTCAAAGGGCTGATCTTGATATTTTCTTTTTAATGCAGCATCAAGCCATTCATAAGTTTCCTTCGCTGATGGCATATTAACACAGCTTGCACAAAGTACTTCCGCTCCGTAGACACAAATTTCAACTGGCTTCAATTTTGACACCTCACTATTCTTTTTCTCCATTGTATTCGAAAAGACCAAATCAATCCATCCCATTGTAAGTTAGTGGTATCCCTTTTCAAATCATCTAAATATGTTAAACTAGGAAGGTATATATTTTTTATCCAATCATACGATTAGATTTTTCGCTTCAATTCACATATAATATGTAATAAAGAAAGGAGTCGATTAGAATGACTGAAGCAACTGTAGTAGATCAAGTACAAGAAGTATTAGATAAGTTACGACCATTCTTACTTCGTGATGGAGGAGATTGTGAATTAGTAGATGTAGAAGACGGTATTGTTAAACTTCGTCTTTTAGGTGCTTGCGGTAGTTGCCCAAGCTCAACAATCACGTTAAAAGCTGGTATCGAACGCGCACTATTAGAAGAAGTACCAGGTATTATAGAGGTAGAACAAGTATTTTAATTAGCAAAAAGGACTGACAATGTCAGTCCTTTTTACTAATATCAGAATTTATAAGTTTTGGCTTTTCTAATTTAAAGTTTTTGCACTTCTTGCACTTGTTCCACTTTAGAACCATTAAAATCGATATCAAGTCGTTCAACATCATAGTTTGAAAACTCACTTGCTAGCTTTTCAGCTAAATAGTCACCTTTTCCTTTTTCAATGAAACAAATAATCGTTGGACCCGCTCCACTAAGTGCCGAACCATATGCACCAAGGTCATGGATTTTCTCTTGAACAACATTGATTTCAGGAATGAGACTACTTCTATATGGTTGATGAAACAGATCTTTGTTCATCATTTCTCCTACAAGCTCCCAATCATTTGTCAAAAGTCCAGCTACTAGCATATTACTAATTGCACTAGCTTCTACTGCTGTTTTGTATTCCAATGATTCAGGTAAAACGTTTCTTGCACTACTCGTAAGCACTTCATATTTTGGAATGATAACGACTGTATCGACATCAATATTCTTGACAACGACAACTCGAGTTTGATCTTCTTGATGCAAACCAACAACTAATCCTCCGTAAAGGGATGCCCCAACATTATCTGGATGTCCTTCTTCAGTACTTGCAATTCTTAATTTCTCTTCATTTGATAATTGGAGGTTACAGAGCTGATTAGCAAGCTCTATTCCAGCGATAATCGCTGCTGCACTACTTCCGATGCCTCTTGCCATCGGAAGTTCGCTCCATACCTTTACTTCACATGCTGGTAATTGCTTATTATGCTTAGTAGCTACCCCAATTGCAACCTTCGCAATTAAGTTATCCTCGTTTGTAGGTGTATCCTTGACATGCTCAGTCATTGGGATAAAGTGGATTCGATCTGCTTTTTTTATTTCAAGTGTTAAATATTTACCGAGTGCAAGGCCAATCGAATCAAATCCAGGTCCTAAATTGGCCGTACTTCCCGGTACCATAATTTTTAACATCTCTCCTTCTTTCATTGAACTGTTACCCCAGTTAATTGTTGTAAGAAGGCTTCCTCATCATTTGGAAGGACAATTGGTTTGATTTCAGATACATCGATTGCCGTATTTGGATCTTTTAAGCCATTTCCAGTTAAAACTGCGACAACCTTGCTACCTTCTTTAATAAGACCTGCTTTGCAATGCTTGATTAAACCAGCAATCGATGCACAAGAACCTGGTTCAGCAAACACACCTTCTTCGCGGGCAATTAATTGATAGGCTGCAACGATTTCTTCATCTGTCACAGAATCAATTTTACCATTAGACTCTTCCTTCGCTTTTACAGCTGTTTCCCAACTCGCTGGGTTCCCAATACGAATCGCTGTTGCAATTGTCTCAGGATTTTCAATCGGTTCACCACGTACAATCGCAGCTGAACCCTCTGCTTGGAAACCATGAATCTTTGGTAAGCCTGTTTGTTTCTTTTCATTATATTCTTTAAAGCCTTTCCAGTAAGCTGTGATATTACCTGCATTACCTACAGGAATAGCCAAGTAATCTGGTGCGCTTCCTAGTTGTTCGCATACTTCAAATGCCGCTGTTTTTTGCCCTTCAATTCGATATGGGTTAACTGAGTTCACCAACGTGATCGGTAATTTCTCACTAATGTTCCGGACCATTGTTAATGCATGATCAAAGTTTCCTTGAATTGCATAAATTTCTGCGCCATACATTACCGCTTGTGCAAGCTTCCCAAACGCAATCTTCCCATCTGGAATCAAGACGATACATTTCATATTTGCTCTTGCTGCATAGGCTGCTGCTGCTGCTGATGTATTACCAGTAGATGCACAAATTACCGTGTCACTACCTTCTTCTTTTGCTTTTGCTACAGCCATGACCATTCCTCTATCTTTAAATGAACCAGTAGGGTTTGTTCCTTCTGTTTTCACATACAATTCAATGCCCAATTTCTCCGATAATTTCGGTAAATGGATAAGTGGAGTATTCCCCTCTTGAAGTGTTAATTTTGGTGTTTTATCAGTTACTGGTAAAAATTCTGCAAATTCTTGAATGAGGCCCTTCCACATCATATTAATCCGTTCCCTTCTACTCGATACGTACTTTTTACTTCTTCTACTACTTCTAAGTCATTTAAGAGTTGTAATATTTCTTCAAAATCACTTTGTGCTGCTTTATGAGTGACAATGACAATGTCTGCTAAATTGCTGTTTTTTATTGGGAGCTGGAGAATTTTTTCAAAACTTACACCTCGTTCAGAGAAAAGTGAGGTAATGTTTGCGAATGCACCAACTTGGTCTTTTGCGCTAATTCTTAAGAAGTGCTGCGCATAAATATGCTCTGGACTTTTTAATTGTTTGTCAAATTGAGGAGCGATAGCACTTCTTCCATTAACATCTAAGCCCATGTTTTTCATAACGGCTACCAAATCAGAGACAACCGATGTTGCCGTAGGAAGGCTCCCTGCTCCAGGGCCGTAGAACATCGTTTCGCCAACAGCCTCTCCATACACATAAACAGCATTATATTCATCATTAACAGCTGCTAATGGGTGTGATTCAGGCAATAAAGTTGGTTCTACAGCAACTTCAATTTTCCCATTTTCCTTTTGTGCAATACCGATGAGCTTCATTGTATAACCAAGACGTTTACTGTAGCTGATATCGTCGTCTGTTACACTTGATATTCCTTTAGCTTTTACATCTTCTAGATCAACATGCATCGAAAAGCCTAATCGTGCAAGGATAGCCATTTTTCTAGCAGCATCCAAGCCTTCAACATCTGATGTTGGATCAGCTTCCGCATATCCTAGCTCCTGAGCTTCCTTTAATACATCGTCATATGCGCTGCCAAACTTCGACATTTTTGTTAAGATAAAGTTCGTTGTTCCGTTAACAATTCCCATCATTTTCGTAATATTATCTGAAGCTAATCCATCAACTAAACTACGCAAAATTGGAATTCCACCAGCTACACTTGCCTCATAGAAAAGGTCACAGCCCTTTTCTGTTGCAAGAGAGATTAATTCTGTACCGTACACTGCCATTAAATCTTTATTCGCTGTTACAACATGCTTCTTAGCTTGAAGTGCTTCAATGATATGTTTACGAGTTTCTTCTACCCCGCCCATTACTTCAATGACAACATCTATATCTGGATTCTTAATAACATCGTCTACATTTGTTGTAAGAATATCTTCATCAATGTGAACTTGACGTTCCTTATCAATATTTTTTACTAGTACCTTTTTCACTTTTACTGGACAACCTACTTGATGCATTAATTTATCCTGGTGATCTTCAATTATTTTAACTACACCACTACCAACCGTTCCAAGACCTAAAAGCCCAACATGAATTGCCTTCAAAAGTTTCCACTCCTTTATGTTCATCTAGAGAATACAAATGTACTGCCACGAAAGACATTATTTATATAACTGTCATTATAGAGTGCATAGAACTATTTTACAAGGGTGAATTTTCAGTTTTTAAAATGAAAACGTTACCTTTTTTAATTTCCGCTAATTTTTAGCTACTTTGCCATACATAGGTGATTATTTGGGCATAGACTATGTGATTTTCAGTGCTACAACATTATGTAAATCAATTAATGGGTGAATGTAGTAAAAGTCGTACCAAGTCCATTCACTAACTCTCCATGCCTTCACCGATTTTGTAACTGCTTGTCCAATTGTTTTCTTAACAACAACTTCACCAGCTAGTCAACAATATTCGATTTGTATTATACCTTATTCTACCACAAGTATAGATAGTTGTTCTTTTTAGTATGGAAAAAACCTCAAACTTTGACGAAAAAAGGGAGGGGGCAAGCCTCAGTCCGAGGAATGTCTGCCCTTCTTTCCAACGATAAAATTATTCACTACTATCTTAAGCTATTTAGCTAAGAAAGCCATTCTACTGCTGGTAACTCAATTCTTCTTGTATTGATTGATAGCATCCTTGAATAGCTTTTTAAGAAGGATTCATATTGACTTGATTCTTCGAGGATTTTGTTCAATCTTTCCTCAAAGACTGTCTTATTTTCTTCAGCTGATAAATAATAATTTTCAATACATTCGAAATAATGGACAGGAAATAGTAATCTACTATAAATAAGTCTCCATGAAAAGACTGAAAGTGGAGTGGTTCGATTATAATCATCTAAAAAGCTAAAACCATTTTTATTTATTCCTTGTTTTTCCTCAAAGAAAAGATGCCGTAAATATTCTGCAATGTCTCTACTACCATGATCGAAAACCCACTCAGTTGGTAACTTTATACACATGCTTGAATTCCATGTTGCTGAATGAAAACGATGATGGCAGATTGTACCTGAATCAATCGGCTGTGGGTCTTCATCTAATTCTGTATCAACTAAGTACTGAATTGCATTTTCTGCTATTCCTAAATAATAAGGGAAAGACTCGGCAAACATTTTTTCAAATCGATTTAGTGGTTGACTAAAAACCCTGCCATGCCAAAACGATTCTAACTGATCGATGCGCTTTTCCCAAAGAAATTTCCACTGACCAATTCGTTGGATTTTTGTTACTTGATATGGATATGTTCTTCCCTTTTGATGAAATCGCGCTAGATCTCTGCCAATCTGATGGAATCTCCCCTCTGTATATGTCGAACATTTTATGATGACGTACTTTGCCTGATCTTTCTCAAAAAATAAATTGTTGTTTTTCGTCAATACGATACTAGCGATATACGGTTCTCGTTTTTCAACCATAAATTGACTTAAATGATATAACTCATAAAGCTCATCTTCCTCAATATGTGTGACAGGAACAATCAAGAACTGCGATTGGTGTAGACGAAATGATTCATATTGGCCAAGCTTTGTCATTTCTAAAATCTTTATACCATACTCTTCATTGATTATTTTTTTCATTGAAATCCCTCCTCCACAAATCGTCTTATTCTATCGTAAGCTAGCTTTCTTAAGTTTATGATTAATTGCTGAGGGAGTATCGCTGTTTTATAGCACGTTCTAGAGATTGGCATATACTAGCGACCCAGTATAAAACAGGAATTGGTTATTCTCTAGTTTTAATTTTGGAATTGAATTAAAAATATTCCCAAAACACTATTTATTATTTTCATAAGTAGCATATAATGGCATAAAGCTAGATTTCCTACAGTGAGGGGTTTTCGTTATCCTACACTGATGGTTTGCGAAATGAACCTTAGCTTTTACAGGTAGTTCCCCCCACCTTTGCTTCTTTGTTTCACTTAATCTCGAGTGGGGGAGGAGTATTGCCCGTTAATGCGGGATACACTAAATAAATGCGCAAAACAATAAGAATTGGGTGGATGGATATGAAAGATAAGGAAAAAATGGATATTGTTGAAAAAACAGCTCGAGAATGGATGGTTAAACGTGGCGTAAAACTTGAAGACATCGCTGATCTCGTCTACTTTTTACAGGAAAAGTATCATCCTAATTTACAAATGGACGAATGTTTAGAAAATGTTGACCGTGTGCTTACGAAAAGAGAGGTTCAAAATGCTGTCATTACAGGGATCCAGCTTGATATATTAGCTGAAAAGGGGCAATTAGAGGAGCCGTTACAATCAATCATTGGCACGGATGAAAGCTTATATGGTGTAGATGAAATTCTTGCATTTTCAATCGTAAACATATACGGTTCGATTGGCTTCACTAATTATGGCTATATCGACAAGCTTAAGCCTGGCATCTTGCAATACCTCAATGATAAATCAACTGGAAAATGTCATACATTTTTAGACGATATTGTCGGCGCCATTGCTGCTGCCGCTTCTAGTCGACTCGCACACCGCTCTAGAGATGTAGAATAATAAGAAAAGCGCAAGGCGCCCGCCTATCGGCGACAAGCACAAGACGAGCCGGCCGGAAAGGTTGTTCTTTAACCTTTTTGGTCGGATTGGCTTGTGACCTCGAGCCGATGGCGCCTTGCGCTGGACAATTCTCAAAGCTTAAACTTATAAATTCTGATATAAGAACAAAAGCGCAAGCGCTGGATGTCGTGCACTTATCCAAAGTACAATAATTATAGAGTTTCCTAAAAGACGATAAAAAGCAATTGGTGTTCAAAGTTTACCAATTGCTTTTATTTCTCATTTTTCAGATAAAGCTCCTAACATAATCCTGTAATGAATCTACTGAGTATGTTGGCTGAATCTCATGATTTCCAAGATGCTCTCTTAATGTTACTCCAGTGTGTACTAATAATGTATCCAATCCACAATTTATACCTGCTTTTATATCTGTGTCGTAATTATCTCCGACCATTAACGTATCACTTTTTTCTGTTCCTAAAACTTGTATTGCCTGTTCAATGATGAGTCCTTCTGGTTTTCCGATAAAAATCGGTTGCGTATTAGTGGAGACCGCAACAACAGACGTTAGTGCCCCATTTCCAGGTAATAGACCTCGTTCTGTAGGAAAGGCGATATCCCCATTCGTTGAGATAAATGTCGCTCCATTTCTTACGGCAAGGCATGCTTTTGCAAGCTTTTCATATGTAATATCGCGATCAATCCCCATTACGACAAAATCAGGATTATGGTCTACAAGCTCAAACCCCTTATTTATTAGTGCCTGTCTTAATCCCACTTCGCCAATAACATATACACTTGCATCGCGCTTTTTATCTGCTATAAAGTTTGCGGTAGCTTGACTAGTGGTGAATACGCTTTCTTCCGTTGCAGGAATATTAAACTGGGTAAGCTTATTTGCAAAATATTCTGGTGTTTGAGAAGAATTATTTGTTACAAATAAATAAGGCAATTGATTTTTGACGAGGTGAGCGACAAACTCACTTGCTGCTTCAATTTGTTCTGTTCCCCTATACATTGTTCCGTCCAAATCAATTAAATATCCTTTATACTGTTTCACACGAATCACTTCTTTCCAAGTTTTATTGTAAGAAAAGCTCAAACGCCTTGATCAACCTCAGGCAAATAAGACACTCTTGAATAGAAGGTGTTTTTTACCTTCAATTCAAGAGTGGCTTATGATCTCTATGGGCCGGACGCTTGCGCTGGACAATTCTCGAAGCTAAAACTTATAAATTCTGATTTTGTAAAAAAGAGAACGCCCCCTATGTCACTCTAATCGAGTTAGTAAGGTTTTTATCATAGTTTTTGCGGGCAATAAAACCCCAACCTCAACATTCAAGGAGTAACAAGGAAGAGAGATTGGAGATAACTGCCCATATCGATTAAGAATAGGTCTCGCTTTACGATTGCAGTGGCTTAAATGCTGTGACTGGTCCTAGTTCGTTTTTTATGTATGTTCGAACGTTCGTCGGAAACGCTTGAAGGTTATTTTTTTGCACAGTAAATAGTTCAACCAATTCATCATGGTTTACATCTAAGTAGTCTTGAACCAACATTTTTCTTAGAAGAATCACTTCTTTAAGTCCTGTTGCTTCACCATCGTTAATGACCTTTTCATCCAAAAGGATATCAATAATATCTTCATAACTACCTGGATCCCTCATGATAAACCCATCAATGATCGCATTCCCGACATCGAGTATTGATTCTATGCTCATGTGACAGATTCTTTCGAGGGCCGACCTTTCTAAATCGTTTTTCCAACTCGTTTGATTTGTAAAAAGTTTTACCTGCTTTTCAAGAAAAGTTAGCTTTGCTTCAATTAGCTCTCGGTCAATAAAATACACGATTTTCACCATCCTATATTAATAGCACACGTTCTTTCTCCAATGTTCCAGGTTTTCCGTATAAGAATCCTTGTGCCATATCGACTTGATTTCTCATAAGTACGGCAGCTTCTTCCCTTTTCTCAATTCCTTCCGCTACAACAGTCGAACCGATTTCTTTAGCGATTAAGATCAGTCCCTTTACCATTGATTCCTTAACCCTATTCGTATCTATTCCTTGAATGACGGATCGATCGATTTTGATAATATCTGGTAGCAATTCACTGATTGTATGGAGACTCGAATAGCCTGCACCTGTATCATCTACAGCAATCCGAAACCCCATTTGGCGTAACTGTTGTATATTCTCACGGAAAAATATTAATCCCTCAATGGAATCTTGTTCTGTTACTTCAAAGATAATTTTTTTAGGCCTAATATCTAAAAAACATGTCAAAAGCTTTTCAAGCGCAGGAATAAAGCGCTTATTCCCTAAAGTAATCGGAGTAAAATTCAAAAATACATCCTCGATGCAACCAACACTTTGAATCATTTGAAATGCCTTTTCCAATACTATTAGCTCCAGGTCATAAATTAAGTTCGATTGTCTTGCAAATGAAAATAATTGTAACGGATTTTCTAATGCCGTTCCTTTAGGACCTCTTGTTAAAAATTCCCACGCATTTACTTGATTTGTTGATAATTCAATAATAGGTTGCGCTAACATTGTTATTTCACGTTTTTCAATGATCGTACGCAACTGTACTAACGTTTTTATATATCGTGTTTGGACACGCTTTTCTGCCATTGCCACTGCTTGCTGCTGTGCTATGTACACGGCATCCTGAGTCGTACGCCATTGCCTATGGATGAACATATATCCAACTTCTAATTGGTGATGAAAGTATGGATATCTCACATAAATCCATTTTTCCAACTTAGGCATCAGTATTCTTAGCATCTGCTCGATGTGGATGACATTTTGTGTATCATCATTCATTTTAAGGAAAATCGTCAAACCATCGCTATAATAATCATGAACAACGAGGACGTCATCTTTGTACTTCGAGTTTTCAAAAGTGTATTTTAACCCTTCTTTTAACTCTTTTCTAAATTTAATTAGTTGATTTTCTTCAAGTTGTTGGGAAAACTCCAGAAGGTTTGAAGCGGAGATAACAACTACAACGACTTGTTGTCCCTTCGACATAGCATGGCATATTCCCTCTAATATAGGGTCCCTTAATACAAACCTAGGCGGGTAATAACGTAATTTATGACGTGGTAAAAAAAGTTTGTTCCACTTTTTTATTCTCATGATATGCTTTTCTAAAAGTCCACTGATCATATCTACCCACCCTTCTGACAATCTCCGTTACATATTAATATTTTATCATAATTCTGTTTTTTTCGACTAATTCCACATAAATTCTTTTCCAATTCTTTACGGGCAGAGAATGATAAAAAAACATCACCATTTTTGAGAAAGGATTCTTTTTCATGGAATAAAACTTCTACTCCAAAATTAAGGGGAATCTTATTTCATCATCCTTCATATTTCTTTAAAACAAATCCAACTATTTGTTATGATGGATGTATCATCAAAATTGGAGAAATCATTTTCAGAAAGTTACTTTCAAGTAGAGTATTTAAAAAATTGATTCCTTCTAAAAAAGAATTGAGAAGAAAGAGGAGAATGCATATGTCTGAACGCTTTTTTTTATATGATGAAACAGTTGAAACAAAAACAAGATTTGTCAGCTTTATGGGTGAACATCAACGATTCGATTTAGCCATTATCCAGAGTGACCGCTATTTTGGCAAGCATCTTGTTCTCGATATCCAAAGTAATCGTTTTGCAATAATCGGGGCAGATGACCTTAAGGAACCTGGGTACTTAGAATTTGCATATAAGCTTAATGAAGAAGATGCATCAGAGCTTCGTGACTTTTTAGGTCAGCTTGTATAACTGATCTAAAAAGTTAAACACTTTCATCATTGCAAAAAACTATTGACAAAAATCAATAATTTTTTGCAATGATCGAACAATCTTGCTGAAATAGCAATAAGACCTTTTATCTGGCGTTATTTTTTAACCTTTTTCAAAACAAAATAAGCACAACCAAAATTGCAATACTCATAAATATATTCATCTAACGTACTTATCTTCGTATCGTATGAAGCTTTTTGATTTTGGTCATCAAAGAAACCACGTAATCTTAGTTGATTATATCCCCAATCTCCTACGATAAAGTCATATTTATTCAAGATATCACTATATCTTCCTTTAAACGCGTCTTCATTAAATCCATTTTTTTCATCTTTTACTATCTCAAAACATTGATTTTGAACACATATCATGTCGGTTTCACTCCATCCATATTCCTTATTCTAATCATAATCCAATTATATTCAACCATCAATTACTAAGATAGTTTCACATCACATTGGTCATCCTAAAATGAGGGAGGTGCAACTATTGATAAAAGAAAAGTTAGTTATTAGTCTTGTCGGTTTATGCCTATTAACTGCATGCCAATTTGGCGCTGGTGAGGATACTTCCCTTTTACACGAAAGTGGAAATACAATAAATGTATCTGATCGTCCAGAGCTCTACAACGGCGAAAATGTGACAAAGGTGAACAATGATAAACAAGCTGACTTTGGGTATGTGCGTCATCAAAAAAGTGGCGTCCCGGGTGATAATAGCTTTACAAATATACCCGGCTTTGACAGAGAGAAAGCTGCAGACACCATAAGCAGTTTAATTGTTCAGTTACCAAACGTAAATGACGTTGCAACGTTAGTAACAGATGAAGAAGTATTAGTGGCTTATGAAACCGATTCTGATCAGCGCTCTGCTACAGCAGACCAAGTAAAGAAAACAGCTTTATCTGTCGTTCCAAGATATTATCATGTTTACATTTCAGATAAAACAAATATGATCCAGCAAATTGAAGCATTTAGTCCTCAAAATTCCACTAGTCGCGACATTGACGAAATTTTAAACAAAACAGTTAAAGAAATGCTTGAATCTCCTCAAGGTCGTGCAATTAACAAAGGTGAAAATGCAAACGGTGAAGGCTATGGAGAGGTTAATGAGGATTTAGATGATGATATGAAGGATCGGTACGAAAAAACTCGCTATAAATAAAATGAAGAAGACTAAATTGATTGTCAAAAAGGAAGAGAACCTCTTCCTTTTTGTTCTTATATCCGAATTTATAAGTATTGGCTTCGAGAACTGTCCAGCCCCTCTTTGGTCTAAGCCACTTTTGAATTGAAGGCAAAAAACACCTTCTATTCAAAAGCGTCTTATTTGCCCGAGGCTGATCAAGGCGCTTCCGCTTTTGTTCTTATGCTTGTGCTTGTTTTTGTTTTGCTGCTGCATTCACTTGCTCATCTGCATGGTATGAAGAACGTACAAGCGGACCTGCTTCACAATGGCTAAAACCTTTGCTCATGGCAATTTCGCGTAGTTCTGCAAATTCATCTGGATGATAATATTTTTGAACTTTCAAGTGTTTTTTTGACGGTTGTAAATATTGACCAATTGTCATAATATCTACATTATTCTCTCTTAGATCATCCATCGTTTGAATGATTTGTTCTTTTGTTTCTCCTAAGCCAATCATTAAACTAGACTTTGTCGGGATTTCTGGTTGCATTTCTTTTGCACGCTTTAAGAACTCCAATGATCTTTCATACGTAGCACGTGCACGAATTCTTGGTGTAAGTTCGCGAACCGTTTCAATATTATGGTTCAAAATATCAGGTTTCGCATCCATTAACATTTTAAGGTTCTCATAATCCCCACTTAAATCTGAAGGCAATACTTCAATTGTCGTAAATGGGCTTTTACGACGAATCGCACGAACAGTTTCAGCTAATACTTTCGCTCCGCCATCCTTTAAATCGTCACGAGCTACCATCGTAATTACAGCGTGTTTCAAATTCATTAATGCAACAGAATCTGCCACTCGTTCTGGTTCTGCTAAGTCAAGCTCTGTTGGAAGACCTGTTTTAACTGCACAGAAACGACAAGCACGTGTACAAACAGAACCTAATATCATAAACGTTGCTGTTCTTCTAACTGCCCAACATTCATGAATATTCGGACATTTCGCTTCCTCGCATACAGTATGTAGGCTCTTTTCTCTCATTAGCTTTTTTAAATCTGTGTAGTTTTCATTTGTGTTTAATTTTATTTTTAACCATTCCGGCTTACGTAAATAATCTTCCTTTTTCGCCACCTGATTCATCTCCAGTATGTATTCGATAATTCCACTTTACCATACGTACACAAGAGGGACAAGAAAAAGGACTGATTAGAATTACTAATATTTTCTATAAATGAAATCCCAATTGATAACCAAACTATAGATATGGAAAACGGCTGAAAGGGGCTCATTATTGTGCGTAAATTTTTATGCTGTATCATGTTTGCGATGATTTGTATTTCAGCTCATTCAATAGCTTATGGTGCTGAAAGCAATCAAAGTGAAGAAAATCAAAAGCTAATGAGCTTATATAAAAAGGTCGAAACTGTTACAAATATTCCTTGGTATGTACTAGCTTCCATCGATCAATATGAACGAAATGTCCGCCATTCGCGAAAAGACATTCCGAAAGCCGAGGGATTAATTGAAATATATATCAAACCAGAGGTATGGGTTGGTCCACTTAATCCTAACAAAGAAGATATGAACCCTATTAGTATTGGGTTATTTGGAGGTATTGGTGAAGATGGTAATGGCGACAATAAATCTGATCCGAAAAATGATGAAGATGTCCTTTACTCCATTGCCCATTATTTGCAATCGTATGGGACTGATCTCGAAAACCTAAAGATTGGTTTATGGGACTATTATCAACGTGATAAAGCAGTAGGGCTTATTTTAGGCCATATGAAATTGTATAAAAAATATGGTCATTTAGACTTAGATACACACACCTTCCCTCTTCCACTTAACCATAATTTTAGTTATAACAACACATGGGGTGATGCTCGTGGGTGGGGTGGTCGAAGAATTCATGAAGGAACTGATATTTTCGCTAACTATGGAGTCCCTGTCCGTTCAACTTGTTTCGGAGTAATTGAAATGAAAGGGTGGAATCGTTTTGGTGGATGGAGAGTTGGAATTCGGGATATTGATAATACGTATCATTATTTTGCCCATCTAAATGGTTTTGCAGACGGAATTCATGCTGGACAAATTGTAGAACCAGGTCAACTGATCGGGTCTGTAGGAAGCTCAGGATATGGTCCACCAGGTACCGCTGGAAAATTCCCTCCGCATCTCCATTATGGCCTATATAAGGACAATGGGAGAACCGAGTGGTCATTTGATCCTTATCCACATTTAAAGGCCTGGGAAAGAAGCGACCGTAATAAAAAGAAACAATAATAAAATGAAACTACTATCAGTAGGGGAGTTTATCCTCTACTGATAGGGTAAGTTGAGCGTACTTTACGATGACACCCATGTTTTTGCAATATTTATTTGGGTAATTCAATCGCAGGGTTAGATTTTCCATTACCGTTATAATATTGTGGGACATCTCCCGGTACTGTGATGTCAATGACAGGAATCAAATTTGTTATTTTTTTGGAGTCTGTTGCAAACGGAATGATCATTTGTACGGTAACCTCTGTATATATCAATACTTCATGAGTTGCATTATTTATGCCATGTTCTATAATTTCTCTTTTAATATCCGTATGAATATCACCTATTAAATAAAATCGAACAGGAATATCTGGTCCTACGCTACTTAAAATTGCATTGCCTGTAATTTGACCTAATGGTATTTCATACGTAATTCCATCTTTTTGTTCACTATTGTCTTTATCTACATTTGCTCCCTTAAAATTGTTCTCTTCAATTGAAGACAGCTTTGCATTAATATTTTCAGTCACTCTATCTAAAGCCCCTCTAACTGTTTGAGAATCAAATGTAATCATTGTGATATTTCCTTCTTTATCTTCTGTTGTAGTAACTAAATCCTTTGCTTTATCAGGATCTACGATTTCATTCTTCACTGCTTCTTGAATAATCGTCGTTGCTATCTTCGTTGCTTCTATCTCTGCGATTTCCATTAAGGCAGGCTCTACCTGTTTGTTGACAATCCAAAAGCTACACGCTGTTAAAAATATAAAAATAACACAAGTTAGTAAAAACACATATCGAAAAGGCAAAGGTCCTTTACGTACTCTACGATGACGAAACTTAGGCAAAGTAAATCCCTCCCTTACATGCTATATTTATGCATATCGGGAGGGATGTACGCATTATTTTTTTATTTTATCGTAGATTAACGGACTGTAATACCTCACCACTTAGCGCGTATGAATCAAAGAAGCGAAAGTTCTGAGAAAGCCTGATAAGTCTCATTAACCAAAGTGGTGGAAAAAGAAAACCCTCACTATTTAAAATGAAGGATTATGAAAACGCATTTATTGCTGTATTCAATTTAAGACATCATTAATAAGGCGTCTCTCCCCTTTGTCCCAACCACAATCCCAAGTTTTTCAGCTTCATATGTGACAGATTCCAAAGGCGCCTCAAGTAATTGATCGATTGTTTTAACGCCAACTGCTCGACCAGCAATGATGCCTCTTTCTTTTAATCTTTCGTTTAACAATGCGACATCCAGAGCACCACACATAATATACCCTTTGTCATTTGTGATTGCCATGAAGTTCGTTTTCGGTAAAGCAATCGTTATTGCGGTAAATTGTTTACCTTCAATAACAATTGGATTCATATTAATCATAGCCTATCTACAAACCTTTCCTTTTATATATCTTTATGAAGAAGGAAAGGATGCGTGTAGATATTCCACCTAAATTTATGTCATATATTTTGTAATTTCCAGGCTAAAAGATCTCTTAAAAGCTCTGGCATATAAAAAGTTTTTTTCTCCGAATGACTAATTTCAGGATATAGTGGCCCCAGAGTAAACATATCAACGGTTGCCACAGCATAAGTTCGATCATAATCAATCGGCTCGCCATGCACATATACATCCGTAACATGTTGTTTGCCATCTGCAAACATCTCCGTTTTTACCTCAATCCCATCAAAAACCATTCTCCCCATTACTTTCCCCCTAAAACCTAGTCCCTTTAACAGAAGTTGTTCCATTTTTTCTTCTCTCGCTTGAACAATGACCTCTTTTAGCACATCACCCTTGATCTCGACCTTACATGGATTGATCGGATGTGGGCATATGCGGTGTAGATCTTTTTTCGTTACAGGACCTTTGTTTAAAGGTGCTAACAACATTCCGGAATTAACCATAGAAACCTCGCCGTCACACCATTCGCGGATAGCACGGACTAAAAATAAGGGAAGCGCAGAGTCATTAAACCAATCGAGTGCTAAATCGTCGTGTAAAACGCCTACGACTTCAGAAAGCATCGCATTGCTAACTGTTAAAGTTTGTTCCAACCAAGCTTCAGTTTCTTGACAAATTTCTTTTTGCTCTGTCATTGAATAGAGGCTAGCCGCACGATTCACCAATGCTTTTTGTTCACTATCGATGGTAAGCGAAATATGGCCGACATATTGTCCATACTTTCCGGCACCCGCAACTAATGTTTCGTTAATTTTCGTTCCATTTTGGAGCACATGATGTGTGTGACCACCAATGATAATATCGATATCAGGAAATTCTCTCGCAATAATCTCATCATCACTAATACCAAGATGAGAAAGCAGAACAATGATATCAGCCTTGTCCTTCACTTGATTTACTGTTTCTAATAAGCTTTGAAAAGGGTCTTTTATTTTCCAGCCGAGTAGTTCATAAAATTTCTCATAAAATACCGTTACTCCTAATATAGCCAGTTTCATCCCGTTATGTAATGTCAAAATTTGAAAAGGGGAAACCCATGAAGGCCGCTCTCCTAGCTCTGTATATAAATTTGATAGGACGACTGGAAACGTTGCATCTTCGTATAAAGTATTTAAATCTTCATGAGAAAAGGTAATGCCTTCATTATTACCGATTGTTACTGCATCATACTGAAGCTTATTCATCAATGTTACATTTGCCTTACCCTTTGTTGCTTCAGTAATTGGATGAAAGCGATCTGCATGATCACCAATATCCAATAGAACCATTTGCTCATTATTTTGTTCGTGCCATTCTTTTTTCTTTTTTAAAAATTGCACGATTTTAGGCCAATTTTCAAAATGGCTATGTAAATCATTTGTGTGATAAAGGTGGATTGTCTCTAACATGATTCACTCTCCTTGCACTTAAACATCCATTTTCCTATTTTATCATTATGAACCTCTAGAGATTAATTTTTTAGTAACCCCTAACCACTTCCCCTGTTTTACGGATTGTTCGTTAATATGCGATAACCATTTTATGAAGCAACACCAAGATCCGCTGGGATTATGAAAAATAAAATCCTCAATACTAAACCGATCTACTCGTCACTAAACAGGCTTAATTGTTTTTCTGCTAAGCCATAATAAGTAATGTCTAATAAATTCATCATCATCTTCGCATTATCGGCAGCATCGCCACCTGAATTATTATTAAATAACATATATATCGTTTCTGTTTCTTTTTGAAGAGAGCGCAAATGCTCCTTCCATTCTAGTAGCTCTTCTTGATTGTAACGATATAAGTACCTTACATCTCGCCAATTATCACCTGAAGCAGGCTTATTCCAGCCATAAACGTTTCTGCCATGCAAGCGAATAAGAGTTTTTCGAGAATCTGTAGGGTGGAGCACGGTTGGAATTGATCTTTCACCCGCTTGTGGCTCATCAACGATACTATGTATCCATTTTTCAGATTCCATAAACTGTAATGTTTTATCATGAAAATTGTTTGAGAACCACGAGCGATTGCGAAATTCAAGCGCTACCTCAGTATCGCCCATTTGTTCCCGGCACCACTTTAAATAGGTAACGTTTTCCGACGTACAAGCAAACCATGGGGGAAATTGAAATAAAACCATTGCAAGCCGCTTTTCTCTTATTAATGGTTCGATAGACTTCCTGTATGCTCTGAACATATCCCGTTTATTTTCAAATGGTGATTCTCCGCGGAGATGCCCTGTCATTCCTTGATACGCTTTTGCGATAAATTGGAATGTATCAGGAGTGTCTCGTAACCACTTCTCAAAATTACGTTCTGGCTGAATGGCATAAAAGCTTGTATCTATTTCAACTATTGGAAAATGCGCGGCATATTCTTGTAATTTATTTGTCGATTTCATTCTTAAAGGATAAAGGGATTCATGATCTCCCCAGCCTGTTAGACCAATTTGAATGGTTGTCAATCTGATCATCCTTTTGAATTAAGTAGTCATTAACATCCAATTTCTTTTTCTAATCATACTATATCACGGTATTCAATGATAGGGCATTCATGAAGGACTAAGAAAAGCGCAAGCGCCTTGTTCAGCCTCGGGCAAAGAAGACGCTCAGGAATAGAAGGTGTTCTTTGCCTTCAATTCCTGAGGGGCTGTAGACCCAAGAGGGGCTAGGCGCTTACGCTGGACAATTCTCGGAGCCAAAACTTATAAATCCTTATATTATAAAAAAGGACTGACAAGTTTGTCAGTCCTTTCTGTATTACCCGATAGACCCTTCCATTTCGAACTTAATCAAGCGGTTCATCTCAACTGCATATTCCATTGGAAGCTCTTTTGTAAATGGCTCGATAAAGCCCATTACGATCATTTCTGTCGCTTCTTCTTCTGAAATACCACGGCTCATAAGGTAGAATAATTGTTCTTCTGATACCTTCGAAACCTTCGCTTCATGTTCAAGTGAAATATTGTCATTCATGATCTCATTATAAGGGATCGTATCTGATGTTGATTGATTATCCATAATGAGTGTGTCACATTCAATATTTGATCTTGCGCCATCTGCTTTACGGCCGAAGTGGACAATTCCACGATATGTTACTTTTCCACCTTGTTTAGAGATCGATTTAGAAACAATCGTTGAAGATGTGTTTGGAGCTAAATGAATCATTTTCGCACCTGCATCTTGATGCTGACCTTTTCCTGCAATCGCAATCGAAAGGGTCAGGCCACGAGCACCCTCACCTTTAAGGATAACTGCAGGATATTTCATTGTTAGCTTCGAACCGATGTTACCATCGATCCATTCCATTGTTGCGTTTGCTTCACAAACAGCACGTTTTGTTACAAGGTTAAATACGTTGTTCGCCCAGTTTTGAATCGTTGTATAACGGCAATAGCCACCATCTTTAACGATGATTTCAACAACTGCACTATGAAGTGAGTTTGTTGTATAAACTGGTGCCGTACATCCTTCTACATAATGCACATGTGCACCTTCGTCAACGATAATAAGTGTACGCTCAAACTGCCCCATGTTTTCAGAGTTAATACGGAAATAAGCTTGTAATGGTGTATCAACTTTAATACCCTTTGGTACATAAATGAACGATCCACCAGACCAAACAGCCGAGTTTAGAGCAGAGAATTTATTATCCGTAGGTGGAATCACTTTACCGAAATGCTCACGGAAAATATCTTCATTTTCTTTTAAAGCTGTATCTGTATCTTTAAAGACGATCCCAAGATCCTCAAGATCTTCTTTCATGTTATGATAAACAACCTCTGACTCATATTGCGCAGAAACACCTGCCAAATATTTTTGTTCAGCTTCTGGAATACCAAGCTTATCAAAAGTATTCTTAATTTCTTCAGGTACTTCATCCCAAGAACGCTCTGATTTTTCAGATGGCTTTACGTAATACGTAATTTCATCGAAATTCAATGAAGCCATATCGCCACCCCATTGTGGCATTGGCATATTATAAAAATGCTCAAGTGATTTCAAACGGAAATCTAGCATCCATTGTGGTTCATCCTTCATACGAGAAATCTCTTCAACGATTTCTTTCGTTAATCCTCGTTTTGAACGGAAGATGGAAACATCTTTGTCAGCAAATCCATATTTGTAATCGCCAATTTCAGGTGCCTTTTTTGCCATCTACATTCACTCCATTCCATATAGAATTTAAGGGTTATCCCTTAATTTTTACTCGTTGTTGCTTGTTATACCCTTTTCCATCGCTTTCCAAGCTAATGTGGCACATTTAATACGTGCTGGAAACTTAGTTACACCTTGCAATGCTTCGATATCACCTAAATCAAGATCACCATCGTACTCTTTTCCTAGCATCATATTCGAAAATATTTCAGAAAGCTCTAAAGCTTTATCAAGTGTTTTCCCTTTAATTGCTTGTGTCATCATTGAAGCTGATGACATTGAAATGGAGCAGCCTTCTCCTTCAAATTTTGCGGCCTTTACCACATTATCCTCAAGATCAAGTGTTAAGCGAATACGATCGCCACATGTTGGATTATTCATATCAACTGTAAGACTGTTGTCAAGAACCCCTTTGTTTCTAGGGTTTTTGTAATGATCCATAATGACTTGTCGGTATAAGGTATCAAGATTTACATGATTAGACATTGCTGAAGTACTCCTTCGTTTTAATTAAACCTGCAACTAGTTTTTCGATTTCTTCTTCTGTGTTGTACAGGTAAAAACTAGCTCTTGCTGTTGCAGAAACCTTTAGCCATTTCATTAGCGGCTGTGCACAATGGTGGCCTGCACGTACAGCAATTCCTTCAGCATCTAAAACTGTTGCAACATCATGTGGATGGACATCCTCAATATTAAATGTTACCAATCCGGCACGATGTTTCGGTCCGTAGATTGTAATACCTTCAACTTGGTTTAGTTGCTCTAAAGCATATTGAGCTAATCGATGCTCATGCGCCTCAATATTTTCTAAGCCAATTTGTTCGAGAAAATCAATTGCCGCACCAAGTCCAATTGCTCCAGCAATGATTGGCGTTCCAGCTTCAAATTTCCAAGGAAGCTCTTTCCACGTTGATTCTTGTAATCCAACGAAATCAATCATTTCACCGCCAAATTCAACAGGCTCCATTTTTTCAAGAAGCTCCTTCTTGCCATATAAAACACCAATGCCTGTAGGAGCACACATTTTGTGACCTGAAAAAGCAAAGAAGTCACAATCTAATTCCTGAACATCGATCTTCATATGTGGAGAACTTTGCGCGCCATCAACGACCATAACAGCACCGTTGCGATGAGCAATTTTAGCGATTTCTTTAATTGGATTAATTGTACCAAGGACATTCGATACTTGAGCTACCGATACAATCTTTGTTTGCGCTGTAACGGTTTCTTCAACATCCTGTAAAGCTATTGTACCATCTTCTTGTAACGGGATATATTTTAAAGTCGCACCAGTCGCTTTTGCCACTTGCTGCCAAGGAATAATATTGGCATGATGCTCCATATAGGTGATGACAATTTCGTCACCTTCTCTAACATTAGTCAAACCATAGCTTTGTGCTACTATATTTAACGCAGTTGTCGCACCGCGGGTGAAAATAATTTCTTGTGTTGAATTTGCACCAATGAATCTTCTAACCTTTTCACGTGCTCCTTCATAACCGTCAGTTGCTTTCGTACCTAGTGTATGCACACCACGGTGAACGTTTGAATTATATTCACGATAGTACGTCGACAAAGCTTCAATTACAGCGATCGGTTTTTGAGAGGTTGCAGCACTATCTAAATAAACAAGGTCTCTACCATTGACTTGCTGATCCAAAATCGGAAAGTGACGACGAATATCAGTAATATTCATTATCGTACTTTCCTTTCAATTACCTCAACTAATTGTTTTTTCACACCTTCAATTGGAAGTTCTCTCACGACTGGCGCTAAGAATCCGTGAATAACAAGGCGTTCTGCTTCAACTTTCGGAATACCACGACTCATTAAATAATAAAGCTGAATTGGATCAACACGACCGACAGAAGCAGCATGTCCCGCTGTAACATCATCTTCGTCAATTAAGAGAATTGGGTTTGCGTCACCACGTGCTTTTTCACTTAGCATTAGCACACGAGATTCTTGCACTGCATTTGATTTCGTAGCCCCGTGCTCAATTTTTCCAATACCGTTAAAAATGGATGAAGCACTATCTTTCATGACACCATGTTTTAAGATGTAACCTTCAGAATGCTTACCAAAATGAACAACCTTTGTTGTAAAGTTTTGTTTTTGCGCTCCACGACCAACAACAACTGATTTTGTGTCGCCGAATGATCCGTCACCCATTAAATTCGTCACATTTTCAGAAACAGTATCTCCATCATTCATTAGCCCAAGCGCCCACTCAATTCGAGCATCACGTCCAGCTACTCCACGACGGTTCACATAAGTTGTAACTCCTTTTGCAAGAGTATCAACTGCACCATATGTTACTCGTGCATTTGTATTAGCAAAAACCTCTGAAATGATATTGAAGACAGCTTCTTCCACTTCTACTGTTGAAATATAGTTCTCTACATATGTTACAGAACTATTATCTTCAGCAACAACAATGACATGATTAATAAGTGTCGTATTAGCATTATCATGGACAAAAATTGCTTGTATTGGTTCAGCTACTTCTACATTTTTAGGGACATAAACGAAAACCCCACCATTAAATAAAGCAGCATGTAAAGCTGTTAAGCGATGTTCGTCAACCTTTACGCCATCTTGCATAAAGTATTTTTGAACTAATTCAGAATGCTCGCTTGCAGCAGTATGAATGTCTGTTAAAATAACACCTTTAGCTTTTAAATCATCTGATAATGATGTGAACGCAGCTGAGTTGTTTACTTGAACATACAAGTTCTTGTTTGCAGACTCAACGTCAATTAATCCTTTTACATCCTCATGTAAATCATCTAGAGAATTAAGTTTTTCACTAGTAACTGAATGTTCCTTGAAGCTAGTGAAATTCCATTTATCAATTTTTGTTTTATCCGGTCTTGGCATTGGAAGATCCTCGACTTTTGCAAGAGCTTGTAAGCGAAGATCAGTAAGCCAATCCGGTTCACCAAGCTGTTTTGAAAAGCTTGTGACATAGTCCTGATTGTAAGTTTTCGTTTCCATGTATCATTACTCCTCCCTACGCTTAAGCTTATTGCCCAACAGTTTCGTCTTCGATGCCTAGTTCTTGTTTAATCCAGTCATAACCTTCTGCTTCTAAACGTTGTGCTAGCTCAGGTCCACCTGATTTAACAACACGGCCTTGCATCATTACGTGTACTTTATCTGGTGTGATGTAATTTAATAAACGTTGATAGTGAGTAATCATTAAACAGCCAAACTCTTCATTACGCATTTTATTAATACCTTTAGCTACAACCTTTAATGCATCGATATCAAGACCGGAATCAATTTCATCAAGAATCGCAATTTTCGGCTCGATCATCATTAGTTGAAGGATTTCATTACGCTTTTTCTCCCCACCAGAGAAACCTTCATTTAGGTAACGCTGTGCCATATCAGGATCCATTTCTAGTTCTTCCATGTTAGCATCCATTTGACGAATAAATTTCATTAAAGATATTTCTTCGCCTTCTTCTCGACGTGCATTTATTGATGAACGTAAGAAATCTGCATTTGTTACACCACTAATTTCGCTTGGATATTGCATTGCTAGGAATAGACCTGCACGTGCACGCTCATCTACTTCCATTTCTAATACATCTTCGCCATCTAATGTGATGCTTCCCCCAGTTACTTCATACTTTGGGTGACCCATAATTGCTGATGATAACGTTGATTTACCTGTTCCATTAGGTCCCATAATTGCATGGAACTCTCCGCCTTTTATTTCAAGATTTACACCTTTAAGAATTTCTTTACCATCAATTTCTACGTGTAAATCCTTAATGATTAATGTAGAACCCGTCATAGCTTATACCTCCATAATATATAAAGTTTACTAATTCTCAATTTATTCTCATTCTAATATTATAACAAATCAAAAGTGAAAACAACCTTTATAGGTTAACTGCGAATGCCGTCGAGACACAAAACCTAAAATTCAGTTGTATAAAACAAATTTATTATGTATGAAGATAGAGAATTTAACCTTTTTCTACTATATAACAGATTGGCCGGTGAAGCTACCGTCAACACCTAGTTTAGTTTTTACTTTAGATTTAAAAACATTCTCCTTTCTTCGTTAGAAATAACCAACCTATAATTTAGTGATGCTATTTGTAAAAGAACTTACTATTGATTAGATCCATTACATTGTTCAAGCGTGCTTTGTTAATTCCAACAAAAAACGAATGATGTTTGCAATTTCAGTCGAATATTCGCTATATTAACTGATTTTTGTTATTTATTTTTTTACAATTCATATGGATTAATTGAGAAAATATAGACGGAATTTAAGTGTTGAATGAGAAATTGGTGATAAACCGAGATTTCTACCATCAGTATGGTTTCTTTCTCCTGTATCGATAGTTAGCGTGACTTCGCTTAATTGCTGTTATAAGCAGTCTATTCCCAGCTTCACCCACTTCTACTCCTTGTAGTCCTGAAGACTGGTTAAACAGAGCCTCGACAGGCATAAGACGCGCATGAAGTGAAGGCGTACTTTGCCTTCACTTCATGCGTGGCTAGACCTTAGAAGGGCTAGGTGCTGGATGTCTTGTGCTTAGCACATTACAAGAATTTTATCGTTTCCTATAAGACACATAAAGGCCGACAATTTAAACATTGTCAGCCAGTTTCTTATTTACTTTGTGCAGCAGAGATTACAGATCCTTGATATTTTGTCTTAATAAACTCTTGGACTTTTTCTGAACGTAATGCATCTACCAATGCCTTTATTTCTTCTCTCTCTTCGTCACCCTCACGAACAACAATTAGGTTTACATAAGGATTGTTCTCTGGCGATTCTAGGGCAATTGCATCTTCAGCTGGATTTAAGCCTTCATCTAATGCAAAGTTACCATTAATTAAAAATGCATCAGCTTCATCGTTTTTATATGCTTTTGCTACCATTGGTGCTTCAATATCAGCTTCAAATACTAGCTTTTTAGGGTTTTGATCGATATCTTCAATTGTTGCAGCCGTTTTTTCAACGCCTTCTTTAATTGTGATTAATCCTTTTTCTTCTAGCATTGAAAGCATACGACCGTGATCAGCAACTGAGTTACTCATAATGATTTTTGCACCTTCTGGAAGATCATCTAATGACTTATGACGTTTTGAATAGACACCAATCGGTTCAATGTGTATGCCTCCAGCATTAACAAACTTATAACCATTATCAGCAATTTGTCCCTCTAAATACGGCTCATGTTGGAAATAATTCGCATCCAACTCTTCCTCTGCTAATGTTTTGTTTGGTAAAACGTAATCTGTAAATTCCACAATTTCTAATTCAATGCCTTGTTCTTCTAATAAAGGTTTAGCTTCTTCTAAAATCTCAGCATGTGGTACAGGTGATGCCCCTACTTTTAATGTTGTTACTTCATCCGTAGTATCCCCGGTACCGTTAGCACCTTCCTTATCTGCTCCTCCACATGCAACAAGCACTGCTACAAAAATTGCAAAAATAATTGTTAGAAATGACTTTTTCATTATTTTTCCTCCTACCTCTTATCTATTGATTTAGTTATAATATCCCCAATAATTTGGATGATGAACACTAAGATTAAAATTATAATCGTTGCTACGAGCGTCACCTGACTATTCCCACGGTTAAAGCCTTCCAAAAATGCGAGGTTCCCTAACCCGCCAGCACCGATTACACCCGCCATCGCTGTAGAACCAATTAGGGCAATCGTCGTTACGGTAATACCTGAAACCAACGCTGGCATTGATTCTGGTAAAAGTACCTTCAAAATGATTGTGCCCGTTTTCGCTCCCATCGATTTTGCAGCTTCGATAACACCTTTATCGATTTCCCTCAAAGCAATCTCGACCATGCGTCCATAAAAAGGAGCAGCTCCAATAATTAAAGCAGGTAATGCGGCATTAGCACCTAACATTGTTCCAACAAGTACTTTCGTAAAGGGTAGTAATAATATAATTAAAATAATGAATGGAATCGATCTAAATACGTTAACAATTCCTGCTACAAGTCCATTAAGGAATCGACTTTCCCACATATTACCTTTTGATGTTAAAAATAATAATAGACCTAAAATAATCCCTAGAATAAACGTCGCCACCACAGACAAGCTTGTCATATAAATTGTTTCAAATGTGGCTTCCCACACCTTTTCCCATTTCACTTCAGGTAGAAGTTGTTCAAGCATTTGCAATCACCTCCACCTCAACATGCTGATTGTAAATAAACGCTAAAGCTCTGTTAAGTTCTTGTTCATCCCCATCTAAATGGACAATCAAACTTCCGTAAGAGCCACTTTGTGTTTGGGAAATTTTACCTTGTAGAATATTCACTTCAACTTCAAACTGTCTAATTAAATTTGTCATCAGCGGTTGTTCTGCAGCTTCTCCAACAAAAGATAATTGAATCACCTTTCCCTTTGGATAACGCTCTAATAAATGTGTCACTACTTCATCCGTTTCATTAGGCTCAGTAACCTGTTTCACAAAACGCTTCGTGATAGGTTGTTTAGGATGCTTAAATACTTCAAGAACATTCCCTTGTTCAACAACTTCGCCGTTCTCCATTACTGCTACACGATGACATATTTTCCGAATGACATGCATTTCATGAGTTATTAACACGATCGTAAGACCTAATCTTTTATTAATATCTACAAGTAAATCCAAAATGGAATCCGTTGTTTGCGGGTCCAACGCTGACGTCGCCTCATCACATAATAATACCTTAGGATTGTTAGCTAATGCTCTGGCAATCCCAACACGTTGCTTTTGACCACCACTTAATTGTGAAGGATAAGCATTTTCGCGACCTTCAAGGCCTACTAGCTTGATTAATTCATCAACACGTCTCATGCGCTCCAACTTTTTTATACCTGCAATTTCAAGTGGGAATGCAATATTCTCCCGTACTGTTCTTGACCACAATAGGTTAAAATGTTGAAAGATCATACTAATTTCTAAACGTGCCTTCCTTAATTTTGCTCCACCAATTGAACCGATTTGACTTTCTGCAACGGTAATGGAACCACTTGTTGGTTTTTCTAATCCATTTAACAATCGAATTAATGAGCTTTTCCCTGCTCCACTATAACCGATTATTCCGAAAATCTCGCCCTTATCAATTTGTAAATTTACATTATTAACAGCTGTCACATTACCAGATTTTGTATGATAAACTTTATTCACGTTTTCTAACGTAATCAAGTCGTCACCTACTTTCAAATTCCTTTATCTCACTTCATTGTTCACTTTTTTCTGAATCATTTATTAACCAAAGCGGAAGCTCCTTGATCAGCCTAAGGCAAGCATAAGAAGCTTTTGACCTCGAGGGGCCGAACACTTGCGCTGAATGTCGTGCGCTTATCCACAGTTCAAGAATTTTATAGTTAAGTTAAACTATAAAAAAATGCCCTCTGCAAAATGAACAGAAAGGCACCATAATATCCTTTCTCTCATCTTCCAAAGCAAAACAGCTTTGTGTGAATTGGCACCACTTCAACATTTGTTGATGGTTGCCGGGCTTCAAAGGGCACTTCCCTCCACCTCTCTTGATAAGAGACTTACTATATAATTAAGTAGAAAAAATTTAGTGAGTAATTAGTACGAGTGTGATTGTATCATGTGATTTAAAACCATGTCAATAAATAAGATTCTTTAATTACACGGTTTATTTCAGTAACTGTGTATTTCCAATGAATCATTGATTTCCGTAAGTTAAGGTGTGAAAATTCCGTTAATTCCAAATACCCATTCTTTGTCATTTTCAGATTTAACTCAATGTAATGATCGCTTCTAACTTTAGAAAATTACGGTACGAACCTTTTATTTTGACTTTCTCCAATGCAATTAGCTTCTTTAACCTACCGGAGTTTAATAAAACCTCCTCAAGGTCATTCCCCTCTCCTTCCATCAGAAAATCAATTGTTGTAGGAGGGGTTTGGATTAATCTTGCTCCTTGTGATGAGATTTCAATAAAGAAACTCTTTTCACGATTTGGTTTAATTTCTACTATAAGTGTTTGATTTAATAAAATTGGAGGTAAAAAGAATGCCTTATTTATATTAGAAATAAACGTTGTCATATACAAAAAAATCCCTCCGATATCAATCAAGTTATTACTAACTTCATTGCATCTCGAAGGAATCCTTTATAAACATGTCGACAATTTCTGCTCATTTAGTTACTTATTTTTGATTTCATTTCTATTTCCCAAGAAATATGTCGGATTAACGACTATACTTTTTAATTAATTCATGCAAGAAACCAACTGATTGAAAGGCATAAACCCGTTCCTTTTCCAGCCCATTTTCAAGTATAAGCAAGCAAGGGACACTCTCGATTTCAAGTTCTTTTGCTTCACTTGGAAAATAATTTAAATTTAACGAGTAAATGCTTATCGTTGGAAATAATTCCTCAACTACTGATAACATTCTTTTTGCGACTTGACATGTTCCACACATCGGCGTATATAAATACAAGTACGTAACACCTTGTTTTGGTAAATTAAACCGCTTCTCTTCCCATTCAATCATAACTAGAAAATCGCTACACCTTTCTAAAGGAATTTCGCATCCACATCAATATTGGCACTTAACAAAACAGATGCAACATGATGGTCTGGTGCAGTCGCTACTTCCCGATATGACCTGTCTATATAAATATGCGATGCCTCTGGAAATTCCCTTTTAAATTGTTTTCGTAGCCGATCACCTGCATCATCTGAGTCCACTAAGATATAAACATCTTTTTGAAATAATTCATCAATTAATTCATCCAGCTTCGTTACACTTATTGTCCCATTAGTACAGATAATTTCAATTGATTCATTTAGTACGTTTAACACTTTCTTTTTATCCGACTTTCCTTCAACAATCAATACTTTTTCAACCTCAACGAACGACATTTGCATCACCTGTTTTTATAGTAAAATTCTCTTCTATAAATTATTCGAGTTGTTGAGGTTGTTCTCCTTTTATTAATCGTTTTTTCTAAATTTTGCTGTTTTTTATGTAAGAGATCGTTAAACATTCTAGACATTTTAACTACCTTCACTTACACAAGCTTTCATTATGAAAAAACGAAGGAAAGAAACGACCACAAAGGAAATATATTCATTACCTAAGAAAAGCGCAAGCGCCTTGTTCAGCCTCAGGCATAGCACAAGACGAGCCTCACGGAAAGGTGCTCTTTACCTTTCTGGGAGGATTGGCTTGTGACCTCGAGAGGCCGGACGCTTGCGCTGGACAATTCTCGAAGCCTAGACTTATAAATTCTGATAGTATAAAAAAGCAGTGGTTAGGTCCACTGCTACTAACACCAACCGTTTTCATCTTTACAATTGACATCTTTTTGGTTTGGTTCTGACAAAATATTCGTATATTGATAAAAGCGACTATGATTAAAATCATACCCCTCTTTTAATTCATAGTTATATTCAGACACCATTTGGCCAATCTTTTCCTTTTCTAGATAAAGATTTAAATGCCCATCATCAAATTTACCTACAATTCGATTTGTAATATCTGAACGTTGATTATCTATAGACATATGGACACCCTCACTTTCTATTTGTAGGGTGTCCATAATTTAATACTTCATGCTAATTAGTCTTCATTTGTCATTTCTTCATATTGTTCAGCTGTCATTAAATTATCCATATCAGCAGCATTAGCTGGCTCAACTACAATCATCCAAGCCTTTTCGTATGGAGATTCGTTGACAAATTCAGGGCTGTCATCAAGATCTTCATTGACTTCAACAATTACCCCGCTAATTGGTGCATAAAGTTCAGATACAGTTTTAACTGATTCTACGCTTCCGAATGGCTCGTCCGCTTTGATTTCGTCACCGACTGATGGTAACTCAACGAATACGATATCGCCAAGCTCAGATTGAGCAAAATCAGTAATTCCAATACGAACTTTATCTCCTTCTACTTTTACCCATTCATGTTCTTCAGAATAGCGAAGTTCTTTTGGTGTGTTCATTTTTTATTACCTCCAGTAATCATATCTTTTTTGATTATCTTTCCCTTGGGTTAAACAACTAATCTTTTCCCAAGTTTTACACAACTAGATAGTCAATATTGTTTTACCAGTTTGTAGCAAACTATGCAAGAATTATCGATTATTTCCCCCAAGTTTCCGCAAACGTTTCTTCTTTAAAACCGATTGTTACATGTTGGTCGCCGACAGTAATTGGACGCTTGATTAGCATACCATCTGAAGATAGCAGTTCCAGCATGTCATCTTCTGACAGAGCGGCTAATTTATCCTTCAGTCCAAGTTCACGGTATTTTTGTCCACTTGTATTAAAAAACTTTTTTAGCTCTAATCCACTTTTTTTGTAAAAAGATGATAACTCTTCTTTTGTTGGTGGATTTTCTACAATATGTATCGCATTAAACTCTTTCCCGTGTTCTTCCAACCACTTCTTTGCCTTTCGACATGTACCGCATTTCGGATACCAATATAATTCTAAGGACACTCCATTACACCACCTATACCAACATATTCACTTTTACTTTATCCTATCCTACCGACTCATTCAACCCTAATTTAGAAATATTATTAATATATACTCTTTATAATTAACTAAATTGACAGCAAAATATGAAAGAAGACACTCGTACGCTCCGAATGTCTTCAGACTATTTAAGCTAAATACGCATTCTTGGCAATTATTGATGCAGCTATTTCTCTTTTCTTACTGATCACATTAATTGGGGTATGGCGAGTGAATTTACGTAATGCCGACAACATCATCCGGAGTGAATCACCAGCTTCCAGTGCAATCAATGATTCTTTCGCATGTGCTTCAATTTCATTAAAAGCTTCTTGACAGTATACTTGTGTATAAAGAAGCTTTTGTTTATTTTTCGCTTCTCCGTTTTTCGCTATCGCCTTTTCTGTACGTAAAATAGCTGACTCCATTGCATACACATTGCTTACGATATCTGCAATATTAACAAGAACTTCCTGCTCTTTTTGCAACTCTTTGCCAAACTTTTGTACCGCTAATCCAGCAATTAACACGCCAATTTTTTTCGCGTTAGTAAGAAGGTATTTTTCTTGTTCAAGAATGCCAGCACCAACTTCTTCAGGCATATACATGAGGAGCTCTTCTTGTAAGCTTAAGGCTTTTTCGAATAACGGAAGTTGCCCTTTCATCGCTTTTCGTACATAAGTTCCTGGAACTAGTAATCTGTTAATCTCATTCGTCCCTTCAAATATGCGATTAATTCGTGAATCACGGTACACCCTTTCAACCTCATACTCAGCCATAAAACCATATCCACCGTGAATTTGAACACCCTCATCAACTACATAATCGAGCGTTTCAGAACCAAACACTTTATTTAATGAACATTCGATGGCATACTCCGCAATTGCTGCCGCCACTTCTTTTCCGTTTTTGATTTCATCTTCTGTTAATCGACTCATACGATCTTCGAATAGTCCTACCGTTCGGTACACTGAACTTTCCATTGCAAATGTTTTTGTTGCCATATTCGCAAGCTTTTCCCCTATTAGTGAGAATTTAGCGATTGGTGTATGAAATTGCTGGCGTTGGTTGGCATATTGAACAGATACATCAATAATCCGCTTTGCAGCGCCAATCGTTCCTGCTGCTAATTTATAACGTCCGATGTTTAATATATTAAAAGCAATGACATGGCCTTTACCAAGTTCCCCTAATAAGTTTTCTTTAGGAACTAATGCATCTTCAAAAATGAGCGTTCTTGTCGAAGATCCTTTAATCCCCATTTTCTTCTCTTCCGGTCCTGTTGAAACACCAGGACACTCCCGTTCAACAATAAAGGCTGAAAAATGCTCACCATCCACTTTTGCATAGACGATGAATATATCAGCAAAGGCTGAATTTGTAATCCACTGCTTTTCTCCATTAAATACATAATGTGTGCCTGCTGGATTTAACTTGGCCGTTGTTCTTGCTCCTAGCGCATCAGAACCAGAATCTGGTTCCGTTAATGCATAAGCGGCAAGCTTGTTACCTGAGGCTAGTTCTGGTAAGTACTTCTGTTTCTGCTCTTCATTTCCGAATAAGACGATTGGTAGAGAGCCAATGCCGACATGAGCACCGAAAGATAATGAAAAGCTACCACCTCTAGACATCTTTTCTGTTATTAATGCAGAGCTAATTTTATCAAGGCCAAGTCCACCATATTCTTCCGGAACATCTGCACTTAATAAACCGAGATCACCTGCTTGTTTTAAGAGCTTAACAGACTTATCAAATTGATGATTTTCGATATCCTCAAGTTGGGGAAGCACTTCATTTACAACAAATTCTTCTGTCGTTTTCGCAATCATTTTTTGTTCATCTGTGAAATCTTCCGGAGTAAAGATACGATCATATGGAATATCATCAAGCAAGAAGCTACCACCTTTACTAACTGCGTCAGCTGCTTTTGACATCAAAATTCCCCCATTATTCATGTTTTTGTATTCGCGTCAGAACCTTTTCGCCAATATTTTAATGAATGGTCACACTAATTCGAACACACCAGCAGCCCCCATACCCCCACCAATACACATTGTGACAACACCGAATTGCTCATTACGACGTTTCATTTCATGAATGAGGGTGAGTGTTAGTTTGGTACCTGTACAACCTAGTGGATGCCCGAGTGCAATCGCCCCGCCATTGACATTGACTTTATCCTCATCTAAACCAAGCTCTCTTATTACTTGAATCGCTTGCGACGCAAAGGCTTCATTTAATTCAAATAATCCAATATCGGAAAGCTCTAGACCCGCATACTTTAACGCTAATGGTACAGCAGCTACTGGACCAATCCCCATGATTTCAGGAGGTACGCCAGCTACTGCAAAGGAGCGAAATTTTACCATTGGCTTAAATCCTAGTGAGTTGGCCTTTTCTCGATCCATTACCATAACTGCTGCTGCGCCATCACTCGTTTGGGAGGAGTTGCCCGCTGTAACAGAGCCTTTTTTTGAAAATGCTGGTTTTAGTGTTGCTAACACGTCTTGGGTCGTATTGGCACGTACTCCTTCATCTTGACTAAATTGAATCAGCTCTTCTTTAAGTTTATAATCTAGCCCAATCGATCTCATTTGAACATCAACAGGAACAATTTCAGCATCAAATTTGCCTTCGTTTATCGCTGATGCTGCTTTTTGATGGCTCCTTACGGCAAAGGCATCTTGATCCTCTCTGGAAATGAGGTATTTTTTTGCAACCTGTTCAGCGGTATGCCCCATTCCCATATAGTACTCTGGTGCATCCTCAGCCAATTTTGCATTTGGCCTTACTTTATGCCCGAACATTGGCACAAGACTCATCGATTCTACTCCTCCAGCAATGACAGTATCTATCGTCCCAAGCATAATTCTTTCTGCCCCATGCGCAATACTTTGTAATCCAGATGAACAGTAGCGGTTAATCGTAATCGCAGGTACTGTATATGGAAGCCCTGCTAAAGCACCTATGTTTCTCGCCATATTTAATCCTTGCTCTGCTTCAGGCATAGCACAGCCAATGATTAAATCGTCAATATTCCCCTGGTAACCGCCTGCACGCTTTAATGTTTCCTTTACGACTAATGCACCAAGATCATCAGGGCGTATCGTTGCTAATGTCCCTTTTTTGGCTCTTCCAACTGGTGTTCTAGCACCTGCTACAATGACTGCCTCTCTCATCCATTAAAGCCTCCCATTCGTTCCTTAGTTTCTTAATGGTTTTCCTTTAACAAGCATATGCTGCATGCGCTGTTGAGATTTACTTTCGACTACTAAACTTAAAAATGCCTCTTTTTCTAAATCTAGTAAATATTGTTCATCCACTTCCGTACCGAATGGAACCCTTCCACCAGCAATGACAAAGGCAAGCTTCTTAGCAATTTTTAAATCATGGTCAGAAATAGCTCCAGATAAATACATAGCTTGTGCACCTAACAATAATGTTGCATAGCCAGTTTCCCCAACGACAGGTATTTTCCTTCTAACAGGTGGTTGGTAGCCTTCATCATGTAGAGTAATGACTCGTTGTTTTGCATCGTATAATAAGTGATCACTATTTACACTAATATTGTCATTTTTGTCTAAGTATTGATTGTTTCTTGCTTCTTCTGCAGATGTCGAAACCTTTGCCATCGCAATTGTTTCAAACACTTTATTTGCAACCGATTGTAAGTCAAAATCAGCTCCTTTTGGCATATTATTTAATTGTTTTATATAAAGCTCTTTATTGCCACCACCGCCAGGTATTAAGCCTACACCTACTTCAACTAATCCCATGTATGTTTCACTAGACGCTTGGATGCTGCTTGCAGGTAAACATAATTCTGCCCCTCCACCAAGAGTCATGCCAAACGGCGCAACCACAATCGGTTTTTCACTATATTTCATTCGCATCATCGCTTGCTGGAAATGCTTAACAACCAGATCTATCTCAAAGATGTTATCATCTTGTGCTTCCATTAATATCATGCCAAGGTTTGCCCCTACGCAGAAATTCTTGCCTTGGTTGCCAATGACAAGCCCTTTATAATTTCTTTCGACTTCGTTAATAGCAAAGTTAATCATTTGAATAATATCTAAACCAATCGCATTACTTTTTGAGTGGAATTCAAGCAAAGCTACATCATCACCTAAATCAATCAAGCTTGCTCCACTGTTCTTCTTTATCACTCCATTGACTTCTTTATATGTTTTTAAATCAATTACCTTAGGACTTTGTCTCATTTGTCGATATTCACCAAAATGATAGAAAAATCGTTTCCCATTTTCGTTTCGATAGAACGTCTCATAGCCTTTCTCAACCATTTCCTTTACCCAAACCGGAACCTCTAACCCTCGTTGTTCCATCACTTCAATTGATTTCCTTACACCAATCGCATCCCAAAGCTCAAATGGGCCTAATTCCCAACCAAATCCCCATTTCATTGCATCATCAATTGCAAGGATATTATCTGTAATCACTCCGAGAAGCTGTGCAGAATATAGGAGTGTTGGCATTGTAATACTCTGGATAAGAGACCCCACTCGATCATCAGCATATACAAGCGCTTTCAATCTATTGTTTATTCCTTTCGATTGTTTTGCTAATTCGATGGATGCTGATACTAGTTTCTTTTTCTCTTCATATTCAAATGTTTCATAGTTTAATTGAAGGATTGAACTTCCTTCCTTTTTATAAAATCCTTGACCACTTTTACTGCCAAACCAGCCATTTTCAAGCATCTCCCCCATGAAGATCGGAACATCAAAAACCTCTTTTTCCTTACCTTCTACTTGGTCATAAACATTTTTTGCAACACGTACAAACGTATCTAATCCTACTACATCAAGAGTTCTGAAGGTCGCACTTTTCGGTCTGCCAATGAGAGGCCCTGTGACAGAATCAACTTCCCCAACACTGTATCCACCTTTTATCATTTCTCTGACTGTGACGAGCAATCCATATGTCCCAATTCGGTTAGCAATAAAGTTTGGCGTATCTTTCGCTTCAACAACGCCTTTCCCCAATATATCCTCGCCAAATCGTTTCATAAATGATAATACTTGGGTCTTTGTATCCTTGGTCGGGATTACTTCTAAAAGCTTTAAATAGCGCGGCGGGTTAAAGAAATGCGTGCCAAGAAAATGCCTCCTAAAGTCCTCTGATCGACCCTCAGCCATCGCTTCAACAGATATTCCTGATGTATTTGAGCTAATAATACTACCGTTTTTTCTATGTTTATCAACTTCTGCAAAAACCTTTTGCTTGATTGGTAAATTTTCAACGACTACTTCGATAATCCAATCAACTTCTGATAATCGATGTAAATCATCTTCTAAGTTGCAAGCCATGATCCGTTCGATATTTTCCTTTACTGTTAGTGGAGCAGGTTTCTGTGTGACTAATTTTTGGATGGAAGTAGTTGCAAGCCGGTTTCTTACAGATTTATCTTCTAACGTTAACCCCTTCTTCACTTCATCCTCATTCAACACACTTGGCACAATATCCATTAGCAAGACAGGGATGCCGATATTTGCTAAATGTGCAGCAATCCCTGCCCCCATAACCCCTGAACCTAAGACAGCAGCTTTCTTAATACGTTGGATCATGCTTCTCCTCCTAATTTTGAATGAATATTCATTCATTTCTCTTTGTAAACAGACATTTCAAAACAACACCTTCATTATTAAATATAAAATATTCCGAAAATTCACTCAATATTTTTCCCATTCTCTCTAAATAATTACAGCAACCTTTGGAAAAGATACTTTTTTAGGAGGTGATTAACAATGGCACGTTTAAAAAAGAATCCTTCAAAAGCTGGTGTTAGTGCTGCAAGTGTAAAGGGCAACGCTGGCCCTACAAATGAACATGCAGGTGGCGGAAAGCGGACAAGCCAAAACCAACAATACAAGAAACATAATATGGGAAATGAATAGAAATACGAAAGTGTCTTGATGCTGTAGCTAGACACACCGAAATGTGGAAGCGCCTCGATCAGGTCCGACAAGCATAAGACGCTCCATAATAGAAGGCGCTCTTTGCCTTCAATTATGGAGTGACTTATGACTCGAGGACCTAGGTGCTGTAGCTAGACACAAACATTTTGCGGCCCTACCAAAGGTCTGACCTTTAGAAACGTCAGACCTTTCTCTCATCACGCCTATCATCTTTTCATCATTCCTTTTAAAACAAAAGCAACATTAGCTGGTCTTTCAGCTAGCCTTCTCATAAAATATCCATACCAATCTGTACCATATGGAACATATACGCGCATATGATATCCTTCCTTAACTAGCTCAAGTTGCTTTTCAGGACGTATTCCGTAAAGCATTTGAAATTCAAATTGCTCTTTACTTATACGGTGCACCTCCACCAGTTTTTTCGTATATTCGATCATCACATCATCATGAGTTGCTACTGCCGTAAAATGACCATTTAATAAATGCATTTTAATGATCTTTTTGAATTGCCCATCTACATCCTTTTTACTCGGAAAGGCAACCTTTGATGACTCTTTATAAGCTCCTTTCACTAGCCTTAAATTCGCCCGATATTCATTTAACTGTTCAATGTCCTTTAAGGTACGATAAAGATAGGCTTGCAGTACGGTACCGACATTGTGATATTCCTTTTTCAATTCTTTAAAAATTTCGATCGTTCTTTCACATCTTGAATAGTCTTCCATATCAATGGTCACAAACACATGATGTTGCTTGGCTACGGTAAGGATTCGCCGCATATTCTTTAAGACAACTTCTTTTGATATATCCAGGCCTAACGACGTCAATTTAAGAGAGAGCTGTGACTGTAAACGTTCGTTCCCTATTACCTCTATCGTTCGAATTAAGTTGTTTGCTCTTTCATTTGCTTCTAATTCATCCTCGATAAATTCTCCTAAATAGTCGAGAGTTACATCCAACCCATTCTTATTTAAATTTGCAACAACCTCTTTAGCTACCTGAATCGTATCACCTGCAACAAATCTTGCTGCTCCAAACCTAGGACCGTATTTTTTGGCTAATTTCGTCATTAGCTTATTTTGGGATAAAAACATGAAAGATTTTCGAAGTAATTGTTCCAATGAAAACCCCCCCTTTTCTGTTTTCAGTCCACTATTTTGATATATCCCCCCTTTTTTCACATCATTGCCTCGAAGTAATACGATTTCTTTCTTATACTTTATTCTTCTTCTCTCATCTATATGTCCCTCTTTAGAATTCGATGAAAAACACGTTTTTGAATAGATCTTTTGTTTTGTGGAACGATATGTATGACTATTTGAGAGGAGGTATTTTATGCAACAACAGAACATGCAGCAACAAGCAATTATGCAACAGCCACCAAAGATTATCACAACGAAGGATCAGCTTTACTTAACTGATATGCTTTCTTGGAACCTTTTAGCTATGAAAAAGGCTCACTTTTACGCATCACAATGCCAAAATCAAGAAATCAAAAATCAGTTAGATCACGTCGGTCAAATGCATAATCAACATTATCAAAAAATATTAACTCATTTACAAAATCAACAACAGCAATCTTCAATGGGATCACAACTTCAATAGGAGTGACTATAAATGGATAACAATCAACAACAGAAAATTATCAATCCTGAAACGCAGATCCAAAAAGGGCCACAAATGAACGAACGCGATTTTGTTAATGATCTTTTATCTACTGAAAAATATATGTCAACGTCTTATTCATCAGCTTTAAATGAGGCAAGTCACCAAGCTCTTTATCAAGATCTATTAATGATCAGCAACGAAACACATCAATTGCAACGAGACCTCTACCATTTAATGTTTAAAAATGGGTGGTATTCACTTGAAGCTGCTGATACACAAAAGCTGCAACAATCACATCAGCAGTTTTCTAATTATATCCAACAACAATCTCCTTATGGGAACATGCCTCAATAATAGATAGAAGGAAAAAAACTCAGCTCCAAAAGGAAGCTGAGTTTTTCATTCAAATCTTTTAATTTTAGATTTAGTTAATCTAACCATTCACAACCCCAACTTCTTTACCTCTTTACCTATCCGTCTCCCTCTTCCATAAGGTAGACATAAAGGTGTGCCAAATAACGGATCAACCATTATTTCACATTTCATTTGAAAAACATTTTGGACTAGACTGGCAGTGATAATTTCCTCGGGTCTGCCCTCCGCATAAATCTTCTGATCTTTAAGAGCAACAATATTGTGGGCATATCGACATGCCAAATTCAAGTCATGCAACACCATCACAATCGTGCGATTTTCCCGTTCATTTAATTCAAATAAAAGATCTAAGATTTCAATTTGATGTGTCATATCAAGATATGTTGTTGGTTCATCCAGTAAAATAATATCTGTCTTTTGCGCTAGCGTCATGGCAATCCACGCACGTTGCCTTTGACCACCTGAAAGAGAATCCATAGGCCTTTCAGCAAAATCCTGCATCCCAGTCGCTTCAAGTGCACTTTTCACAGCGGTCTCGTCTTCTTCTGTCCATTGCTTTAACCAGCTTTGGTATGGATATCTCCCCTGCTTGACAAGCTGAAGAACCGTCAATCCTTCAGGGGCAACTGGGCCTTGTGGAAGGATCGCAAGCTGTTTTGCTACCTCCTTTGTCGGCAATTTTGCAACAGCCTTCCCTTCAAGTAAAACAGAGCCCTCTTTCGGCTTTAATAGCCTCGCAATTGAGCGAAGTAAAGTTGATTTCCCGCAGCCATTACTCCCGATAAAAACAGTAATTTCCCCTTTTGGAATTTTGACGTTTAACTCATTAATAATGATTGTGTCTCCGTATGAAAGTGTGAGCGCATTTGTTTCGATTGAATGCATGTTAATCGCTCCCTTATGAATTAAAATAATAGAAAGTACAAATTTTTCGACTTAGTTTTCGTGTCCAGCGCAAGCGCCTAGCTCCTCTTGAGTCTACAGACGCTCAGGAATTGAAGGCAAAGAACACCTTCTATTACCTGAGCGTCTTATTTGTCCGAGGGTGAACAAGGCGCTTGCACTTTTCTTACGCATTTCTCGTCTTATATAATAGATAAATAAAATATGGTGCCCCGATTGCCGCTGTAAACACACCTGCTGGAACTTCTAATGGAGAAAACAATGTTCTACCGATTAAATCAGCTGCCATGACGAGAATCGCTCCAATCAATGCTGATACAGGTAATAAGGCACCAAATGATGAGCCAACTAATCTTCTTGCAATATGTGGTGCCATTAACCCGACAAAGGCAATGACTCCTGAAAATGCAACAGCACTTCCAGTTAGAGCAGTACTTAGTATTAATAGAAATAGTCTGTGTTTTTGAACCGAACTTCCCACACCTGTAGCAAGTTCATCCCCGAGCTCTTGAATGTTTAAATTTCGAACCGAGATGATACTAATAAGCAATAATATAAATACAACAGGAAGCAAAATACGAACCTGTGCCCAGGTTGCTCCGTATACTGTACCTGTAATCCAGACGTTTGCTTGTGCAGCTTGGTAAATTGGCCCTTTGATCATAAATAAGGTCGTTAATGAATCAGTTAGCAACGATAAACCAATCCCTATTAAAACTAACCTTATTGGGGATGAGCCATTTTTCCAAGAAAGAAGATAAACAAGTAGTCCTAAAATGGTAGCGCCTAAAAATGCCGCTACAGGCATCCATTTAATACTAACAGTTAACGCATTGTTCTTATCACTAAATAGCATCAGGAATAAGACCATTGCTACAGATCCTCCGCCTGTGATCCCAATAATATCTGGAGATGCTAACGGGTTTCGGATCAACCCTTGTAAAATAGCACCAGCTACTGCTAAACAGATTCCAACTAATAATGCGATGATAATCCTTGGTAAGCGAAAAGAGAAGATAAAAAGATTCTCCATATCAGTCCCATAACCTAAAAGTGTTTTAAACACATTGATTGGATTAATCATCACTTCACCAACTCCTGTACTTATCACAAAAATTGAGAAAACAATGATAAATAAAATGAAGGATGTCATGAGTGCTTTTTTATCTACTAAAAAGGATAGTTTACCTGAACCACTTCGTATCTTATAATACTTTTTCATGAACGACCGAACCCCCTACGTGCAATATAAACAAAAAAGGGAGTTCCAATAAAGGCTGTCATGACGCCAACTGGTACCTCTTCAGGCATGATAATAAATCTTGCCAGTATATCTGCAAATACTAAGAATGCACCGCCAAGTATTGCACAATATGGAATAATCCATCGATAATCATTCCCTACTAGAAACCGTACAAAGTGCGGGATGACGATTCCGATAAATGCAATTGGACCAGCTACTGCAACAGAGCTGCCACCTAGGACGATTACAATAAGTGCAGCAATAAGCTTTACAATCCCAGTTCGTTGCCCTAAACCTTTTGCTACATCTTCTCCCATTGTTAGCACATTGATTTTCTGTGAGAGTAGTATACTTAAGACAATCGCAGTTCCCACATACGGTAACACCGTTAACAAGCTTTCCATTTTCCTCCCCTGAACTGAACCAGCTAGCCAAAAAAGAACTTGATCTAAAGCCGCTTCGTTAACGACCAATAGTCCTTGTGTTAAAGAAGAAAATAAAGCAGCCATTGCAGCACCCGCTAGCGTTAACTTCATTGGTGTTAGCCCTTCTCTTCCAAATGAACCAATAAAGTAAACAGCAAACGCGGTTACTGCAGCACCTGTAAAAGCGATCCATGTATAAGCTTGCATAGAGTCGACATAAAAGATTGAGACTGCGATGACAATAAAAAATCCGGCGCCTGCATTAATCCCAAAAACACTTGGTGAGGCTAAAGGATTTTTCGTTAAGGCTTGCATAATCGCCCCAGCAATTGCCAAACTTGCCCCAACTACAGCACCAATTAGAGATCTAGGTAACCTGACATTAGAAATAATAAGATGTTCATTTGAACCATCAAAACTAGTAAATGCATCATAGGCCATTTTCCAGTTTGTGTTCGCATACCCAAATATAAGACCTCCACACATTAACAATAATAAGAGAGCAACTCCTACTAATAAACCTGCTACTTTTAAATAATTTGATTTAAATATCATAATGTACTCCCTATACTTCTTTATTTCTAACACTCATATTAACAAAAACCAATGAGCTTGAAAATCATTTTCAATTAAACGTTGACATTTCATTTATTACCTTTTATCATTTACCTTGTAAATGAAAATCATTATCAAATTAATCAGGGGGTAACACAATGAAAGCTACATACAAAAAATCATGGCTATCATTATTTGTACTTAGCATCATGATGCTATTACTTGCAGCTTGTGGAAACAATACACAAGAAAGTACTGAAAAAGAAGGTACTAAGGGTAACAACGATGCTCCTGCAGAAGAAACATATACTGTTGAACATGCAATGGGAAAAACTGAAATTACTGGAACACCCAAAAAAGTGGTGATCTTAACAAATGAAGGAACAGAAGCCCTTTTATCGATGGGAGTAAAACCTGTAGGTGCTGTTCAATCTTGGTTAGGTGAACCTTGGTATGAGCACATTGCTAGTGACATGGAAGGCGTAGAAGTAGTAGGAACAGAAAGTGAAGTAAATGTTGAGGCAATTGCTGCTCTAAAACCGGATTTAATTATCGGAAATAAAATGCGTCAAGAAAAAACATATGACCAGTTAGCAGCGATTGCACCAACTGTATTTTCAGAAACATTAAGAGGTGACTGGCAAGAAAACTTCAAATTATATGCGAAAGCATTAAATCATGAAGAAGATGGCCAAAAAGTGATTGATGATTTTGAGGCACGAATTGCCGATTTAAAAGAAACAGCTGGCGATAAATTAAACCAAGATGTATCTGTTGTTCGCTTTATGGCAGGCTTAACACGAGTTTATTACACTGATACATTTTCTGGCGTGATTTTTGATAAACTTGGATTAAACTATTCAAGTACTGTACAGGAATTATTCGCTGATAATCAAGAAGACTTATTTGTTCGTGAAGTTGGTAAAGAAGTCATTCCACAAATGGATGCAGATATTCTATTCTATTTCACATATGCTCCACCTGGTGATACTGAAGCAACAAAAACAGAAGAAGAATGGACAAACGATCCACTTTGGAAAAATCTAAATGTAGTTAAAGCAGGAAAAGCGTATAAAGTAGATGACGCAATTTGGAATACTGCAGGCGGCGTCATTGCAGCAAATAAAATGTTGGATGATCTTGAAAAGATTATTACAGAATAAATGACCAACTAGATATCGGGCTAATTTATTCTCATTAACAAAAAAAAGTGTTAGCATGGATTCTAAAATGCTAACACTTTTTTAATACTATTATTTACTCGTCAACTGCAGAAATTCTTCCACATCACTTACAGCCATCATTACTGCCTTTTCCCAGAACTCTCTTTTCGTTAAATCAACTGATAAATGCTTGGCCGCTAATTCTTCAACTGTCATTGAACCAGTATCCTTTAATAGGGCTATATATTGCTTTTCAAACGCTTCGCCTTCCTCAAGCGCTTTTGCATAAATACCGAGTGAAAATAGAAAACCGAACGTATATGGAAAATTGTAAAACGGAACATCGGTAATGAAGAAATGAAGCTTTGATGCCCAAAAATGTGGGTGATAACCTTCAAGTGAATCGCAATATGCTTCCTTCTGAGCTTCAATCATTAACTCTGATAATCTTTCACTTGATACATATCCTTGCTTTCGTTCTTCATAAAATGTCGTTTCGAACAAAAAGCGCGCATGAATATTCATTAATAATGCCACACTGCGCTGAAGCTTATCTTCAAGCAAAGCGAGTCGTTCTTCTTTATCTTTTGCCTGCTTCACAGCAGCATCCGCCACAATCATTTCAGCAAAGGTCGAGGCAGTCTCTGCAACATTCATCGCATATTGACAATTTAATGGGTGAATATCCTTCATCGCGAATGTGTGAAAGGCATGACCTAATTCATGAGCGAGTGTTGATACATTTGATGGAGTCCCAGAAAACGTCATGAATATTCTTGATTGCTGACTCTCAGGGAAACTAGTACAAAATCCACCAGGTGCTTTACCCGGACGATCCTCAGCTTCGATCCATTGCTGTTCAAATGCCGATTTCGTAAATCCAGTTAAAATCGGACCAAACTGACGAAACTGCTTTAGGATAAACTCACTACCTTCTTGATAAGTAACTTCTGTATTAGCCTTGCCAATTGGTGCTTCTACATCATACCAACTTAATTTGTCTACTCCAATTATTTCGGCTTTTCTTTTCATATAAGTAACGAGTAACTGCTTATTCTCCGAAATAACTTGCCACATCGTTTCAAGTGTTTCTTTTTTCATGCGATTTAAAGCAAGCGGCTCTTTTAAAGGGTCATTCCAGCCCCGTTCTTCATATACATTTAAGCGAAAACCTGCTAGTCTATTTAATGTCTCGGCAAATACTTCTGCTTGAGATCCCCATGCAGTTTCCCAGTTTTCAAAAAGTTGTTTCCGAACAACACGATCTGGATCAGAAAATTTATTTGCAGCCTGCCCAACAGACAATATCTTCCTTTGTCCACCCTCTACAAATGGGATTTGGATTTTAGCCACTAGTAAATCATAAAGCTGCTCCCAGCCGAAATATCCATCAGCAGATAATCCTTGAATTAATTGTTCCTTATCAACAGAAAGTCGCTCCTTCGTTTGATTACGCATTTCATTTAAGACATAGAAAAGCTCGTTAAACCTTAAGTCAGCGAACAACTTGTTCCATACGTCTTGTTCTATTTCACCGAGTCGTTGTTCGAAGGTCAACATACTTTTCGAAAACGCTGTACTGATGGTTGTAAGCTTTGAGCGTAAGAGATTCGCCTGTGCATCTGACGTGTCCTGAGCCTGCAAACAACCTATAAATGAACCAGCTTGCTCTATTTTCATTGTGATGGAAGCAATTTTCCCTAAGGTCACAAAAAGGCTGTTACTGTTCGTTAGTGTAAAATTCTCTGGCCAGTCTTCCACAATTTGCTTAAAGCCATTTATCCCACTTTCAATTTCCTGCAAGTACTGTTTAAATTCTGCTGAATGACTACCATTTTTAAAAATTGACTCTAAATCCCATGTCGTTTTGTATGTAGGTTTACTCATCATCAACTGCCCCCTATCCGTATCATTTATAATCTGTTGCTAGAAGAAACCGGGAAAAATCCCTTCATAATGCGTCCAAATTGTTCAACAAGAACATATTTACCAATTTAGTGAATCTAAGAAGTTAACTATATCTTCATATACGGTCTCACGCTCTTTGCCTAACGTAATAATATGACCAGATTGCTCATACCACTTTATACGTTTCTCTTCTGTATTCACATGATGATAAATAAGCTGAGCACTCTCTTTGTACAAAGGATCATCTAAACAGCCCTGTAGAACTAAAATGGGTGAGGTAATGAAATCAAGCTTTCTCCCCACATCAACAATTAGTTGTCGGAGATTTTCTAGAAAAGGCATTGGAAGCTGTTCCAATTCTTTTAATTCAGAACTAATTTGCTCGTCGTCCTTCCCTTCAAACTTCTTATATAGCCTAGCATAATTTCGTACCCGCATATATAAATCATCACTATTTTTTGCTTTGTTTGGAGCACACATCGAAACAATACCTTTTACTGGTAAGTCCATTCCTACTTTCAACGTAAAGACTCCTCCTAAAGAAATGCCTGCAACAGCGATTTCCTCGAAGCCTTCAGCTTTAAGGAATTGATACCCACCTACTACATCCTGCCACCAATCATCTGGATCAGTCTGGATGAGCTTGTTCGGTTCCATTCCATGTCCTTTGTATAATGGGGCATGACACGTATAGCCACGTTGTTGTAAATACTTTCCTAACAATTTTACATCTGCCGTACTCCCAGTAAATCCATGCAGTAAAAGAACCGCCTTTTCTCCCCCTCCGTATGTAAAAGGCTTCGGTGCAACTACCTTCATGATTTAACCCCTTTCTGAAAGCAAATTGAATGAACAAAAAGCGCAAGCGCCTTGATCAGCCTCAGGCATAGCATAAGACGATCAGGAATAGAAAGTGTTTTTTACCTTCAATTCCTGATAGACTTAGACCCAAGAGGGGCTAGGCGCTAGAGCTGGATGTCGTGCGCTTATCCACAGTACAAGAATTTTATAGTTTCCTATAACAGAACAAACTGACTTAGTCCTTAGACTACGTAGTAAAAGATATGTCAATTTCGACTTTGCATGTATGTGATTTTCTTGGATTTTAGTTCGATCTTTGAAAGGCAGGCTGAAAGGATAAACGCAATGAGTAAGAAACAAACAACCATACTAGTCAGGCCTTCCCAGCCGAATCGAGACCAAAATAGACCTCCAATTGTTCCACCTACACTCGAGCCAGCGTAGTAAAGAAATAAATATAAGGAAGAAGCCTGTGCCTTATTTTTTAAAGCACGCTGTCCAACCCAGCTACTAGCAATCGAATGTCCACCAAAGAATCCGAAAGTAGCAAACACAAGCCCCAATATCTTAATAAATAAATGGACATTCAACGTTAAACAGACACCAATTAAAAGAATCAATAAATTAATAATTAGCATCTTTTGCTTACCGTGGCGATCTACTAATTTTCCTATCAAGATAGAGCTAAACATTCCAATAATGAAAATGATAAATATCCAGTTTACAACGGTCGGACTCAATGAATAAGGCGGAGCCACTAGTACATAGCCAATATAATTATATAATGCGACATTGGTTCCTAACAGCAAGAAGCCCATGAGAAATAAACAAACCAATCCTGAATCCTTTAAATGCTCCATTAATGATTTACCTAATTTTCCAACGTCTAAATGACGAGATTTGAAATTTTGTGAGGGAGGCAAGCTAATCCAAAAAATCAAGGTAGCCACTAAGCTTACTACACCAATGCTCCCGATCGCTATATGCCAGCCCAAATAATCGCCTATTACACCTGATATCATTCGTCCACCCATAGCACCAGTGGCATTGCCGCTAATATACAATCCCATGGCCGTTCCTAAGCTCTTCGATTCTACTTCTTCGCCAAGATAGGCCATTGCAATCGACGGTAAGCCAGCTAATGCAATACCTTCAAGCGCTCGCATAACTAATAAGACATGAAAGGTAGGACTGAACGCAGCCAAAATACAAAGTAACGAAGAGACAATCATCGAAATGACCATGATCGGCTTGCGTCCCCATACTTCAGATAATGAACCAAAAATCAGCATACTAAAAGCAAGGGCCATCGTTGAAATGGATAGCGGTAGGCTTGCTGTAGTTGGCGAAATGTTGAATATTTTCGCAAATTCCGGTATTAATGCCTGGGCGCAGTAAAGAATCGCAAATGTATTGAAGCCAGCCGCAAAGAAAGCAAAGTTCGTTTTCCGAAAGAATGGTGTACCTTGTTGAATGTAACTCATAATACAACCACCCTAAAATGTTCAGAATCTCCTCCATGTTGCATCATCAATCATCCCTTTAAGAAATCATTATTTGCCATCAAACAGTCTCGTTCTAAACCATTGTTGGGGTTAAAACTTTACCTATGACAAAAACATCCTCGAGTCTGTTCTTGAATTTTATCTTATCACCGATCATCTATGTTGTATAATTCATTATAATAATGATTTTAATGAATATATGTAATGATGAAAGAGGTGTTAATGAATGGAATGGCAGCAGTTTGAATATTTCCAAACTCTCGCACGTATGCAACACGTGACGCGCGCAGCAGAAGCGTTATCTATTACTCAATCGGCCCTCAGCCGCTCTATTGCTCGCTTTGAGGATGAAATAGGTGTTCCATTATTTGAACGTCAGGGGCGGTCAATTCGATTAAATCAATATGGTCACATCTTTTTAAAAAGTGTAGATAGTATGATGAAAGAATTCGATAAAGGGAAACAAGAAATTCAAGAGTTGCTCGATCCAGAGCAGGGACAAGTGCTGCTTGGTTTTCTCCATACATTAAGTACGAATCTGATTCCAGAATTCATCGCTTCTTTTCGTGCTCACTATCCTAAAATCAAATTTCAACTCACACAAAGCCCGTCCCATACTCTTCTTGAACAATTACAAGTAGGAGAATTGGATCTTTGTCTCATTGCACCTATGGAAATGAAGTTGCCAATTCAATGGACACAGCTTTGGCAGGAGGAGCTCTTTGTGATCGTCCCTAAAAGCCATAAGTTCGCTAATTATGAAAGTATCACGCTAGAAGAAATTGCAGATGAATCGTTTATTCTTTTAAAAAAAGGGTATTCCCTCCGTATAACGGTCGAGCAATTGCTTGAGGAAGCAGGTATTATACCTACTATTACATTTGAAGGAGAGGAAGCAACGACCATCGCAGGGCTTGTTGCTGCTGGACTTGGAGTTTCAATTCTACCGAATCTAAAAGGAGTAGATCAAAGTAACATCTCACAAATACCTGTCTCTTGGCCGCAATGCCAACGGACAATTGGTCTCGCTTGGATTGAAGGAAGATATTTATCACCTGCAACTCAAAAATTTAAACAATTTGTGTTGGACCATTTCTCCGAATTTACAAGGTAATGGATAATCCATTACCTCTATTTGTGTTGATTTTGAATCAGGATCATAAAAAAAAGAGACAATAGCAAAATGCCTGCCTCTAGAACCACTTGTATCACTCTACCATCTACATTACTTTTTTACCGATTGATCGTCATCATCATCCATGATATTCTTTGTTGCATTTTTAAATTCTCTTAATGTTTTTCCTGCCGCCTTGCCTAACTCAGGTAATTTCTTTGGTCCAAATAATAATAAAGCGACAAACACGATAAGCATGATTTCGCCAAAGCCTAAGTTCATCCCGAACCCTTCTTTCATAGGAGAATAATAGCAAGTTTTTCTAAATTATATCTGACTAGACGAAAATATGCAAAAATGATTGTCGTTCAAACAACCTTATGCTTCGTTATATTTTTCGAACTTGTACAATAAAGAGACTAGAAATAAGTAAAGAGATAGCAATGGATAGTGGTACAATGATGCGCAAATGATTTTCTGCATTCATTACATCATCAGTTGAAGGGGATGCGACGACAACCTCACTCTTCATTTGTTCATCCTTTTTATTGCTTATCACTTGGACGAGCTTTTGCTTTTGAAGTATTTCTCCATTTTCTCCCTTTATGATAAGCATTCCAGAAGGACGAACTTCTTCTTCAACAACTTCTCCGATTCTTTTTGTATAGATAATTTCTTGATTCGTTACATATGTATTTTCATTACTATCTTCATACTGCACATTACGATCAATTTTTTCTGTTTCAAAATGTTGAAATCCGTAGTTAAATAATGCTGTTGTATCTTCATATGATTGCTTATCAGACGCTGCATTTAATATAACTGCAATTAAACTCAAATTGTCATGTTCTGCAGTTGTAACAAGTGTAAATCCAGCTTCAGATACGTATCCATTTTTCCCGCCGGTTATTCCTTCATAGGACTTGTTGCGTACCATTGCATGATGATTAATGAGGGTTGTATCCCATGTTTCACCGTGCCATGCAAGCTCACTTGTATTAAAAATTTCACGAAAGATTTTGTTTTTCATCGCATATTGGGTAATCTTTGCCATATCCTCAGCAGTCGTTAAATGTTCAGGGTGATACAGCCCATGTGGATTTGCAAAATACGTATTTTCGACACCGATTTCTTCTTGTAAAAATTCATTAAAATCAATAACAAATGCGTCGAGCGATCCACTTAAATGTTCAGCAATTGCCACTCCCGCATCATTGCCTGAATTAATCATGAGACCTTGCACAAGTCTTAGTAAGGGTACTTGCTCTCCAGCCTCTAAATAAACTTTCGTCCCATCTGCATGCCTCGCATTTTCACTAACTGTTACAATATCCTCTAAGTTTCCATGCTCAATCGCATAAATCGCAGTTGCAATCTTTGTGATGCTTGCCGGAGATAGTTGTGTTTGACTGTTTTTCTCGTATAGCACTTGCCCTGATTCTGCATCTATTAAAATAGCTGATTCGCTATACAACGGTAATTCTGAAGTTTCTACGTTTGCACTGATCATCGTGGGAAATAAAAAAAGACATAGAGTGACGATTAGTACAAACTTGTATATATGTTTTTTCATGGTGGCTTACTCCTCAAATCATGTTCGTTTGTTTCCATCAACTAGCATAACAATTCTATGGTAAAAAAAGCAAGAGCAGGAAATTGTAAGATTGGGTCATACTAACTAACTTATCAAATAGTGCATTTTCCATTGACTTTATCGTTAAATGACCATTATACTATAAAACGAACGAACGTCAGGAAGGAGAGTGTGATAGTCATGTCTTCAAACAAAATTAAAAAATCCGCATTGCTTCACTTTGCTAATAATGGATATGATGGAACTTCTTTAGCTATTATCGCTAGTGAGGTTGGGATAAAAAAACAATCCATTTATACTCATTTTGCAAATAAAGATGACTTATTTCTTACGATAATGAATGAGGTTCTTATCCGTGAGCAGGAGTATATCCGGCATTTTTTCAGCATCAATGCCTCCAAAGATTTTAAACATACACTCTATCAGTTTTTACAAGAATATCGTGAACGATACAAACTACATTCAGATACTAAATTTTTACTAAGGATGGGTTTTCTTCCTCCAGCACATTTGATTCAGCAAGTAATGGACAGTGTTTATTCGTATTATGATGAAATGGAAAAAATTTTAATTGATTTTTTTGAAATGAACAGACACTCACTTACCAGTCCAGTAACAGATGCGGTGATTGCGTTTATTGGACTATGCGATTCTATTCTAATAGAACTTCTCTATAGTGGAGACGAACGATTTCAACGAAGACTACAAGCAAGTTGGAACATCCTTTGGCAGGGGATGACTTTGAAGGAGGAAGAATGAGATGAATAAAAAGTGGCTGATTATTTATGTTGCCGCTCTTTTCGAAGTAAGTTGGGTAACTGGTTTAAAGTATGCGGATAGTACTCTTGCTTGGTCTGGTACAGTATTTGCCATCATTGTTAGCTTTTATTTGCTGATTAAAGCATCGAGTATCTTACCTATCAGTACTGTTTATGCCGTTTTTACGGGGTTAGGTGCAGCGGGAACTGTCCTCATAGAAATTCTCCTATTTAGCAGCATATTTAGTTGGGCAAAAATTCTACTATGTGCGGTTCTTATTTCAGGCGTCATCGGCTTAAAATTAGTCACTGGTGAACGTGACATGACGCAAGGAGAGGTGTGAACAAAATGGATTGGTTCTTTCTTATCGTCGCAGGTTTATGTGAAGTGGCTGGTGTTGCAGCAATTTCTAACTTTAATACGAAAAAATCAGTGATGAACTTGCTTTATATGGTTGTTGGATTTGCCCTTAGCTTTTTCCTGCTCTCAATGGCAATGAAAACTATTTCAATGGGTACAGCCTATGCTGTTTGGACAGGAATTGGAACAGTAGGAAGTGCTTTAATTGGCATACTATTTTTAGGTGAATCTGCTGGATGGAAACGTCTATTATTTATTGCGATGATTATCTCAGCAACAATCGGTCTTAAATTCATCCCATATTAATTAGGTGCAATTTCCCATTTACTTTTTTACGAATCACAAGGAGAGGTTTTTGTGGGTAAAATGTTGAAGTATTCAAGTCTTGTTCTTTTAGGGGCTTGTTGCTATGGAATTCTTTCAGTCATTGTAAAACTTGCTTATAAGCAGGGATTTACAGTTTCTGAAGTCATTGGTAGTCAATATTTGTTTGGGTTTCTTTTCATACTCGTACCATTTTTATTCTCAAAGAAATCTTTTTCGCTAAAAGACGCACTTTATTTAGCTTTTGCTGGTACGACGACGAGCTTAACATCGATTCTTTATGGAAAGTCACTCGAAACGATTCCAGCATCAATCGCTGTAGTACTCTTATTTCAGTTTACATGGATTGGAATGATCATTGAGGCAATTGCAAATCGAAAGCTACCAAGTAAAGAAAAGCTGATCGCCATTATCATCTTATTTATCGGCACGATCTTAGCAGGTGGCGGCTCAATGAATAACTTACTTACGCTAGATCCTACAGGTATTATGTTTGGGCTTTTATCCGCTATTTCATTCGCCTTTTTTATTTTCGTTAGCGGCAGGGTTGCTATTCATTTACCTTCGATAACGCGGAGCTTTTTAATGACTTCAGGTGCTTTTTTATTTCTATTATTCGTTCTTTCACCAAATTTCATCGTAAATGGTTCTTTAGGTGATGGTTTATGGAAATATGGTAGCCTTTTGGGATTATTTGGGGTCCTTTTACCTGTTTTACTTTTTTCCATTGGCACTCCTAAAATTGGGGCAGGAATTGCGACGATACTCGGTGCTGCTGAACTTCCTACAGCCATTATTGCATCTGTCGTTGTCCTTAATGAGTATGTCTCAACAATTCAAGTGTTTGGTGTCTTGCTTATTTTACTTGGGATCGCAGTCCCCCAACTCACCCATCTAAAGGTGAGAAATGCTAAAAGGAAAGAAGTCGAATCTATCACCTAACAAATGGCCTGGTTATTTCCAGCTTAAAAAGTACTGATAATCGATAAACATGATGAATTGTGAAACAGGGTAAGTGCTATATTATGATGGCACTTACCTTTTCTTTTACCAAATTAAGAAAATCAATACGATGATCTACGTCAACATACCTCTTTTCGGACACTTTCGTATAAAATATTATCTTAAACTACTTAATAGAGTAAGGTACCTAATCATCAACTAGTCGCTATCCATTGGCATAGTTCAATTTACAAACGAGGATGGAAATGAACTATTCCTGTCCTCGTTCTTTTGTTTTCTGGCTTTTCTTATTGTATTCATCGTTTAGCTTTTAATATGACTGTATAATTTTAGTTAATCAATACGTGTGTATTCGTTTAAATCCTTTTCTCTTCTTTAACACAAGTTATGACTCTTAAAGGCGTAAGAAAAGACCGTCCAAGACAGCCCTATTCTGGTATATGCTAATGATTCATCCTAAACATTTTCTATTTTAACAAACATTACTTTAATATTTTTTTCAAGAAGGTTAATCTCTCATTCCCATTGCCTTTTATAATATAATCTACTCCACTATCTATGATCGTATCAACGTTTTTTCCCTTTGCTACATTCATTGCAGCTTGAGCGCTTAAATATCCCATATCATAGGGATTTTGTGCTACTGTACTAGATAACTCTCCTTCTTCCACTAACTCAACCATTTCGGTAGTTCCATCTGTTCCTATTACTGGTATTTTATAGCCTTGTTTCTCAAGTTCCTCTAGAGCACTTAATGCCATAATATCACTTGTGGCAAATACCCCTTTAACATTCGGATGATGCTGCAAAACCTCTCTAATTGCTTTTTTAATTCGAGAAGATTCATTTGGTAAATCTACTTTTTCAGTTACACTTTTTATTCCTACGGCTTCTAAACTTGATTTTGCTCCTCTTAATCGATCGCCTGAAACGGGATCAGCTGAAATACCAGCTATGAGGGCCACTTCATCACCAGGTTGTAATTCTGAAGCTAATAGTGCCCCGGCTTTTCTACCTAATTCATAGTTATCGGTACCTATATATGAAGATTTATTTTCCAACGGAATATTCGTATCTAATAACAATACCGGAATTTTATTATCAACAAACTTCTCTAGTATAGACTTGTATTTATAAGAATTCACTGGAGCAACCACTAATACATCTGGTTTTTCATTCAAAATTTCATTTAAGATTTTTCCCTGATCTTCTTGTGCTGATTTGGAACTAGGTGCAATCACTTTACCATCTATACCAAAATCTCGAAATCCCTTCTTTGCTCCAGCCTCAACAATTTTCCAATACTGAGTGTCTAACTCTTTTAATACAACAACTACTTCTGGCTTTGCATCTTCCAACTTTTTTGTTATAAAAAAAAGAAACAGAGCAGAAAGAGAAACAATAAATAAAAGAAATAGAAAACTTTTTTTCACTAACTAATCCCCTTCTCTTGTTATTTCAAAGTATGAAGAAACTTACAATTAAATAAGCTTTAGTAAATCAACATTTTTAACGAGTAATTGGAAATAATGAATAAAATAAATCTGTCAATTTTTGTACACACCAAAGTAAGAGGGTGGATTTTCCCCTCATATTATATAAAAGCTCAATGACTTGCCATCTTTATCAAAATTTTATCTTCTAAATTAGTATTATTTTCAATTAGCTGTATACTCCGATGTTTACATGCACTCATATCTCTTCTTCGCCAAACTAAATTGAGTTTTGATATTTAATATACTGATAGATTATAAGGGACAACGATCGCAAAAGTTGTCGAAATATAATAGTATTTACAAATGTTCCGAGGGCAGTTTATCAAGGCGAACGATCGGGCATAAAACTACACGTTAGCCTCACAAACGGAACAATGATGCCCCTTCAAATCGTTGAAACAACAAGGCACTCCAACATGATGGCCCTATTGGCGAAGGCCTAGAGGATAAACGCTTTATCCTCGTTTGTGATTGTGCATATTTTTCAAGTGATAAAGTTGATCGCTATGTGACTGAACAAGAAAAGCAACATTTTGTTACTGATTATTTCCAGCTTAAAAAGTACTGATAATCGATAAACATGATTAATCGTGAAAAAAGGTAAGCGATATATGTTGATATCACTTACCTTTTCTTTTTGTGTATAAGCTTTCTATGTTTCTTACCGTTTTCATTTTGCTTGTTAAAATACTCTCATCTTTAATAGGATGAGAGTATTCTTTCTATCTAGTAAATGACGACTTATTTAAATTAAGTACTTTTTCAACTTCTATTTCCTTTATAAATCTTTCTACTTCCTCAGCAGTTTTCATGTTTAAAACCTGTTCGATTACAGTATTCATTTCTGCTTTCGAAAGGTTAAGAAGTTGACTTCTAGCCTTCAAAATAGAAGATGCACTCATACTGAATTCATCAAGACCAAGTCCAAGTAAAATTGGAATTGCGATTTCATCTCCTGCCATTTCTCCACACATGCCTACCCATTTTCCTTCTTTATGCGCTGCATCAATAACCATTTTCACTAAGCGAAGAATAGCGGGATTATATGGCTGATAAAGATAAGAAACACGCTCGTTCATACGATCTGCAGCCATCGTATATTGAATTAAGTCGTTTGTTCCAATCGAAAAGAAATCAACTTCTTTGGCAAATACATCTGCCATTACAGCGGAAGATGGGATTTCTACCATCATTCCAACTTCAATCTTTTCGGAAACAGCAATACCTTCAGCTTGAAGTTTTTCTTTTTCTTCTATTAAAATACTTTTAGCCTGACGGAATTCATTAAGTGTAGCAATCATCGGGAACATAATTTTTAAATTACCGTACACACTAGCCTTTAATAAAGCACGAAGCTGAGTGCGGAACATATCTTGCATTTCTAAGCATAAACGGATGGCACGAAATCCTAGGAATGGATTCATTTCTTTTGGTAAATCTAAGTATGGGAGCTCCTTATCACCGCCGATATCAAGCGTACGCACAACAACAGGCTTCCCTTCCATCTGCTCTACTACTGCTTTATACGCATCAAATTGCTCTTCTTCAGTCGGAAGTTGAGTACGCCCCATGTATAAAAATTCTGTACGGTATAAGCCAACACCTTCGCCGCCATTTTCAAGCACGCCTTTAATATCCTCAGGAGTACCAATATTTGCTGCGAGTTCAACGTGGTATCCATCTTTTGTAACCGTGCGCTCATTCACAAGTTTTGCCCACTCTACTTTTTGAGCTTCGTAAGCTGCTTTTTTCGCTTCATATTCTTTGATCACACCATCTGATGGATTTACGATCACTTTACCATCTAAACCGTCGAGGATGACGAATGCTCCATTTTCAATATCATTTGTTACTGTTTTCGTTCCAACAACTGCAGGGATTTCCATTGAGCGAGCCATAATCGCTGAATGTGATGTACGTCCACCAATATCAGTCGTAAAGCCTTTCACATATTGTCGGTTCAATTGAGCGGTATCCGATGGTGTTAAGTCCTCAGCAATGATAATAACTTCTTCTGCAATCATGCTTGGGTTAGGAATCGTTACACCTAAAAGATGGGACAAAATACGTTTCGTCACATCACGGATGTCTGCAGCACGCTCCTTCATGTATTCATTTTCCATTGCCTCAAACATGTTAATAAACATGTTTGCAACTTCATCTAAAGCAAATTCTGCATTAACTTGCTCACCTTTAATTTTCTCTTTGATTGGATTAATCAATTCTGGGTCGCTTAAAACAAGAAGGTGGGCAGCAAAAATCGCTGCCTTATCTTCTCCAAGCTCTTTGAATGCATGCTCCTTTATTCCTTCAAGTTCTATTTTTGATGTTTCAAGTGCTTGTTCAAAGCGTTCCACTTCTTGATTCATATTCAATACTGTCGTTTTTTCGACTATCAACTTTGGATTTTCCAAACGAAAAGCTTTCGCAATGGCAATGCCACTTGAAGCGGCAATACCTAAAATTTCATTTGTCATCATTCTGCTAAACCTGCTTTCTTCACAGTCTCTTCAATGACTGAAATTGCTTCCTCTTCATCAGAGCCTTCAGCAGTAATTTTGATCATAGCATCTTTGGGAATCCCTAACGACATGACACCCATAATTGATTTTAAATTTACTGATTTATTATTGTATTCTAAGTTGATAGTAGCTGCGAACGGACTTGCAGCTTGTACGATCGTAGTTGCTGGGCGTGCGTGAATTCCTGATTGGTCAATAATTGTAAATGTTTTTTCTACCATGATAATGTAAACTCCTTTATCTTTTCATCAAAAATAGTTTAATTCCAATTTAGGAAATTTAACCATTTAATAATCGTTTTTATTGTTAAACTAAACTTCCATTCGTTGTCCTTCAAAATTTTATATTGATACGATGACATCTACTCATTGTCTTACAGGTTTATCCCGCATTAACGGGCAGTAATATCCCCATCTCTAAGCTTGAGTAATCAAAGAAGCAAAGGCTGCCCGTAAAAACCCGATAAGTCTCTCTATCCATCAGTGGAGGATAAAGAACCCCCACTGATGGAAGTCTCGCTTTATAGTTCTTCACCATTGCTTTCAATCACTTTTTTGTACCAGAAGAATGAGTCTTTACGACTTCTTTCCAATGTCCCGTTACCTTCATCATCTTTATCTACATAAATAAATCCGTAGCGTTTAGACATTTCACTTGTAGACATGGATACTAGGTCAATTGGCCCCCAAGATAAGTAGCCAATTAAGTCAACACCATCGCCAATAGCTTCCTTCATTTGTTCGATATGTTTTCTTAAGTAATCGATTCGATAGTCATCATGGATGGAGCCATCTTCTTCTACCTTATCGTAAGCACCGATACCATTTTCTACAATAAAGATTGGTAATTGGTAACGGTCATATAAATCATTTAAGGTTACACGTAAACCAATTGGGTCAATTTGCCATCCCCAATCAGATGCTTGTAAATATGGGTTTTTCAAACTGTTTAGTAAATTTCCTTCTGTTACTTCTCCCTCAGGGGAAGCAGAAGCTAAAAGCGACATGTAATAACTAATTGTAATGTAATCGACTGGGTATTGTTTAATGATTTCATCGTCACCAGTTTCTTTTACAATTTTAATATCATTTTCAATAAAGAAACGTTCCATATATTTAGGATATTCACCGCGCGCATGTACATCTGTAAAGAATAGATTATCCTGGTTTTCTTTTTGCGCTTTTAATACATCTTCAGGATTTGGTGTATTAGGATAGAATGTCATTCTAGCTAGCATACAACCCATTTTCCCATCAGGAATAATTTCATGTAATTTCTTAGTAGCAAGCGAGCTTGCGACAAATTGATGATGTAATCCTTGATATTTCGCTTGCATAGGATTGTCTTCCTTATCTGACAAAATCCCCCCACCAGTAAATGGGCTAATCGTAATCATATTAATTTCATTAAAAGATATCCACAATTTCACTTTATTTTTATAACGAGTGAATACCGTTTCTGCATACCGAACGAAATGATCTACAGTCTCACGGCCAACCCAGCCATTATATCTCTCTGTTAAACCATATGGTGTTTCGTAGTGAGATAAAGTAACAACCGGCTCAATCTTATGTTTGGCTAATTCATCTAACACATTATCATAAAATTGTAACCCCGCTTCATTTGGCGTTTCATCATAACCATTCGGGAAAATTCTTGACCAGTGAATTGAAAAACGGAAAGCAGTAAAGCCCATTTCTGCAAGTAATGCGATATCTTCTTTATAGTTGTGGTAGAAATCAATTCCTTCACGTTTAGGATGACGTGCTGTTGATTCACCACTTAATGTTTTTCTAATTTGTTCTGAAGTAATTTCCATTGCATTGTCTTTTGTCCGTTCTTCTTTCGGAATATATTCTACAAAGTCAGCTGCTGATAACCCTTTTCCATCTACATCAAACGCACCTTCAATTTGATTTGCAGCAGTTGCACCACCCCAATAAAAGTTTTTTGGAAATTTCGATTTAAATTGTGCCATGATTAAACTCTCTCCTTTTTTTCCTTATTATTTAACAAAATCTACTACAGTCGTATTTAAGTCATACTAGCTGAATATAATGTGCGTTTATTCAACACAGTTTTATAATCTTTTCTATTTTGATTGCTTCTTTCAGATTAATGTGTTAAATCAACCTCCTAGCTAATAACCGTTAGCACGGGCTGGCCACCAACAACCTCTTGCGGCTCATCTGCAATGACGTCTAAATAATTAGCTGTATTTGTCACAATTACTGGTGTTGTTAGTTTATAGCCTGCATCTTTAATACCCGCAATATCAAACTCCACTAATACATCACCTTTTTTGATGGCTTGTCCATCTTTAACATGAGCAGTAAAATGCTTTCCTTCTAATTGAACAGTATCTAACCCGATATGAATAAGTACTTCTACCCCGTCATCTGAAGTTAAACCAATCGCATGGCTTGTCGGAAAAATCATTGTAACTGTTCCATCAAATGGAGCGACTGCACGGCCAATCGTCGGTTCAATTCCAACACCTTTTCCCATTGCCCCACTTGAGAAAACAGGATCTGGTACATCTGATAAAGAAAGGAGTGAACCCTCTATAGGGTTATAGACTGTCATATTCTTATCTGTAGTTGATGAGACTGGCGCTGCTTTTTCTGTTTGTTCAGGTTTCGTTTCTTTTTCTGTTTTCTTGTTTTCATAACCGAAAAGATATGAAAGTATGGTTCCAGCTATAAACGCAACACCTATACCAAGTGCATATTTTACTAGTGGTGTATAAGCTGGAATTGTTAAGACACTATTAAATACAAACGTAAATACACGAACATCAAACATTGCAACGATGGCACCACCAACAACTCCAGCGATGACCATAATTGGAATCAGACGACGGTAGCGCATGATTACACCATATATTATTGGCTCAGTTACACCAGCAAGGACACCTGATATTGTCGCACCTAGAGTCAGGGATTTCAGATTCTTATCACGCGCACGAAGGAATACACCGAAAGCTACACCTATTTGGGCAAACGTAGAAGCAGCTGTAATTGGACCAATTACATCTCCTCCCTTTGTAAATGCACTAATCATGATCGGCACAACGCCCCAATGGACACCAAGAATAACAAGGAATGGCCATGCACCTGCAATAATAACACCAGTTAAAATAGCTGATACTGATGATAGGTAAGAAACACCGTTCATAATTCCATCACTTACATACACAGCAAATGGACCAAATACTAAGGCTGTTAACGGCACCATGATGAGAAGCGAAATCATCGGGGGAAAAAATAGCTGAAGTACACCTGGCGTAACTTTTCTCAGCCATTTTTCCAATAGCGCATAAACAACTATTGCAATCAACAACGGAAATACCGTTGAAGAATAATTGGTTAAAATTAACGGTAAATTCAAAAATTCTGAGCGAGTTCCATGTTCAAGCAGTTGCGTGAAACTCGGTTCTAATAAACCAGCTCCAATCGCTCCGCCGACATATGGATTAGCACCGAGCTTCAACGAAGCGGTAATCCCAACAAAGATAGGCAGGAAGAAAAATATTCCACCAGAGGCCGCATTTAGCACTGCATACGTACTGCCTTCTACATCAATCCAGTGTAACAATGTTAATATGGCAAGAAGTGCTTTAATCATCCCTGCCCCAGCTAGTGCAGGAATCAATGGAGAGAACGTTCCTGAAATATATTCAAAAACCTTTGAGGCTGCCCCAACCTTTTCTGTAGATGTAGACTCTTTATTCGTTTCTCCACTAATTTTTGCAACTTTCATTACTTCTGCATATACTTTTGGTACATGGTTCCCAATAACAACTTGAAATTGTCCACCATTTTCAACTACAGTGATGACGCCTTCTGTGTTTTGGAGTTCTTCTTTTTTCGCTTTGCTACGATCGTCCAATTTAAAACGTAAACGAGTTGCACAATGTACTAGAGAGTTTATATTTTCTTCTCCCCCTACCGATTCCACAATCTTCTCGGCTAGCTGTCTATTATCCATCTTGTATACTCTCCTTTATGACAAAGTTTCTTTAATAAGTTGTGATTCACTCAGCATTCCAAGCCATAAGATGTTTAGAATAGATGACCTAACATAATCTCCTTCTCAAACTTACAGAGTGGGCAGTTGGTGAAAAAGAAGCCATCGAGCACTTCTCTTGATTGCTTCTTTTTCACCAACTTATCATCCACAATAATAGGTGAAGATCATGAAGGAATAAAATACCTATTTCTACTAAATCTGTTCTGTGCAATCAAAATTCTAAATAAAAAACCTGAGTAAGACGTGCAGATAGAATAGGGACCTGTACCCTTATTTCTATCAACACTTCTTCTCAGGTTTTGCCTGCCAAACAGTAACAATCCTTTGTTAGTGTGCTATGCTTTTTTCTCACGATTGGAAACACGATGAATATGAATCATGAAATACACCATTTCATCCTTCGTCATTTTGACATTATAATTTGACTGCAAATATGTTTGTACTTTTAAAGTACATTGATAAGCATCAGGATACTGCTTGATCACCTGATCGAATAACGAATCGCCACCTTCATGCGATAATTCTCCTCTTTGTATGCGGTAGGCAAAATAGCGTAAATGTGTTATAAATCTGCTGTAATTCATAGAGTCTTCATCAAATGTAATTCCAAAATGATACTTCACTATAGTAATAATTTCATTGACAATTTTCGTCATCACCATCGTTTGTTCCATACCGACTGAATCTTGACGAGCATTAAAAAGATGGAGAGCTATCGACGCACTTTCATCTTCCGGAATCCGAATCTCCGTCCGCTCCTCAATCATTCGAATTGCTTGTTTTGCTACTTTATATTCATCTTTGTAAAATTTTTTAACTTCCCACAAAAGAGCATTCTTAATTGTCAGTCCTTCTTGAATTCTTGTTAACGCAAAATGAATATGATCCGTCAACGATAAGTAAATGCTTTCATTTAACTGACTTCCTAATTCTTTTTTCGCTAATTCTATAATGTCGTTCGACAGTTCAAAGTGTTCGAGTGGAATTTCTTCAAGCAGTTGTGATAGCTTATCAGAGACATTTTTTGAATGAATAGTAAAAGTTTTTTCAATTTTTGTTTCATCAATTTCATCTCTAATTTTCTTCTGAAATGCTAGTCCACGGCCCATGACAACGATTTCTTGCTGTTTGTCATCTTCTGTTAATATTACGTTGTTGTTAAAGATTTTTTTTATGAGCATAATTTGTCACCTTTTGACTATTATTTTTTACAAAAAAAACCTGAACAGATTCCAAAATTACAGTATAACTGTAACATTCGAATCAATTCAGGTTTTGCCTGCCGAACAGTAACAATCCTTTATCTTGTACTTAATATACACGAAAATGGTTGCGTTTGCAAGTATCTTTTACTAGTTTCTAAAATGGAACAGGCCGGTAAAAATAGGTAGGATAGCTCATTTATCACAGGATTTTGCAAAAAGGAAACTCACGTAGGACGAATCTTTCAATTGAAAGGGCAGGAAATGGCAACAAAAATAGCTTGATTTCCCTGAAAAAGAAACCAAGCTTATATTTTTATAAAAATTGACTATTCGTTTGGATGAAGAACTGCGATTGTTCATAGTTATAGGTAACTTTTGAAAAGTCGAATGGTTGACCATTGGTTAAATGAAAAAGGGTTTCGACGTAAAGTTTAGGTTCTCCCTTTTTTAAACCTAAATACTTCGCTTCTTCCTCATTTAGCTTATCTACATGAAGGTACATATCTGAAAAACCAACCTTTAATCCTAAACCTTCCCTAATATAATAAAAGATTGATTCAGAGGCAATTTCTTTATTCAAATAGGTAATGATGGATTTATTATAAAATGATTCTTCTAAGCATAACGTTTGACCGTTAATATATCGAACCCTCTTTATATAATAGACATCTTCATTGAGTTCAATATTTAAAGCGAGAGCCACTTCTTTCGTTGGTTTTCTCACTTCTAATTCAATCACTTCTGATGTTATATTAAAATCTTCAAGATTCTCTTTAAACCCTTGATTAGAGAGTAAACTAATATATCCTTTTCTCTTATGCCTTCTTACAAAAATGCCGCTGCCTCTAACCTGAAAGACAACTCCTTTTTTCTCTAACAGATCCAATGATTTTGTAATCGTGCTTTTACTAACTTCAAACTGCGCCATTAATGTTTCTAATACAGGCAGTTTATCTCCCTGCTGGAGGGCATTATCTTCAATATACTTTTCAATTTCTGCTGCAATTTGCTGGTATTTTAACATAAACAATCCTCATTTATATATTGGTCTTATGCAATATCAACATTATAGCATAAACTCAACAAAGACCTTCCTTCTGAATTATATATAAATAATTTTTTTGTTTGAGTATTGATTAATTATACCGGTACAATTATAATGAGTGCACAATAAAAAATCAAAACGATATTAAAGGAGGGTTTAAAATGTCAGGGAAAGTAAGAGATTATTCTCAGCTTGCAAAAGATATTTTAGAAGCAGTTGGCGGAGAAGGAAATGTAATTGGAGCGACACGCTGTGCTACCCGGTTAAGATTGGTACTGAAGCGGTCGGATCCAAAAGCAAAAGACAAAGTAGCCTCTATGCCAGGCGTTATTACGGTGGTAGAAAACAGCGGCCAGTTCCAAGTCGTCATTGGCCAGCACGTAGGAGAAGTGTATGAGAAGTTTTCAGGGCTGGTGAACTTGGAGGAGTCAGATGAACAAAGTGAAAACAAAGGAACGATCGTAAACCGTATTATTGCGACAATGTCGGCTGTTTTCGCTCCATTTGTATACATTTTGGCAGCGGCGGGTATTTTGCAGGGCGCATTAATCATCATTAGTTTATTATTCAGCGGCTTTGCCGAAACAGGGACTTATCAAGTATTTAGTTTTATCTCGTGGGCACCATTTACGTTCCTACCGATTTTTATCGCCATTACAGCCGCCAATCATTTCAAAACTAATATGTATATAGCAGTCGCTTGCTGTGCGGCATTAGTAAGTCCCACTTGGGCAGAAATAGCTGCTCAAATCTCAGAAGGAAGCAGCATGAACTTTTTAGGACTGGCGCTATCTCCAACGACATATACGTCTTCGGTACTGCCGCCATTATTTTTAGTGTGGATCTTGTCTTACCTTGAGAGATTTTTAAATAAGAGAATGAATGAAGTCGTTAGACCATTACTTGTTCCATTTTTATGCATGATTATTATGGTACCGCTCACAATCTTGTTAATTGGTCCTATCACAACAATGGGAGCGAACGGAATTGCGAATGGCTACAACTTCTTGGCGGAGAATGCGCCTGCTGTAGCTGGAGCTATCATCGGCGGATTCTGGCAGGTCATTGTTATTTTCGGCGTTCACTGGGGTATTACACCAATGGTATTAGCGAATTTTGAGCAGTATGGACGCGACTCATTCCAGGCGTATCAAACGATTGCCGTTATTGCACAAGTAGGTGCAGTGCTTGGTGTTATTTTAAAAGCGAAAAGCAAGGAAACGCGTAAAGTCAGTGTTTCAGCTGGTGTAACAGGGCTGTTTGGTATTACAGAGCCAGCGATTTATGGAGTAACATTACGATTTAAGAAGCCGTTTATTTTCGGTTGTATCTCTGGTGCAATCGGTGCCGTTGCTGCAAGCTTCTTTAATCCTTACTACTTTGCTTATGCAGGACTGCCAGGACCGCTTACGATTGTAAACGGCATCAGTTCAGATTATCCAACGTCAATCTGGGGAATTTTACTAGGCGCTGCGATTGCGATTGTTCTTCCTATTGTGTTGATTCAAATCTTTGGTTACGGTGAAGATACAGCGAAACAAGTAGACGATAAACGTACAGTAGAAAAAGAAGGGGTTTCTGCACAATCAACTAACCCTGATAACAATGAAGAAGCAGTATACGCTCCGTTTACTGGCAAAGTCATCCCGCTTTCAGAAGTACCGGATGAAGTATTCAGCTCAGGCGCTATGGGGCAGGGTCTGGCGATTGAACCGACAGACAACAAATTACACGCTCCGTTTGAAGGAACCGTGGTTATGGTTGCACCAACAAAGCATGCGATCGGTCTTCGTTCAGAATCTGGTGTTGAATTGCTTGTACACATCGGACTCGATACAGTTAGTTTAAATGGAGAACCATTTGAGCTGAAGGTAGCTGATGGTGACAAATTCAAAAAAGGCGATATCCTGATCGAATTTGATCAAGACTTCGTCCACAGTAAAGGGTTAACCACGATTACACCGATTATCGTTACAAATTCAGGTGCTTATCAAGAAGTAATTGTTGAAAACATTCAAACTAGTACATTAAGTGACCGACTGCTTACAGTTGTAAAATAAGGAGGAAAAAACAATGACAAACATGCCAAAAGACTTTTTATGGGGCGGCGCATTAGCCGCCCACCAATTCGAGGGTGGATGGAATCAAGGCGGTAAAGGGCCAAGTGTCGTTGACGTAATGACAGCAGGCGCGCATGGAGTGCCTAGAAAAATTACCGACACGATTGAAGAAAACGAGTTTTACCCAAATCATGAAGCGATTGATTTCTACAATCGCTACAAAGAAGATGTTGCCCTGTTTGCAGAAATGGGCTTGAAATGCCTGCGGACATCAATCGGCTGGAGCCGCATTTTCCCGAAAGGCGACGAAGTGGAGCCAAACGAAGAGGGACTGCAATTTTATGATGATTTATTTGATGAACTATTAAAGCATGGCATTGAGCCAGTCATTACGCTGTCTCACTTTGAAATGCCGCTACACTTGGCCCGTGAATACGGCGGATTTAGAAGCAGAAAAGTAGTTGAGTTTTTCGCCCGGTTCGCCGAAGTGTGCTTTGACCGCTATAAAGATAAAGTAAAGTACTGGATGACGTTTAACGAAATCAACAACAAAATGGATGTAAACAATCCGCTGTTTTTATGGACAAACTCGGGTGTAGCTGTAAAAGAAGGCGAAAATGCGAAAGAAGTGATGTATCAGGCAGGGCATCATGAGCTGCTTGCCAGTGCACTAGCAGTCGCAAAAGGAAAAGAAATTAATCCGGAATTCCAAATCGGGGCCATGGTTTCTCACGTGCCGATTTATCCTTTCTCGTCCAATCCAGAGGACGTGATGTTAGCGGAAGAAGAAATGAGACAGCGTTATTTCTTCGCTGATGTGCATGTGCGCGGCTATTACCCAAGCTATGCATTAAAAGAGTTTGAAAGAGAAGGATATAACATTCCATTTGAAGACGGTGATGAAGAAATCTTACGAAATGGTAAAGTTGATTACTTAGGTTTCAGCTATTACATGTCTACAACGGTTAAAAGCGATGTGGAAAAGAATAACAGTGGAGATATCGTAAATGGCGGGCTGCCTAACGGTGTCGAAAACCCATACATCAAATCAAGTGACTGGGGATGGGCAATCGATCCGACGGGATTACGCTATACACTGAATCGTTTCTATGACCGTTATCAAATTCCATTGTTTATCGTAGAAAATGGATTTGGTGCGATTGATACGTTAGAAGCAGATGGATCTATTCATGATCCAGAAAGAATCGCTTATTTAAAATCACATATTGAAGCGTTAGAAAAAGCGGTTATGTATGATGGTGTTGACTTAATGGGGTACACGCCATGGGGAATCATCGATATCGTGTCGTTTACAACAGGTGAAATGAAAAAACGTTACGGCATGATTTATGTGGATCGTGATAATGAAGGAAACGGATCAATGAAGCGGTATAAGAAAGATTCATTTAATTGGTATAAAAATGTCATTCAAACGAATGGTGAAGAATTATAATATAACCAAAGTAAACCACTTCGCCTACTAACTTAGTGGTAACTACAACCCGAATAATGGACACTTATAAAAAAGTGCCTTATTCGGGTTTTTGTGTTTCAAGAGATCGAATATGCCCTTTTCTTCTTCAACACTACTGCTCTTTAATCTAATAACAATTTTACACTCTTACATATTTAAATAATTAGATTACTATGGAACGGACCCTGTTTTGCAAAATATTGATCAATTATCTCTAATACACCACTGTCATCATTAGAAGGTGCACGATAGTTTGCGATACTTTTTACTTCGTCGCTTCCATTTTCCATCGCAAACCCGTACTTTACATGTTTTAACATTTCAATATCATTTCCTCCATCACCAAAAGCCAGCGTTTCATCATCTTTAATATTCCATTTTTGTTGTAACAATTGGATACCAGAAGCTTTATGAAAACCAGGAACAATTAAATCTATACTCCCATGGCCACTAGAGACAGGTGTTATGATCGCCCCAATTTTTTTATGAAGTAAATCTCTTAATTGAAGCGTTTCCTCCTCTGGACAAGATAACGCAAACTTTAAAATTTGATCATTAACCTGTTCAAAACTTGTTACCCTCTTTAAGCGGTGATAATACTTATTCATTGTTTCAAAAAAATGATCAGATACACTCTCCAGAACATAGGCACTTTCTTTTCCACATAACACAATTGAAAGTTTTTTATGTGTTACCAGCCCTTCAAGAATAAGCTTTACATCCTTCTTAGGAATATCAACAGAGAATACTTCCTGTCCTTGGTCCACAACAAGAGCCCCATTTTCAGAAACATAACTGATTTCCTCTTGGATTTCACCAAAGAATGATTTCAACTGATAATATTGATTTCCACTTGCAACAACAAATCGAATTCCCTGCTCTTTCATTTTTACATATTGTTTAAAAAATCTCTCAGCATCATATTTCATTTGATCATTAAGAAAAGTTCCATCCATATCTACAGCTATGAGCTTTATTGTCATACCGGTTCCTCCTAACCTAGTTAGCACTCCCGTATTTCTTATTTTACTGTAAAGATAACATTTGAATGATTGTTTTCATGACAGCATCTTCTTCATTCGATCGGGCAATAAAATTCGCAGCATCTTTTAATTCTTGAACGGCATTTCGGACAGCAAAGCTATATGTTGCGCGAGCCATGAGCTCTAAATCATTGTAGCCATCTCCGAATGCCATTGTTTCTTCAGGCGTAACATTCAATATACGCTGTAAGTGTTCAACGGTCGTACCCTTATGAACATTAGCATTTGCAATGTCAATCCAAGCTGCTTCAGAGGCAACAATATAAGCTGACTCAAAAAATGGAAATAGTTTTTCTCTCGTTTCCATACATCTTAACAATGGGTCGTGAATAGTGATTTTAACAAAATCCTCTGTTATTTCATTAAAATCAGATACTTGTCTCACTTGCGCATAGGACCTTCTGACAATAGCTGCTTCCTCTTTGGGGATGTTATCTTTTATTACTGCACCATTTCTTGTACACCCAATAATGGTATGTTCCAAGCTTATGTCCTCAAGTAAACGGATCATTTCCAATCCTAATTTATTACTTAGCAGAGATTCATAAACAAATTCTCCATTATGCTTGATTCGAGTTGCACTATCACCTAAAATCCATAAATCTTCTGAATCATCACCAAATAGCTCTTCTACACGTTCACATTGCTTCCCAGTAACAGGAGCAAAAACAACACCTTTTTCTTGCATTATCTTTTTTACATCTTTGTACAATTCCTTGTTAAAATCACCGCTATTATTCAAGAACGTTCCATCCATATCAGTTAACACTAATTTAATCATATAATTTCCTCCTGCATTTCTAATTTTCGAATAAAATTTTGTTTAAAACGTGGGAGTCGTTCTTTGAAATTGATGAATGTAAAAATAGTAAAAGAGAACACCTAGAGTGTCATTTATATGGACAACTCATTGGCATTCTCCTTTGTTCTTCTACAATGTTTCAAATGCGACAGCTTCTTCTTAAAAAGAAAAATCTAGAGTCGAGTGAATACAAAGCGATTTATATGATTAACGATTACTTTCCGTTACCCTTTCAAGCGATAGCAATTGGCACATTGTTCTAGTGCCATAAACACTAGAACAATTCATCCTTTTACACCTCTACTTTTTGGAAAAACTGTGGTAAATGCTCTTTATGCGCCTCTAACATCTCATCTACTATTTCTTTCGCGATCGTATCAGAAGGAGTTAGCGGATTAATTGTTAAGGCAAGAATAGCTTTATTGTAATCACCAGTCACGGCAGCTTCTGCTGAAATTCTTTCAAATGACTTGATTTGTTGGACTAGTCCTTGAACTTGTACAGGCAGTTCTCCAATTGTCATTGGTTTAGGACCATCTTTTGTAATAATACAACTAACTTCTACTGCTGAATCATCTGGAATGCCTGCAATAGCACCATTATTTCTTGTATTAACTGGCTGAATATCACCTTTGTCTGTATAGATAGAAGTAATTAAACGAACCGCTGCATCAGAGTAGTACGCTCCACCGCGTTTTTCTAATTGAGGTGGTTTTATCGCTAAATTTGGATCTTTATAAAGTTCAAATAATTCTTTTTCTAATCTTTGAACTACTTCGGCACGAGTGCCTTCTGATTTAGCACTTTCAGCATCCTTTTCGATCATGTCTTTCGTTTTGTAATAATACATATGATATGGACAAGTTAGGACATTAAGCGCTTTAATGAACTCTGGCTCCCAACCTAAGCCCTCAATATTTTTAACAAAACTACTATTATTTGGATCTGTTAATAAATCAATCACTTTATCTTTTACACTTTCGCCATCTACATAAACATCTAGCCCATAAACCATATGATTTAGTCCTGCAAAATCAATACGGATGCGAGAATGGTCTACATCTAATAATTTGGCAATCCCCATTTCCATTCCGATCGGCACATTACACAATCCTACGACTTTTTTGATGTTGGAGTAGCGTAGCACGGCTTCTGTTACCATACCAGCAGGATTCGTAAAGTTGATTAACCATGCGTTCGGACATAACTCCTCCATGTCTTTACAGATATCTAAAATAACTGGGATTGTACGTAATCCTTTAAATAAACCACCTGGCCCATTTGTCTCCTGACCAAGAACACCATATTTTAATGGAATTCTTTCATCTTTTGCACGAGCATCTAGTAATCCTACACGAAATTGAGTCGTAACAAAATCGGCATCCTTTAAAGCTTCTCTTCTATCAAATGTTAAATGAACCTCGATTGGAAGACCTGCTTTTTCAATCATTCTTTTCGCAAGGTTTCCGACGATTTCTAACTTTTCTTTTCCTGCTTCAATATCGACTAACCATAACTCGCTAACTGGTAATTCATGATAGCGCTTTATGAATCCTTCTACTAATTCAGGGGTATAACTAGATCCCCCACCAATCGTTGCAATTTTAATACCCTTTGTCATACTCTATACACCTCCGGATAATTTAACAACCAAATAGTTGGTTGCGGTTTGAATAATCCTATCGAAAAGATTTTAATGTAAAGTACCTCTTTTCAACTTCCTTTTTAAAGAAAATAGAAGAACTTATGAATAAATTGTATCTGCATTTAGTAAGAGGGTAAATAAGTTGAGAGCATCTAGTTTTTAATAACAAAGGTAGTCATTTGTTACACAAATGTAACAGCATGTATCTTATTAAGTAGTTGTGTTAAAATCAAGCTAAAGGGGTTAAGATAGATGATTTCTTATAGAGGGAGAATATAAATGTTTACACACGACATAATCGCTTCATTCAATGAGTTAGAAACTTCTTTATACAACTATATTTGTCAAAACAGTGAGAAAGTCGCTTATATGAGAATCCGTGAACTGGCAGATGAAACCCATGTGTCAACAGCTACGATTTTACGTTTTTGCAGAAAAATAAATTGCGAAGGTTTTTCAGAATTTAAAGTAAAGCTTAAAATGCATTTAGGAGAAAATAAAAAGACTATTTTAAAAGGTCCCCACCATTCCGTAATGGAATTTTTTGAGCGAACATTAAAAGGAGATATGGAGGAAAAGATTAAGAAGGCTGCAAGTCTAATTACCAAAGCAGATAATGTCATTTTTATCGGAATAGGAAGCTCAGGTATTCTCGCTGAATATGGAGCAAGATATTTCTCAAGCTTAGGTAAATTCTCGATGTATATTAAAGACCCCTACTTTCCAATTCACGCCAACTTCCGTCATAATAGCGCAACAATTGCTTTATCCGTCTCAGGAGAAAATAATTTTACCGTCACTCATCTTAATCAACTTAAACAAGAAGGAAGCAAAATTATTAGTATTACAAACAATAAACACTCAACCATTGCAAAAATCTCCGAGGTAAACATTCCATATTATGTAACTGAGGAGTGGTTTGAAAACGCTAATATAACGACACAAGTACCCGTTCTTTATATTCTAGAATCAATGGCCCGTGAAATATATAAACTGAATCAATGAAAAGCGAATCAAGAGTTATTGTTGAATTAAGGGGAGCGTTCGTTCAATAAGATATTAAAAAAGACCATACATTTTAAATATGACTAATATGTGTGGTCCTTTTATTATCAACAGTTTTACTTATTTACTATTATTATTTCCTGTGTCTATTTGACAGGTATATTTCGAAGTTGTACGGTATCCTGTCCGATATGATTGAACGTCTCTACACCATCATCGCTGACAAGCCCGATGGCAAGTTTGGTACGGTAGATCGTTTGTAACAACCCTATTCAAAGGGCCTCCTTTTGCTCAGCAACAGAATCGACCTTCCCTTTTTTGTACTTGATATTCCCACTTAATATTCCTCCTAATATAAGCAATACCCCAATCCATTGAGACCAGCTTACATATTCCGACAAAACGATTGAAGACATGGTAACAGCTACCGGAAGTTCGGAAGCAGTTAATATGGTGCCAAGCCCTGGTCCAACATGCGGCATTCCAATTGAAAATAAAAGTGGTGGAAGAGCAACTCCAAATAAACCAAGAAACAGCCCATATGGCCCCAGGCCCGATAAAACAGAAAAGTCAAATAGGAAAGTTGGCGGATACAATGCAAAGACAACTATTAAAGCACCGGTGGAAAGAAGAGCACTTTTTAACACCGGGGGAGTATCTTTCTCAACGGAACCGCTCAGAAAAATGAAAGTAGTAAACATTAGAGAAGCAAGCAATCCCCAAATTGTTCCTTGCCACGAGAGAACGGTTCCCTCTTGTGAAACGATATTTGCAGCTAAACCTGATCCAATTAAAAGAATGGCTATAGAAACAAGCTTTTCTTTGGAAGGCTTTTTCTTATGAAATATCCACTCGAAAATTGTACCAATCCAGACAAATTGAAATAAAAAAATGATTGCTAATGAAGCATCAAGTGTTTTCAGTGACTGATAATAAAACAAACCTGTTAAGCCAAGCGGAATTCCGGATAAGAGCAGTATGAAAATCTGTTTAAAAGTTAATTTCCTCTTTTTTGAAAATAGGAAAACGATCCAAATCAGCACTGTTCCGAAAAAGTATTGTCCTCCTGTTACCTCTGGTGCTGAAAAACCTGCTGAGTAAGCGAGTTTGACAAATGTTGATAATACTCCATAACAGCATCCACCTAAAAAAACAATTAATGCATAATGCAAATTTTTCAAAAATACCCCTTCTTTTTTATATAAAAAAAAGCCACACAACTGTCCTTTGACAGTTGTGTGGCGAAAATAGAGTAACCTCTAGAAAAATCCACGATCTAATTAAGATTTTATTATTCAATTTCGAATTTATTATAAGAAAAGCAATGTTAGTTGTCAATGGAATAATTATTGCTTTTACAAGTTTCATTTTCTTATCCAATACTATAAAGAGGTTGAACACCTAAACATTAATAATGTTAACAGGCATGTTCAACCAGAAGCTGAGATATGTAATTTATTACTCAAAATTACTATTTACTTATTCCTTATTCGCGGTTGAGTCTTCAGTCTCAATTGACCCTTCCATATAACCATCAGATGCTTGTTCATGAGTAGTAGCTAAACCAGACGATAACTCATCTTGACTCTTGTAATCTTCTACTTCATATTCTTTTCCAGCAATTTGATTACTCTCTAACTTAGACTTTTTCTCCACTAATCATCACTCCTATAAAGTTTTAATCCTTTTATTATTTGCTACATGATCGAACACTACGCACCATAAAACTATGATGGATCAACCTCATCAAACGATAAAGTCATAACCTTCGTCGATTCCCCTCTGAAATTTCCTCTTCTGATGCACGTTGATTTAATTCTTGATCATCATCCATTCCAGGTGCAATTTTGTCTGTATCAATTTGGTCCCTATCTCTTTTCATCGTTATCACTCCTTCGAATTAAACATTCCCAAATGTGATTACGAATATACGAGCGTTTCCTCTTTTATAGAAAAAAGCCGACCATATGTGTATATCCAAATCTACAGTAGATCTGAATTATATCTAGGTCAGCCTTATCTATATAATCGAGTAACGGTTATTCTTTCATCACTATATTTTAAGCATTTGTCGCATCACGGTTTGACAGCTTAATAGTGACCGTCATTTCCTTACCTGCGCGGTAGAGCGTTAGTTGTACTTCTTCTCCAATTTCCGTTTCGGTGTAAAGATAATGTCTCAATTCATTTGCACTTGTTACCGCTGTTTCATCCATTGAGACAATAACATCTTGTTGTTGCAAACCAGCTTCGTCAGCTGGTGAGCCTTGTTGAACATTCCCAACAATTACTCCTTCTTTCACATTTTCAGGGAGCTTCATATTCTCGTGTAAATAATATGCTGGGATTTGGCTCATTTCAACGAGGCCTACACCGATAAATGGTCGCTGAACTTTTCCATTTTTCATTAAATTATCCGCAATAGGCATCACCTCGTTACTCGGAATAGCAAAGCCTAATCCTTCCACACCACTTTCACTTATTTTTAAACTATTAATTCCAATTACTTCACCTTGCATATTGATAAGTGGTCCACCGCTATTACCGGGATTAATCGCGGCATCTGTTTGAATGACATTTAGGGCCCAGTCTCCTTCAGATGTTGTCACATCAATTGTCCGGTCAAGACCGCTTATGATTCCTTGCGTTACTGTTCTTGTAAACTCTTCTCCAAGTGGATTACCGATTGCAATAACCTCTTCACCTGTTCGAAGGGCAGAAGAATCACCGATATCTGCAACAACGGTTACATGCTTAGCATCGATTTTAAGGACAGCAATATCGGTTAGCGCATCTGTACCAACTAGTTCAGCATCAACTTTTTCACCGTTAAAAAGAGTTACTTCGATTGACTCTGCCCCCTCAATCACGTGGTTGTTCGTGATCACGTAACCTGCATCACCTTCTTTTTTGAAAATAACACCTGAACCTGTCCCACTTTTCACACTTTCACTTTCACTTTCAGAAAAGTTTCTAAATATATCACCATTTGTTTGTGTTTGCATATTTATAATACCGACAATTGCTGGTGATAGACTATCAACAATGTCTGCAATTGAATTTGTATTATTCGACAAGTTCTGTGTTGAAACAGGGGTTGAATCCTCATTTTGTATCGCTGTTTCAGCGCGATTGTTAGTAGTAGGATTTAATTGATCTTGTTGATCAGTAAAAGTTGTAATTCCTAATACTAATGCACCACCTACCATCCCACTGACTATTGATGTAAAAAGTGGAAGTAAATTTCTTCGTGGTTTTATTTTCTCTCGTTTTATTTCTGAATCGTCATAATATCCCATTATTTGTTTGCCTCCTGAATATTATTTAAACAAATGATCTTATGCTCCTTGTGTGCTAACATATCCGCCTATTACAATTAGAATAACTAATAATGAAACTCCTGTAAAAATAATACCTCTCATTTTCGGAATCCCTTCTTTCTATTTTCAATGATTATGAAAGTCTACTTTTTTGATTTTGTTTTGGTGATTTGCTCCAGCGCTTAGCCGCTTCCGCTTTTCATATTATAACTATACAAAAGGAGTTTGGGATAATAATGAGAGAATTATGGGAAATTGTGAAAAGGAAGATCATGCTCATACATACGATGTATAATAGCCTGGAAAGGTAGTGAACACATGAATTACACGGTTTATTTAGTGGAAGATGAACAAAATTTAAACGAATTACTGACAATGTATTTGAAAAACGAAGGCTGGACAGTCACTTCTTGTTTAACTGGCGAAAAAGCAAAAACGCTCATTAACGAACCGCCTCATCTATGGATTTTAGATATTATGCTTCCAGATATTGATGGCTATCAATTAATTAGAGAAATTAAAGCTACTACACCAGATATACCCGTCATTTTCATATCTGCAAGAGATGCCGATATTGATCGAGTATTAGGGTTAGAACTTGGGAGTGATGATTATATTTCGAAGCCATTTTTACCAAGGGAGCTTGTGATCAGGGCAGAAAGACTATTGTCACGGACATATTCTGAAGAAGCAAGTACACTTATTGCTCTTCCGCCTTACCATATTGACGAACAAGTTAGAATCGCTTATTTACATGGAAATGATTTAAATCTAACTTCAAAGGAGTTTGATTTATTACAGCTTTTTCTCCATAATCAAGGACAAGCATTTTCTCGTGAACAAATCTTAACGAATTTATGGGGATCTGATTATTTTGGGACTGATCGAGTCGTCGATGATCTTGTGCGACGATTACGGAAAAAGATGCCTGATCTTAAGGTAGAAACGATTTATGGGTTAGGATATAGGATGTTAAAGGGATGAAAAATAAACCCTTAGCTTTTCAAATATGGCTTGTTTTCTCGGGAATTCTATTAGCCATATCTTTATTATTAGTTATTCTTTTTCCGACAACATTACGGGGATTCTTCACGATGGAAATCTATAAAACAATTGAAAATGAACAGCTTATTCTAACCGAATATGGAAGCCCTGGCAGTAATACACCTGAATTCGGAGATTTAGCACCACGAGATCGCACTGTTTCACATATGGTCTTACCGATTCACAGGTCTTTTTTCTACTATTCAGATGAACTTCCAATTGAATTTATTAAGCGCACACAGGAATTGGCAGCAAATCAATCGAAAGCGGTTGTACGATATGAAAACAACCTTAAAAATCAAACACTTTTTTATGTTATTCGAAAATTAACGATTAATGGGGAGCAAAGCTATCTCCTCTCCTATTCTTGGGATTCGTATCGCAATGACCTTGTCTATACACTTTTTCGCCAATTGATGATTGTGATGTTTATTGTGTTTATCTTTAGCTGGATTCCATCCATTTGGTTAGCAAGATACTTATCTAAGCCACTTGTTAAACTTGAAAAACATGTGAAGAATTTTTCTGAACAAGAATGGCATGAGCCAGTTGAAGTAGATCGAAACGATGAGATTGGGAAGTTAGGTCATACAATCGAAAAAATGCGACAACACCTTGTTAAAAAAGATGAGGCACAGCAAACGTTGCTGCAAAACATCTCCCATGACTTAAAGACACCTGTCATGGTGATACGCGGCTATGCCAAATCAGTAAATGATGGCATTTTTCCAAAAGGAGATCTAACAAGTACAATGGATGTGATTGAAGAGGAATCAGAAAAGCTTGAGAAAAAAATCAAGGATCTTCTTTATTTAACAAAGCTTGATTTCTTATCAACACGAAAGCCAGTTAAAACGACATTCCGTCTTGATCTCCTGATTATTGATGAGGTCGAGCGAATTAAGTGGGCACAACCTACCCTTAACTGGAAGGTCCAGTTAGAAGAAGCGGTCATTTTAGGTGATGCAGAACAATGGGAAAAGCTTTTAGAAAACATTTTTGAGAATTCGTTACGATATGCCAATAAGGTGATTTCCGTATCCATCACTAAAACAGATGAAACATTATTATTACGCTTATGGAATGATGGATCACCAATTGCTGAGGAAATTAAAGATCGGTTATTTGAACCTTTTCATAAAGGCCATAAGGGTGAGTTCGGATTAGGGTTAAGTATTGTAAAACGAATCGCTAATTTACACGATTCAGAAGTATGGGCCGTAAATGAGGACAATGGGGTAGCTTTTTATACAAAAGTTCCTTTACCACATGAAAAGTTCACTTAATCCGTTTTGATTAGGCTTTACATAAAGGGAGAACTAAAAACAGAGTTCTCCCTTTTATTGTCCTACAACTTAAATTGTTTTACTAAATCATTCATTCGTTCAGAAAGTCTAGACAAGCCCTCTGAGCTTTTTGCCACTTCTTCCATTGAGCTGCTCGTTTGCTGTGATGAAGCAGATGTTTGTTCAACTCCTGCTGCTGATTCCTCTGATATCGCAGCGATTTCCATGACTTTTGCATTCATATCCTTTGTGTCATCTACAATCGTTGTTAATGTCCCTTGAACTTGTTGCATACTATTTACCATTTGGTTCAATGCTTGATTGATACCATGATATGTTTCGCGAGAAGCTTCTATTTTACTCGTACCTAGCTCTACTTCATGGTAGCCTGTTTCTAAGGACTCTGTAACATTATTCGTCTCTGTTTGAATTTTTTGTACAATACCAGTTATTTCAGTAACTGACACCTCAACTTGCTCAGCCAGTTTTCGCACTTCATCAGCGACAACAGCGAATCCTCTACCATGCTCTCCTGCACGTGCAGCCTCAATCGCCGCATTTAAAGCTAAAAGATTTGTTTGTGCTGCAATTGCCCTAATCATTTCAACGAGAGTAGAAATTTCCTTTGATTGCTCATTTAATTCTTTCACTTTTACGACAGATCCTTGAACAATTTGATCAATTTTAGCCATTTGTGCTGAGGAATCTTCCATTAAATCATTACCTGTCTGAGTCAACGAGACAACATGATTGGATGCTTGTTGAATTTGTTCACCACTTTGATTAAGCCCTTGAATTTTCTCAGTGAATTCCATCATAGTTGCTGACAAGTCAGATGTATGACTTGCTTGTGCTTCTGCCCCTATCGCCATTTCCTGCATTGTCGTTGCAACTTGAATTGAACCCTCTTTTACTTCAATTGCCGATTGAGTTAATTCTTCGCTTTGTGTTGATACAGATTCAGAAACGTGATTAATTTGTTGTAATAGCTCTCGAACCTTTTCAGTCATTTTGTTTGTCGATTCAACAAGTTGTCCCACTTCATCTTGTGAATTCGTCATAATTGGTTCCTGACTTAAATCACCCGATGCCATTTCTTCCATTCTTGACATGACGACTTTTATTGGTCTTATAACCGCTCGGGAAGTTAGTAATGCAGATCCCACAGCAAAAATTATCACTAACACCGATGTAATGAGCGATACAGTTGCAATTGAATTCCCAAGTGCAATAATTGTCTCGCTATCCGTTCTCATTGAGTTTTCTCGATTTCGAATACTTTGTTCATATGCCGCTAGATTCTCTGCAGCAAATGACTCCTGTTGTTTAAGTAAAAGAATAGCTCCTTCTCGATCTCCTTGATCATACACTGTTAGCACCCTGTTATTAACATATTCAAACCAGTGCAATGATTGATCCATGATCGCAATAGCATCATCTGAAACACCAAAGCTAATCGCTTCTTCTCTTAATTGTTTGTTGCGCTCAAACTGTGCTTCAAAGCTTTCTTTATACTGTTTATCTTCCATTAATAAATAAGCACGGGCTGATGACTGTCCTAGAGCCATCGTAAAGGCTAATTTTTCGCCAAAAAGTAAAGTATGAAAGCTTGTATCGACAATTTCCTTCGTATTATCATTTATTTTACTTAATGAAAAATGATTATATGTAGAAAGACCAATTACACATACAATGACTAAAATAAATCCTGCTGCTATTCTTCCTTTTATACTTTTAAACGTAAATAGATGTTTCAATATCTTTTTCCCACTTTCTTTAGTTAACACTTTTGTCTACTTATTTCATCGACTGAACTAAAAAATAGTTAATAGCAAATCATTAAAAATATGGAGATTTCCTTAATATCAGATGATAATCTATCGACTTCTTTTTAGCCCCCTTAATCATTTGGACACCAACTCAGTTAAAAAAGTACAATAAAACTAAGTTGTTTTACGTGGGAGGGGGGACAAATTAGATGACAAGAAAAAAAGTAGAAGCTATAGAAGATGTAAAAAAGAAATACGTTCGTATGGCCCTAGAAACAGGCAACTACTCTTCTATCGCGCGTAAGGCAGGTATAGCACGAGGTACTTTAAGAGCTTGGATGAATGAGTATGGAGATGAGATCCGTGATCAAATGGAGGATACAGAGACGACCACCTTGTCTGAAAATCCTACAAAAGATGAATTAATGGACAAGTATGAACAAGCGATGAAGCTACTGGGAGAAAAAGAGCTAGAGGTTGCCATGTTGAAAAACCTTTTAAAAAAAGGGAAATAACGATAGATGAAAAACTAGAGGAAGCAAAACTTTGGATAGAAGAAGGGTTTTCTATAAAGAAGACGTTAGAGATTTTGGAGGTGCATAGGTCGTTGTATTACTACCATCAAAGTACTGAAATGAAAGCTACTGATGCTTCTAAAAGGGGACGCCCCACTCCAGGTTTTTCAGTCAATCAATCTGGAAAACGAGTTCCTGATGAACAAATTGAAGAGTTCTTAATGGAGGCTGTAGAGGGAGAGGAAAGTGTATACGGATATCGGAAATTAACGAATTATTTAAGGGTTCAGCATCGCCTTATCATAAGCCCTAAAAAGGTTTATCGATTATGTGATAAGTTAGATATTCTTTTACCTAAACGGAGGGGGAGCTCTCCGTATCCAAAGAGACTAGCTAAACAACATGCCATCACAGAGCCCAATCAATTATGGCAAGTGGACATTAAATATGGGTCAATTGTAGAAAGTGGACGTTTCTTTTTTCTCGCTAGTGCCATTGATGTGTTTGATCGATATATCGTAGGTCATTATCATGGCTCAACATGTCAGGCTACAGACATTATTGGGATGCTTCAAGAGGCTTTGATAAGGAGACAGGTTCATTTTCCTATAGATGAAGAACAATCTGGGATTATCATAAGGACAGATAATGGGCCGCAATTTCTCAGTCGTGCGTTTGGAGAATTTTGTCACCATCATCGAATCTATCATGAGAGAATCCCGCCTAAATCTCCTAATCTAAATGCTTATATCGAGTCCTTTCACAGTATCATTGAAAGGGAGTGTTATCAGCAACACTTATTTGAATGTTTTGATGAGGCATATTATCGAATTGATGAATTTATCGATTTTTATAATAATCGAAGATATCACGGAAGCCTGAAGTATCTGTCTCCTAAGGAATTCAATCATAAATTTAAAGAGATAGGGAATCAAAAAGAGATGGTTATTAATTTATAGCCTACTACTTTTTCCCTCTGCACCTATAAAGTGCATAGGTGCAGAGGAAATATAAAAAATTGAAAAACTACAAATGGCCGAGATAATGAGAGTATGTGTCTAAAATAAGGGGGCCAAGCCGACTTTGATTGAAAATCTATCAATTTTTTGGATTTATCTATCATTCAGCAAACTTCTACATCCACTTCTAAAGTTCATCTTCCAAGAACAAAAGCTCACCCCAGACACAAGACAACCAATTGATAAGTTCCTAAACTAAAAAAAGCAGTGGATTCATCAATAGAATCTCACTGCTTTTGCATCTATAAACTAGTTATTCGTTATGCTTTCGGATGAATCATTTCTTCGGGCTTTACATATTGATTAAACTGTTCTTCTGTTAACAGTTCCAATTGAAGGGCTGCTTCTTTTAATGTTAACCCTTCTTTATGAGCTAACTTTGCAATCTTTGCTGCATTCTCATACCCAATATACGGGTTTAAAGCTGTAACGAGCATTAATGAGTCATTTACATAACGGTTAATAACCGGAATATTTGCTTCAATCCCGACTGCACAGTTATCATTGAAAGAAATAATTGCGTCCGACAAAAGCTGTACAGACTGTAAGAAATTGTAAATAATAACTGGCTTAAAGACGTTTAATTCAAAGTTACCTTGGCTTGCAGCGAAACCAATTGTAGCATCATTTCCCATTACTTGAGCTGCAACCATCGTTAATGCTTCACTTTGGGTAGGATTCACTTTTCCTGGCATAATTGAACTACCTGGTTCATTTTCTGGAATGGTGATTTCGCCAATTCCGCTTCTTGGTCCACTTGCAAGCCAGCGAACATCATTGGCAATTTTCATCAGATTTGCTGCCAACGCCTTTAAAGCACCATGTGCATAAACTGTTTCATCATGGCTTGTTAAGGCGTGAAATTTATTAACAGACGAATGGAAATCTATCTTTGTATAGTCGCTGATTTCTTTCGCAACCCGATTTCCAAACTCCGGATGGGCATTGATCCCTGTACCAACAGCTGTCCCACCAATCGCTAAATTCCCCATATAGCTAGTAGCTTGTAAAATCATTTCCTTTGTTTGATGAAGCATATGTGTCCAGCCACTAATCTCTTGTCCTAATGTTATAGGAGTCGCATCCTGCAGATGAGTACGTCCAATTTTGACAACATCCTCAAACTGCTTCACTTTACCATCCAGTGTTGCAGAAAGCTGATCAATTGCTGGTAACAGCCTATTTTTCACGGCTAACACGCCAGCAACATGCATCGCTGTTGGAAATGTATCATTTGAGCTTTGGCTCATATTTACGTCATCATTCGGATGAATGGTAGCCTTTATTCCGCTTTCATTTAGTAATTCATTTCCTCTTCTCGCAATAACCTCGTTTACATTCATATTGCTCTGAGTTCCACTTCCAGTTTGCCAGACTACAAGTGGAAAATGATCAGTTAATTTCCCTGCAATGATTTCATCACACGCTTCTACAATTGCTTGTGCTTTATCATTATGTAGTTTGCGGAGTGAAGCGTTTACTTTTGCAGCACTTTGCTTTAAAATAGCAAAACCAATGATCACCTCATTCGGCATCTTCTCTCCACCGATTTTAAAGTTTTGCTTACTACGTTGTGTCTGAGCTCCCCAATACTTGTCAGCTGGAACTTGAATCTCACCCATTGTGTCCTTCTCAATACGATACTGCATCCCCATCCACCTCCGAAAAATGATATCGCTTTTATTGTATGTGTTTTTCAGATAATTTTAAAGCAATACACACTAAGAGGCTAACTCAAATAGTAAAGTTAGCCTCGCAAATTCAATTAGATTGCTTGTAAACCAGCTTGATTTAGGAAGTTCCAAGGCTTATTGTAATGTGGTTGGAAAAAGAAATCTACAAAGCCAAGCTCATCAGTCGTCATCTGATTTTGAATACATACAGATAGAGTATTGATTGATTGTGTGACATCTACCTTAGACATTATTTGAGCCCCGACGATTCGTTTTGTGTTTTCCTCATATACAACCTTGAGCATAATATTTTCATAGGTTGGCATGAACTCTGGGCGATCATGCTCTAATATTGTGATACTTTTCACATTCATCCCCATACGAAGTGCCATCATTTCTGTTAAGCCTGTTGTTGCAATATTTTGGTCAAAAAGTCGAAGACCTGATGTTCCTTGTGTTCCCATATATCTAATTGTCGGTTCCATTAGGTTTTTAGCAACCAAGGTTCCCATTCGAACAGCATTTGTTGCAAGTGGAATATAAGCATGCTCTCCAGTTGGATTGTAATGGATTGCACAGCTATCACCTGCTGCAAATACATCCTTATTGCTCGTTCTCATATAATCATCCACTTTGATTGCTCCGTTATCTAGCATTTCAATCTGGCCTTTAAACAGTTGCGTATTCGGCTGAAAACCGATGCATAAAATGACAAGATCTGCTTCATATGTTCCGTTCGTCGTTTGAACTGCTGTTACTTTTTTATCTGTGCCAACAAAACGAGTGACCGTTTCACCTAATGCTAGATGGATATCGCGTTTTTGAAAATCTTCTTCAAGAATATCTGTAAAATCCTCATCTAAATATTTGCTCAATACACGTTGTTCTCCATCAATCAAGGTAACATTTTTGCCACTCATTTCAAATGCCTCTACTAGCTCGATCCCAATGTAACCTGCACCTACGACAACAATATTCTTCGCTTCCTTTGCTTTTTCAATGATCGTCTCTGCATGGTGAAAGTTTTTACATAGAAGCACATTCTCCAGATCGATTCCTTCAATTTTCGGGATAACTGGCCATGAACCTGTCGTAATGACTAATTTATCAAATGTATCTTGAATTGTTTCGTTTGTGACAAGATTTCGTGCAACGAGTGTTTTCTTTTCAATATCTATATCCATTACTTCATGTTTAATGAACATGTTGACACCGAGTTCAGTTAATTCCTCAGGAGTAGCGTAAAATAAACCATTTGGATCCTTGACGATGCCACTAACATGTAAAGCAATTCCACAAGATAAAAATGAGATATTATCATTCTTTTCATAAACATTTATCTTCGCATCTGGGTATAGTTTTATCATATTAGAAATAGCTGCAGTCCCAGCATGTGTACATCCAATAACGGCAATTTTCATTTGTGTATTCCTCCTAGAAGTTATTGTGAAATATTTCACATTTTTTGTGAAGAACTTCACATTTAATATGGTTTTATTATATGTTATCGTTCAGAAAGATACAACACTTATTTGTGATTATTTTCACAAATGAAGATAAAGGGGGAAATTCGCCCCCTCATTCTTATTCTTTTGACGAGCCATTAATAGATCAAATCAACTTCATCAGAGGTCATTTTTCCATCTTTATTCACTTTCTTTCCACTCATTTAACAAGCGCTTAGCCTTAGCTTTCGAAAAATTGAATGATTGCCATTCTTTTGGTCCTTGATTCACTTCGACTACTTTTCCCTTAAGAAACTTATGAAATTTCTCATGATCCTGCTCAAGCAATGCAGGAATCGCATCATATGATAACGTCGATAGATAGTTTACATCTAGCTTCCCTGTTGCCTCATAGCGATTCATATTTTGACTAACAATCAGTTGATCAATATTTAGATAATTTAATGTCACATAAGCTACTAATGTGACAATGAACATCGCTCTTAATAGCTTAAACCTCTCCTTTACTACTTTGAACATTGCTAATATAAGCATAAAACATAAGAGAATCATAAAGGCATGAGCATACACGCGCGAATACGTATAGCCATATGCCTGTTCATACAAGGAAAGTCTGTAATAGGCTGAAGATAACATCACAAACGTAAAAATGACGAGTACACTCAATAATAGTTTCATTACTTTTGGAAGCATCACCTTTTGAAAATGACTACCATGTGTAAACAAGAATAAGAGACCAAGATTGATTAATGACACAATGGTAAGCTCCGTAAAACCGCGTCTAGCATACTCAGCATATGTATAGCCTAATGAACCACTTGAAGGATCACCGGAAAAGAAATAAGAAAATTGCACGGCTGTATACAAGAAATAAACGATATTTAGCATTGAGAGGATTGTGCTTACAATCACGACATCCATTTTTACCGCTTGTGACTCGATTGGATCTTGGTTCATTACCAATGGCTTAGCTAGAGTTATAAAATAAGCAAAGAGCCACAGCGTAATAAATCCTATAATAAAAGCTTGAAAAAGAATGCTACCGATATTCGCCTGCTGCAACCAAGTCGGGAATAAATTTAATAAGCTTTTAAATTGTTGATCTGAAGACATGAGCAAATAAAGGATCGTCCATAACAATGGGATTGATAAAACAAAGCCAATGGCGATTTTTTTCGCTATTTGGTAATTTTTTTCGTGCATGACACCTTTTCCAATTTGCTCTCCGAAATGAAGCAGCTTAAAAAATTGTTGAACCGTTTCAAAAAATGTCAGAAACATCGATTTTATAAACAAACGATTGCTCCACTTCTCCATTTCCCATCGTCTCGAATGAACCATATGGATAAACAGTAGAATTGGGACAATAGCAAAGTTTAACAATAGTAAAATAATATGGCTAGATAACGTAAAACTTGCAGCTAATAAACATGCTGAAAGAAAGAGCAAAAGATCAAATACCGTTTGCTTTTTTCCTTTTGACGGTACCTTTATATAAAAAATTAGATACAGATACATCACATAAAGCGGGTACGAAATCCCAATGCCTTTTCCATAAAATAAGTAATGAAAGAGGATTCCACCTATAAAACAAATAAGGATGTTTTTCCAAGTTCCCTCCATATAAAATCAAGCTCCTTTTTTACATAGAAATTCTATGTAGTTAATAAAAAAATAAACAGGTTGAATCTACAATCAAAGAATGACGGACAAATGGAAAGCGCACATATACATAGAAATTCTATGTATATGTGTAAAAAAACAGAAGTATTCCCAATATACTCACACCTACTACGTGCTAAAATTTGGGCCAGCTTCTTCGTAAACCATACATATAAACATCAATTCACACAGAGCGATAAACCCCAATATAATAAAACAATTTGCTAATCGGATAGATTAAACATGTCATGATGACACAAAGCATAATAAAAGCTGGTGTTAAAATCGGCTGAAACCATTGTACTGGAATAAAGTGAAAGAGCGTCATCATCATGAGTAAAACATTGGGAATTAAGCTAATGAACACTGTTTTCGAAAATAACTCTTTCCCTAGCAGTCCATATTCCCTGCCTATTTCAAATCCTAACACCATCCAAAACATGGTATAAACGATAACAATCGTTAATGGAATTTGTGCAAGCAATCCCCACGCGTCAGAAAAAAGCGAGTCTTCAAATATATGGTAGCAAACGGTAAGCAAGCCTCCGATGAAAAAGAACATAAAATTACAAAAGACAAAGTTTCTACTTACGAAGCCTTTGGCAATTAGGAGCGAGTCCTCATATTGCTTTGCAATTTCAACCGGGTCACCTATTTGCTCTAACACATCCTCAATCTTGAGATGGGGCTGATCAAACAGTTTTTCTTCAATATGTAAGTTATATTCCTTTATCACCTCTGTCTTGTTAACGGAACTTGGTAACGACTGTTCAAGATCTTGTAAAAAACGCTCTTTAGATCGAATCATAACGATCTCTCCCAATTATCCCATTCATCATTGAAACAAACTTACTCCACTCTTTTGTCTTCTCGGTTAAGATGACTTTGCCTTCTTCTTTAATTTTGTAATACTTTCGAGCAGGTCCTTTCTGTTGTTCCTGCCAATACGTTTCAACATACCCCATCTTCTCTAGCTTATGTAGAGCCGGATACAGCGTACCTTCTTTCACCTCTAACGTATTGCCGCTTCTTTTTTCCATTTCCTTCACCAATTGATATCCGTACATATCCTTTTCATTCAAAAGCTGTAGCAAAATTAAGGAAGTACTCCCTTTTATGAGTTCACGATTAAACATCTTTTCACCTACCTCGAATAATTAGGTATATCCTATTTTCTAATTTTACAGAGATATGGAAAAAATGCAAGCATATTTTTCCTATGTATACGAGCCATATTTTATCTATATATATACTATGAACAAATAATTCCGATCGGAGGTCTATTCTTATGAGAATCGTTTTTTTCCTATTTACAATAGTACTTTTTTCATTAACAGGGTGTGGAGTTTCTTCCGATTTAGATGGTTCGGCTAAAATGACGAATGAAGTTATAGCGAAGGAACAAAATATCATCTCTATCAAGGCAACCTATATTGGCTTGATGGACCCACATTCAATTGAAGTAATCATCGACCATAAGCCAATCGCTATTCAAATCAATGAAGAACAATTTCCATTGTTTGAGCAACTAAAAACAAATGAACAGATCTATATCGAGTATTACTATAATGAAGAAACAACGCAAAACATCTTAACAAAAGTGGAAATAAGCAATGATTAGTTTGGAAAAGGAGCTGACTCTTTAAAAAAAGCATTAGCCCTTAAATCATTAGATACCCATGTAAAAAAAGCTGATGATAAAGTCAGCTTTTTTACATTTACTCTTTCGTTTTCAATTGTTTATCTAAATAAAACGTTCCAAACGGGATAATCGATAAGAACAAAGCCCAAATTCCCCATAAAATGGACCATCGCTTTTTAAACTTTACAATCACTACCATGACGGCAAATAACACAAATAGGACACCATGCAAACCACCAACAATTGTGACTGCCATGGAAAAATCAAGTAAATACTTCAATGGCATCGCAATCGCGAGAAGGACTAAATAAGAAATCCCCTCAACTATTCCTACAAATCGTAATATTCCTACAGATGACGTAAACATCCTACCAACTCCATTATGTAACAATTTATACTATCATTATAACTGGATTCTTAGCGAAAATAGCGACAATCTTTGACAATTTTCAAAATAAAAGAAGGAACTCATTGTTTAACAGATTCGATTGTTACGCACAACATCAAAAGAGGCCAACTTATTAATGACAAGACAATAAATCAAGTCGAACTTCTCAGCTTATTTTTATCATACCTCCCACAAGGTTTTATGGTACTTTATGTTAATATAGAAATAGGTACTTCCTTATAAAAACGGAGGATGAGATTATTTGAGGAAAAAAGGAATATACTCTATTTTGTTTATAGTGGTTATTTGTATTGGATACACTGTCTATTATTTTAATCAGTATCATATTGAAGACGAAAGAGCATCCATTCAATCAAATCTAGCAAAATGGGAAACGAGAGGAACTGAGGGAGAAATTAACCTTAATGTTATCGACATGACCCAATTAGATCAGACAAGCTCTTATATCGTGTTATTCGAAATGGAAAATGAACATATTGGTTACGCACATTTTCTTAAAGGATGAAACGGGAAATATAAGATTGAGGTTTCTGGACACGGGGGAAATAGTGTGTCTTATCAGGTAATTAAAACGAAGCATGGGAATTACGGTCTTCTAGTTGGAAAAAATCCCGATTTACATATTGAGCAGATAACAGCCAAATTAATGTATGAAGAATTTAGTTTTACCTCAAATGTTTCTAAAGAAGAAGCGTTTTTAACATATTAAAAACTGCCGAGTGATGTAAAACAATCTTTTCCGGCTGAAATAGCGTTATTTGATCAACATAACAATCTAGTCCACGAATAAATGAAAATAAGCATCGGGTCACTTCCTTTTTTCTATATCGGCATGCCAGCTAGGGTTACTCGTACCATATTGTTTAATATCACATAAAAGATCAGCTCTTCGGCTAATTGAATCTATCTGTTGCTCTAAACAAAAGAAATCGATATAATTATGACGTTTAGATTTAAATCGATCGTATTAAAAATGAGTAAATAACTATTGAAAGAAGTGGTTCATATGAAATTTAATCCAGTTTCCAGTAATAAATTATATATCCAAATTTATAACCAAATTCTTTCAGAAATTCAATCTGGTTCGTTCAAAATAGGCGATAAACTCCCTGCTGAAAGAGAGCTTTGTGAACAGTTTGGTGTAAGCCGTGCTCCTATTAGACAGGCTCTCAGTGCATTAGAGTTGAATGGTTATATTTATTCCCGCCAGGGTGAAGGGGTTTATGTTAAAAATAATCAACCAGCGACTGAAATTCAAAATGCAGCTATCATACTAGAAGCCGTTTCTCCAGAAGATATTGTTGAAACAAGGATGAATATAGAGCCTATTATTGTAAAATTTGCAGCTCAAAGAGCGACTGATGAGGACATAGAGGATCTTCGTTCGACCATCAAAAAGATGGAGGAAGAAACCAAGGCTGGCGTATATGTACCAGAAACAGATGAGCAATTGCATAATGGGATTGCGAAGGCATCTCATAACGATTTATTTATTAACATCATGACGGCTATTAGTAATGCAATGAAACAACAAGAAATGTGGAAATTTATTCGAGATCGAACGGTGACTCGACCAGACTATAGAGACGTTAATTTTAAAGAGCATCAATTACT